>NZ_JBMOSM010000014.1:0-188351 GCF_049316025.1 Paenibacillus sp. NPDC058898 | reverse complement strand
TGGTCTTATTGGTAAAACCCTCGATCCCTCCACCCGCATAGCGGGTGGTTTTATGTTTCGCACGCTATCGCGTGCTCAACTGACTAAAGTCATAATTAAAGAGGAACCCTGCAGGCTCCTCTTTAGGTGTGTATCCTATTATATTGTACGAGGTTACCAAAAATGTCCAATCAAAAGGAATACATGCGTTATTTAGTGAAATGATTTGCTTTATTCTGCTTACGGACTTTTTCAGCATAGTATGCTGCTGCACCCAATGAAATTCCCCAGATCAGAAAGAGTGCGTACCAGAAGTATCCCCACACCGCCATGGGGCTTGCATCTTGAGTGGCATACATGGGGGCCAACTGAACTCGGCCGACCGCTAACAAATACTGCATGACGAAGTAAGTAAATCCCCATAATGACAACAAAACAGAACCGATGGCAGCAGGTATAATTAGCAACCATTTCGGTAATCGTAACCCCCACGGTCTGGCGAAAGCAAGCGCGAATACGGCTGCCAATAAGGCAAGGGTACCCATTCCCCAGTAACCGATCACGTGCGTCCAAAATTCATCAGGCGCTTCCTGGAAATCCCCCGGGAATGCAAACCCGATGCCAAGTCCCCACCAATAATGGGGGAGGCCATACAGAACAGCGGCTATGCAAGCCGTATACCCGGCTTTTTTCATTCTTGAATGATTCATATCAATCACCTCAAGCTCATCATACTTAACGAAAAGAGCATTTAGATGACTTGAAGTTTAAGTTCCGTTTAAATATGTGGTGAAGCCTGCGCGACTTTGTTCAGTACACCTTATGAATCACATCTTCGAAATCGGGATCTTCCATATCGATATCATCCAGCTCGCCCCAGCGGCCCAGCTCTTTAAAAATATCAAGCGTGTTCATCTCGCGGCGGTTCACCTCAATGGTGACGGTGTTATCCAGCGTGCTTGTCACCCGAATTGGGACGGAAAGATCGCCTTTGCGTAAAGATTGAACGGGAATAACAAAAGGACCGCGGAAAGTGACGGTGATCACGGTAGGCAACCCGATGGTGTCGCGTAAAGACTGTATCGTTCCATCATAAGACAGCTCGCCGTTGTTAATGACCATCACCCGATTGCACAGCTGTTCGATATCATCCATGTCATGCGTTGTGAGCAGTATGGTCTTGCCGAATTGCTCGTTGATCAGCTTAAGAAAATGGCGGATGTTCCGCTTGGCGTTCACGTCCAGGCCGATCGTCGGCTCATCCAGGAACAGCACGTCCGGATCATGCAGCATCGCGGCGGCGAGGTCGGCGCGCATGCGCTGCCCGAGCGACAGCTTACGCACAGGCGTTTCCCAGAACGCCTGTAAATCCAGCAATTCGGCAAACTGTCCGAGTCTGCGCTCCTTGTCCGTCTGATCCACGCTGTACATTTTAGCCAAAATATCGTAGGAATCCTTCACCGGCAAATCCCACCACAGCTGGCTCCGTTGACCGAATACGACGCCCAGATTGTTCACGACGCTGCGCCGTTCCTTGTGCGGATTCATGCCTCCGATGGATACATGACCCGAGGTCGGGTGGAGAATGCCGGTCAGCATTTTGATGGTTGTGGATTTCCCGGCCCCATTTGGTCCGATGTAACCGACGAATTCCCCCTGCTCCACTTGAAAGCTGATTCCCTTCACGGCTTCCTTCGTCCGGTATTCTCTCGTAAACAGGGTTCGCACACCGGAGAAGCGCCCCTCCTTCACAACCGGCGTTTTGAACTCCTTGCGAATGTTGTGGACTTCAATCATTGACGCGTTCCTCCTTTAGCTCCCTGTACTTTGATATTTGGTCAAACCAAACTGCCAGAATTTCAGACTTAAGTAGAGGCATACCAGAGCCGCTCCAGCCAGCGCAGGCAGCACCCAAGCTCCGAGCTCGCCCCGCAGTATGTATAATGACGGGATGTAATTAACTAAACCGACCGGAACCACGATCAGCAGGATCGACGACATCCATTTGGGATACAGCGTGAGCGGATACTGGGCTGCTGTCCGGGCAGCGTCCTCCGTAATATTTTGAAGCTCGGTGATCCGGGTCGTCCAAAAACCGAACGTTGCGGTAGCGAGTCCGATTGAGAACAGGATGACGGCCCCCGTGACGATAATGTAAAGCGATTGCGGCACCGCGCTCCATCCAACTTGCCCTGCTGCCATCATGCCATGCAGCGACCACCAGAGCAGAAAACCGCCCTGCAGCACTTCGCCCAGCATTATCCGGAATTTCTGCGGCATTAGCGCCAGCAGTACCGGCATGGGACGGGTCAGCAGCTGATCGAGCTCCCCGTTAACCAGGTAGTGTTCAAGATGGTGCACTTCATCCGCAAACGTCCGGTAGAGCGTCTTCGATAAGGTCATCACGGCAAACAAATACCCGATTTCATGCATGGACCATCCCTGGATGGCCCCAAACTTGTAGAGCACGATAGCGACCATAAGGAATTCGGAAATTTGAATCAAGGCGGCGAGAAACGAAGCCAGGATAAAATTAAATTTGTACTGCATGCGGCTTTTGATGCTGGTGCGGATCAGAAGCGCATACAGAGATAGCCAGGATCTTGTGGTCATCCTCCTTGCACCTCCACTTTCCGTCTTAGGAAGCCTGTTGCCAGAAGGCTAGCCAGCGTGAGCAGCACGCACCATAGGAGCGTACCCCATAGATAGGAAACGTCATCAAAACCCAGATAAATTCGAGTCGGCACATAGAGCAGATAAGGATACGGCGACCACCAGGCCAGCGTCTGAAGCCAGCCTGGCAGCCATTCAATCGGAATGAAGAAGCCTGCAAGAAGATTGATCATCGCATGGTTGCCCCAATACAACCAAGACGATTCCGTTGTCCATAATGCGGATGCGCCGATGAGATAGTTGATGCAGATCGATAAGTAGGCGGCACCTGCAAGCGCAATAGCAACATAGAGGAAGGTAGATGCTTTTCCGGGTAAATGCAGCGAGAAGGCAAAGTAATACACCAGGTAGATCGGGATCGATTTATAAACGAATTGGTAGGTGATTTGCCCCCATTCCTTGGCCATCAAATGACTGAACAAGTGAACGGGACGCATCAAATCCAGAGAAATATGGCCGGTTCGCACGGCTTGGGGAATGCCGAGGCCATTCGTGACGAAACTGGAAACCCAGAGCGCAGCTTGCGTAAAGGCGATATAACCGACCATTCCCTGCGTTCCGTAATCTCCGAGCGCGTAGTCTGCACCGAGACCGATCCAGATACAGGCATACATGAAGCCGAACATCGCGCTGGCGATATTGTGCACCATGTGTGCGCCGCGGTACTGCAAATTGCGGGCATAGGCTTTGGAAGCCAATGTGAAATAAAGCATGAAGCACCTCCGATAAGCATTTTAGATGGCGGATCCATCCACTTCAGACAAGGCGAAAATGAGAGAAGGACAATAGCATACCAGAACGTTCCATTTCAAGCAAGACTTTTTTCGGAAGGTAAATTGTGAAGGGATTCGGCATACAAAAAGGTCAACCATAAGATTCTGGCTAACCTGATAGTACGAAAGAAGCCTTCTCCTCCCAGGCCAGTTTCGATAGAAACCACCAAGGGAGTTTGAAGACTTCGTTGTTGGAGTATGAAATTGCTCCGACGTCATCATCATATACGCTGGTACACGTTGTCAGATCACGTCCCTATGCTTCATCGGCCCCTGAAACTCGCCGAAATACTCTATCAGGAAGGACTGGAACTCCCTGGCTGCCTTAGACAGATATCGCCGCTCCAGCCAAGCTACGGTGAAGGTGCGGTAGCAGGAAGGCTTCTCGATGCGCACCATCGCGAAGGACGGCTGTTCATCCCCTTTGCAACCGGGTACAAATGCCGCCCCAAGTCCGGCGGATACGAGGCTGGCCAAAGCTGCAGGTTCATCCACTTCACAGACGACATTCCGGCTGATCCCGGCCAAACGGCAGAACTCCTCGTTCATTTTTCGAAACGGGTGGCCTGCTTTGTATTCGATGAATGCTTCCCCAGCTACCTCCTGAAGGGTTATGCTGGTCCGTCCCGCCAATCGATGACCGTGAGGCACCGCCAAGAACACCTCGGCATGGAGGACCGGGATCTCCCGAATGTTGTCTTCATCCAATGCTGCTGCGGTAAAGCATAGATCGACCTCTCCATTCTCCAACATCTGAACCATCTCCATCATCGCGTCGGGCGCAATCTGGACAATGCGGAAATTCACTTCAGGATACCGTGTGCGGAAAGCACCCAGTGCTCTGGACAGCCGGCTTAGCGCCGTCGTTGCAATACGTATGCTTCCCCTCTCCATACCTGCCAAATCCGACACCTCTCTCTTGCCTTCCTCAATGGCCGAAAGTGCCGCATCTACGCTTTTCAAAAAAGCCTTTCCGAATGAATTGAGCTTGATTTGGCGATTCTGCCGATCAAACAGTTGTACTCCCAAATCTTCCTCCAACCGGGCAATCGTCTTGCTGAGCGCAGGCTGGGCAATTCGAAGTTCCTTTGCAGCTTTGGTCATATGCTCCATTCTAGCCACCGTCTGAAAATAATGCAGCTGAAGCAGTTCCACGGTATCTTCCTCCTTTATTGATAACCTAAAGTATATGAATGCATGTCATAATATATATTTTTATTTATTAACTATCGATTGTAGAATAAATCGTAACCAAAGGAAAGGGGGAAATAACATGAACGAACATCAGCAACAACCACCATCGGCTGAAAAATTAATACGCATTCTGGCTTTTACAATGATTCTCTCATCGATGAGCGCAACCATGTTTAATATCGTACTTCCGGAAATCAGCAAGCAATTCCAGCTTTCCTTTGCCCAAGTCAGTTGGGTATCTTCGATTTACATGCTGATATATGCCATAGGCTCTGTCATATACGGAAAATTGGCTGACACCTATAAACTCAAAAATCTGCTCACCTTCGGTTTGCTCCTCTTCTTTGTCGGTTCCATTACAGGCTTATCGGCACAAGCCTACTGGATGGTCCTGCTGGGCCGGATACTTCAGGCTGCGGGGGCAGCCGTCATTCCGGCAACAGCCATGATCATACCCGTCCGTTACTTCCCGGCAGAAAGCCGGGGCCGCGCGCTTGGCATAACCGCTACCGGACTCGCGATCGGAAGCGCAATTGGGCCGGTGGTCTCGGCTTTGATCGTCAGTGTGTTCCACTGGAGATGGCTCTTCTGCATCCCGGTGTTGATCCTCGTCACCTTGCCCTTGTACCGCAAATATTTGGGCAATGAACAAGGCCAGGGGGGACGGATCGATTGGCTCGGCGGCGGTCTTCTGGCAGGGACGGTTGCGCTGCTGCTCCTTGCGGTGACACAGGGAAGCTGGATATATGGTTTTGGCAGCTTCATGTTGTTCCTGTTATTCCTCCTGCGCATTCGATCGGCTAAAGTGCCTTTTGTTCAGCCCCGTTTATTCAGCAACAAAAGCTACTCAGTCGGACTAGTGCTCGCCATATTCATCGTGAGTGTCGGTTACGCCCTGCCCTTTCTAACTCCACAGCTGTTGGCGAATATTAACGGTTTGGCTCCGGGCTGGATCGGATTTGTCATGGTGCCGGGAGCCATCGTCACGGCCATGCTTGGCGGAAGAGGCGGCAAGCTCGCAGATACCAAGGGAACACGTTATCTATTCTATATAGCGTCCACCCTGCTTCTGGTCTGTTTCGCCCTGTTGTCCATCTTCGCGGGCATATCGCCATTCCTCATTGCGCTGTTTCTGATCTTCGGCAATGTGGGGCAAATGTTTATGCAAATCTCGCTCTCCAAGACGATTTCCTTGTCGCTGCCCAAAGAACAAACCGGCGTCGGTATGGGATTGTTTTCTCTGCTCAACTTCCTGTCAGGTGCGATCGCCACAGGGGTATACGGCAAAGCCGTCGATCTTGGCGCCGGAAGTTCCTGGAATCCGCTAAATCTGTTCCAGGGAGCCTCCACCTACAGCAACATCTATATCGCCCTGTTTGCCTTACAAGCTGGAGTTCTCCTGCTGTTTATGCTGCAATTTGGCAGAGCGGGACAGCGTAAGCTGCAGGTTCAAACCACAGTTTCTAAGTAAGGAGAGAACAACAGATTAACCAGGTCAATAGAAAAACCACCGGAGTAACAATAGGCTTCCTCAAGCCTCTCCGGTGGTTTTGATTCTATTTTAATGCGTGTTCCAATATGGCATGATGCCCTCAACAGAGGGCCATAGTCTATGCCGGGTAAAACCTCATTGCGGAAACCGCGGCAGCAAAGTGATGCTGGACGTTGATGGTACACTCCTCTACCTTGGCACTGGTGCAATATTACATAGCTGCTCGTTTCAGCTGGCCGTAATACAGGTCGCTGTAGAACCCTCCCTGCTTCAGCAGTTCATCATGAGAGCCTTGCTCCAGCAGACGCCCATCCTTCAGCACCAGGATGTGGTCCGCCGAGCGGATCGTATTTAGACGATGGGCAATCACGAAGCTCGTCCTCCCCTTCATTAACCGCTGTAATCCTTCCTGGATCTTGATCTCCGTTACCGTATCGATGCTGCTTGTCGCTTCATCCAGCACCAACATGGAAGGGTTGGCCAGAATCGCCCTCGCGATCGCTAGCAGCTGCTTCTGGCCTTGGCTGATGCCGCTGCCGTCAGGCTTGAGTTTCTTGTCATAACCGTCCTTCATCCGCACGATAAACGAGTGGGCATTGGCCAGCTTCGCGGCTTCTTCCACTTCCTCATCGGTGGCATCCAGCCGTCCGAAGCGGATATTCTCACGGATCGTGCCCTGGAAGAGGAAGGAATCCTGCAGCACAAAAGCCATCTGCGAGCGTAGGCTCTCCCTGCGAATCGAGGAAATATCCCGCCCGTCGAGGGTAATGCTTCCACTGTCCGGATCGTAGAACCGGGAGAGAAGCTGAATTAAGGTGGTTTTCCCTGCACCGGTCGGACCGACCAGCGCAATCATCTCGCCGGGTTTCGCTTCAAAGCTGATTCCTTCCAGCGTGTCTCCGTCTTTTTCATAAGAAAACGATACGTTGTCGAACTTCACCGCACCCTCCACGCTTTTCAGCGTGACAGCAGCCCCTTCATCCTTCGCTTCAACCTCTTCATCCAGCACTTCGAATACGCGTTCCGCACCCGCAATGGCTGACAGCAGCGTATTCCATTGGTTCGCCAGATCGTTCAGAGGTCTCGTAAACTGCCTTGCATAACTCTCAAATATAATGATGATGCCGATCGTAATATGTCCCTGGATCGCCATGATGCCGCCAATTCCCGCTACGATCGCAAAGCTCAAGTTGTTGAGCCCGTTCATCAGTTTCGGAATAAAGCCTGAGATGCTCTGCGCCCAGAAGCCCGAAAGGCGAATCCGTTGATTGCGCTCATCGAATTCGCGGACAACCCGTTCTTCCTGGGAAAAAGCCTTAATAATCCGCTGTCCTGACAGCGTTTCTTCAATATACCCGTTCAGATCCCCCAGGTTGCGTTGACGCTCTTTGAACAAGGGGCCAGTTCGCCTGGTAATCCAGCGCATCCCCATCATCATCAGCGGCACAACCAGGAAGGTCAGCAGCGTAAGCAGCGGGCTAAGCCATAACATGACGGATAATGTACCGATTAAGGTCAGCGCGCTCGAGAAGATTTGAATGGCCGAGCTGTTCAGCGTTGAGCTCACGTTCTCGATATCGTTCGTCAGACGGCTCATGATCTCACCCTGTTGGCGCTTGCCATAGAACGGTATCGGGAGCCGGTGCAGATGCGTGAACAGATCCATCCGCATCCGGTACACCGTTTCTTGAGCGATGCCGATCATCCAGACGTTGTGCAGCCAGGTGGTTAAAGCCTGAAGGACATAGACGGCGGCGAGGCCAACGAGAAAATACAACCAGGCCGAGTCGATGGAGCTGTCCGGATTACGTACATCATCCAGAAATTTGTCCACCCCGACGCCGAGCAGATAGGGACCGAGCAGCGCCAGGCCCGAACTGAACATCACCATCAGCAGTACAAGTGCGAGCTTCCCTTTGCGGCGGGCAAGATAAGCCCATATTCTGGAGAGGGTAGCCGACCAGTTTTTGGCCTTGGCTTTTGGCTTACCGCCCTTGCCGCCATCCTTATTGTTGCCAAGATCGATCTTCGGTCTTGGATGACGAAACGGTTCAGTGAATGCCTTGAGCATGCTGCTGCGCCTCCTCTCCGTATTGGGATTCATAGATGCGTCGATACAGAGCGGAACTTTCCATCAAAGCGTCGTGGTTCCCTTTTCCAATCAAACGCCCATCATCCAGCAGCAGAATCAAATCAGCCGAAGTGGTCGAGCTGATCTTCTGCGTGATCAAAAACGTCGTGCAGGACAAATCCTTCAGGGCATCCAGCAAAGCACCTTCCGTACGGACGTCAAGGGCGCTGGTGCTGTCGTCCAGAATAAGGATGGCGGGCTTTCGTACAAGTGCTCGTGCAATGGACAAGCGCTGCTTCTGCCCGCCGGACAAGTTGACTCCCCGCTGGCCCAGCATCGTGTCATAGCCCTTAGGCAAATGCTCGATGGTATCATGGATTTGCGCTCTGCGCGCCGCTTCTATAATTTCTTCCATGGAAGCATCCTCGCGTCCCCAGGCAATGTTCTCCCGGACCGTACCGGAGAAGAGCAGCACTTCCTGCGGCACATAACCGATGCTGCTGCGCAGATTTACCTCATCGATCGATCCGGCATCCATTCCGTCTACGAGCACGGTCCCCTTCTCTTCCTCGTAAAGCCGTGGAATCAGCTGTACTAACGAGGATTTGCCGGAACCTGTTGCTCCCATAATCGCGATCCGCTCTCCGGGCTTCGCTTCAAACGAAATATCCGTCAGCACGTCGAGGTCGCTGCCCGGGTAGCTGAAGCTCACTTGCTCGAACTTCACGCCCCCTTGAATTTGAACCTTTTTATTCTTATCCTTGCCCGCGCTTGCTGCATCCTCTTCCGTCTTTAACACCTCCTGCGTCCGCAAGGCGGAGGCGCGTCCCCGGGAGAAGGCAACGACAACCCAGGACAGGGCGGACAGGGCGCCAATACAACGGAGGGAATAATTGACGACGGCAACCACTTCGCCGACGCTGGCATTGCCGGACGCGATGTCTTTGCGGCCAAACCAGAGGACCGCCATAATCCCTGCATTCATAATGAGAAGAATAAACGGCATCGTCGTTTCCGTTAATCGCAAGGTCGAGATCGTAGTGCTCATCAGTTTGCCCGAGGTACGGCCAAAGCGTTCAATCTCGTGACCCATGCGCACGAATACGCGAATCAACCGGATCCCGGTCAAATTCTCCTGAATGACGCCGTTCACCGCATCCAGCCGCTGCTGCACATCGCGGAACGCATCCGCTGCCCGCTTCATAATCCAAGCGATAAAAATAAACAACAACGGCACGGTAAGGACAAGCAGCATGCCCAGCTTCACATTCACGACCAATGCCATGATAATGCTTCCCAGGACAACTAGCGGAACGCGCGTCATAAACCGCAAGCCCATGAACACCGTATCCTGGATCTGGGTGACATCACCCGTAAGTCTGGTAATCAATGATGAGGTAGCAAACCGGTTAAATATCGAATAGGAAAAAGATTGCACCTTTTCATACAGCTGATCACGCAGATCATAGCCTAGTCCCTGGCTCGTATGCGCCGCAAAAAAAGAGCTGGATATCCCCGCAATAAAGGCAATGATAGCGCTTCCAGTTAAAACGGCTCCCCACATCCATACAACGGACAAATCCTGTTTCTGTATGCCGTCGTCAATGATTTTAGAGATGAGCAGCGGCTGAATCAGCTCAACGGTGAGCTCAATCAGCATCATGACCAGTGCCGCAATCGCTGCGACGCGGTACTTTTTCAAGATCGAGAAGACCATTCCCATATGCATTCCTCCGAAGCTGAAGACCTTTATCATGTTCTAACATCAATTACCCACAGGTCTTCATGTAGTAGCAATATTCGTTCGTACAAGAGCTGGATATGTCTATTATAATATATTTTCTCCATAACTTACCGGCTGATTAAAAATATCACGGGAATTCACATTCCAAAACGCAACTGTTGACATTGTGTAGAGATCTTTAAAATGGAGATGAAAAAGAGAGCCTATTCTTCAGGATTGTCTCCTCTCGAATAGGGCTCTCTTGTTGAAACATATATCTATTCCACTGATTTCAGCGCTTCAATCATATCAATCCGCTTCAATTTGTAATGCATGGAGGCCATGACAATGGCCGAGAACAACAGTGTCAGCAGTGCCGCATAGCCGTAACTGATTCCATGGATGGCGGGACTGAACATCATCGCGTCCACTTCCGCGGTCAGGAGAACGAACCGGTGCAGGAACACGCCTCCCAGACTGCCCGCTATGATCCCCAGCACGGTCAGAATCATATTTTCGCGATAAATGTACATGGTGACTTCCTTATCATAGAAGCCAAGCACCTTGATCGTTGACAGCTCCCGTATCCGCTCAGATACGTTAATATTCGTCAGATTGTACAGCACGACAAACGCGAGCGCTGCTGCAGATACAATCAGGACAACCACCACGACGTTCATGCTGTCCATCGTATCACTAAAGGCATTGCTTACTCCACTCGTGAAGCTGACCATCGCCACCCGCTGGCTTGCGGTTAACGTTTCTCCAAGCTGGTCCTCCCACTCCGGATCGTGATTGTTGTTGTCATACGTCAGCAATTGACTGTTCACTTCCCGCGTCCCATCAAAAATCTCTTCGTAATACAGCGGCGTCATATAGACGTAGTGCATAGCATAGTTCTCCGTTATCCCGGCTACACGTATCTCATAAGGATCGTTGTCGCTGTTCTGGACGGTTAAAGTACTGCCGATCTTGAGATCAAACAGCTTGGCGAGCTTCTCGGTAATGATCGCACCGTCATCCGTCAGGGACAGTGTCTGCTCTTGCCCACGGGATTTCAGGACGATAAAGGAATCGATCTCCTCCGGCGATTGCGGCACGAACAAACTCACATCCTGGGCGTTCACCCCGGGGGCGGTCGCGGTCATCGCCTCTTGCGTCACATTCAAAATCCCCGTAATCTCCGGAACTCCCGCTAGGCGCTTGTTATAGTCCTCCAGCCCGCCGCTATCGCCGTTATCTTCTTGGAATACCACGGTCGCCTGGTGCTGCATGATTTTGCCGTATTGCATCGGCGCGATATCCCCGATGGAGTCCTTAAGACCGAAACCGGTCAGAATCAGGGCCGTGCACCCGGCCACGCCGCAGACCGTCATGAACATCCGCTGCTTGTAGCGGAACAGATTGCGGGCGGTTACTTTTCCAATAAAACCGAGTCGGTTCCACACCCAAGGCACTCGCTCCAGCCATATGCGGGATCCGTTCTTAGGCGCTCTTGGACGCATCAGGACCGAAGCGTTGCTTCGAAGTTCCACTCGCGTTGCCACATAAGCTGTCATGGTCGTACAGAGCACAGCCACAACAATCGAGATAATGCTGTAGCTGGGATAAAAACGGGTTCGCACATCCGGCAGATTATATAAAGCGCCGTAAGCATCATAGATGATGGCGGGAAACAGGGTAAAGCCGACGGCCAGTCCGGCAGCCGATGCGGCAACGCTCGCCAGCGTCGAGTAGACCAGAAACTTTTTCATCACGTCCCGGTTGCTGTATCCGAGGGCTTTCAGGGTTCCTATCTGGAGCCGCTGCTCCTCAACCATCCGGGTCATTGTCGTCAGGCTGACGAGGGCCGCAATCAGGAAAAAGAATACCGGGAACGCGGTGGCAATGGAAGATAAACGGTCCGCGTTATCGCTGTACTCGGTATATCCCGGGTTGACGCTGCGGTCCATGACATAGACTTTGGGCAGCTCGAGCTGATCCAGCTCCTTCTGTCCCTCCGCCACTTCCTTCTCTCCATCGGCGATTTCCCGCTCAGCCTTTACTTTTTCTTCATTAAATTTCTTGAGACCCTCCTGGTACTCCTCCTGCCCTTGGCTAAGTTCAGCTTTCGCATCTGCGAGCTTGGCTTCCCCTGCCTGTTTAGCAGCAGCAAGCTCCTCCGTTCCTTGCTTCAACGAAGCTTCACCCTGCACGAGCTGACGCTCGGCTTCCC
Source organism: Paenibacillus sp. NPDC058898 (assembly GCF_049316025.1). Lineage (NCBI taxonomy): Bacteria > Bacillati > Bacillota > Bacilli > Caryophanales > Paenibacillaceae > Paenibacillus > Paenibacillus sp. NPDC058898. The sequence goes on along the minus strand of NZ_JBMOSM010000014.1, from coordinate 176,231 downwards.
GAAACTTGGCCTCTCCTACCTTTAGTTCTGCTCGGCTTGCATCCAGCTTCTGCTGAGCGTGATCCAGTTTCTGCGATGCATCGTTTAAGCCGCTCTGGAACGATGAAGCAGCCTTTTGCAAAGCAGCTCCATCCACTGCCCCCTCCATGTAACCCGCAGTGGCTGCTCCCAGTTTCGGATCTGCTGCCTGAGCCGCCGAAAGCAGCTCTTGCCTCTGTTCTTCCGGTATGTCTCCCGGATCCAAACTAGGGATTTGCTGCAGCGCCATCGCCAATTGCCGCCCTTGTGCCAGCTTTGGAGCAAGCTCCGACTTCTGTTGATCCAGCTGACTTTGACCCGTCTTAAGCTGGGATTGTGCTTGTTCCAACTGCTGCCGATTCCGCTTCAGCTCCGCTCTTCCTTGGGCAAGTTTTTTTGCCGCGGCATCCAGCTTGGCTTGTCCCCCTGCCAGCTCGGTTTGAAGTTTATTAACGCCATCCCGGTAGGATTGCTCTCCTTCACTCAGCTTGATCTTCGCTTCCTCTAACTCTTGCTCCGCATTGGACAGCTGTTTCTTGGCATCCTTGATTTTGTCCAAAGCCTCGTTCAGCTTCTTCTGCCCCTCGATACGAATCTCTGCCAGCCGCTCCTGCGGCATGGTCTCCAGTGCCAGTTCTACCGCTTCTTTGTGCCGTTTGATCTTCTCGTCATATTCAGGCGTATAGGGAGCTGATTCAGCGGTGTCTTGGAAGGTCAGGTAGGCTTCCGTATATACGGATAGTTTAAAATCCTTCTCCGGTATAACGGCGAACACATCCGCTGTCCCCTTGCCGATGCCGCTCGTTCCCCGGCTCATGCTGCTGATGAACAGCGGACTCTTCGCCCTTCCCACAACCGTGTAAGTGAGGTGGTCAAACTTTTTCTTGAGGTTGACTTCCTGATTCGGATTGGTAAAGGTAATCTGATCCCCCAGTTTAAATTCATTTCCGCGGTCTCCTGCGTCGATGACGATTTCCCCTGTGGCCTCCGGCATTCGGCCTTCTGTAAGCACATATTGATTCAGATTATTTCCTGGGTCATAGGAGAGGACCTTCGCGATCCGCCCGCTGTCACCGAGGAATACGTCTGTGCTATAGCCAGGTTGAACCTCATCCACTCCGGCAACCAACTTCAGCTTCTCGATATCGCTTTGTTCGAGACCCAAGGTGGACTGAACCTTAAGATCCATCAGCTTTAAATCGCTATAGTAGTGATCTGCTGTGTCCAGCATATCCGGACCCGTGGCTTTGATCCCCGCAAAAAAACCGACGCCGAGCATAATAATGGCAAAAATGGACAGAAACCGAGCTTTTGTCCGCGATATTTCCCGGAAAATATCAGTCCACAGCGCTCTTTTCTTCATGATATGTATCTCCCTACCACTCGATGTTGTCTACAGAAACGGGGTTCGGATTCAAAACCATGTTCCGGACCTTGGCATTGTTGATCTCGATGACCCGATTCGCCATCGGCGTCAGGGCAGAATTATGCGTAATGACGATAACCGTCGTTCCGGTATGGCGGCAGGTGTCTTGAAGCAGCTTCAACACCTGCTTTCCGGTATGGTAATCAAGCGCACCCGTGGGTTCATCGCAGAGAAGCAGCTTCGGCTGCTTGGCGAGTGCTCTGGCAATCGCTACCCGCTGCTGTTCCCCTCCGGACAGCTGTGCCGGAAAATTGTTCAGACGATTACCCAGGCCGACATCCCGCAATACTTGCTCCGCGTCCAAAGCCCGGGGAGAAATCTGCGAAGCCAGTTCCACATTTTCTTTGGTCGTCAGATTGGGAACCAGGTTATAAAATTGAAACACAAATCCGACGTCATTGCGCCGATAGCCGGTCAACTCCTTGCTGTTAAACCTGGCAATATCCGTTCCATCCACGAGTACTTGTCCCTCATCCGCGGTATCCATGCCGCCCAATATATTCAGCACCGTGGATTTGCCTGCGCCGCTGGGACCGACTATGATCGCAAACTCGCCTTTTTCGATCTCCAGGTTGATTCCATCATTGGCTACAATGGTGGTCTCTCCCATCCGGTAGCGCTTATATTCATCCTTCATGCTCACAAAAGCCATGTTACTCCACTCCCAACTCATGGTTGCAATATCGGCTTGAATCGTTATGTAAACTTGTAACCCAAGGCGGCTTGTCCGGTGCTCTAGCTTTAGGGCTGCTTGCTTGTACGAGTATGTCCTGCGCATCGTACGGATACGTCCTGCGGCATGTGTCGCGGCATTGTGCTATGCCCTCGTATTTATGCATTTCCCGTTGTTAGACTACCTTGTTTTCTTGCGTTCATTCAATGAAACCGTCCTTTAATCCAGTGTAGCATAAACAAATCAGCCAAAGAAAACGCAGCATCCCCCGCAATGGCAATGTCACAGAATGTTCCAAATTCGAAATAGCCCGAGCAGCACAAAAAAAAGCGCTTCTTCACCTGCGAAGAAGCGCTTCTCTGATGGATTTAAAGTCAATCGATATGTCCGGTCAACTCCGCTGCCGGGATATCCTTGCCCTCGACCCAATCCCTGAACGAAAAATCAAGCGCACTGCCCTGAGCAAACGAAGTCATGACTCTTCCTTCGTCGAAGGCGTACGAAAAGGTATGCAGCGTTCCGAACAAATCGTCGTAATCCGTAAAAAACAACGGGGACTCTCGCTCCTTAAACAAACCGAATGCTTCGGTTTGGGTCAACTGTGTGGCATCCAGGCCATCGATGTAACGTTTACGCCCAAGGGAATGCTCGATGGAAGGCCTGTTCTTACCCGTCAACGCTTCGTAATGGTTAACGCAGGCGATTGCCGCCTCCCCGCCCGCACGGGTAATCACTTGATCCGGACTTGCTTCGACAACGGCCATGTTCCCTCGTGCATCTCCTATTGAAAAGTTATAGCAAGCCGCATGGGGAATATGGCGCAGCATATAAGACACTTCTTCTACGGTAGCGCATGATTCCAATATCATCCGAACGCCGACCCATGGCGACAGGCCCGTCCGGTATCCGTCAAAGCTCACAAAGTGCAGCCCGGCGGCAAGTCCCTTTTCATTAACCCCGTCATGCCGACCTATGGCCTGCAAATTATAACCTACGGTCGCCAAGCCTTGTTCGGGTTGAGCCGCGGTAAAATAACCATCGTAAAACGCAGGCGTAAAATCGTAATTTCTTACGTAATACGAAGGGGTAATCATCGCCGAACAGCCCATGGCCGCGATCTTTGGAACATCGTATCCCCCTAGGAGAGCGGCGGCTTTGGGAAACGGCATTTCCAAGCCTTCCGCCAGTCCTTCAAGCTCCGAGAGCAGCTGTGGGGCAAACTCGTTATAGATGCTCTTCAACTGTTCCGTATCGATCTCCGGTTTGGTGGCCGCTTCAAAAGCTTTTAATATCGGTTGATTCCGCAGGCTGCGACCCAGCTTAAGCCCGTTATGATAGTTATCTTCTCTAAGCTGCATGATGTGTACCGTGTAATCCGGCATTTTTACCCCTCCACCTCGGCGGTTTCCATATGGGAATATATCCCTTATCCGATTATAAATGCATTTCATCCATCTTCCAATAAAAAGCTCCATCCCGGCATGTTTACATGCTTGGAAGGAGCAGATTTTTAGGCACGGGGCAATGTTTCAAACATTCGAACGTATTGCTCATATTTTTCGGACCAGGCCTCTTTGCGCGACTCCAGCGTCCTGCCATCCAGGAGAGCCCCAATGACGTCCAAACATACGTCCCAACCGGCAATATCCTTCGGTGTATGATCCGTAATTTTCGTTATCGTCTCGATCAGCACCAGACGACAGCCTTCGGGCTCGGGATACAGCTCAAAACGCACCCGGTCCTCTCCCCACGTATACTCCAATACCGATAACTCCCGATAGTCCGTAATTTCAAATTCTTCGAACGTTCCGTCCTGCATATCAAATGTAATTCTGCCGCCTTGGCGCAAATCTTCCACTTTAAGCTCCGAGAACCATTGAGTCAGCTTGTCATTATCCGTCAGATAGGACCACACCTTCTCTGCTGAATGCTTCAGGCGGCGTTCAAATCGCACGCTCGTTCCGAACTCGTCTTGCTGTACAACAGCCAGCATTTTTCATCCTCCTCAAGAATGTATTATTCAACATGGGTTCTTCAATCAAATTACATTTCGATGTTCAAGGAGTTTCATCCTCATCCAGCAACCTCTCCAGATCATCCAGCTTGTTCGTCCAGAATTGACGATAAGGCTCCAGCCAATCATGGATTTCCTCCAGAGGCTTGGCATTCAGGCTGTATACATGCCTTTGAGCCTCTTTCCGCAGAGAGACTAGACCAGCCTCCCTCAAGATGCGCAAATGCTTTGATACGCCCGGTTGACTGAGCTGAATGAGATCTACCATCTCACCCACCGTGCATTCTTTCACACGCAAATAATCCAGTATGGACCTGCGGTTCGGTTCTGCCAATACTTCAAAAAGGTTATCGTTCAACATGTTCATTATATTACTAGGAAGTTATATTCCTGTAAAGTTATATAAAAAGATGACACGATCTTTGAACAAACATAACCCCTGCCTAATAATGAACCAATCCGCTGCTGCTCCCTCACGCCTGCCATCCTGAGAATCCCGCCGACTGGAAGCACGCGATGATTATTATCCATCCAAGGTGGCTGGTTCAACCCCCTTTGGACTTTGATTCCAATTCCCATCAACCCCATATGCCCATCCTGCATCCGAAATATCAAAACGAACGATCTCCGGCATCTGATCCATTCCTGCAGGACGCTGCTTTCAATAAAGGGAAGTAACAGCAAACCTCTGCTGTCTCTTCCCTTCTTTATGGTCAGGTACTAAAAAATATTTTTGTATTGCCGATGTTATAGTTGAAACTTTATTCAAGGCCAATGCGTCATATTGTAGAGGGAAATAATAACAAAGCTAAATTTCAGGAGGTTGAGTGTGTGAAAAGAATATGGACTGCCTTGCTAGCAGCTATACTGTTAATCCCCATGACATTCCAATCGCAGGCACAGGCGGCAGTGAACATCAGCGTCTTGATTGACGGCGTCAAGCTGTATACGCCTCAAGCACCTGTCATGATCCAAGGACGCGTCATGCTTCCGATGAGATCCATCTTCGAAGCCTTGGATGCATCGGTCAAATGGAATCAAAAAACGAAAACCGTCACAGCGACCAAGAATGGCACAACCGTCATTCTAAAAATTAACTCCAAGACGGCCACCATCAATAACAAGACGGTAGCGCTGGATGTTCCGGCGAAAAACTTAAAAGGAAATACCATGGTGCCAGTACGCTTCGTAAGTGAAGCCCTCGGCCAAAAAATCGGCTGGAATTCCAAAACAAAAACGGTCACCGTCAAAACAACGAACAATTCAGGCGGCGGCGGAAATAATACCGGTATCGTACCGGTGAATTATGTAACCCTTCGTGACATCGGCAACGCCGGCGACGGCCGCGATCTTCAGGTCAGCTTCTCCAAATCATCGACCGAATCATTAATTTCGCATTACCGCGTGATGATTGTGAAGCAGTCCAAGACGTTAAACCAATCAGAGGCACAGCGCGTGTCCTCCGCAGCTTACACAACGGTGTACCCGTCCGGCTCGGATCAGACTCTGACCCTCACGTCGAGTTCAAGGGACGTAGATAATGATCTTATCCGCGATAACCAGGCTTATAAAGCTTACGTATTGGCAGTCAGCAAAACAGGCGGGACATATGCCCTTTCCTCGGCTTCGCCGTCGTTGACGCTGACCAACACCAATTCGGTGAACGGAGCAACGAACGTGAAGGCAAGCGATGTGAGCGACTACGGCGATGGCCGTGATCTGCAGGTCAGCTTCACGCGTGCCCAGAACGAGAGCAATGTAACCAACTATCGCGTGTTTGTGGTGAAAACGAAGGATGCAGCTAACTTCAACTTGGCAGCAGCTAAGTCTGTAGCTAGCCAGAATTATACGACAGTGAGCAAAACCAGTACGACGAATACAACGCTGTCCACGACGCTGAGTTCTTCTGCTCGCGATACTTCAAACGAGCTCATCCGCAGCGGAGTCGCTTACACCGTGTTCGTCCAGTCTGTGAGCAGCAATGAGAACGTGCTTGCAAGCAACCTGTCCTCAGGTTCGGCTTCCATCACCCTCAGCACAGGCAATGCAACGGTTCCATCCATTACGCAGGTGACGGATATCAGCGATTATGGTGATGGCCGCGATCTTCGCGTAAGCTTTAACAAGGTATCCAACGAATCCAACATTCACTCTTATCGCGTGTTTGTCGTAAAGGACAGCAATTACAGCAGCTTCAACTTGAGCAAAGCCAATGCTGTCTCCAGCTACAACTATACCCAAGTCAACAAAACCGGGAATAACATCAACAACTTGACGCTGGCGTCGGGTGCTAGAGACGTAGACGGAGCAACGATTCGCAACGGTGTGTACTATCGCGTATTCGTCATGGCCGCGGACTACAATAACTCCAATAATAACGTGTTGTCCGCTCCATCGAGCTCCATCATCTTGAGTTCCAGCACCAATCTGGGCGCAGTCACCAATCTGTCCGTCACTGACGTGAACAACTACAATGACGGACGCGACTTGCAGGTGTCATTCACCCAGCCGTCGGATCGTTCTAACATCAGCTATTACCAAGTATTCGTTGTAAAATCATCTGATAGTTATTTTGATCTGAATAGAGCCAATAACTTAAACAACAGCTATTATTACACTCAAATCAATAAGAACAACAGCAGCAACTACATTACTCAAACCCTGAATTCCAACAGCCGTGATATCGATGGAGAGCTGATTCGCAATGGCATCAGCTATCGTGTATATGTCCTGTCCGTAGGATATTCGGGCAATAACAATGCATTATCCAATTACTCATCGATTACGCTTGGAAACAACAATCAGGGCAATGTAAACCCTGTTTCCACGCCAACCTTGTCCATTATCGGCAATAATGGTAACGGAAGTGACCTTAGAGTTGCCTTCAATCCTGCTAATGGTGAAAACTTCATCGACCATTATCGGATTCTCGTTGTGAAGTCCTCCAAGAGCCTGACTGTGTCCCAAGCTTATGATAACGGGAATTATACCACGGTTAACAAAACCGGCAGAACTATCACTCGAGATTTGGCCAACACGACCAAGGATTCCGACGGGGATCTCATTCAAAGAGGTTCAAGCTACCGGGTGTATGTCTTGTCGGTAGGCTACTCGAATTACGGCAAAGCACTTTCATCCGTCTCTCGTGACGTAACAATACAGGGCGTGACTGAAGTTGGTAAGGCTACGAACGTTACGGCAGCGGATGTGGGCAATGAAGGAAACGGAAGTGATCTGAAAGTAACCTTCTCTCCTGCAAATGGAGAGGGTAATATCGATCACTATCGTATTTTTGTAGTCAAATCATCCAAAAATCTGACATTATCCCTAGCGCAATCAAACAGTTATTACACACAAATGTATAAAGCGAACAATTATAGTCAAAATTTAGACGCTAATGCCCGAGACACAGACGGTGAACTGATTCGGAATGATCAAGGCTATCGCGTGTATGTCTTATCGGTAAGCAACAGATCCTCTAATTACAGCGATGCTCTATCCGCTCCATCCGGCGAAATCAAGTTGCAGGGAGTAAGTGAGGTAGGAGAAGCAAATAATGTTCGAGTGATTGATGATGGTGACCGAGGTAACGCTAGTGACCTGAAAGTATCCTTCACCAAATCTGCAAACGAACAAAACATTAGTCAATACAGAATCATCGTTGTAAATGAATCAGATTTAAGCAAATTTAATCTAGATGTTGCTAATGGTTTAGCAGCAGAAAGCTATCTTACCGTCTTTCCTGGTGCTAACTATAATGATAAACTCATAGATGGAACCCTTGATGCATTCGGAAAGCAAATTGTTAATCAACAAACATACCGTGTGTTTGTTTTATCTGTTAGCAACAACAAGAATATTAAAAACAAGCTTTCAGAAGCTTCCAATTCAGTAACATTGGAAAACAAAACACCTATGGAGATTCCCTCCACTGTAAAAGCAGAAATTGTACGCGGAAATGGCAATGCCAGTGATGTTGATGTCAAGTTCACGGGATCAACTACAGGGATTAAGGAATATCGAATCATGGTTGTTCCTTCAGATAAAGATAAAATCTTGATCTTAAAAGATGCTGAAGCAATAACAGATAGCAGTCAATACACTGTAGTTAAGCCAGTAAAAAGCGAAATAGTGCAAAAATTAACCAACTTGAAAGACGTGAACAATGTTCCCATATCAGAGGGTAAGGAATATAAAGTTAACGTTCTAGTCGTTGCGGATGGAAAAACGCAAAATTCTAACGGCTTATCTCCAGCATCCGAGAATTTCACCATCCCTACCCCACTCCAAACTTCGGCCGTTAAAGCCAGTTTGAATAAAGACGGGAAGCTTCAAGTCGATTTCACGAAAGCGATCAACGAGGCAAGCATCAAGCATTATCGATTGTTGTTTGTGCCAAAAGAAGAAATCACAACCTTCGATCTTCCAAAAGCAACGAAAGCTGCTGCGGTAGAAAATGCAAAAGCAACGATAACACCAAAGGGTAAAGACATCTCAGAAATTATCGACATCGATGCGGTAAATCAAGTTATTCAAAGTGATACGGAATTCGCTGTATTTGTTTTATCGGAATTAAAAGACCAAACAAGTGTGCAGACAACTACCCTGCTCTCTAAACCATCTAACATCTTGAAATTACCTACAAAAACTCCATAACGCGAGTTATAGTGTAGAAGTTTTCAATCAAAACATCAAATGCATCAGTTCTCAACAAAAGCTGTTGCTCCTGTTCAGATTTGACAGGAGCAACAGCTTTTCTACCCCATCAACCCATCAAACCCTTTTCTGACTAACTGCATGAATCATAATCTTACGAAAAGCGGAAGCAGCGTAACCGGCAATGCCTCTTAGGACACTCTATAACATCAACAGCCTGTCGGGATTATTCCCGCAAGCTGTTATCATTCTTCCCCCTGGGCCTTCATACACGCGTCGGAAGATGGCAGTTGTATACTGCATACGATTTGGTTTTTATAATTATTCAGCAGTGGAATGAACAAAAGCTCAAGCGACATCACTTGAGCTTTCATCTGTTTAGGCTTGAGCCATATCTCGTTCAGCCAGAAACTTATCGATAATGGCCGAGATGACATTCATGCTGACAGGCTTGCTTACATACTCGTCCATGCCCATCCCTAAATATTTCTCGCGATCGCCTTTGATCGCATGGGCCGTGACGGCCACGATATAAGGCTTTTTATCGGATGATGCCGATTCTTTTATGGCGCGGACCGCTTCCGTTCCATCCATGAAGGGCATCTGAATGTCCATGAACACGATGTCATACGAGTAACGCTCGAGGGCTTCAACCGCCTCGAGTCCATTCTGGACGGTGGTCGAATTGTATCCCAGCTTCTCAATCATTTTCTTGAGGACTAACTGATTCACCTCATTATCCTCGGCAATTAAAATTTTCAGATCGTTTCCTAAGGAGTGATTCTCGTGAACGGCCTCATTCTCCTGTTTATTGCCAGCATTCGACTCAAACGAAAAAGCAACCGTAAACGTAAAGACAGACCCCGGCTGGTTCTGATTCTTCTCATACCAGATATCTCCGCCCATCAACTGAACGAGTTTTTTACAGATCGCCAGCCCCAGTCCCGTCCCTTCCACCTTGCGGGTCATATAATGGTCCACTTGATAAAAGGGTTCAAATAGCTGCGCAACCTTCTCACTCGACACACCTATGCCCGTATCCATAACGGAGAATTGGATAAGGGCCGAGTTCCCTTGGTTCTCGACACACTGCACAGAGATGGAGACGGCGCCATTAGGTGTAAATTTAATGGCATTACTAAGCAGGTTCATTAAGACCTGCCTCAGCTTCGTCACATCCCCATACACTTGATTCGGCACGTCAGAAGCTACAGAAGTGGTCACCTCAATATTTTTCTCCAGCGCCTTTGGAAGAATCAGGTTCAATGTCTCGGACAAAGCCGTTCTCAGGTTAAATGTTTCCTCCACCAGCTCTGTTCTGCCCGATTCGATTTTTGAAAAGTCTAAAATATCATTGATGATGTTCAGAAGGGTTGTCCCGCTTTTCTTAATGATCTGTACATAGTCCCGCTGCTCCTCATCAAGCTCCGTCTCAAGTATCAGGTCCGTCATCCCGATAACACCATTCATCGGCGTACGGATCTCATGGCTCATCATCGCCAGAAACTCGCTCTTGGCTTTATTTGTCTTCTCGGCTGCTTCCTTCTCGATGATGAGCCTCTTCTGCTCCGTCATGTCCTTGGCAATGATGTAAAAACCCACATTCTTGTTATGGATGACAATGGGTGCCAGTGTAGCGAGCACTTCAACCGTATGTCCGTCTTTGTGATGGATGACGTTAATGCCCTTCTCGACAGCAACATAATCAGCTGAAGCAGAAAGTACGCGGGTAAGGTTACGTTCACCGATCAAATTCGAGATCTTGGTTCCAATTAATTCCGGAATCTTATAACCCGTCAACTGCTCTGCCATCTGGTTCCCGTTAATGATCCTCCCCTCCAGATTGAAGGAGATGATCGCATCATGGTTATACTTCTTCAGCGAAGTGTAGCGTTCAATACTCTCTTGGAGCTTTCGCTCGGCTATCTTGCTCTGGGTAATATCAACAATTTGCGAAATGAAAAATAAAGGGGTTTGATCCTTTTCGTCACGAACCAGAGAAACATGCATAGATGCCCAGATGCCATGGCCGTCTCTATGTACGAATTGTTTTTCCACCGCAATAGTTGAGGACGACTCGTCCAAAGACTGATACAATTTATCTTTATTGTTAATGCAATCAGAATAAATATAATCGGTTGCCAGCTGTGCCATCAATTCTTCTTCCGTGAAGCCAAACATTTTGCAAGCCGCAGGATTTACGCTGATCCAATTTCCTTCTATCGTAACCAGGGCAATGCCAATTGGAGCACTTCTGTAGACATGTTCAAACAAAGCCTGATGGCCAAAAATGTTGATATCACTCATCCTCTGCACCTCCTGATACCGATTATTATACATCAGCATCTTTGAAATGGGGCTTTTTCAGAGTATTTTTATACTGCTAATCATTAGCAGCGTCATATCGGTAAATCAAACAAGAGACGTCATCTCCTGCATAGTGAAAATCCCACCACATTACCAAGCGATTCGCTCTCGTTCACGAAAATACTCCCCGCTCGGTCCATCATCCTCCATCGTCGCCAGCCATACAGCCGTATCAGCCCCTTCGGCAACGGTTAGCGGAGCATCCGCACCGCCCATGTCGGTCTGAACCCGGCCCGGGCAAACCGCGTTTACCTTTATGCCGGTACCAGCTACATCCTGCGACACGAGGCAGGTTAACGCATTCAGCATCGTTTTGGAAATACGGTAAGCCGAGGATGACCCTTTTAAACCGTAACTACCCTGCATTATTTCGAAAGCACCAAGACCGGAGGAGATGTTTACGATTCGCCCGTAATGATGCTTCTTCATCAAAGGGACCGCCGCCTGCGTCATACGCAAAACACCAAAAAAATTTGTTTCCAGCGTTTGGCGCACGACCGACTCCTCCACATCCAGCACAGAAACCCCCCGGTCCAAAATCACTCCGGCATTGTTCACCAGCACGTCCAGGCGGCCATAGTCTGACTGTATTCGCTCCATCATCCGTGCCACATCGTTGATTTCATGGACATCCGCCACGTACAGCTTTACAAGGAGCCCGTCCACAAGCAATTCCTGGACAGCCAGCCTCCCCTTCTCTTCGTCCCGGGATGTAATAACCACCTGAAGTCCATTGGCAGCAAGCTGTCTTGCAATCTCTTTTCCAATTCCGCGGTTGCCCCCCGTCACGACAGCCACTCGCTTCACTTCCTGTCCATCAACCTTGCTCATTACGCCGATCCCCCTTGTCTAAAATAGCTTCCCATGCCGTAATGTTCTCCTGCAAATGGATTTCCGCCTGTTTCAGCAGCTCGATCTGCAGCTGGATTTCATCCAGCTTCCGTTTACCTACCTCAACCGCATTCGGGAGACATTCGATTTTGAGCTGCTCATCAAACGCACATTGGAAAAAGCTCATAATCTCCTTCACCGTCAATCCCAGGCTAAAATACATCTGGATCAACCGAACCCGCTCAATATCCGTCTCCTTATATTCACGATAGCCATTATCTTGACGGTCCGGAGACAATAGCTCCTTCTCCTCGTAATAACGCAAGGAGCGCAAACTTACGCCCGTTTTACGTGAAAATTCACTAATATGCACACGCAGCAGCCCCTTTTTCATTCGATTAACCGCATTGTAAACCATCACATCATGTGAAGGTCAATCCGGAATTCCACAAGCATCAAAAAAAAGAACAGAGCTTAAGTCTGTAATGACTGCTCTGCCCTTTACCCGGGACCTGACGATTCGTTCAGGTTATTTTACTCAGTACATAATAAAACCCATTATCTAAAGTAGTCCATGGCATAAACATAATCTTTTGCCCATTCGGAAAAGGTTAGCTGTGGATCCCAAGTGACTGCACCAATCGCTTTGGCACATCCCCAATCCAATATACGCTGATGGAGCATATGCACCCTAAATCGATCAACAAAGCCTTCCTTATTTGCAGAGCCCTGTAAGTACATCTGTATAAAATGCCGTGCTACTTCCTGTTCCTCGAAATCCCAGTACATAATCACCATCTTAGGCAAATCGGCTGCTCCATCCCCAAAATATCCGGTTGTAAAATCAAAAATGCCGCTGATTCGCCACTCCTGACAAACCGTATCATACGCTACCAGCATATTTTCCGCCTTAAAATCCCCCATAACAAAAGTGGGTGAACCATGCTTATCGAACTCATCCGCCGAGTCACGCAGCACCTCTTCCACCCATTCCGTATCGGTTGGAGTGATCTGGGAATATTGTTTGGCATCCTCCAACCAAAACCGAATTCGCTGGTAGAGCCACTCTTTATAAGATCCCTCAAACGGGCGAATCCTTTGCGTTTGCGGGTCGAGCTCGCCATACTGATCCACTTTCCAGCCGTGCATTTCATTTAAAATGTTAGCTGCTGAAGAGGCAATATCTATTCGATCGGCTCCATCAAGCCTTGCTCTAAGTTGTGGATCATTCATATGTACGCCATGAAGACGAGGCATGATCGCGTAGCTCCAGCCGAATATATCGATGGATTCATCCAACAGATATGGGGCCGATAAAGGCAGTGATGTATACTCTTGCAAATAGTCCGTATAAAATTTTTCTTCAACCAACTGCCCTGTATAAAGGGGATTTCCCTTTAATACATAGCTTCCTTGGCTCGAGTTAATGAACAACGTCTGATTTCCTACTCCCTCAGACGTTTTCTCAGCTGAAATGAGGTTCCCTAGATGGTGTCTGTTCAGCATAGCTTGAAGCTGCTCATCCGTTACATGACCGATGGAGTTGGTTGAGAAAAAGATCTCTGTTGTCAATTAAAGCACCTCCTTAAAAATTTTCGCTTCTGCGCCTTGCCAGGCATATATTTATTCACAAAAAATCCTATCATCAGATGATCCCAAACAGCTTCAGCAGCTTGTTACGGGTACTATATAAGAATTCGATACACGGCGAATAATGCCCTCTACATCAATAGAAAACGCCTCTGTGTATCAAACATCAGAGGCGTTTTCGCTCATTCATCGATTATTCAATCTATGATACATAACGGCCTATCGCCGCTTGATACACACTCTTAGGCCGAAGTCCAATGAGTTTGTCTGCCGGTTCTCCGTTATGAAACACAATCACCGTCGGCATGGACATAATGCCGAATTGAGCGGCAAGCTCTGGGGATTCGTCACAATCCACCTGATAGACATCCAGGCGACCCGCTTCTTCCTGACTCAGCTCATCCAGGATGGGAAGCAGCACTTTGCACGGCGGGCACCACTTGGCTCCAAATTCAACAAGAGTGACTCCATTCTGTTTAATCGCGCTTTGAAAGCTGGCTGCATCTATTTGTGATAAACTCATTTGCATTCCTCCGCTTCTTCCGATTCTCGTTCATCCAGAATCGATTGCATGCGTTCCTCCAGATTCATCTTGATATGATTCAGCTGGTGAATTTGCGCCTCGATCTCGGCAATTTTTTGACGGAAAATCGGGAACACCTCCGCGCAAAACGCCTCTTTATTTTTCAAGACGCAATGCAGGAAACCAGCGATCTGCTCGGTGGACAACCCCAGATTCAAATACAACTGGATAGTACGCACCTGTTCTTCTGCGAGGCTCGAATACTCCCGGTATCCGTTCTCGTTGCGAACCGGCATAAGCAGTCCTTGCTGTTCGTAGTATCGAAGCGAACGGATGCTGACTCCGGTACGGGCTGCAAGTTCTCCGATTTTCATGCTTCTACGCCTCCTAGATGAACGATTCGATTTCATTGTAAACCCTGACACTAGTGTCAGGGTCAAGCAAATTCTGTGAATATTTTAAAATTGATCGTATTAGAAACGACGGAGATCTCCATCGAATGTTATTTTCTTTTCTTGGATTTGCCTTTGGAGCTTGTAGAAAGTTTGGGCCAACGACTTGACGGCACATGCTGGAGCATCGTATGGAATACAGTTCCCCACTGCTCTTCGTTCAGCCTACTGATGGGGAGCTCTCGATCCACCCCCAGCAATCGGACCAGCTTCGTAATCTGGGGAGGCGTGAACACGCCCGCCAGGGCCACGAATAACGGCAGCCTCGAGTCCCGCAATCCGTAGGCTGCCAGCGCTGTAAACTTCGGCTGATGCTGCGTGGCAATGAGCGGCTTCTTCCTCCGGTTGATAGCTAGAATAGCGGAATCCACTTTGGGAGGCGGCGCAAAATGTTGAGGCGATATGGTTCGCACGAGCCGAATGTCGTAATGCATCCTCCAGCTTAAGATACGCGGATCTTGAACAGGAACTGCCGTAAAACGTTTGGCTGCACCCTTTTCCACAAGCAGCACGGCTCGCTGCAGCGGCACGCCGGGATGATCCAGCAGCCTCGCCATGATCGGCGTGGTGATCGAATACGGAATATTCGCCACGACGGCAAACGGACTTTTCGGAAGAGGAACCTCCAGGAAATCAGACTGCTTGACGCGAATGTTGCTTCCATCTTTTATCTTGCTGAACAGTTTATCCACAAACGCCGGATCGGTCTCGATCGCGAGCACATGTGCCGCCTTCTCTGCCAGCGGAAAGGTTAATGCCCCTGTCGCTGCTCCGATATCGAGAACGGTATCGGTGGATCGGATCTGGGCCAAATCGATCATATCATGAATCAGCCGTTTGCTGACTAATAAATGCTGCGCGGAAAAGTTAGACGGTTTCTTCAGCTTTTCCCGATTATTTTTATTATTTTTGGACACAAAAAAGCACCTCATTCATTCGTATAGTAATGAAAAAGGCACAGCACAAATAATCCTTCGCATTTTTACATGAAAATGGATGGATTTAGATGTTCTGTACCTTCATTAACGAATACGTATGAATGCGATGCAACACATGTTAGGACAATCCTCCCTTAGATGAAACGGATAAAATAACAACCACAGTATAGCATAGGCATTCCCCTGCCTCACGGGTACATTCTTTTAAAAAGATTTTTTACCGTCGGTCCATGCGCTGGGTATGGTATGTTGAGGAAGATAGGGTTCAATGGTTCCGAATTCTAATGAATATGAGTCAACTGGCATACTAGAAGGAGCAAACCGATATGGAAATCTATTTCACGAATGAAGTCATAGCGTCAAAGAGTGAGGATAAAAATTATGTGAGAAATCAATTGATTGCGTATAATCTCAAACACTTCCCAGACGACTTAAAAGACCGGTATCAGGAAATCAATTTATTGTTGAGGAATGCGGACGGTCAGATTTTGGGTGGGATTGTGGGGGAAATATGCTGGAACTGGCTGGAGATCCACTACTTATTCGTGGATGAACCATACCGTAAATCGGGGTACGGAGCCAAGCTGTTGAACGAGGTGGAAAAAATAGCGATAGAGAAGCAATGCGAGTTCGCAAAGTTGGATACACTTAGCTTTCAAGCCTTGGATTTTTACATCAAGCAGGGTTATGAGGTATATGGCAAGATCGAGAATGCCGGACGGCATACGCATTACTATTTGAAAAAGGAACTTTAAAAGAAGGCAGTAAAACCGCCTTCTCTGATCTTCCATCTCAGCTCTCCACCGACTTCTTCCCTTTTGATTTGCTGTTTGCCTTTTGCAGGTTTTGCTCGACCCGATATTGAACGATTCGGCGTATCAGGTCATAGGGCAAAGGCTTATCGATGGGAAATTGCAAGGTACCTTTGGACTTATGATATTCCTTTAACTCATCTTGAAACGCCTCAATGCCGCTGGGGGCCGGGTAAAAACCGATATGCTTCTTAAATGCCGCAAAATGCACCAAATTTCCGTGATATTCGAAGGTCGGTATCTGATAGCTGATTTTTTCCTTCGCTTCCGGAGCCATCTCCTGAATCACTTGTCTTAATGTCTGGAGAATGCTTTGAACTTCGGGAGTGCAGCTTGAAATATATTCGTCGATCGACCCATAAACGATTTTATCCTCTTTCATGGAATAACGTCCCTTTCACAGGTTAATAGGTTTCATAAACGAGATCAGCATTCAACGAACGAATGGTTTAACATCTCACATACTTGCGTTTGAAACCAAGCTTCCCTCTCTCGACTTCTTTCCTAATATTTTCGGAAGCGTTCAGGAACTTGCTCTTGTCGCCCCGCTTCATCTCTACCGGTCCTACGGCCTTTGCGGTCTCAACCGCCTTATCATGGAGCGGCAAATAAGATACGGCTACAGTGTACATGAAATTATTCATCGCGGATTTCGTTCGGTCCAAAGACTCATGGATGGTCTTTTCCACCAGTTCGAGCATGGCCGAGATTTTACTTTCCGGGAACTCATGATCGGGTCTGCTTCCGAGCAGCCAGCAGTAACAGCTCCACCCCGCCGACATTCTAAGCTCTTCGCCGCTTGCGATCCATTGATCGGCAACTTCCTGCGCGATATCCGCCTCTGCCAACGTTACGGCAACCACATAATCGGACAGCATATAAAAATAGGCCGCATCCATCCAACGATCATAATCCGCTGCCGTCATCCCTTTAGGGTCTGCAATGATGCCGGCAAAGTACATGGCGTCATAGTTTCCGGTGGCGTAAAGCTGCTCAGCCAAAGGCTGATTGATTTTGATTTTCTTGGCAATCGGCTTCATGGCGCCTGTTGCTACGCCAAAGAGCGGTTCACGCGCCCCATTGGACAGGTACATTTTCTTCAGCCGTTCCTTGCCGAGTGCTTCAAGCTCCGACATTACGGATTCCACATTCATGGTTCGACACTTCCTTCATTGGCTTAGTATGCAGCTGCCGGGTAAGCGGCAGGCCGCACTCCACATGACTTGAGTGTACAATAATAATGACGGCCAAGCCTAGTCTCTCTTGATGGAAAGTTCCGGATTCTGTTCAAGGTTTTAAGCAAAAAAAACGGCGATTACTTCCCGATGGAATATCGGGAAGCAATCGCCGGCAGCAGAAGTTACATAGCCTCCGGTTCTTCCAACTGGACTTTCGGTGTCACCACTGACACGAGCAGTTCGTTTGCCGAAGAGATCAGCACGACGCCGTCAGGCAGTTTAAGGTCCCCGACATGTAAAGAATGCCCAATCTCCAGTTCGCTGATTTCAACAGGAATGGTGGCAGGAATACGGTCCGGGAAGGACTCAATCTCGATGAACGTGCTTTGTATTTGGACGACTCCTCCAAGTTTGGCTCCCTTGGCGGCACCGATGTAATCGAGATTCACTCTCGTGCGCACAACTTCATTTATATTAATACGTAAAAAGTCGACATGGATGTATTCACGAGTGATTGGATCACGCTGAACCGACTCCAGCAAAACCGGAAGCGGCTCCCGATCGTCAAAACGAAGCTCAAGGATTCCTCCTTTGCCGTTCCTTGCCCATTTGCCGAATTCTTTGGCGGACAGTTGAATCATCATATTCTCTTCCCCTGTGCCAAATACAATTGCCGGAATTCGCCCCGATAGACGAAGCTGCTTAAGTCCGGTTTTGTTCATCGCGGCGCGCGTTTCTGCTCGTAAATTTACTCTCATCTCAACAACACTCCTCAAATTATCGTTATTTTGGGTGTACTCACCATCAATCATCCATAATGAACTACGGATTTCTCCCCCCGTAGCGGGGAAAGTAGGAGCACCATTGCATCACCTCCAGATAGACATTTAATGTAAAACGCTTTTATATATGCGAGAAGGCACCTCGTCCCATGGGAACGAAATGCCTAATTACTTGCTACCATATCATAGAAAAGGGGGGTTGTCGACCGCGGTGGTATGGGGGGGCCATTACAGGAAGGAATTCCGAGCGGTTATGATTATACGAAAAAGAGGAGCTTTCCGCCCCTCTGTGTAGTTCCATCAAAACATCTCATCTATTTGTCCTACCGTACATTTATCGAAAACCTCTTCAAAATTCAGACCCTTAGCGAGCCACGGAATCCCCTGGCAGCATAGTATGATTCCGCTCCATTGTGGTACACGAAGACAGTGTCGTAGCGGCGATCACAAAAAATGGCTCCGCCGAGTTTTCTAATACTGGCAGGTGTTACCACCCAGCTCGATGTTTTCAAATCGAAATTTCCAAGTTTTTGCAATTCCCGGTATTGTTCTTCCGATAGCAACTCTATGCCCATGGCGGTTGCCATTTCAACAGCACTATTCTTCGGTTTGTGTTCTTTTCTTGATTCCAGCGCTTCACGGTCGTAACAAATACTTCGGCGGCCTTTTGGACTCTCAGCTGAACAATCATAAAAAATGTATTCGCCCGTCTTGTTGTCATGACCTACAACATCCGGCTCTCCGCCGGTTATTTCCATCTCATGGAGCGACCATAGCTTTTCAGGATTTGCTTTAAGCTTTGTTTGTACGTCATCCCATTCCAGGCCTATATGGCGGTACATGTTTTTCTCATAACGGGCTTTCAATGTATGGAGTAGCCCTTCACGTTGCTCTGTTGACAATTCCTTTGCCAAGTTAGATTCCCCCCTCATACAATTATGTGCGATACCCACCACACCGTATAACTTTGAGCAACACTATCACATCTCATCTATTCTTTTCTCACCAACAACGTTACCGCTTCCACATGGCTTGTCTGCGGGAACATGTCGACCGGCTGCGCCCATTCGATTTCATAGCCGCCCTCCAGCAGAACCTTGCAATCTTTCGCCAGGGTTGAAGGATTGCAAGAAACGTACACAAACCGCTTCGGCTTGGTGCGGAGCACTGTCTCCAAGAAGCGCGGGTCCAGGCCGGTGCGCGGTGGGTCGGCAATGATGACGTCCGGCTTCATGCCCTCCTTGACCCAGCGCGGCAGCAGTTCCTCTGCCTGGCCGACGTGAAAGCTCGCGTTAGCACGTCCATTTCGCTGCGCATTGGCCTTGGCATCCTCGACGGCTTCAGGGATCGCCTCGATCCCGCGCACCTCCTGGGCATAAGGCGCAAGCCACAGCCCGATCGTACCGGTTCCGCAATAGGCGTCGATGACGGTTTCCTTCCCCGTCAATCCGGCTGCCCCCCGGACCGACTCATACAGCTTGACCGTCTGCTGCGGATTCAGCTGGAAGAACGCTCTGGGCGACAGCGAGAATTGCAGGTCGCTCAGCGATTCCTGCATGCTCTCGGCTCCCCACAGCGAGATCGTCCGGTCTCCGAAGATGAGCGAGGTTTTCTTCGGATTGATATTGAGTGAAATCCCGCTCACCTCCGGAATGGTAAGGCGCAGCAGACGAACGAGATCGTCCTGCCTTGGCAGCTTGCTTCCGGCCGTGACCAGTGTCACCTGAATCTCCCCGGATTGGAAGCCGTGGCGAACCACAATCGTCCGTACGCCGTCCTTGTTTCCATTCTCTTTGTGCAGCGGAATCCGCAATTCTTCGAGGACCGATTTGACCTTCTCCACCGCTTCATTCACCTTCGGGTGCTGAATCGGGCAGCCGCTAATGTCCACAATCGTATGGCTGTCCGCTTCATAGAGCCCTGCAATCACTTCATGGCCCTTCCGTTTCAGCTGCAGCTGTGCTTTATTCCGGTAATCCCATGGGTGCTCCATGCCAAGAATCGGCTTAAACTTCACGTCGTCACGTCCTGCGTATCGGCTGAATGCTTCACGCACGATATCCGTCTTGGCATGCAACTGTCCCTCATAAGAGATATGCTGAATTTGGCATCCGCCGCAAATACCAAACACCGGACAAGGAGGCTCAATACGGTGAGGCGAACGCTTCTCCACTTCTACCAACTGTGCCTTTATAAATTTAGGCTGGACCTCTTTTACCTCGGCTTTGACGACTTCGTTCGTGATCGCTCCGTCAATAAACACTGCCTTGCGGCGGTAATAGCCGACTCCTTCGCCGTTGATCCCAAGCCGTTTGATCGTAACGACTATAATGTCACCGGCTTGCAGCTCATCTGCGTGCTCACGTCCAGATGAAGGCCTTGGCCCGCGTACTTCTTGCTTATGTTTATCGGATGGTTTCGCCTTCGAATACGATGAAGACAATAACGAATCCTTGTTCTTCCTATATTCACGCTTAAAAGCCGGCTTGGCCCCAGCTTGGTTCGCTGCAGTCCGCTCACCCGGCTTATTCCCGTATGCCGTTGATTTGTTGTTTTTGGTTCCTTGTCCAGAACGTCGTTGTTCACTCATGCCTTGATTTCTCCATCCTTAATGGTATCGTGTCCAATATACCATGCCGAACCTGCGAATGCTAACGGGCCGTGTTCTTTTTCCCGATTTCATCGGTGTTCTTCTGCTTCCTTGGCGTCAACATCTTCACCGCGTAAAACCGCAAAAAAATATTTTTGCAATTCGGAAACCAGAGGTGATCCCCCGGCGTATAATTCCATTATCATACATTCTCATATGGAGGTATCTTTTATGTCGTTTTTCAACAAAATGCTAGCCAGTGTAGGAATTGGAGCAGCCCAGATCGATACGCATCTCGAGAAATCCTCCTATTATCCGGGTGAAGAGGTACGCGGCATTATTCACATTAAGGGAGGGAACGTAGAGCAGACAGTCGACCGCATTTACTTGAAAGTGATGACGGAATATACCAAGGAAAGCGACGACAAGAAATACATAGAATCCTATACCCTTGCCAAAATCAATGTCTCCAGCCGCCTCACGTTGAAGCCTGGCGATCAACAGGAAATACCATTCTCTTTTCCCCTGCCGTTAGAAACACCGCTCACCATTTCACGGCAGCCGGTATGGATCCATACCGGACTCGATATCGATAATGCCATCGATCCGAAGGATCGTGATTTCATCGACGTTGAACCGAACGCGGACGCATCCGTTGTGTTTGACGCCGTGGAAGCCCTTGGCTTCAGCTTCAAAATAGCAACATGCGAATATCACCCTAGATTAGGCCGGGGTGTTCCATTTGTGCAAGAAATTGAATTTTATCCTGGCTCCTCCTATGCCGGCCATATCACAGAGCTTGAATTGATCCTCTATCCGGAGCAGGACGGCATTTCCATTCTGGTCGAAGTCGACCGCAGAGGCAGAGGCGTTTCAGGCTGGCTCCAGCGATCACTCGATATGGATGAACAGCATTCCTGGGTAACCCTGGATCAACAGGATCTGGATCAAGGTCCATCCCACGTGGCCCAAATGCTTGACCGTGTCATCCGCAGATCGATTTAATGAAAAATGGCCCGCAAGGCAGCTCACTTGCTCCCAAGTGACACTCCTGCGGGTCATTGTTTTTTAATGAATGATATCGCTTGTTAAATAAAATAATGCGGGTACTTCTCGCGTAAAATATCCTGCTCCACAACGACAAGACGCAGATGACGCTCCATCACGTTCATGGCCTGCTCCGCTTGTTTATTGACGATCAGCTGATATATTTCCTTATGCTGCGAGATGATATGCTCCCAGTTTGAATCCTTGGACAGGCGAAGCAGCCGCAGACGGTTGAAATGAATATTCAATTGCTGCAGCATCTTCCAGGTCCGTTCTTTGCCCGTACCCTCAAACAGAATTTGATGGAACTCCTCGTCCAGCTCAAACAGCTTATAGAAATTATGGTTGCCCGCGCATACGTCCTGAAGCGCAATATTGGTTTCCAGACGGAAACGGAACTCTTCGGGGAAAAACTCACAGGCGAGCGCCACGATTTCCTTCTCGATCTTCTCCCGGATAAACCGGCCTTCCTCAACATGCCTGAGATTAATACGGGATACGATTGTCCCGCTTTGCGGAATGATGTCGAGCAGTTCCTCCTCGGCAAGTTTCATGAACGCTTCCCGGACTGGCGTTCGGCTGACGTTCAATTCATCCGCAATTTCTTTTTCCGAGATTTTCGTACCCGGCTCCAGCTCCAGATGGAAAATCCGGTCCTTCAGTAGCTGATATGAATATTCCCTGGTAGAGCCTTTAATCTTTTGCTCTGTTGACATATATACGTTACCTCTTTCTCCTATGCTCAATGTTCTCTTTGCTTAAGTTATCCTCCCTCTATATTACCTGAATCAAGGGCACGGACGGTATATCATGTACGGGAATCTTCGGAAAAAACTCTCGCAGCCGCTCCGCCACGCAGACCATACCGGGCTCCTCGCTGGCGGCATGGCCAAGCAGGAGCATGGACGGGTTCCGGCCTTGGGCCGCTGCATCGCCGATGTATTCGGGCGTCTCCCATTCCGGGCCTTCGCCGGCGATAAGAAGATCCAGCCGCTCATTCACACAAAGGGGAATGGCGTGCGTTCCGCCGCCCCGGTAGCCAACGGTTATGCCGATTCTGGAGCATGTTCCTCTTTGGTTCCCGATATAACGAAGATACGGAAGATTCAGCTTTCTTTTTATATCTTCCACAACATCCTGAACTGTCATTTCTCCGGGCAGTGTGACTACGGCCGCTGTCGGAAGGTACTTATCGATATATGGTTCCCAGTCCAGCGCCTGAACCAATCCCTGCGTAATCATGTCGAGAGTCACTTTCACCATACTAGTATAACTAGTATAGTAGTTAGTTTCATTTTAATGGACGTTTTCTACAATTTCAATACATTTTTTTCTCATGTATAAAATTCGATCCCGTGCCTAAAAAAAGCCGTGAGCGCATTCAGGCTATGGCCTGTTGCGTCACGGCTTTCGGATTCCATTCCTGCCTAGGTATTCATCATGCATAAAGGGCAGAAGTCTTCGCTTCTGCCCCTCGAGGTTTCCCCCCTGCCAGCTCAAGATTTACTTCAGCTCCGTCACGTTGCCGTCAATGCTGATACTCTTGATATCCATATCCCCCAGAAAAACAAGGTTATTCTTGCTGTCCAGATTATACAGCCATTGAAACCCTCTCATTGTCGTACTTGTCGAGCTAGCATGAAGGATCAGTTCTGATCCGTCCGCGGCGGTGACCTTAACCTCCGGCGTGTATTCCGGCAGTTTATCCAGCTCACCGTCCGTACGCTTGCCTTCGATGGCCACACCGATGGAAGATACGCTAATGGTGCTGAGAGACAGTGCTTCCTCACCCTCATCAATCGCCAGATTCAGGCTCTGCTCTCTTTGCTTGCCGGGAGAAATGGTGAATTTAACATCCCATGGCCCTTCGACGGTATGGGTGTCGCCCGCTGCCGTGATTCGATCGGCTGTAATCCGTGCTTTTAACCCGTCGAGGTCACTCATCGCATCCATCTCAAATACGCCGACAAGCTTTTTGTTATCGTCAAGAAGCTGCTGCCCCACCATATAATTCACATTATGTTCCGTTTTCAGTTCAAGTCTGGGTATCGAAACACCCGCAGGGAATGGCGTACCATCCTCTTTCGTAAAGCTGACAACCAAATAGCCGCTGTTACCGACATATATGCCTTCTTCAACATTCATGGTCACCCCAGACACGGTATCACTTCCTCGTATGGGTGATCGCTCATCTTCCGCAATGGACGCGGATTGACCGAAGAACTGCTTCAAACTATCCATGTATTGGCTCGCAAAAGCGGTCGTGCTAAGTATCATAATCATCGCCGCAGCGATAACGATACTCGCTTTATATTTTTTTACTTTCCTGTTTTTAAACACCATCGTTTCCTCCTCTTGAATACGGTTCATCGCTCGGTTCTTGATTCGTTCCATACTGATCTGCTCCGTCAACTCGCGTTCCTCTTCCTCCGTAAGGAGGAGATTGTCTAGCTCCTGATTGTCGATATTGGCCATAATATCTACAATTCGCCGCTTCACTTGCCTCCATCTCCTTTCGCTATCGATTTGAAGCTTCACTCCTATAGACACGATCCTTATAGAAATCCTACGGATTCTCGATTTCATAATGAATGCGCAGTTTGTCCCTTGCCCGGCGGATCCGAGCGGTGACGGCTTTCTCCTGCATATTCAGCCTGCTTGCAATATCGCGGACTTTCTCCAAGTAGAAGTACCTGCGGATGAATATTTCGCGATCCGGTTCGCCCATACCCTGCACCATGCCGCTTATCGTTTCCTTCTCCTGCCGGAGAATAACCAATGCCTCTGCTGAGGGGCAAGAAACGGCATCATCTTCCAACTCGGATTCAATGACCCGCTGTCTTTTTCGTAAAACATTCAAGGTATGATTACGCGCGGTGATGGCCAGATAAGGCTTGAGACTATCTCCGCGCAGCATGATTGTGGACCCGTCTGTCCACAGCTTGACCAGCACGTCACCGGTGATTTCCTCCACATCGTAGGAATTAAACCGTCCACCAGCCACCTTAGCGACCACCGCGGCAATGTAGCGTGAATAGCGGTCAACCAAAGTTTCAAAACATAACGGATCTTTCCTCGCAAGCCCATCCAGCAATGTCCGATCCTCCATGGACCCTCCCCCCTTTTATAACCATCTATTTTGTTGAACCAAGCCATAGATCCGGTGCTACTATATAAGACACCTATAATTCCAAAAACCCTACACATCTTTCGAAAAAATGATCCCTTTGCAAGGGCGACAGGTCCATTGGACAGCTTTGTAACGACAAAAAAGCCGATCCATTTCGGACCGGCTTTTTTGCAAACTTTTATGAAATTATTGTAATTGGGGAGAAGCTTCGGATTGCTGTCTGGAAATGATAAACAGTACGATCCAGATCAGCAGGAATCCCAGAAGCTGAGGACCTGTCACGATCTGCTGGAATACGATCCAGTTGATGAGCACGCCCACCATAGGAAAACTCAATTCCGCAAGTGTTGCCACGGAGGCTTTGGTCGTGGTTAACCCTTTATAATAAACCAGCAAACTCAGGAGACCCGGCAGCAATGCCTGACCGATCAGGTTCAGCGATACCAAGGCAAATGCCCCGGTATTCCAGGCCGGCATATTCCATGCTGCCCCCTCACTCCATGTAATGACGGTCAGGAGCGGCAGTGCCAGCACGAAACGCAGCGAGGTTACCGTCTCGTATTTCAGTTTGCCTACCATCAGGCGCCCCATGACCGTTGAACCGCCCCACAGGGCTGCCGCACCTAAGGACAAAAGGCTGCCAACTTGAATAAACTCGTTCCAATGGCCAATCGGAAGGGTTAGGCCAAAGGTCAGTAAATACGTGCCCGCCAAAGCGATAATGAGAAGTATCCCGAAATGGCGCGGAAGCTTCTCTTTCAGAAGTAAGCTGGCCAAAATGATGGCAAACAGCGGCTGAAGCTTCTGAAGCAGCAGGACGGCATTCAGATTGCCGCTCGACAGCCCCATCGTAAACAATACGGTAGCCAATGCCGAGCCGCCCCAGGATATAAACAGCAGCGCACCGACATGATTCCAGCCAAGGCCTTTTAGTTCCTCGCGGTTCTTCCACAATACAGGGATTGCAATCAAGGATATAATGATGTGTTCAAGCAAAACGATCTGAGCCGAAGTCAGATTCTTGAGCAGAATGACCCGGAATAACGGGTCTACGCCCCACAGAGCGGCTCCCAAAACGACAAGCCAGAACCCTCCCTTAAAACGTCGACTTGCCTGTGCGTCGGAATCATAGGGTTTCATTTTAACCCCGGTATTAATATTACTCATCTTGCCCTCTCCTGTCTTGAATACGGAGGTCTTACTAGCAGAAAGCCCCCGCCATCGACATGTGTCGACGTATACGGGGGCTGATCAAATAAGCCTGCGTCGAAAGGAAAATTTCCCATCTACGGCAAACTCATCTTTGATCTTCTCCCATCCGGACTTTACCGTCGGCCTTGGAATTGCACCAAGTCAGTCGCTGCATTCATGTTCGTGCCAGAACGCAGCGAGTCGCGGGCTGAGTTTCGTTCACGCCGGAACGAACCATCACCGCCGGTTAGGAATTTCACCTTACCCCGAAGATCCATATTCATGTTTTATTTTTGTCATGCATCCATACTAAATTAACCGATAATCCCTATAAGCTTAGTTGATGAATTGAATTATAACATGAATCCTTTCATGTAAATACATCTATTTTCAAAATAAATGAAATTAGACTTAAATACAATGAAAAATCTCACGTTCAACCAAGACTTACTGAGAATTATACAGCAAGTATCGATTTGTTACCAGTATGATTTTTTGCCATTTTCCTTTTATGTTATATCGAATACCTTGAAGATGGACCGGGTACCGACTGCCCCAGCCTGAAGGCATAACAGATCGAGAGCTTCCTTGGTATTGAGGCTCATTCCGCCTGCTCGAGGCAACGACATCGATAGATCTGTTGAACTGGCGGCGGTTTCACTCTCGAACTGCTTCGTCTCGCTTAATAGCATTTTGCTCCCATCCGGCCGAACCATATACTGACGCAAATAACCGCCTTCTCTAACGGTTACCATCTTTCCCTTGCCCTCTTCTTCCTTCTTGTTCTTCTGGAGCAGCTGTTCAAACCCTTCTTGGGCTGGTTCGGCTTTCTTCGATTTCACAGGACTCCAGTATGTATATGCTGACTCAACGCGCATGAACTCACATCCTTATCCAATTGTTATTTCAACCCTTACTTCAATTATCGGATGCCTGGACACTTCTCTTTAATCGCTCACAAATGACTTAGATATAAAAAACCGCCCGAAAGGTTTCTGATCAACCTTAAGGACGGTCTTATAATTTCTAATGTATTCCCGCTTCGCTTAGTTCATGAACTTCAATGCTGCCAAAGTCCGCTTCAGAACAAGTGCTGCTTGTGCACGGGTAACCGAATCGAGTGCTCCGAAATTACCCTGATTATCACCCTGCACGATGCCTTGCTCAGTAAGACTGGCTACATGGGCAGCCGCCCAGACAGGGATGGATGCCTGATCTTTGAATTCATTACCAGCATTTGCATCCTGGTTTGGCAGGCTTGTCGGACTTACCGCTTCCATAGCCCGGGTAATCATCACAGCCATTTCTGCCCGGGTCATGCCGGCATTTGGTGAGAAAACACCATCTGTGCCGCCTTCGATCAAGCCGTAACGCAACGCTGCGCCGATCTCGCCAGCATACGCGGAGGCATCCTGGACATCCTTGAATGCTCCGCTCTCGATAACTGGACTAAGTCCCATCGCACGGACCAGCATAGCCGTAAACTCTGCTCGCGTGATTACCTTGCCCGGTGCGTACGAGTTAGCGTTAACTCCGTTCACGAGAAGCTTGGAAGCCATAGATTCGATTTCCGCTTTCGCCCAGTGCCCGTTTAGATCCGCAAAGGTTTTCTTGTACTGCAGTAGTGCATAAATGCCGTTTCCGGCATGCTTCACTTCGATGGCCGGTTTACCGTTCCATGTCGTCGCTGCAGCCGGTACAAATCGGAAGGTTCCTGCATCGGCGTCATAGATTATAGCAGTGACCGAATTCGGAGCTGTTCCTGCCGGCAGCGGCAGGATGCGACTGACCACACGCTTCTCGAAATCCTTTACTTCTTGCTCTGCGCCTGGCACGCCAACCGCTACGCCAAACTGAAGTGCTCCATTCGCAGCCATCACGGCGCCCATGGAAGTTGCCTTGCTTGTCATAGCATCCACCACGCTGCTACCAACCGGGGTCATGGATATTTTCACTTGGATGCTGCCGGAACCTTGTACAGACTTCAAAACCTCATCCAAATGCAGAGCCGTTACCGGAAGATGGAACGCACCAAGTGCGGTCTCCAGCACCAGGATCGTATTCGAATTCCGTTCCATGGCCTGATTCAGACCAACTGCCGAAAGAGATAGATCAGCGGCACGGTTCAACTCAGGGGCCCGAATAATGAGTTCCTGCTGCCCGTTCGCAGATAATCCGGCAACTGCCTTCTTCCACGCCTCTTCCTTCACCGTAATGTGGTCCACTGCTGCACCTGCAGCGCTTATATTCAGATCCTTACCTGTCATTACGTTGGGCAATGATGTATTTCCACCCGTGGAAGGAGGGTTAGGCTGCGTTGTCGGCGGTGTTACAGAACCGCCTGATCCTGAACCTGATCCCGGAGAGGAGCCATCACCTGGATTCACCGGTTTCTTCTGCTCGGTAATTCGTCCCTCGACCTTCGGGGAGACCTTTCCGCCAAGCTTGGTCACGTATTCCATGAAGATTTCATAATCCGGATAACCCAGATCCTCGTTATATTTCCCTTCGGCAATCGCTTCGGCAAAGGATTTATATCCGTCCCCGCCTTTGGCCACAAAACTGTTCGTTGCCATCCTGTACGTTTCGGTCAATACCAGGGGTTTATAGCTTCCGCCCTTCATAATCTGTACATCGTACACTTTATTTCCTGCCGGAGCGCTAGGATCCCATTTGAATTTCATCCCGGCGATTTGCGGGAATTTCCCCGGCAGATCGGCCAATTTCGCACCGCTAATTCCGTTTTCCAATCCGACCTTCAGCTGCTGTCCTGTGACGTCCATGACAAACAGCGTGTTTCCGAAAGGCATCACCGTGCGCAGCTCGCCCATCGTGATTTCACCTTCATCAATAGCGGCGCGAATACCCCCTCCATTGGTGAGGGCAACATCGGCGTTCTTAAGCTCCTTCGCTTTTACCAGCATGCCATCCGCAATTAGATTACCGAGATTCGTTTCCTTGGAGCGAACATTCTCGCGCTTACCGTCCAGCAGAACATCTGCTATACCGACTACCTGCTTCATGAGCTCTTCTAATTCGGCATTATAAGGGGCCAGCATATCCTTGGCCTGCTTGTCTTCTGCCACATTGCTATCCACCGGAATCAGCTGGCCGCCGAGCTCGCCTTCTCCGACGAGGACCTTGCCTTCCTTGTCAAATTGCAAGTCGACCCGGCCGAGGTATTTCCCCCATTCATTCGCTTGCACGATGACGGTTGGTGTACCGTGTTCATTGTCCGTCACCACTTCCGGTGCATTGAGCGTCGTGTGGGTATGGCCTCCAACAATGAGGTCGATGCCTTCAACCGCTTCGGCAAGCGCCTGATCTTTGGCGTAGCCCAGATGCGACAGACCGATGATGATGTTAAGTCCTTCCTGCTCCATTGCCTCCACCGTTGCACGAGCTGAGGTTACCGCCTCGTTGAATACCACATTTTTACCCGGGCTGGACGTCTCAGCAGTATCTTCAGTGGTTAAGCCGAATACCCCGACCTTCTGGCCGTCAACTAGCAATGTCACGTATGGATATACCCCGCTATTTGCCGTCGTCTTAGGCTGATCGGTATCGATCACGGCCGGCTTACGGATCAGGTGCGAAATGTTAGCATCCTGACTAAGATCCACATTCGCGCTGACGAGCGGGAATTGTGCCTTGCTTACGAAATCTGCTAGCGTCTTGGTGCCTTGATCGAATTCATGGTTACCGAACGTCATCGCGTCATAACCCATATAGTTCATGAAGGCCAGATCGGCCAATCCAAACCATTTGGTAAAATACAGATCGCCGGAAAATACATCCCCTGCATCCAGCAGCAGGCTGTTTCCGCCCTCGCTGCGGACCTGCTTAACCAGTGCAGCCCTTCTGGCGACTTCGGACAGATGCGCATGCGTATCGTTCGTATGCATAACCGTTAATTTCCATGGCTCTCCTTCCGGCGAACCATCCGTTACCTTAACCGGTACTTCCGCTGATCCATAGCCATCCTTGCTCAGAACGGTGATCACGGCTTCACCTACGGATACCGGTGCAACCAGACCGTTCGGATCTACGGTAACTACCGTTTCATCAGAGGAACTCCAGGCCAGCTCGCTGGATCCGCCCAGAGCGGGATCAACGCTCGCTTGCAATTGTACCGGGGAACCGCCCGGATTCAGCGTGAGCGAAGAGTGATCCAACGTAATTTTGGTCACCTGAAGCTCCAGCAGTGCCACCGTTCCGCTGACCTCATTCGCAACCAGCAGCAGCGGGCGTCCTGTCTTGCTGTCTGCGGCCGGAATAAAGTCCAGTCCCTCCGGGCCGGAATCCGATGCAATCCCTCCGTTAAAATCCCGTGTGTTGATGTAGTTCAGAAACGCCGGATCGGATGGGTTCGTTACATCATACGTCATTACCCCGCCAATGCGCTCCAAGCCGACAAAAGCCAGCGTCTTCTTTCCTACCTTACCCACCGTTACATATTCGGGCTCTGGTCCTTTCTTGGAGCTGCGGCTGTCCAGATCGGTTTTGTCATTGCTGGCATTGAAATGATTCGGTAAACGCTCGGCTGTAATCTTCTCAAAATCACTGCCGCTGTCATACACCTGGGACATATCGGCTGCATTCCATATGGAGAATGAACGACCTCCGTACAGGTACAGTCCCTCATTGCCCATATCGCTGGCAACTTCAACCTTATCGTAGGTGGTTCCTTTGTCTGCCAGAAATTGTGCTGCCGGGGACAACGGATCCAAATTAGGTTTCATTTTGCCAATGTTACTTTCATTGCTTCGCTCATCCCAGCCTGTTGCGTCCCCTTCATTCGCGGACAGAATGTACTGCTGTCCATTCACGCTGTAGGTCGCGATTCCGTCAGGCATATACATTCCGTAAAAAGGAACGTTCTCAAACTTGATTTGTCCATCCTTCAGAAGGTCAAGCTGATTCTCTGGTTGATTGAAGTCCTTATACCCGAGTCCCTTAACCGCTTGAATACGCTTCGCGGCGATATCGACCACGGCGATCGCATTATTCTCCTGCAAGGCGACGTATGCCGTCTGCTCATCTTCGGACAACGAGATGTACTCGGGCTCAAGATCATGAACAGCATCGTCCTTGTTTCCGGTGCTGCGAATTTGCCCGTCCGCTTCCACAGGTCCGCGAATATGTACCTGATCGTCCATGATCGACGGGTCATCAAACTTCAGATAACTTACTTCGCCCGATAGGGTGTCGATAATCGTAATGCTTCCTTCCGGATCAGAAGCAGTCTCTGTACGAGGCTCGCCTTCATCCGCTGTCAGGATATAACGGCCATCGGAAGTATACTTGACCATGTCCGGCTGGATGCCGGTTTTATAAGATCCGATCAAACCGCCGTCATAGTCGAGTACCAGAACCTTGCCGGCTTTTGCATGATCCTGCTCCTGAACAGCGACCACCACCTGCTTCGTCTTGGTGTTGATATCCACGCTGGTCAGGTCCCCATACAGAAAACCGCCCGTGCTTGCCAAGTCTTCCACATTGATCTGCTTGTCCTTCAGCAAGCTGCCATCAGCGCCAAGCGACACGATTTCGAGACTAGCCGGCTGAGTTGAACCATTGACCAGATAGAGCTTCCCGTTATCCTTGTTGTATTTTACAATTTCCGCAACGCCGCCATCCTTATTGGAGGTCCCTACAGAATAATGCCCGATCATCTTCATGGCTAGCTTGTCAGCCACCGGATCAGGCCGTTTCCCCAATACTTGCAATTTAACAATCGATTGAGCCGTAGCAGGTATGGCTGCACTATCTTGTACCGTTACCTCAACCGTATATTCGCCCTCTTGCCCAGCAGCAGGCGTACCTGTAATGAATCCTGTATCGGACTTAATGTCCAAACCTACCGGTAGACCCGTCGCCGAGAAGGTATACGGTGCTTGTCCGCCATACACATCAACGGTTACCGTATATGCTTCTTCTGCATGAGCAGCCGGAAAAATTTTATCGGTAATGCCGAAATGAACGGCAGCGACAGCTGCATCTTGTGATGCTGTCTCCATGCTTGCCGTCCGGAGTATCTCCTGTCCCTCTTCAGCCATAACGGTGCCCGCCGAAAATAGAGAGGCCATCGCGATTTCCGCCGCCATAAACAGCGAGACTACTTTCATGCTTTTATGCTTCAACTCCATATCCCCTCTTCTATCCTTATTTAATTTCAAGTGTAAGGAAGAAGTGTTAACGCATCCTCAATAAAGGTCACGGTTTGTGTAAAATGGACGCTACACAGCAAAAAAGCCGCGACAGCCATGCCGGGCTTCTGTAAGCGGCAGCTGTGTCCGAGCTACCTGCCGCCTTGAAATTACCTTCATATATGCTTTGTGATACTCCACTTATCAGAAGAATTACCCGCTTTCTCATCGTCTTTAATCAATGATTCCAAAATGCCTCATCGTGGCTATGGTTATCAATATACACCAACGTATAGAACAAGATGTCCCACATGAGCAGAAAGCCCTGAATCAACCGCTGAACCATCCATTCAATCTTCTTGTTCGAAATATATCTCCGCCTCTGCTTAAAAAGCCATACCGCGAAGACCTTGGGAATATCTCTGAATGTCGTCTTCGGCTCCATCTGCTGCGTCTTCCTCTTTGTCACATTTCCGACAATATTGTAGTCAAATCGACATGATGTCTGATAAACTAACATAAGAATTGCTATTTGTAACAAACACTTCACAAGAATAACAGCCGAAGATCAATTCATGACTATTCGAGGCCATAACGTGTGAATATCATTTATGTTTGCCTAGGAAAGAGGAACCAACATGAATCGTAACTGGTTTACGCGGATGCTCATGCTGTATATCCCTGTCTTTCTGATCGTCCCCGCCTTTTTATTTTTTGTCTTTTCCCAATCATTGAGCGAAAGCAACCGACAGGATGCCGAGCGCTCCAATGCTTTCGTAACCCAACAAGCGATGCTGATGATTGATACGTCGTTGTCTTCGCTGGATCAGAAAATTTCGCTCGAGATGCTGCGTAATCGAAAGGTCATATCCTTTTTCTCCAGAAGCACGGAAAAGGATCTGCCCCTTCAGGTGGACGTGATGAATCTTTTGCGCGATTTAAAAATGACCAACCCCCTGATTCATTCCATCTATATGGTTCAAGCGGATCATAATCAAGTCCTCAATGAAAGCACGAGCTATCCCTTGGATCAATATGCCGATAACGCCTTCATTCGCTCCAAGCTGGAAACACCCAACAGCCATTGGTCGGATATCAGATCATACAAGGAGCTGCCCTCCGACAAAGGGGTGCCGGTCGTTTCATTGACGCGCAGCGTTTCCATCTTCTCGAAGCATCATGGGCTAATCGTCGTTAATGTAAGCGCTGACGCCTTGCAGGGAATGCTTCTTCAAATGCACGATCCGTCATCCCGCATACTAAGCCTGTATGATTCCCAAGGGAACAGCTTATTTGATATGGCAAAATCAAAGACTTCTGTAAGCAAGCCTGTAACCAACAACGGCGCCCTTCAGTCAGAAGCGAATTCCGAGTATACGGGCTGGCGCATCGTTAGCAGCGTTCAAGGGGCGGATACCTTCAATTTCATCATTAGCTTATCAAATATATGGTTTATTGCCGGTTTGCTTCTATGTGCCGTTTCGGTTGCCTGGATCGTCTACGTGACGCTGCAAAATTACAGACCCATTCAGCGCCTGGTCAACCAGCTGCAGCAGCTATCCTCCAAGGATGACGTCCCGGAGGAAATCCATAAAAACGAATTTACGTTCATCAATTCCAAATTGCAAAATATGATTGATCAGAATAAAAGGTTCCAGTTTCAGTTCGAGGAGGACTTGAAGGCTCAGCAAAATTTTTTCATGTACGAGCTGCTGGAAGGGACGCGCTCTTTCGATCTGAAGGAATGGGAGAAGGAAGCAGCCAAGCACGGCCTGCCTGTGCTGTTTGGCAACCCATTGGTTTTTGTCCTGGAAATTGATCATCGTTCAGAGTGGAGCGCCAACTACGGTCAGAAGCAGCATCGCTCCCAGCAAAAAGCCATTGAAACGATCATCCTGGAAGCGGCGTCGGATCACGCCTGCGAGGTAAAGCTTCTGTGGGTGTCCTTGCACCAGCTTGCTTGCATTTTGGTCATATCGCCACAAGCGGAGAAACAGGGATTCGAGGCACTCTCCTTCACCGAAGAATGCCAGCGCCGATTTGCCGATGCCTTATCGTTCACCGTATCCGTCGGCATCGGGGAGCCGGTTGAGCATCCGGATAATCTGCATGATTCCTATCACGAGGCATTGGATGCGCTGCAAACGAAGCCCGTAAACCGAAGTGCCATGATCATTCCTTATTCGTCCGATGCCTTGTCGAAGGATCACAGCTTTCATTATTTTCAACAGGTCGACCGGATCGTTGACGCCTTCCAACTGCAAGAAGTCAAGTGGAAGACACAGATGCAGGCGCTCTTTCAGAATATGCTGGAAGAAGGCATATCCCGACGGGGCGCAAGCAGCGTACTGCATTACCTGACGTACCATTTGAACAAGACGGCTTCCAGTATGAATGACGAATACTACCTGCTCTGGAAAACGGAAACGATGCCGGCACTCGACCGGATTCAGAAAGAAATCGACCTGCCGGAAGATTGGACGCAGATGGTGCTCCAGCTTCTGGAGCAATTTGCCCAACGGCTGGATAAGCAGCGGAATCTGCGAAGCCAGGGAAACCTCGTACAAGAGGTTAAGGCTTATATTGAAAAGCATTATACGAAAGCAGAACTATCCCTTGACTACTTGCAAGACAAATTCGGGATCAGCGGCAAATATCTGAGCAGATTATTCAAGGAAGAGTATGGCTTGAAATTTGTGGACTTTTTGATCGATTTGCGAATTCAGGAAGCGAAACGACTCCTTACGGAAAGCGCATTGTCTGTACAAGAAATTACGGAACGGGTCGGTTACAGCAGCCCGATATCATTTGCCAGGACTTTCAAAAAAATTACCGGCGTACCCCCAATGGATTATCGTAAAGGCAAATAAAACGGCGCAGACCCCGATCTCAAACGAAGGCCGAGGAGGACATAAAAGTCTCCCTCGGCCTTCTCCCGTCTATGCCTTGGTTGCTCCTACCCGCGCAGTGATGCCCTTCACTGCAAAGTAGAAAATAGTTTCTCGTAGAGAAAAGTTTTTTGTGATTAATATTACATACAATTTCCAGTGTTATTTAAATTGCCATCGCGGTAACGTTTACACTAACACTGTATTCACCTTTCGGTTTGTTTTACGAAAAGTGTTTGTTGTCCTGACTTGGCACCAGGTGTTTTTATTAAGGGCATAGGAACGGCGCCTCACCGCGCTTTCCACAATACTAAAAAGCCAGAAGGGGATGAACTAGCATGGTAGACAAGAACAGAAAGAAAAAGGGATGGACGGCTCTTATCGCTGCAGCCCTTACGTTATCAACCGTATTAAGCGCATGCTCGGGTGGTAAAGACCCGGCATCGGCAAGCAACGACCCGTCCGAAGGTGATCAAATTACGATCTCGTTCGAGACGTCGGTGTATGCGGAAGAACCTCATAAGAAGGCAATTGATGCGCTCATTGCCAAATACAATGAATCCCACCCTAACGTCACCATCAAAGTTCACGGCACAGACTACGAGAATTACTGGGATAAACTGACCACGGAGATTCTGGCAGGTACACAGGGGGACATCGTTCAGGTATACCCTGAGAATATTGCCACCTATAATGCGCTGCAGAGCGGCGGCACTTTCGTGAATCTCGACGAAAAGATTCAAGCGAGCGGACTTGAGGACAAGCTTGTCGGACAGGAACTGAGCAAGGTCGACGGCTCCTATTATGCGCTGTCCAATTACGCATGGGGATCAACCGGCATTTTCTACAGCAAATCGATGTTCGAAGCGGCCGGAATTGATCCTGCCTCCATTCAAACGATGGACGACTTCAAAGAAGCCGCCATTCAACTTGGCGGTGTTAAAGACGGGCAATACGGGTTCTCCAGCGTCATCGGCACACATCCCTTTATCGCCTCGGAATGGTACAGGCTGCTCGCTCGTCCGGTATCAGGAGGAATTTACTTCCCGGACGGCGAGGTAGGCCCTTACGAAGCCGACCGGATTAATGTCAACTCGGCACCGAACGTTTGGGCAGCGGAGTGGTGGCAGGATCTAATCAAGAACCCGCAGGCAACGCCTCCAGGAACCCGCGACAAGAAGGTCAGCCGCGAGATGTTCTGGAATG
Source organism: Paenibacillus sp. NPDC058898 (assembly GCF_049316025.1). Lineage (NCBI taxonomy): Bacteria > Bacillati > Bacillota > Bacilli > Caryophanales > Paenibacillaceae > Paenibacillus > Paenibacillus sp. NPDC058898. The sequence continues at coordinate 139,770 of NZ_JBMOSM010000014.1, read as the reverse complement.
GGCAAGCCGGCATGATGATGGATGGCCCTTGGTTTATCGGCATGACCAAAGAACGCGATGAAGCTTTAATGGACGACCTTGGGCTCATTCCGCAGCCTTCCGTCGTATACGAAGGCCAAACCTATAAACCGAACCCGCACAATTACCCGATCGTATCGATGATTTCCAAAGACAGCAAGCATCTTGATGAAGCTTGGGAGTTCCTTGAATGGATGACATCCCAAGAGGCGCAGCAGATTATCGCCGGCTCCGGCATGATTCCGAGCAGCAAGGAATATGCCGAATCCGAAGAATACAAATCGGAGAATCCGCTGGCTGCCCAATTCTTCGATTTCCAGGAGAATGTATATGCGCCGGCCGTTATGGACCCGCCAATTCCCGAACTCGGCTCCCTCTCCCAAATCCTGATCAATGCCGCGCAGGAAATGTTTGTTGGCATGAAAGACGCCAAGACAGCGCTGGACAGTGCAGCTGAGCAAATGAAGGACACGATGCATTAAAAAACATTCGGATGATCAAACGTTTGAAGCCGCCTGGCTTCATGGCCGGGCGGCACTTACATCATAAGGAGGTAGGGGAATGAATCCAACGCGAACGGATGTGACAAGCAGGCAAACTCCCTTGCCATTGAAAAGACCATCGAGGGCAAAGCGTTTATGGCTAGAGGAAAAACGACATTTCAAAAAAAATATAGCCGCATATTTATTTATTGCACCGCTGGTCATTACCGTTGCTCTCGTGCTCCTCTATCCGATTCTGAAATCGGCGCTGATGAGCGTGCAGTACTGGAAGGTTGCCAAACCGATTGCCGAAGGCAATCCCTTTGTAGGATTGGACAACTATACAGCCGCGATCCAGTCGGGGAACTTCCTGAAATCGTTAGGCATTACCTTTCTATATATTATCGTGACGGTGGCTCTGCGTTTCCTGCTCGGAATCGGTACGGCCGTCCTGCTGAATATTCCCTTCAAGGGCCGAGGGCTTGTAAGAGCACTGGTGATCATCCCATGGGCCGTACCTGAAGTCGTTGCATGTCTCGTATTTATTCTGATGTATGATTACCAATTCGGCGTGATCAATGATCTGCTGCTGAAGCTCAACCTGTTGGCCAATCCGGTCGCTTTCCTCGGCGAAGCCGACACCGCGCTCTGGGCAGCCATGTTCGTCAATGTATGGAAGGGCTTCCCGTTCGCGGCCATCATGCTGCTGGCCGGTTTGCAAAGCATATCCAAAAGCTTGTACGAAGCAGCGGAAATCGACGGTGCCTCGAAATGGCGCCAGTTTCTCAGCATCACCTTCCCGATGTTGAAGCCCGTATCCGTCATCGTGTTCCTGCTGCTTATCATCTGGACCATTAAGGATTTCGGCATCGTATACGTCCTCACCGGGGGCGGACCGAGCCGGGTAACCGAAATACTGACCATCTTCATCTACAGGGCAGGCTTCAAATCGTTTGACTTCGGTCTGGCCTCCGCTGCAGGGATGATCCTGCTGGCGATCTCCATTGTGTTCACCGTCATGTACATGAAAGCGACGAAGGCTGGTGAAATGTCATGAGCAAAGGCCCAAACAAGATTCTAGTATATGTATGCGCTGTTTTTATTTCGTTGTTTGCCGTGTCTCCTTTTCTATGGATGATCTTGACTTCGTTGAAGCCTCAGGCCGAAATCTACAGCACGCCGCTGACGTACCTGCCACATGAACTTAATTGGAATGGTTACAAGGGAATGCTGAATCCCAATGCGGATGACAGCGCCAACTTTATGAAATGGTTCGGTAATACAGCGCTAGTCTCGCTGCTAACAACGGTGTTCTCCCTTGTCATCTCCGCTTTTGGCGGCTATGCGATGTCCCGGTTCGGCTTCCGGGGACGGATGTCGCTCGGATATATCATCTTGTTGACGCAGATGCTCCCCGGCTCACTGCTCATTATTCCGCTGTACCTGATCATGAAGGATTACAATCTGCTGAATTCCCATCTGGGTCTCGTCATCGCATATACCACGTTTGCAGTACCGTTCTGTACATGGATGCTAAAAGGCTACTTTGACAGCGTGTCCCAGTCCATCGACGAAGCTGCGAGCGTAGACGGGGCCAACCGATGGACAACCTTTATCCGGATCCTGCTTCCGCTCACGCTTCCCGGGCTCGTGGTAACTGGCGTCTTCTCTTTCTTAACCAGCTGGAACGAGTTTATGTTTGCACAGACGTTCATCAGCGATTACGACAAATGGACGCTGTCGGTCGGCATCGCCAGCTTTCAAGGACAGTATGTCGTCAACTGGGATTACCTCATGGCGGGCTCCGTCATAACCACACTTCCGATCGTGATTGCGTTCTGGCTGCTGCAGAAACATCTGGTCAGTGGAATGACAGCCGGAGCAGTTAAATAATTTAACCATTCTAGGAGGGTTCACAATGATAAAAATCGGAATCGTAGGCATGGGGATTCGCGGGAATATGTTCGCCGATACCCTTAGCCAAAATCCCTATGCGGAGTTGGCCGCGGTCAGCGATGCTTATGAAACAACACGAAACGCCAGCATGGATAAATACGGGGTTCCCGGTTATCTGCAGGTTGAAGATATGCTGGCAAGCGAGGCTTTGGACGCCATCGTTATTGCCACGCCGGATTTCCTGCATAAAGAGCCCGTTATGCTTGCAGCACGGCAAGGCATTCATATCATGGTTGAAAAACCCTTCTCCACCTCCGTCGAGGAAGCCGAGGACATGTACGCCGAGGTCGAGAAGGCGGGCATTAAGTGCCTCGTTGCATTCGAGAATCGCTGGAATTCTCCATTCGTTGCAGTTAAGGAAGCGGTCCAAAATGGTGACATAGGCAACATTCTGACCATCAACACCCGCTTAAATGACACCATCTACGTCCCCACCAAAATGCTGAAATGGGCCGGGGAATCAACGCCCGGCTGGTTCCTTTTCCCTCATGCCACGGATATTGCCTTATGGCTGAAAAGCGGGGTTCTGCCGGTGAGCGTTTACGCGGTAGGCACGAAGAAGAAATTAGTCGCGATGGGGATCGACACCTACGATTCCATGCAAACGATCGTGTCCTTCGATGATGGCACGCACGCTACATTTACGACCAGCTGGGTGCTGCCCGAATCGATGCCGCTTATCTACGACTTCAAGGTCGAGATCATCGGCGAAGACGGGGCATTGTATGTCGATTTATCCGATCAAATGGTCCGTAAAGGCGGCAGCGTGTACAGTCATGTCCATACGCTCGGTACACCGATCAACGGCCAATATACTGCAGCACCCAATTATATGCTCCATTCCTTCGTCGATCATATCCGAATGGATACGATGCCGGAATCCGGCGCAGCTGCCGGTTTGTTGAATACCAAGCTGGTGCATGCCATCCATCGCTCCGTCTTAAGCGGACAAGTAGAGCAGGTGTGACATGGAGACATGCCCAGCAGTTGAACGATGTACATTTCTTGACATGCCTGCAGTTAGGGCCGAGAATGATCGCTTATCCATGACGGTGGTTCCGGGCTGGGGGAGCAGCGTCATCTCCCTGCGGTGGAAACCATCCGACACGGAATTGCTGCGTATGCCGCCTTCCATGACGGAATATGAGCGGACACCCTTGTTATATGGCATTCCTGTTTTATTTCCGCCCAACCGGATCGAAAACGGGAGTTTTACTTTTGAAGGCCGGCCCTATCAATTCCGGATCAACGAGCCGCAGCATCATAATCATGCGCACGGGCTTGTTCATGACCAGGCATGGGAAGTCGGACGCTGCTGGACAAAAGGGAATCGGGCCGTGATCGAAACCGTGTTCTCTTCAAGAGGCCGTCCAACGATCCTGTCGCAATTTCCCCACGAGTTCACCATCCTTCTGCGTATGAGCATTGATGGGGCCTCGTTCAGGCAGACCGCGGAAATTCGCAATAAAAGCACAAGCTCTTTTCCATGGGGACTGGGATATCATACCACCTTCCGCTTTCCCTTCGGAAATGAATACGGTCAGGAACGCTGCACGCTGCAGGCCCCTGTCGGGAAACGATGGGTCCTTAATGACCGCGTGCTGCCGACCGGCGAGCTCGCCCATGATTTCCGCAGCAGAGGCTTACGGGATGGCATCTCCGTCAGTCAGTTTCCGCTCGATGATCTGTTCCTTGCCATGCCGGAAGACCGTAATGAAACGGTATTAACCGATTCGGCGGCAGGCCTCCGGGTTACATACCGTGCGGATGACGCATTCAAGCAATGGGTGCTGCACAATGGCGATGGAGCGAGCGGTTATCTATGCCCCGAGCCTTACACATGTGCTACCAATGCCTTCAACCTGGAACTGGATCCGGAAATCACCGGCATGCAGGTGCTGGAGCCCGGCAGAACCGCCTTGCTGTTCTGTACCATCCATGTAGAAGAACTCTGTTCCTCATCCGATTAAACCATAACAGAAGCGGTCCGTAATCAAGGATGTTTCCTTGAACGGGCCGCTTCATCATGTAACCTGTTTCACCAATTATTTGGATTAGCAAAAGACGCGATACGGAACCCCCCGAACCGCGTCTTTCGATTGTCATATCTTCCGATTACTCCGCCTGGTAGCGGTCAAATGCAGCCTGGTAAACCTCCATATATCGGTCCATCCCCATCTTGTTGAGTGTATTCACATACTCTTCCCATTGGCTGAACGAGGCCGAACCATTCACGAATTTCGCTTCCATTTCCTTCACGTAATCCTCGATATCTTTACCGATCGAGGTCATGACGTCCATTTCCTCCAACGTAAAGTTAAAATTGTACAGGATCTCCTTCACGGCATACGGCTCTGCTTTTTCAGCAGCGGCCATTGCGTTAGGTCGTGTCTCCGAGGCTTTGAACCATCTCTCCCGCACAAATCCCGGATAGCTGCCCCCGAGCCAAGTGAAATACTTGGCCAACGCCTGATCCTGCGTTAATCCATTTGGATTTTCCGTAATCTCCTTCACATACTCCAGTTGACCCTCAGCGTTCTTCGTGTAAGTCTCGCCTTCTTTACCCATGAAATAGAACTGGGCTCCCTCATCCCCGTAGAAATAATCCATCCAGCGGATCGTTGCTTCCGGATTCGGGTTCTTATCAGTAATCGCAAATGCACCTACGTGAACCATCGGAACTTTGACATGAGAATAGAGTTGATCTCCATGCGGTCCCTTAAGCGCCCCGAGCCCGATGTATTCTTTTCGTCCCATCACCATCTCCGGATTCGGCACAATCGTGGCACCGAGCAGGCCCTCCTGCCCTTTCGCATTCAATGCGCCGCCCTCAATCGTGAAGATCTCTTTATCGAGCAGTCCCTCTTGGTGCAGCTTGTTGACGAACTGCAGCATTTCCTTATACTCCGGCAAGGCTTTGGTGAAGCGCAGTTTCCCTGTATCCGGATCTATGTCTACCAATTTATGGCCAAGTCCACTTGTACCAAGTCCCCAAGAGCCTTTCAAGTGATCGATGATTCCGGTAATGCCTGTTGAAGCGAATGGAATCTCATCATGCTTACCGTTACCGTTCAGATCGGTTTTCTGGACCGCCTTCAAATACGCATAGAATTCTTCGGTCGTCTGCGGCTCTTTCATCCCGAGCTGATCCAGCCACTCCTGATTAATCCATATCGGTGTACCAATCAACATGGAGAGCAGCGCAGGATCGTAGAAAGAAGGCAGGGAATAAATATTACCGTCCGGCATCGTCAGCCCTTTTCGAATATCAGGGTACTGTTCCATCAGCTTTTTAAAATTCGGTGCATATTGATCGATCAGATCATTCAGCGGTATAAATACTCCCTGCTCCCCATAACGGGTTAATTCTGCGGAGCTGACCCTTGCGGAGTAGAATACATCCGGATAATCTCCACCTGCCAGCGCTAGGTTCCGCTTCTCTGTAAGGGTATCGAATGGAATGAGGTTCCAGGTCACATTCACATTCGACATCTCTTGATAGGTTTTCCATACAAGCGTTTCCTCGAATTTGCTCCCGTTTGATGGCGACTTGCCCGTGAAGAACGTCAAGTTAAGGGGCTCGTTCACAATCGGCATGCCGGTCTCGTTAACATTGGCTTGCGGCGTCTCCCCCTTATCCGCTGCACCTTCGCCGCTTTTACTACCGCAGCCTGCCAGCAATCCGGCTGCCAGTACAGCTGCCAATGTAAGTGAAGTCCATTTTCTCATCACCATAAAATTCAATTCCTCCTCATGAAATATCCGTAATCAACCTTTAATTGCGCCAATCATAACACCCTTCACAAAATACTTTTGCAGGAACGGATACAGCAGCAGCATCGGCAGATTTGTCACAATGACCGCCGCATATTTGATCGCTTCCGCATCCATTAGACTTCGTGCCAGTGAATCATCACTGATATCAACCATCTCCTGCATTTGTCCCTGAACCAGAATTTCACGCAGGAACAACTGCATCGGATAATTCGCACGGTCCGACAAATAGATCAGCGCACTAAAATACGAATTCCAGTGGCCCACTGCGTAGAACAAAACCATGACAGCTAATATCGGTCCGGATAATGGAAGCACAATCCGCAGCAGCACCCGCATGTTAGAGGCCCCATCGATAAACGCCGCCTCCTGCATTTCCTTCGGAATGGAGCTTTGGAAGAAGGTCCGCATGATGATAATGTTCCACACCGATACGGCCGAAGGGATAATGATGGCCCAAATCGTATCCAGCATCCCCAGTTCCTTAACCAGCAAGTAATTGGGGATCATCCCCCCGCTGAAGAACATGGTGAATACGATGATCGCCGTAAAAATGCCGCGGCCGTTAAAATCGGCTCTCGATAATGGATAAGCCGCCGCGATCGTCATCAGTACATTCAGCGCTGTGCCCGTCGTGGTATAGAGCAGCGTGTTTAGAAATCCCCGCATGAGCTCCGAATTGGCAAATAACCGTTCGTAGCCGACAAACGACAGTTCCTTCGGCCATAACCATACTTCCCCCCGCATCACCGTTTCCGGAGCGCTGATGGAAGCAATCAGAACAAAAAATAAAGGATACAGTACAAGGAGTGTAATAAAAGATAGTATAATGTAAATAAATACACCGGCTATTCGTTCACTGCGGCTTTGCGGCATATGCCATCATTCCTCCTTACCATAGGCTGTTCTCGCTGACTTTTCGGGCAATCCGGTTTACGGTAATCAGCATGATAAAGTTGACGATGGAGTTAAACAGGCCGACCGCAGCCGAGAAGCTGTACTGGGCACCCAGTATACCGCTCCGGTATACGTTCGTGGCGATGACGTCGGAGGCTTCCATATTGAGCGAATTTTGCATCAGGAAGATCTTCTCAAAGCCGACGCCAAGAACGGAACCGATGTTCAAAATGAGCAGAATGGTCATCGTTGGTGCGATCCCCGGCAGATTAATATGCCAGATTCGCCGGAGCCAACCCGCACCATCCACCTTGGCCGCCTCATGCAGCTGCGGATCAATCCCGGCAAGTGCTGCCAAGTAGATAATTGAGCTCCAGCCCATGCCCTGCCACACGCCAGACCACACGTAGATGCTCTTGAACCAGGAGGGCTCCGTCATGAATGCGATCGGCTCTCCGCCGAAGGAGGTGATAATCGAATTGACTAGGCCGCTGACCGGCGACAGGAACATCATGATCATGCCAACGACGACCACCGTAGATAAGAAATGGGGTGCATAAGTTACGGTTTGTACAAATCGGCGGAACCGGCCCGATCTGGCTTCATTAATCATCAAGGCCAGGATAATTGGAATCGGAAATCCGACCGCCAACTCATATAACCCGATACCCATCGTATTTTTAATAATCCGCCAAAAATAAAAGCTGTCAAAAAAGCGTTCAAAATGCTTGAAGCCCACCCATGGACTATCCATGATCCCTTTGTTCGCAATAAAATCCTTAAATGCAATCTGGACGCCATACATGGGTACATAATGAAATACAATGAAGTATAACAGAACTGGTGCAAATAAAGCGTAAAGCTGCCAGTTTCTGCGAACCTGCATCATCCAGCTTCGCCAAGCACTGTTCTTGCGAATGTTTGAATGCGCTTCCACGGTGTTAAGATGACGTTGTAAAATCGGCAATCCCCCCTCTTTCGTCTATGCGTCTTCGTGTGTCCCCAAGGTCCACGTCTGCATCATAAACGACCCGAACGCATAAGGGGTATTGACCATTTTAATGATGTCTCGCCTTTCATTGGATGACTGGGCAGAAGCGCCATTTTCCTAAAGCATTGCTTAAAATCTAAAATATTGACTATCCATTTTTTACGAACGATTAACACGAATCGGGCACAATCCTTAACACTTGTCCTATATAATGTTGTGAAACCTTGGACGTCAGAAAAATACAAAGGGGGGAAGGCTGTGAATTGGATCAGACATAAAAGTCGCAGTGTATTCTTTAAGATTTTTCTGAGCTTTCTGGCCATCATCGTGTTATTCGGAATGTTCTATATGGTCATCTTCCAGCTTTTTAAGACCAGCCTGCAAAAAGAAATCATCGACACCAGCCAGCAGGCCGTTCACGATTCCGCGGAACGGTTCACCAATCAATTCAGCAGGCTTCAGGTGCTGATGTTTGATATATACAACCAATCCGAATTAATCGGCTTCAATAATCAGCTTCGCAACCAGGCGGGAAACGAAGTGAATTACTTGAAAGCCCGAGATGTGATGATGCAGATGCGGAGCGATATTTATAACGCGTTATTCTTTCTGGAGGATACCCTGATTTATCTTCGGGAGTTTGATTTTGTACTGAGCAAATCCGGAAGCGGCGATGCTTCCTATATGTTCAATCGTTCCTATGCAAGTTCGATGTATCCTTATTCATTCTGGAGCAGCTACGAAGGCCATCAGGAGTCCTTCAAACTCCTCCCTGCATCAACCTATCGAATCAACAACGATTTGTCCGAGAAAAAACTGATGCCCTTTGTCTATAAACAGCCGGATAGTCCTTATGAGGTCATTGCCCTCATCGATATCGACAAGGCTGCCCAGTCCTTCTTCGGCGAGTCGGTTGATCGTGCACTCGCCATTCTGAATGCCGAAGGCCAAGTGCTGTATACGCTAGGCTCCATGAACCAAGATCAGCTTCCGTCGTTTGAAGCCGGACAGAAAGCCGTGCTGAAGGATGGAACCTACTATTTTGCCGAAGCCGGATCCGACGGACTGACCTATGTCTCGGCCGTACCTTACAGCCATGTCTCTTCTCAGTTAAGCCGGTTAACCGGCGGTTTGCTGCTCATCTTCTGCCTGTCGCTTGGCGTGGCCCTTGCCGCTTCCTATTTCCTCAGCCGCAGATTGCACAAGCCCGTGAAGCAGATTCTAACCACCGTGCTGAACAGAGCCAACAGTACATCCATGCCGGAATCCGGCACCATCACGGAGTACGATCTGATCCAGAACCGTATTCAAGAGCTGTTCCGGGAGAAGGAAGAAATACGGGAGCGCATGAACAAGCATAAATCGGTTCTAACCAGTTACTCTTATATCAGTCAGTTGAAGAGCATCAATACCGATATCAGCGAGTGGGAGGACTTCCTGTCGGATGACGGAAGCTTTATCGTGGTTTTGTATCACATCCGTTTCCGGATGAATCCGGTTTATGAGCTCCCCCTCCAGACCGATCAGGCTGTGCGCCATATCCTGGAGCATATTCATCTGATCACGGCTGAGCGCTATCCGGGGTCTCATACGTTCCAGATCGAAAAGAACGAGATTGTATCTATCTTTAAACGGGAGGAAGCCGCCCGCCTGGAGGATCTTCTGCTGGAAATCAAGAACATGTTAAACGAGGAAAAGGAATTGTTCCTGGTCACCATCGCCGTCAGTTCCCAGGTGAGCCATTCGTCCGAATTCAATCAAGCCTACCATCAGGTCAAAGGACTGGCTGCGCAGGCACAGCTCCTGGAAGAATCCCAGATGGTAACCAAGCAGCGGGTTCTTCCAACCACCGTCAATCTGAGCCCGTCACAGGAAAAAGGACTGCTGGACGCCCTGCAATCCGGCAGCGACAGCCGCTCCTTGCAGATCATCGACCAGGCGCTCGAAGCAATGCAGCGTAAGGAGGCGGGCATCGCGCAATTTCGTTTCTTCGCCGATTCGGTCGCTTCCAAGATTCTAAGCTATATGGAGATGGCCCAGATAGATAAAACTTCTGTCCAATCCCTGAAGCGGTGGAGCGCAAGGCTGGCAGAATGTCATTGTTTATCTGATTACCAGGGGGTATTCCGTCAGCTCGTCGAAGCCTCCTGCGCCCTCATTCGCAAGAAAAAGGATACCGGCGACGAGCCGCTCATCGCCATGTTCATGAACATCATCCATAACCAGTATGCCGATGATCTGTCTCTCGACTATTTGTCAGCCAAGCTGAACTTGTCGAGCGCCTACCTCTCCGTCTATATCAAGGAGAAGACCGGTCTTAACTTCAGTGATCATCTGCTTGGCATCCGCATGAACAAAGCGAAGGAACTGCTGGCGTGCACAGACTTGACCGTTAATGAGATCAGCCAGCGTGTCGGCTATCTCAACATTACTTCCTTCAACCGGACGTTCAAGAAGGCCACCGGCATAACGCCGGGCGCTTACCGCCGGCAGCATGTGGTGCAGACCCATGCGAGCGGTTAAAGGTCTATCTTAACAACAGGGCCCTTCGTTCCGCTATACAGCGGAACGAAGGGCCCTGTTATTCTAATATGGATCGCTATCCTTTATCCAACCCGATGCCTTTCCCAAATCGCTTTGCTTCGTGATAATAGTAACTGGCTATGCCAATATCGAATATCGCTAACCCCATAGGGTTGAAGAAAACCGTTTCATGATCGTCGTAAGCCGCCAGGCCGTCACGACATAGAATATCTGAAAGCGTCAGGACGTCGGATTCCTGCAATCCCGTCATCAGATGCAGTTGTTCCACATCCGTGTTCTCACGGCAAACCTCCATCCATTCATCGACAACAATGGCCTTGACCCCGGCTACGCTGTCTGTTGTATAATCCCGCAGCGACACATTGAGAAGCAGCATCCCCTTCGATGGCTTCTCATTGATATATCGCTCTTCCGAGACGGTGCATGTGGCAAGAACATCGGCGTTTCGGTAGACAGGCTGCCAAGTATCCGCAATATCTGTGATGTTCCGAACCTCCTCAGGAACGGTTGCCGGATCGATGCCTTTGAGATCGTATAGATGCACACGTTCCAAGCGATCCCCCAGCAGCGCCCTGCACATCGCGAGGTGCATCTGCCCCACTGGCCCCCAGCCAATGATACCGATCCGTACGCTCTCGAGCCGCCTGGCTTCAATGAAGGCTTTCAGCATTAACCCGCTTACCGCGGCTGTCCTCAAACCATTCAGCAATCCGCTATATATGACAGCCACGGGCTCACCGGTCAACGGATGATTAAGGATTATCGTGTTATGCGCTCTCGGCAGACCATTCAGGCTATTGCCCGGGAAGCTTGCGATCCACTTGATGCCGGACATATTTACATTTCCTCCAACAAAAGCTGGCATGGCAATGATTCGATTCTCGGGGGCGCGAAAGCGTAAATACGGCTTTAGCGGATGAACGCAGTCCCCGTTCTCTTTGATCCTGATGATTTCATCTATCTTTTGAATCAGCGTTGACCAATCCATCCCGATTTCACGTATGTGTCCGTCATGTAAATAAATCATGATCTATCCTCCAAAGAGAAAGAACCGGGTCCACACCAAACTCCTGCTGTACCCATATATCGTTATACACCGTGTCCAAATACCTTTCACCACGATCAGGTAAAATTACCGCACATAACGCTCCTTCAGGGATGCTGCCCGACATTCGCTGGACTGCTGAGATGACCCCGCCAGATGAAGCGCCGGCGAGAATCGACTCGTACCGAACCAGATCCCGGCAGCCCCGTATGCAATCTAGGTCCGACACGTACTCTATGCGGTCCGCTATATCCTCGTGGTATAAAGCCGGCGTTATGCCGGCACCCAGTCCAGGCAATTTCCGCGGACCTTTCTCTCCTCCAAAAATAACGCTTCCCTTTGCATCCACAGCCACAACTTGGGTAGACCACTGCCGATCCGCAATATACTCTCTGCATCCCCGGATCGTGCCGCATGAGCTAGCCCCGCAAAACAAATAATCAATCTCGCCCAACCGCTCAGCGATTTCCTGCATGGTGGTTTCTTTATGGGCCAAATAGTTGTCCGGATTACCGTATTGATTGGTCCAGTAAGCATTAGGCATACGGTGAACCAGTTCATTAACCCTTCTTATTCGTGCAGGCAGAAATTCACCGGTTTCCTTGTCGGGCTCCGTGACCAGTTCAAGCTCCCCGCCAAAGCTGCGAATGATGCGGCGATGCTGATCGGTTGTGCGCGGATCAATGACACAGATGAAACGCAGCCCCAAGTAGTTGCAGAGTTGTGCCAGGCTGATGCCCAGATTGCCTGAGCTGGATTCAATGACGACCGTGCTCGGCGTGATCTCGCCGCGGCGCATGGCCTCCCGAAGCATATGAAGCGCCGGTCGATCCTTGGTGCTTCCTCCGGGATTCATCCACTCCAGTTTTCCGTATACATCAAACGAACGGTTGTTAAACAATCGACTAAGGCGGATTAATGGAGTGACACCGATCACGCCTGCAATCCCGTCTTGAAGTTCCAAGGTCATTCTCCTTATTTACTCGTACCATATTTTTTTATGTTTAACCGATGTCGTACCTGCTCCTGGCTCACCATCTCCGCGAATCACCTGGATTTCGCCAAGGATTCCGGACTGTATCATCGTACCGATCTCGGGAATCTGCTGCTCGATATCATGCTTGATCCTCTGTAATATCGCTTGCACTGCCGTGGAATGGAATATATACACGATCAAGGCGTTATGAGCCACCTTCACCTGAACGCTGCCCGCATGCAGATGGCGCAAGGCGACATTTTCAATATCATAGATGCTGATCTTCTCTCCATGCTTCAGATCTGGTCCGATTCGCTTAACGATGCTGCTAAAGCTTTGACGGAGTCTTCCATCCACCATCACTGGGCGCAAATCGCGCACTACGTCGTAGGTGACATAGCGAATGGCGGGAAAAGCTTCCCGATAACCCGATGTCAGGACGAGCACGGATTCCTCCGGATTGACAAGCGGTTCAAGATCAGCGTCCAGTTGCTCCGGGCGTACTCCCTCGGCAAGCAGTCCGTCCGTCAGAAGATATCGCCCGTGTTCATGGGAGTAATAAGCAATCGTGCCAATCTCGATGGAACCGTACGTATCCGTAATATGGTCTGCACCGATTCCGAGCCGTTTGGCGGTAAGCTGAATCCAGGCAGGGGAAGCCATTTCGCCAACCAGTATGACGTGACGGATGCCATATACGGTCGCGTCAATCGAAGCGTTCAGGATGCGATCCAGTATCGACGGCATCGTATATAGCACCTCCGGCTTGCACAGTGCGAGCCGCTCAAGATGCTGCTCAATCGGCGCCTGAAAGGGGATCGATTCGGCGTTCATACCTAAGCGGCGGAACACCTCGATCGACGTTGCCTCCGCGTGCCCGGTACCCATATCCGCAATAGCCGATCGATATTGGCCGGATCCAAGAATCTGCCGGTACACCTGGAGCTTAAACCGAATATAATCCTCTTCATCGGCTTCAGAGTAATAGATCGCTTTGCGCCGACCCGAACTCGTGCCGGAAGTACGATAATAATGAACATCACTTCGAGCTGCCAACGGATTGTCGTCCGTATAGTATAACTCCTCCAGCACGGTGTGCGTCATCAGCGGTAGATGCTCCAGTTCTAACCTCGGCTCCTGAGCCATCTCATCGAGCGCTCTTCCGATGCTCCCCCGTACCCAGCCCTCATACCATGGCATATAACGACGCGAGCGGACCAAGGCTTGCTGCAGAATGTTGGAATCCCGCACTTCGCTTCCCCCTTCGACAGATTGGAGTCCACTACCCCTGACAATAGTCTATGTCGCTTCCTTCATTTCGTTCGATTCCCCCTATAGAAAAAAAGCTGCACGGTTACACTTTGACCGCCAGCTTCGTACAATAACACCATATCTTCCTGAAATGAGGCACATCTTATGAAAACCTCCCGATTCACGGTGAAGAGCAAGTGGACCAAAACAAAACTTCTGCAAAGCCAACAAGAGTTGGCGAAGCTCGTTCCACCCACCCAGCTGTTTTCACGGAGACATCTGTTTGACATGCTGGAGCGCTACGGCATGGTATATGTGAAACCCGATGCTGGTTCACAAGGTAAAGGGGTCATGCGCGTGGAGAAAAAGGGGGCGGCATATCAGTATCAAAACGGTATAAGAACATTGACTTGTCGTTCTTATCGAGAACTGTGCCGATCATTGAGTAAACAAATAGACAGCAAGCGCTATCTGATCCAGAGAGGAATACATTTGCTGACATATGATCATCGCCCTTTCGACCTTCGTGTCATGATTCAAAGAAACCCGGAGGGGGAATGGGAAGCTACCGGAACGGTTGGACGTGTCGCCCATCCGAGAAAAGCGGTTACCAACGGCAGCCAAGGCGGTACGATTTATGCCGCAGACCGACTTATTCGCGCAAGTGCGGATGATGCGAAGACAAACGAACTCCTTCAAGAGATTGACCGTATTGCCTTGGCAGTGGCTGCTCACATGAGCCATACTTATCCTGCATTGAACGAATTGGGACTCGACCTCGCAGTAGATCGCGACCTTACGCTCTGGATACTGGAAGTGAACACGCTCCCCGATCCATGCCCATTCACCAAACTTAAAGAGAAGGACACCATTGAAAGAATCGTGTCCTATGGAAAAGCGTACGGGCGCTACTATCCCTTGAACTGTAAAAAATCGAAGCAGGGTATGTAAGACATATTCATTTCATGTAAGGAGGAATAGCAAAAAAACCTTCGGTTATCGCAGCCTGTCGAGCCTGGGATCAGGTAAAATACCCAAACTCTATCGGCCGCGGACCAGAAGGTTTTTTCTCATGCATAAATGGACTTATTTGATATCCTTAATCTTAGTCTGCCTTTACGGATTGCTCATGAGGGACATGGGCATTGAGCGCTCTCCTCTTCCGGCTGGCAAGCCATTTCTTGCTCCAGCGCGACAACAAAGATAAGACGTTAACGTCCACCAGCCGGTAGAATACATGGGCAGCGCCAAAGATCACCGGAACCGTGATTAGACTCGTCACGATTACATTCCACCCATAGGAGAGAAATGTGCTGAACAGAAGAAATAGATGGCATCCCAGTGTACAGATGATCGTGAAGTGCAATAGATAGAGCGAGAACGATATCTTTCCCAGATAGGCAAATAACTTATGATGAAACAACGCTTGCAGCCATCTCGAATTCAGCAGGGCTATCAGAATCAGAAACGACCCGATCACATGATAAAATGCAAAAAATTCGAATCCATCCGATTCCCACACGAGAATAGAATAGATCGTTCCCTCCGGATCCAAGTATGGATAGGAGCCAAGATAAATGCCAACCGTGATCCATATGAAGGTCATCCATGGTGCATTGAAGTAAGACAGCCAATCCCGATCACTATGCTTCAAGTCTGCGAGCAGCATCCCCAGCATGAATCCCAGGTAGTAAGAATCGTTGAAGACGTAGATCAGGAGAACATATGCAGCATAACGGATCACCCGTCTCCCACACAGGACAAGAAACCCAAAAATCAGAAACGATCCGAACAGCTCATATGTCATGGTCCAGAGTACAGGATTATACTGCGATCCATACGTGAAAAAGGTATGAAACAAGCCTTCCTTCAGCATGACCAGCAGATTGTCGCTAGCCATAAACGGATCAGGCATCGAAGATAACGTCATTCCGCGTATTTTGTCGTATGCTCCGAGATCCAACACGATGATCAGATAAGCCAGGAAGACGGATACCAAGGCGGGTGCGGCCAAACGAAAATAGCGGCGAATAGCAGACGAATAAATGATGAGCCTGTCCCCGGTTTGAAAAAAACGATAGCTGAGCACATATCCGCTCAACACAAAAAACAGACAGACGGAAAAGTTGCCGTTAAACAGCAGATTGAACGGTGTTCGCGCGGCAATCCCCTCGAAAGCGAAATGCTCGATCTCCTTCCTCCCCTCAAAAACAGACGGTGCAAACACCTGAAAAAAATGAGACACAACCACAATCAAGGCAGCTAAACCTCTCAAACCATCCAAATATACAATTTTCATAACAACCCCACATTCCCCTAGAAATAGGATGTTTGCGAATGCGAAACATATTTCAAAGGGCAGGAAGAGGAATGCTGTACACGATTCGTTTTTCAGGGATAATCATCTTTAAGAAAATGGCTGACTCATAAACTGAAAGCGTTTTCTTAAATCGAAGGAAATCAATAGGGGAGGGTAAAACATTGAGTATTTATTGGAGTCAGGTTGATATTGAAGAACTAACGGGATCAGGTGTCGTTTATTTTAACTCAAAGATGGAAATGTTGGAAGGTCTTCCGTGCAAAATGTATAAATTGACCTATCAACAGAGCTTATGGACGCATTGTCATGATTATTTTCAGATTTGGTATGTGGCGAAAGGAGCATTCCAACACACCGTTAATCAAGAGGCGTACGAGATCTCCAAGGGCGATATTTTTGTTATACCTCCGTTTACCCTGCACAGCGTCAGCATTTCACCCGATGAGGACATCGAGATTTACGGATGCGAATTTATGCCAGTCTTCGTGAACGAGAGATTTCAGGAAATGCCAACAGATCATACTTTTTTCGATGTGGGGTTTCTGGAATACTTTCTGCGCAAGGAAATGAACGCCCAATCCAAAATAACGCTGGACAGCGTTACCGACGTAACGGTCCAAAATGTCTTGAAGGACATGCTGATTGAATACGAGAGACGAACCCCTTTTTTTCAAATCTCGCTCAAAGCGAAACTGCTTGTCCTCCTCTCGATTCTGGTACGGCAGGTCAACGGTGAACTGCTCAGAGAAGGGTTCGAGAAATCAGAGAAATACCGGGGAATCATGACAAGAGTCGTTGATCATATCCATAACCACTACCAGGAAGATATGAATCTGAATGATCTATGCAACCTTTCAAATTTATCAAGGTCCACGTTCTGCATCCTCTTCAAAGAATGGACAGGCAAAACATTCAACCGGTATCTCACCGACCTGAGGATTCTGCAGGCCATGATGATGCTGAAGCAGCCGGAGTTAACCGTTACGGATGTTTGCTACTCCACCGGATTTAATGAACTCTCCTATTTTTGCAGAATCTTCAAAAAATACACGGGCATCTCCCCCACCGACTTTCGTAAACAAGCGATCAAATAGAACGTTTAATGCCATACGATAATCCTATTTTTGAACACGATAGTGAAATGAAATGATTTTTTTACATGCTACGATATCCATAATTCTTACAAATAACTGGATCAGGGCCGGTTGTTTAGTCAACTGTTTTGGGGAGGGAATTGATAGAACTTCGATTACGATTACACGATTGTACACGATTGCTCAAGGGGAGGAAGAGGAATGAAGAAGAAACATTTGATATGGAGTCTTATTCTATTGTTCTCTATCGCAACAGGATGCTCTGGCGGTAATCCGCCGCAATCGGGCAGTGATGCTGGTGACAAGCCATCCGATAATCCGCCTGCCCAGGATGCCGTAACGCTCGACTTCTGGTACGGATGGACCGGACCGGAAGCGGAAGCGCTGGAACGATTGATTGCCAAGTGGAACTCGGCCAATCCCGACATTCAAGTAAAAGGCCTATCCCAAAGCGACTATCAGAAACAGCTTACCGCGATTACCGGGGGCAATCCTCCGGACATCGCATCCCAATTCGGACAAAATGTCGTGCCATGGGGGCTGCGCGGCGCCATGATGCCGCTGGATGATTATATAACGAAGGACGGCTTGGATCTTAAAGACTTCGTGCCGGCTGCCCTAAGCACTTCCCAGCATGAAGGCAGGACATATGCGATCCCGACGGCCATGCATGTATCCATGCTGTTCTACAACAAGGATATTTTGCAGGAAGCCGGTTATGACGGTCCACCGGAAACGATAAGCGAGCTTAAAGAATATATCAAAAAGCTGAGCATCGTCGAGGATGGCGGGCGCCTCCAGCGACTCGGATTGTGGCCCGGAATGGATGCGTATACGTTCAGCTATGCCTTTAACGGATCGTTTTATGATGAAGCAGCCCAGCAGGTGACGCCGGACCATCCCGGAATCCAATCAGCCATTAAGCTCTCGAAGGAGATCTGGGATCAATACGGTTCCGATAATCTGGATCGATTCTCTTCCGGGCTTGGCCAATACATGTCAGCACAGAATCCGTTCTTCTCGGGCAAGTATGCGATGACGATCGATGGAGAGTGGCTGCCCACCTTCATCAAACAATACTCGCCTGATCTGAATTACGGAATTGCCCCGATTCCTTATGATGAGAACAACCCGGAACTTCAAAACTCCGGAAATGTGACTACCAGCGTATTCTATATCCCAAAAGGCGTCAAAAACCCGGACGCTTCCTGGAAATTCATTAAATGGATGACCGAACCGGAGCAAATGGCCGAATTTACGGCCGCCCTTGGGAATCTCCCAACGAGAAACTCTGCTTTCTCCAATCCACTCTATGAAGATGTGCCCGGATTCAAGGAATTCCTCGACTATTCGGGAAGCGAAAACCTGAGGTCCTTCCCGGCTTCCTCCTACGCGAACGAATACATGACGGAGTTCAGCGCGCAATATGATGCTATCCTCCGAGGTACCGTCAGCATGGAGGAAGGCTTGGACAAGGTAAAGGCAAAGATTCAGCCTCTGGTGAAATGATGAGCTAAGCAGGATCTGTCCAATGCAGCGATGCATTGGGCGGGGCTGCATACTAAATACTTGAAGCGGAAGGAGAATCGCGAAGATGAGAGTCTCCACAGCAGCGAATCAACGAAAGCCCATATCAGGCTGGTCCAGGAAGGAGCGTCATTATGTATATCTTGGCCTGGCGTTCGCCTCTCCTTGGATTATCGGCTTTCTGGCTTTTACGGTCTATCCGTTCTTCGGTTCGCTCTATCTGAGTCTGACCGAATACGATTTATTCAGCCCTCCCAAGTGGGTAGGGCTTCAGAATTACGAGCAAATTTTTGCGGATGACCGCTTCTATAAGTCGCTCGGTAACACCTTTTTTATGGCGTTCATATCCGTGCCGATCACGCTGACCGTCTCTCTGCTGATTGCCGTGATGCTCAATTTCAAAGTAAAGGGGATCAATTATTACCGCACCATCTTCTACCTTCCATCCGTCATACCGATCGTTGCAAGCGCTCTATTGTGGACATGGATGCTGAACCCCGACTTCGGTTTGGTTAACATGGCACTTCGCACTCTCGGTTTAACGGACCCGGCGTGGCTGCTGGATCCCCGTTATACGAAACCGTCTCTTATCCTGATGAGCCTGTGGGGTTCGGGTGCGGGCGCATTAATCTTCCTGGCCGCCCTCCAGGGCGTGCCGAGGCAATATTATGAAGCGGCTCAGGTGGACGGAGCGAACTGGTGGTACCGGTTCTGGAAGATTACGGTCCCTGCCCTGTCCCCGATCATTCTTTTTCAGCTCATCATGGGTTTAATCGGAGCCTTTCAAATTTTTACGGAGTCTTATATTCTGGCAGGAGGCAAGGTGGATGGAAGTGGCTCTTTGGGCGGTCCGGAACAGTCTCTGCTGTTCTATGCGGTCAATCTGTATCAGGAAGCCTTTGTTTTTCTGAAAATGGGATATGCCTCGGCGCTTGCCTGGATTCTGTTTATTATCGTATTGCTGATTACGTTCATCCTGTTAAAAACATCAGGCCGCTGGGTCTATTACGGAGGTGAGTAACATGGCTGTCAAGTTGCGAGTGATCTTACCGCATGTAGTCCTTCTTCTATTCGCTGTTATCTTCCTGTTCCCATTTGTATGGCTGGTGATGACCTCGTTGAAGACGCCGGAAGAAATACTCAAGTTTCCGCCGAGTATTCTGCCTGAAACGTTCCAATGGTCGAATTATAAAGAAGCCCTTCAAGCCATTCCTTTTACACGCTATATGATGAACACGTTTCTGATTTGTATGGTGAATATCATCGGTCAGCTATTCTCTGCACCGCTGGTAGCCTACTCGATTTCCCGCATTCCTTGGAGGGGCCGAAACATTATCTTTACCATCGTGGTGGCGACCATGATTCTGCCGGCTCAAGTGCAGATGATCCCGCAGTACATCATCTTCACCAAGCTCGGCTGGGTGAATACGATCATGCCGCTGACCATCGGCGCATTCTTCGGAGCACCGTTCTTCATCTTTTTGCTTCGGCAATTCCTGCTTGGCGTACCGACCGAGTTGTCAGAGGCTGCCAAAATTGACGGGGCTTCGGAGCTGCGAATTTATGTCCAGATCATCATGCCGATCCTGAAACCGGCTCTGGCTACCGTCGCTTTATTTTCTTTTGTGTGGTCGTACGTGGATTTCATGGGACCGCTCATTTATTTGAACGATTCGGCAAAATGGACCATCACCGTCGGCCTGCAAAGCTTTCAGCAGGATCACGGGGCGCAGTGGGAGAAACTGATGGCGGCTTCCACCATCATGGCGATTCCCATGATCCTGATCTATTTCTTCGGACAGAAGTATTTCATGAAATCGGGATCGGCGTTGACTGGGTTTAAATAAGCTGGACCTTTGGAATGAATGCCTTCTCTTCCATAGTGGTTCGGTCCTGCTGACCGGCTATGAACACGGAAGAGAAGGTTTTTTACGTTTCCAAATCGAAATAAAGGGATGTGGAAGAAACCAATATCAACAAACCCAAAGGATGAGAATCATGCCTCTTCGTATCACGACCATGACCGAATCGTTCGCCGATCAAATCATGTTATGGAACTATGAACCTCCCTATGACTTCTACAACAGCGAGCCGGATGAGGAGTTTCGGAAAGAACTCCTTGAGTGTTCCTATTACGCCATACTCGATGAGGAAGGGCAGCTCTTCGGCTTTTGCTGCACAGGCTCATCAGCCCAAATTCCGATTGCGATCCCGTTAGGTGCATATGACGAGGATCTGCTGGATTTTGGACTTGGCATGAAACCGGAATCGACCGGACAAGGTCGGGGAAAAGAGTTCCTCTCGTTCGTGCTGTCGTCCATCGCTGAAATTCACAATCGCCAATCGTTTCGACTGACCGTTGCCAAATTCAACGAACGAGCCATTCGCTTGTATACCCAGCTGGGTTTCACGGAAGTAACATCGTTTGATTATGGCGGCACTACGTTCATAACGATGATTAAGATGCCGGTCTCTGGATTGTGAAATAAAGAGGGTGATCCCGCTGCGGGATCACCCTCTAGTTTGTTATTGGTAAATATCGCTAACTTCCGGATTGGGTCATATCACCCGGATTAGTCGTTTCCACTCCAAGCAATGGAGCAATAGCCGATTCTTAACCGCTATTCAATAGCGATGTAAACGTCCACCATGGTATGGGCAGGATCAAACTGCCGCATATCATAGCGTTCATAATCGCCCGTATACGTCCTTTTTTCGGCTGATTGCTGGAAGTAACTCCAAATTTCATACCACACCTCAGGGACAACTTCCATCAAAGGGCCACGTCTTGTCCGGAATACCATGTACTTGGCTGCTGGGACGGACGCTTGCTGCAGTTCCTCCGAAGACGCTGCAGCAGCCACGTCTTCCTCTATCCTGTTGCCGATAATCAAGGTGTATTCCCCAGATGCGTCGCTTTCGTAATCGGTGTACAAAGCATATATGGCTTGATCCTTATCAGATAACTGTGTTTGCAAACCGCTTTGGAAATACCGGTCCCATAACTGCGGTATCTTGCCTTGCGGTCCTGCCTCCGCTTCATTCGTCGTTCGAACGCCGACACCCTGAATGGACATGGCGGGTCTAACTTCTATAAATCGTTCACTCTGATTCTGATTGCTATCACTCATGTGTATCCTCCTTAAAATGAATATATCTCTATTCTAAAGAGGTAACGTGGACATCTATCTGTCCTGGTTATCGTAGCGCTGCATAATCAATTGTGCTCTTCGTTTCACTTCCTCGGCCGCTTCGCCCGGCTGCTCAACCAGCACCTGATCACCAAAGCTTAGAATCATGCCGTAAAACCACTCATCCAATTTGTATAACACGTGAACGCGTAAAGAGCCGTCCGGGTTGACAGTTACTTGTTCCGGCGGAAAAATATCCGCTACCCGCTGACGCGCGGCTGCTTCGAATAACAGCACAGTCTCCTGCTCCTGTGCGCTCGACCAAGAAGCATCCCATTCTAATCGTTCCATGCTCGGTATCATTCTTGTCTCCGAAGTCTCATCCAGCATCTCGATATGCTGCATGCGCGATAATCGAAAGATTCGATGGTCTTCCCGCTCCAGACAAAAGGCTTGTACATACCAAATATTGCCCTTCAGTATCAAGGATGCCGGTTCAATGGTTCTTCGCTCCGCGTTGCCCTGCGTATCAATATACTCCATCTCGACCCTGCGCTTTTCTTGAATAGCCTTTTTGAGCAAGCCCACGGTGGGTTTCAGTCCTTGACGCTGTCCCCAAGGCTGAAAGTCCATGACCACAGGTTCCCTCCGATATTCATCGCCAAGCCCCTGCTCTACCCTATGCAGCAGCGCTTTTACCTTCTCAAGCAGGATGCCCATCTGCTGATCATCCAGTGCACTGCTCATCCCTTTGACGGCTGTAACCAGCGCACTCATTTCCTCAGCGGACAGCCAGTACTTGTCGATCATATAATGCTCCATAATTTCAAACCCGCCGGATATCCCCTGGTGAGCAACAATCGGAATCCCGGCTTGGCATAGCGTATCCATATCGCGATATATGGTTTTGCTCGATACTTCAAACCGATCGGCCAACTCCTTGGCGCTCAGTCTCCCCCGGTTCAGAAGCAGGACGGTTATGGCTAATAGCCGGTCTATTTTCATTGCATGCGATCCTTTCGCCTCTCCATCATTCATGTTCTTCCTTAACTCAAGCTTAACAGATTTGGCATGTGTTCATGTAACCGTTAGGTCAGGTTCAGATGCTCGTTAGCCTGTTATGCTACAATGATAGGCACGGCAATCAAGTCAAAGGACGGGATGAAACGATCCATCCCCAAGAACGTAGACATACATAAAAGATGAAAAATGTACGAATCTGTAACATCAAGGAGGAACATACATATGGACAATCGACTTGACGCCATGCGCAGGTGTCACCCGGACTCCGTAACGATCTCCCGCATAACGGGTTTCATTACGGATGGGGTTATTCTACTCGCTGCAGCAGCCTATCTGATTATGGCTGCTATATTCGGGTGGACCCTGATACCGGGCTGGATCACCATCGGACTTTTGGTTCTCGGAGCCTGGTTTACTTGGGCCGTGCCCTCTTTCACCTACAAACAATTCGGCTTCAAGGTAAGCGAGGAAGAATTGGAGCTTCGCTCCGGCTGGATCTGGCTCAGTGACACCCTTGTCCCGATGACGCGGGTACAGCATGTCGAGCTGGAACGGGGACCGCTCCTTCGTAAATATGGCTTAGCAAGGTAAAGGTCGTTACCGCCGCAACGACTCATGTCATTCAGGCGCTCAAGCTGGAAGAAGCAGAGGAATTGAAAAAACAGATCGGCGAGCTGGCAAAAGTGGTGGATCACGATGAATGAACCGACAAGACTTCACCGGCTGTTCATCCTGTTCCCGCTCGTAAGCAGCGTTAAATCACTCATTCCGATCGCCGCTCTGGTATCCATCAAATTCCTTAACGGAAAATCGCTGCGCGACATCCCCTGGTACTGGCTGTCCGCCGTCATCGTCATCCTGGTCTCGCTTCTGCTTCTGTACGGGTATCTAAAGTGGAAACGCTTCGTCTATACGTTAGAAGAAGACAAAATCCTCATTCGCCGCGGCGTTCTGTTCCGTGAGGAATTGTCCATCTATACGGGCCGCATTCATTCCATGAATATGGAGCAACCCTTGCTGCAGCGCATACTGGGACTTACCCAAGTCCGAATCGAAACGCCGGGCAAAACGGAAGGTGGCGGCATCCTGCCTGCCATTACCAATAGCGAAGGCGAACGGCTGCAGCGCTGGCTGCGCGAGCAAACCGTAACAAAGCAAACGGAACGGGAAGCTCACCAAGCTCATGAAAGTTCCGACCCATCCGATCAGAGCTTTTCCGCTCCGAGCGAGAGGCCATCTGTTCAACATTCGGAAACCCGAGAGAATTACGAATCCATTCAACCTTCGAATCAGAACATGAAATACGGAAGCGGTGTTTTGGAGAATTCCGATTCAGGCTCCGTTGACAGAAAGAATGCAAACGATCCAATCACCGTAGAGGAAGAACGCAGCACGCTGCTGCAACTATCCTCCGGACGCCTGCTCATTGCCGCGCTTTCCTCACCCAACCTGTCGCTGGCTTTAGCCTTTGTGGGCGGTATTTTATCTTTTGCCGATGACCTGCTCCCGGATCGGATGTACCAATCGCTGTTTCAATCGGCAGGGAAGCTGCTGCCCGGCAGTTGGATCAGCATTGCTGCTGTGGCGCTCATCATATCCTGGCTGCTCTCCGCCGTGCTCTACACGATCAAATATGCGGGATTTACCGTCGAACGCATCGGGAAACAAATCTCGGTCAGCTGCGGTCTGCTGGAGAGAAAAAGACTGCTCTTCTCTCCCGAACGCGTGCTGGCCATTACCGTTAAAGAAGGCGTATTCCGGCGCTGGTTCGGTTACGCTGAAGTGAAGGTTCATGTGCTAACGTCCGAGTCCGACAAGCATTTCATGCTTCATCCTCTACTGAAGACTGGAGATATTCCGGCACTGCTGAATCGGGTTACGCCTCAATTCAGCGCTCAGACCATTACCGCTTCGCCGCCGCCCCGCGCAAAATGGATGTACTTGCGGTGGAAGCTGGCTTTTGCCGCGGTAGTTAGTGCCGCGTGCATTTGGTATTTTGACAAGCTCGGTTTGTTATCGCTTCTGCTGCTTCCGCTCTCGTTAGCTTGGGGACTCCTTTCGCACCGGGATTCCGGACTTAATGTAACAGACAAACAGCTAACGATCCGCAGCCGTTTCATTGCTATGTCCACCAGGTATATACGCAGGCCGCAGATTATCGCCATGGAGGTTAGCGGTACCCGCAGACAGCGGAGAAGAGGGCTTCTATCCCTTCAAGTGAAGATGATATTCAGCGAGATCAACGAAAGTTTAAGCGGAATGGATCAGCGAGAGATCGAGGCTGTTCGGGCTTGGTTCCAAAAGAAAAAGGGCGAGAACTCCGCATCTGCTGAACGGAGTGGTCCCGCTTCATCAATTGAACACTTATAAACGTTCGGTCTCCGTTCTTCCTGAACGACCAAAGCCCGACAATCGGTAAACCATAAGGGTTATCACAAGAAATACGCCATATACGCCGATGGTGATGATGATGTGGGAAGGGTCGGTCATGAGATGATCCCCCACCATCGAGAACAGCAGCATGGCTGGGATTTTGCCTAACGCGGACGCGATGCTGTATGATGCGAACGTTACCTTGCTGAGAGCCGCGTACACATTGATGACAATGGAAGGAATAAACGGGATTAACCGGGTAAACAGGATGGTCAAAAAGGCGTTCCGTTCGAACATTGTTGTCACTTTTCCCAGCCTGTTATAACGGTAAAGCACCCGGTCGCCCCATTCCTGATAGCCGTATCGGATGAACATAAACATAAGGATGGAAGCGGCGGTGGAGCCGACCCAAGTGACAATTCCGCCGATGACCGGCCCCAGGGCG
Organism: Paenibacillus sp. NPDC058898; assembly: GCF_049316025.1. Lineage (NCBI taxonomy): Bacteria > Bacillati > Bacillota > Bacilli > Caryophanales > Paenibacillaceae > Paenibacillus > Paenibacillus sp. NPDC058898. Next base: position 113,923 of record NZ_JBMOSM010000014.1, on the reverse strand, counting down.
GCACCGATAACGCCTCCTACCACCGGATAAGGGATCACCGGAAACAAGGCCATGATGACGGCCATGAACATCATCAGCATGATACTGTCTGTCGATCGAATCCATACCAATATGGCATCGCCATAAAAGTAAACAAGACCACCTACGGCGGCGTAAACCAATGCCATTCCTAATTTCTTGAACATGCACCACACTCCAGGTCGTAATGCACCTATTGTATCACGCATATCCATTGGAACAAGCGCAAAAGGGACATCCCAAGGCTATAAGCCGGGATGTCCCTTTTGCTTGAAATGGGCTGGTCGTTCCCTGAAGCTACATGTTGCTAGGGAAGTGGAACAGCCGTTAACCGGTATGGATTAGATCCTATCGCGCTCATGTCAACTCACGGTCTGCTCGGTTTCCCTGGTGGTTTCCCTGGCGGATTCACCGGGGGCTTTCCAGGCTTACCACTATGCTTCACTTTCACCGTGACCGGTTTGCTTGGGGCACTCTCATTATGCAGACGATCAACTGCCGTCACGACATACGTATAGGTTTGTCCCTCCGCTACGGTATGATCGACAAAGAATTGCATCTTATCGGCTGTTTTTCGGAGAGTCCCTAACAAATGCGACGGATCTTGAACACTGCCGGTTCCTCTGCCATCAAAACGATAAACCGCATAATACGTCTCATCATCTGTCGACCTCCAGCTTAGCTGCACACCATCCTGCTCGTGATCAGCCTTTGGCTTCTTAGGCGAAGTCGGCGCTTCCGAATCGATCCAAGGCATCGCCGGGATCAATGCCGGATACCGATACAGATCGTTCTTCAGTCTGTCTGTAAATCCGAGCGCATTGTCCTTAAACCATTTGGAGCTGAAGTATATGCTGCCCCGGACTTCCTCAAAGTTGCGATTGTAATGGATCTGGTTCGGCATCTCTTCGGGGTTGGACCAATCGGCATTCGACCCGATTCTATATACCGCTTGTCCGCTGTATAGATGAACGTTCTTGCCGGACACCACTCCGCTCCACCAATCGATCAGCTTATCGTAAGCGGCAGCGGAATAACCGATATTCCAATAAATCTGAGGCGTGATATAATCGATCCACTCTTCTTCAACCCATTTCTTCGAGTCGGCATAGATGGCATTGTAACTCTCAAGACCATTGGTTTCAGAGCCGGTCGGATCGCTGGATTTATTTTTCCAGATACCAAACGGACTGATGCCGAATTTCACGTAACTCTTCTCTGCCTTGATGGCTTCGTTCACGTTCTGAATGAATTGATTGACGTTATTTCTTCTCCAGTCTCCCTTATTCGTAAAGGAGCCTTTGTATTGGTTAAAGGTGTCCGTATCCGGGAAATCCACGCCGGTTACGGGATACGGGTAGAAGTAATCGTCAAAATGCACGGCGTCGATGTCGTAATTCCGAACGACCTCCATGATGCCGTCGATAATAAACTGCTGCGCTTCCGGTATTCCTGGGTTGAAATACAGCTTGCCGCCATATTCTTCAACCCACTCCGGATGCTGCCTGGCCGGGTGGTTTGCTACAAGTTTGTTAACGTCTCCTTGAAGACTGATGCGGTATGGATTAAACCAGGCATGAAACTCCATGTTCCGCTTATGGACTTCCTCCAGCAGGAATGCCAGCGGATCATACCCCGGATCCTTACCCTGAACTCCCGACAGCCATTCTGACCATGGCCCGTAATTGGACGGGTAGAATGCGTCCGCCGTCGGCTTGATCTGCATAATGACCGCATTCATTCCCGCATCCTCCAACTGATCAAGCAGGCTGATAAACTGCTGCTTCTGCTGATCCGGATCGGTGACTCCTTTGGCTGGCCAGTCAATATTGTCGACGGTTGCAATCCAGGCCGCTCTCATCTCGGCTTTCGGATGCTCAGAAGCTTTGTTCACCGTGATATAGAGGGAACTGGTCTTTCCTTGGAATGTGGCTGTTACTCTAGCGGAACCTATCTTCAAGCCGGATACCACTCCTTTATCATCGACAGCGGCTACATCCGGATGACTGCTGGTAAACGTAACGCCTTCCGTTATGATCACCGGCTCCTCCATCCAGGAGTAGGTTGCGGACACCGCCGTCTCGAAGGAGTCTCCAACCGTAACCGCTGTAAGTCCTTGAAGTTCGATGCTCTGCAGAACAGGAACCGGATCCGTCACCGTAATGGCATGCTGCGTGGTTATTCCGCGGTACGAAGCCATAATGTCTGCCGTTCCTGCGGAAACTGCGGTCAATTGACCGGTTTGATCTACCGATACAACGCCCGGTTGATGGCTTGCATAACTAATTCCTTCAGTCAGCCATACAGGGTCCGTCTGGTTTCCGTATACGGAGTAAACCACACTGGTTCTCATGTTGCCGGTAAGACTGGTCTCCATATGAAGCGGCCCCGATAACAGCAATTCTCCAGGGGCTGGCACATCCTGCGTAATATGAAGCTCATACTGAGATTTTGGTCCATCTCCGTATTCTGCCGTTATGGTTACCGTTCCCGGCGCCAATGCTTCAATAGTGTCGTATGTAGCGCCCGTGACCGTAGCGATGTTATCGTCACTGCTGGTGAGTTTCACGCCGGTTGTTAATATTGCAGGTTCCGTATGTCCTTCATAGGTTGCATATACTTGGGGCTTCGCCGTTTCTCCTACGCCCATGGGCGTCAGCCCGCCAATGTCGAGCCCGTGCACCTGGGAAGCCGTATAGAATGCGGACAACCTGTCGAAGTATACGGTACCTTTGTTTTTATTCGTGTCCTTTAATTCGGTGATATAGATTTGATTCACTTTGAGAGGAGCCTTGATGGTAGAGGGGACGTTAAATTTGACGTATTTCCAGCCCTTCCAGCTAAAACCGGAGGTAGAGGTTAAATCCACAGCATGCTTGCCGCCGGAAGCGTCCTGAAGCTGAGCCCGGAGCCAGTGGTTCCCGCCATCGCCGTAAACCCATAAACCGAGTGCAGTCGGTGAACCGGGGACGCTTCTGCCGGTAGAACCGTCCGGATCTTTGAAGTTGAGATAAGCCGCCGAGGTACCGGATTCGCTGCCCACAAAATCATACGTTAGAGCTGCAGCGTGATGTCCATAATAGATTGGTTCCGGCCTCCCCACTACATCCAGCTGAGCCTTTCCCCTTACGGAGGTTGCGGACATATTTGTTACCGATTCGAAATTTTCAATCACAACAGCGCGTGGATCTCCGGCGTCTGCGTCTACATCAACGGAACTGCTGCCCCATGCAGAAACAGCTGTACTGAACATCATCGCTAACGCCAGCGTCATGCACAGGATCGGCCTGCTGCTTCGATAGACATGTCTTCTGGTTTTCATTCACTAATTCACTCCCTACTTTTATGAATGCGCTTACTATTCGTTGAACCCGAATACGATTACGATTCGAATCGGCGCCCCCCACCTCCTACCTCTGTCGCTAAAAGTAGATGATCGGCATGGATTCGAACACACGCGTTCATCTCTACCTCTATCATATTGAAATTTTATTTCAAATTTCAATAGTTTTTATAAAATATAATTTTATATTTCGAGCAGGAATTTAAGCTGCCATGGCGTATGCAATCGCAAAAAAGAAGCCAACACGGGACAATCCCCCGTATTGGCTTCCTGATTCATTCAGTTCACGTGTTCAAGAAGTCCGATAATCAGCGTCACGGCTTCCGCCCGTGTTGCGAATTGCTGTGGAGCGAAGCGATTGTTACCCACACCGCCCACAAGTCCTGCATCAACCGCAGTCGCAATATACGGCGCAGCCCACTTCGGAATTTCCTTCGTATCTTTAAAGGTCAGTTTCGCTACCGAGTCGGGATTTATTCCGCTGGCACGAACGATCATCGCTACCAGCTCGGCCCGGTTCAGCGGCTTGTGCGGACCGAAGGAGCCATCCTTGTAACCGCTGATGATGCCTGCTGCCACGCCTTGCACTACAGCATCCTTGGCCCACGAAGGAATCTTGCCTGCGTCCGTGAACGTAAGCTTAGTCCCGCCTTCGGTCAGATGCAGCGCGCGGCCCAGCATAGCCGTGAATTCAGCCCGCGTCACCTGTTGATTTGGCCTGAAGGTTCCGTCCCCATACCCGTTGACAAAGCCTGCTGCCACGGCCTTATCGATGGCTGATTTGGCCCAGTGACCCGCAGTATCCTTCAGCGCCGGTGGATTCCCATTACCCGAATCCGTACCGGGGTTGCTTCCAGGCTGAGAACCTGTTTCCGATCCGTTACCCGGGTTCGTTCCATTCCCGGCACCTGAACCGTTCTCCGAGCCTGATCCTGAGCCACTTCCTGAACCGGAACCTGGATTATTGCCTGAACCAGAGTTGCTTCCTGATCCTGGATTGGATGTGCCAGGCCCCGGATTCGGTGTTCCTGGACCTGGTCCCGGACCTGGAGTTCCTGGATCGGGATTCGGCGTTTGAACATCCTTCTTCACGATACCGAATTGATCAATGATAAATGGCTGTGCACCATTGAGGTTCTGATCAATTTCATAGCTGACCGCGGTCAGCTTGCCGCCATCGATCGTAATACCGACGAAGTTTTGTACCTGGCTGCGTTTCGGACGCCGGTTATCGCTCGGATCCGGTCCGTATTTGGCCGCATGATTTTCTTCCGCGCGTTCAAACAGTCCGTAGTATGCATCCCCAAGCTTCTCGCTCGGATTCTTATAATAAACTTTCGGTCCTGCGGTTGCCGGAATCAAATAGATTGTACCGTCAGGATTCACCGAGTATTCCAGCTTCTCACCGTTTAGCATCTCCGTAATCTTCCCCGGCTCTGCCGCTTTGCCGTCAGCCTTGATCGGTTTGGTGCGGGCATAAATATGATCATGACCCTGCAATACAAAATCAATGCCGAGCTCTGCCATTAACGGAGCAATCTTGGACCGGACGCCATTAGCACCCATAATATCGGAGTCCGTGGCATGATTCGACGTGGTGTACGGACCTTTATGAATATTGACGATCACCCACTCCGCTCCGGCTTTTTTAGCCTTCTGCACATCTTGTTTGAGCCATTCCACCTGCTCGACAGAGAAATTATCGTACACGTCCGAGTCCTCATTGGAATTCAACACAACGAAATGCGCGTTGCTGTAATCGTATGAGTAGTACGCTCCAGTCTCGGTTGCCGAATTATCCGGCTGCTGTACATTGAAATGTTCGATGAAGGCGTAGTTTTCATCCTCGTGGTTACCCGCAGATGGCACCAGCGTCGTATGGAGCAAGCTTTCCTGCGAATGACCTAACAGCCAATTCCACTGTTCTTCCTTGACGCCCTTGTCTACAATATCGCCGTTATGGACAACGAATTGCGCTTCCGGCACGGTAGCCAGCGCCTTGGCAAGTGTCTCGGATGAAAGCACCGCTTCATCTTCTGCCTTCGCCTGCGTATCGGCCAAATCAATGAACGTGAACGCTCCTTTCTCCGGCGCAGTCCGGAAGGTTCCCGTCTCACTCCAAACCCCAAGCGCTGCATCCCCTACGCGGAAATCGTAAGACGTATTGGGCTTGAGTTTCGTTGCTTCCGCTTTATGCACAAGTTCTGCTGCTGAATTAGTAGAAGCAGCCGAACGTCCTTGGAACGTGATCCCATTCGTAAAGTCAGGAGCGACAGCAGACTTCTCCACGATCTGAAGGTCACTGCCTGTCACCTGCTGGGATGTATACCAGGTGAAACCCTTGGATGTTTTGGCATCGCCGTGGAACGTAACCGTCACTTTGCTCACTTTTTCCTGAACAGGATCCGGCTTCGTCTCCTTCATGATTCCAAACTGATCCACGATAAACGGCTGCCCGTTCATCTGATTCTGATCGATTTCATACGTCACAGCTGTCAGCCTGCCACCGTCGATCGTAAACCCGACAAAGTTCTGAACCTGGCCTCTGGCAAGGCTGGTTGTATTTCCGTACTGGCGGGCGTGGTTCTCTTCGGCGCGCTCAAACAAATTGAAATATGAATCACCCAGCTCCGGCTTCTGGTTCTTGAAATAAACCTTGGCTCCTGCGGTGGCAGGAATCATGTAGATGGTTCCATCCGGCTTAACTGCATATTCGATGTTCTGCCCATTAAGCATCTCGGTAATTTTCGTGACATCCTCGGCGGTTCCGTCGCTCTTGATCGGCTTTGTCCGCGCATAGATGTGATCATGGCCCTGCAGCACCATATCAATTCCAAGCTCGTTCATCAAAGGAGCAATTTTGTTCCTTACTCCGTTCGCACCAATGATGTCACTGTCGGTTGCGTGGTTCGAAGTTGTATACGGCCCTTTATGGATATTGACGATAATCCAGTCTGCGCCGGCAGCCTTCGCTTGCTCCACATCCTGCTTCATCCACGCGACTTGCTCTGCAGAGAAGTTCGCGTACTCGGGCGAATTCTCATTGGAGTTAAGCACGATGAAATGCGCATTGCTGTAATCATAAGAGTAGTACGCGCCAGTAATCGTTGCAGCGTTGTCTGGCTGCTTCACATTAAAATGCTCGTAGAAGGCATAATTCTTATTCTCGTGATTCCCTGCGGAAGGGGCAATCGTTGTATTCAAAAGGCTGGATTGCGAATGACCCAGCAACCAGTTCCATTCCTGCTCCGATGTGCCGTTCTCCACCACATCTCCGTTATGGACAACGAATTTAGCATCTGGAATAGTGGCAAGTGCTTTGGACAAGGTAGCTGCCGACAGCATCGCCTCGTCCTCTTCCTTCGCTTGTGTATCCGTCAGATCGATAAACGTGAAGGCACCGCTGACAGGTGCCGTCTGAAAGGTACCCACCTCGCTCCACACATTCAGGCTCTGGTCCCCAACTCTGAAATAATAGGAGGTATCCGCCATTAAACCTGTCGCTTCCGCTTTATGTACATGCTCTCCCGGAGAATTCGAGGAGACGGAAGTACGACCGCTAAATGCTAGCGCCTGACTGAAGTCCGGCCCGGCCCCGCGATTCTCCACAACCTGGACATCGCTTTGGGAAGAGCCCAGCGGCGTATACCAGGTAAAGCCTTTCGCGCTGGTCGCGTCTCCATGGAAGGTTACCGTTACCTTGGAAATATCCAGTGCCGGTGCCTGCGCTAACGCGGCAAGCTCCATATCGAAATATAGATCCGAGCTGCTGTCGCTCTGCTGATGGATCTCGACCGCAATTTCGTTATTGCCGTCCTGCAAATATGTTTTCAGCGGCTCGGTCAGGTCCACGTCCCCATATATAACGGGCAGGTCCTTGCTCGAGGTCGCCTTCATGTCGTACATGATTTCGCCTTCCGGCATGCCCATGCGTCTTACTTCATGGCCATTGACGTAGAGCACGGCGCCGTCATCAATGCCGAACGTGCCGAGAATCTGGCCGTAACTGTCAATTTGGGCCTTGTTGACTTGAAGATTCGTTCGGAAATACGTCGTGCGGTGCTTGAGTTTTTTATCCGTACCATAGTCTACTATGGTGCCCAGCGGACCAAACTCCGTGGTTGCTATGCTGCTTCCGTTATCTTTATAACCGAAAGGAGCGAATCCGGATTCCCATGAGGAATCATCATAGGTGGAACGCCATACGGTTGTTAAATCTTGGCCCTGATCAAAATACTTCCACTCCGCATTGCGCTGAAGTAAGATATCAGGCTGATCCTGCGTTGCTGCTTCAACAGTGGATAAGGATCCGATTCCTGCAAATAATCCAAACACTAACGCTATGGATAACAGCATGGATAATAGCCTTTTGTACAGATGAGTAATCATGTATTCTCTCCTTTATGATGTTGGATGTGTGTGAAGCAAGACTGTCAAACAGCTCCAGCATAACAAGAGAAGATTAATAGCTTGTCATCCCAACGTAAAACTTATGTAAATAATGACATTGAAAACATATGATATTGCTCACGTCATCTGAACTATGACAAAAACAAAAAAAGCAGGGCGAGAAGTTCTCTCGCACTGCTCCCTTATTTGCCAAGATGGCTTAACCTTCCGAAGGATACTTCAGTCCCCACTGCCCCCGGATTTGATCCAGCAGCCTCATAATCGCAAGCGACTCATCAAGCGGCATCACGTCGCTCTCCAGCCGCCCTTCCAGCAGACACCGCCCCACTTCGTATGCCTCGAAGCTATACCCTTTCTCCTGCCGGTCATCTGTAACAACCACCGGTTCCTCGCCATCTACATAAAGCGCAGCGGATGTTGCATTCAAGAAGGACGGAATGTGAATATACCCGTTGGTGCCATAAATATAAGCTTCATTCGTCAATCCAAGCCGGATCGCCCCGTTTAACGAAGCGGTCTTGCCCGATTCATAAGATAGAATCACCGAGAACTGCTCATCTACGCCCGTCTCACCGATATGCGCGGTACTCCAAATCTTCTCCGGCTCGGTTCCAAAAATCATGGATGCAAACGACACCGGATAAATACCCGCATCCAGCAGCGCGCCGCCGCCAAGTTCCAAATTCAGCAAACGTCCCTGCGGATTCCAGCCGCTACGGAAACCAAAATCGGCCTTCAGCAGCCGAACGTCGCCGATAAGCCCGTCGTTCAACCATTCGCGCACCTTCCGAATCGGGGGAAGGAAACGCGTCCACATGGCCTCCATCAGGAACAGCTTTTGCTCCCGTGCAGCTGCCACTAATTCCTCCAATTCATCCCCGTTAATCGTAAAGGGTTTCTCGCACAGGACGGCTTTGCCTGCCTGAAGACACATTAAGGCATGATCCCGGTGCAGCGGATGCGGAGTCGCTATGTAAACAACGTCAATATCGGGATCCTTCACGAGTTCCTCGTAACTGCCATAGGCCCGCGGTATATCGTATTTAGACGCAAACTCTCCTGCATTGCTTGCCGTACGAGAGCCCACGGCCACAAACTGAGCGTTCTCCACATACGCCAGATCGGCTGCAAACTGCTCCGCAATCCAGCCTGTCCCTATGATTCCCCATCTGATCTTGCCCGGATTCTGTATCATCATTTACTCCTCCTCATCATCTTCCTGGATTAGCCTTGCCTAAAGCTTGTAGAAGCTGTCCCTCTCCACTTTGCAAATTCGTAAGCCAAAGCTTTTATACCACTCGTTCTTGCCCCGTTCCTGGGCTACCTGATGAGCAGCATTCTCCTTCCATAAACGAATGGCCTCCAGGGAATCCCAGTACGATACCGTGATCCCAAGGCCCTCATCCCGTGCAGACTCCAGCCCCAAATAGCCGGGCTGCTGCGCGGCGAGCTCTGCCATTTTATCGGACATCTCCCCATAACCCCGGTCACCCTCTGTTCGTTTGGACACAAAAATGCAGGCATAGTAAGGTGGCTTCGGCGTATTCGCGTATTCCGTCATTCTCTCTCCTTCTTTCCGGTTTCCAGTTTAGCCATTAATTCGATTCACATTCGTTCATTGACTATGACATCATTATATCGGAACTTCCGCCATTCTTTAACCTGTAAGAAAAATGTCTCTAGAAGTATATGCCGTGAAGACAGACCTCGATTAGTCTTAAAAAAAAGAAACCGCCTCTCTCCTCTATGATCATCTACAGGAGAAGAGAAGCGGTAGTCTGCCTTCTAGCCTTTACTTCAGTTTGTGCAACAGATTATAGATGACCTGCGCGCTTTCCGCACGCGTGGTCAGGCCTTCCGGTTCAAAGCGGCTCGGTGTACGGCCCTGAACAAATCCGAGGGCATGCGCGGTTTCTACCGCTTCCCTAACCCAGCCCGGGGATGAAGCAAGATCGGCAAAATCGCTGCCCTCGCTGATGTTCTCCTGCTGTAGTTTCATCGCGTGGGCATAAGCGCGCACCAGCATCGCCGCCATTTCCTGACGCTTGATCGGGGCATCCGGATCAAAACGGTCTTTGCTTATTCCATTCACGATGCCCGACCCGGCCGCTGCGGCCACAGCCTCTGCGTACCATTTGCCTGAAGCTACATCGGCAAACGGCGCAGAGCTCTCTGCCTGAAGATCGAGCAGACGAACCAGCATCGCCGCAAATTCAGCCCGGGTCACTTGCTGAGCCGGTGCGAAGCGTTCCGTGCTGACGCCTTCGATGAGCTGCTTCGCTGCCAAGTCGGTAATCACTTCTGCAGCCCAGAATGAAGATGGCACATCGGCAAAGGTTTTCTCATAATCAAGTAAACCATAGGCGCTGAAATGTCGGATCCCCGAAGTCATGCGGCCATCTTTTTCCACTCCGCCTATATACTCCAACTCACCATTTTCGGACAAATAGTACATCGCAATTCTTTTACCGTTAGTGTCATTAGATAACGGCAGTTCCAGCGTAATCGGATGATCGAATTCAGTTAAGTTGTAAACTTTTCCATCCGCTGTCGTTAATCGAAGCTGGAACTCCAGCATGGCTCCGACTGCTGTCAGCTTGGCCCCGGAGACGCGGGCAGCTTGCGCGATTCGCTCCTTCATCTCCGCATCCGATAACGTGGCGGCACTCAGTTTCATCGTGCTCTTCTCAAGCTGGCCAGGATATGCAAGACCACCCAACTGGCGAAGCACTTCGGCCGGGATCGTTATGGCCACATTCTTCGCTTCAATATGGATCGAACCATCCTTAAGTATGTCTGCTGCATTCCCTGGCAGCGTGATATCCGTAAAGCTTCCATTCATCGTGATTACAACCTGCCCGTTCGACAGCTGAGCTGCCAGCTCGCTCGCTGATAAGGTGACGCTGCCTGACGGTGGTGTCACAGGCGGAGTGACCGGTGGTGTTACTGGCGGTGTCACAGGCGGCGTTACCGGTGGTGTTACCGGCGGCTGTACCGGAGGGTCTACCGGTGGCTCCGGTCCCGGATCAGGATTTCCCCCGCCCCGGGTGGTCACCTTCAAATCATATTCCGACTTGAACCCTTCGTAGGTTGCCGAAATCACGGTCGCCCCTTCGGCCAATGCCCGGACTGTGCCTAACTCATCGATCGAGGCGATCTCTGGCTTACTGCTCTCGTAGGTTACACCTTCGATTAAGCGGATACGGCTGCCGTCGGTATAAACCGCCTCCGTGACGGCCTGATCGGTATCCCCGACCTTCAACTCGGTTTTACCACCTAAGGCGATCGACTCCATGCTGCCGTTCGGAATTCGGTCCACCGTAATCTTCACATCTGCATAGACGTCCGGTGCTACCGTGCTGGTCGCTCTTACGACCGCGCTGCCCAGACCTTGAGCCGTCACGATGCCGTCTGCAGATACGGTGACGACATCATTCGCCGGTTCGGAACTGTATACGGACCACACAACGGTTCGTTCAGCCCTGCGCGGCTTCACTTGAGCCAGCAATTTCTGGCTCTCGCCTACAGCTAGTGTCAGCTGGCTTGGCGTTACTTCAATCTGCTGCGGCTCCGGCTTCGTATCCGATTTCGCCAGCGTAAACTCATCCACGACGCGTCCGTCAACCGTTTTGGTTACATAATAAAGCTCGTCTCCCTCCACTTCCACGGAAGCATACATCTGAGTTGGTTCATCGTCGACCACCTCATGCCAGCCTCGCTCCGTGTGAGAGTAGAATTTAGGTCCTGACGATCCCGCTACGACGTAGGTTGTGCCCTTCCCGTCCGCAGCAATCTGGTTGTTCATCATCGGATAGGAACGAATATAAATATGATCATGTCCGTTTAACACGAGATCCACACCGGATTCCTCAAGCACCGGCGCCCACAGACTGCGTACCTCGGCGGAGTCATAGATGCTTCCGTAAGGCCCGCGGTGGAACATCACGATAGTCCAATCTTTGTCATTGCTAGCCAGATCCTGTTGGAGCCACTTTTTCTGATCCTCCAACTGATACTCGCTGTTCAGCATAATAAAATGAATGTTCTTGTAGTCAAAAGAGAAATTGGTTCCCTTCAGGGTGTCCAAACCATTGCCCGGCTGGTTAAAGTGAGCCAGGAAGTCTCCGTTCTCGTTATTCCCCATCACTTCATGGTTGCCGATGGCAGACACTAACGTCGTATTCAGGAAATGCTTCTGGGCTTCAGCGAACCAGTAGTTCCACTGCTCCTCCAGGAATCCCTTGTCGACCATATCGCCGGCATGGACCATAAATTCGGCGTCCGGATGCTCGGCTGCCGCCTTGTCGATCGTATTCCCCCACAGCTCGAACTCCTTCGCTGTGGATGCCTGGGAATCGGCAAAATACAGGAATTTCGTTGTATCTCCCGTAAGCTCCGTTGTGCTAAAAGAGCCTTGGGCACTGTAATGGCCTTGTCCATCACCGACACGGTACACATACTCTGTGCCTGGCTCAAGTCCGGCTGCCGTCGCTTTATGGACACGAACGGTGCCGAGATCCAAGGTATGGTACAGCTCGCTGGCACCATTGAACTTCTGGACGTTCGGCGCATCGAAATCCGTAAATTCGGACCGCTTGGCCAGTTCCACAACGGTCCCATCCGTCGCCGGGTCCGTGTGCCAGTTCAGCATCCGCGACGTGGTCGGATCTTCGCCCATACCCACGCTGATGTTGAATGGAGTAGGACTTCCAGCCAGCGGCGAAACCTTAAACTCCAAGGCCGGGCTATATTGATTATTCTTTACGGCTTGCACGGTATACGTCTTCACCTGGGATGTTAGCGCCGCCGTCTTCAGGATGCCCGCAGCATCTGTTTTGCCCACCGCCGCTACGTCAGCCATGATCTGAACGCCTTCCACAGGTTGACCTTGGGCATCGGTCACTTCAAACACGGTTTTGTATCCCTGTACGGTTCCTTCCTCATTCCAGCTCAGCGCATAATGCGTTGCGATCTGCGATTCTATCGGAAGACCGTAGAACGAAAATTCGGTATTGCCCGTATCGGCAAAGGATACCGCCCCGGACGTGAGTGATAGAATGCTGCTGCCGGTGGCGTTCTTTTTCACGTCATACCGGATTTGGCCGATCCAATCCGTATCCTGCAGGGATGCGGTATGGATGTCCTTCCAGGTCACTCTCACCTTTCCAGTTGTACCGTCGATGTTCCCGCTAACCTGGGTTGGACTCAGCTTGTCTCCCGGTATGAGCTCCAGATTCTCCACTTTGGTGGGATCGAATTGGAAATCGACATGCCCGCCGCGAATTTGGGAGGTCTTCACTCCGCCGATATCGAGCGTATAACTGCCGCCAACATAGATCGTATCCGGCGTATCGTACACCACCTTGGCTGCGCCCGTATTTACGGTGAAGTTCCATTCCTTGGTCGTTTGGTTGCCCGACAGATCGCGGACGGTTACTTTCGCCTGATGAACGCCATCGGCAAGCGGAACGCTCGGCGTGTAATGGATTCTTCCTTCCGGCGGATACAGGGTGTGCTGCACCGGACTGCCGTCCAGATAGAATCGGATTTTGTCCGGATCAATTAAGGTGGTTCCCGGGTGCGCGACAGGATCATAACCTGCATCCTCGGCATACACGGCTATGGTCGGCGTATTCACCTTGATTTCCGCACCGCCAGCCGGCGAGAATTTCTTCAGAATCGGCGGTTCGATATCGTCATTAGCCGGGCCGTACAATGCCCGAATTTCGTCCACGTAGATGGCACCGGCGTCTTTTTTCGCGGCCTGGGTTTCCATATAACGAACAGGCATGTCCATCACCAACGGAAGGGTTCTCCCTTTGGGAACGGACGCTTCGAGATACTTCCATCCCTTGAAATCAACGCCAATCGTCTGATCGGTAAAATCGAGCGGGATCGCGCCCTTGCTGTCACGAATCTGGGCACGGAGCCAGTGCGCATTGCCGTCCCCGTAGACCCACATGCTGATCTTCTCCGGATAACCAGGAATTTCGATATTGTCCGCTGTGTCATTCGTCTGCAGATAAGCGCCGGAGGTGCCTGTCATTCCGGTAAAATCATACTCCAGCTTCAATGCGCCATTCCCCGAGCGAATGTAGGTCTCATCGGTTTCAATGGATACCTTGGTCGACTTATACTGGGCTCCGGCACTTGGTTTATAACGGCTGAGGCCGTTCTCAAAATCCTCGAGCATCACCGGAGGAAGACCGACATTCACATCAATGGAAGTTTCAACATTTCCGTATTTCACATGGATTTTGCCGCTGACATCCTGCTTGTCCGTGGCGGTAAACGTTCCATTTGCGTCAATCGTCCCGATGTCGCCTTCGGTTCGCCATTCAAAACGACTGTTATCCGCCTGAATCACCTGTCCATTTCGAAGCGCGGTCACCTTAAGCGTCTCGGTCGAGCCGGAAGAGAAGGTCTTCACGGCGTCCGAGAACTTGAGCTCGGTCAGCTCATTAACGACTTCCAACGCGGCTGTTCCGGTCAGATTGCCGGATTGTACGGATACTTCGGTTACACCCGGTTGATTCCCTGCCGTAAACGTACCGCTTGCGTCGATCTTCCCATAAGCAGGGTCAACGCTCCATGCCGCAGCCTCCGTCATTTTCGCCGGATGCAGGTTCTGGTCCACGGCTGCCGCCTTGAAAGTTGTAGAGGAACCTATCAGCACTCTCTCCAGTGTAGGTGCAACGACCAGTTTATTCGGTGCTCCTTCAGGCGCCTTGTTCACCAGCAAAATACCGTTGGCCGTCTTGCGTTCACCGCCATCGGATGGCGAGTTGAGCACCTTGCGCGTGGCTTCTCCCGACAGGCGGGCAACAAAGGTAGCTGATCCGCCTCCATCCAGATTCAGTGCGTTTACCACACCAAGCTCTTGCAGCATTTCGCCAAGCTCAATGTAGTTAAGCCCTTCACTGAAGCCGGGCTGACGACCATCGACCTCGAACAGCACAACGGTTCCATCCGCTTTGGTTCCCACCACCGTTCTTGGATGCACGGCCGGATCGGTATGCTGCTGGACTACGCCATCCTGCACCAGCATCACCGTACCGCCAATCGCCATCGTGACATCCTTCCACTCGTTGTCCAGCTCAAAACTTGCCTTTACTTCATCCCCTGCCTGGAGTCCGGCAAGCTTGCTCCGCTGTGATCCCGATGCGGATAGTACCACCTGGCCTGGGCCAATCGGCGAATTCCCCTGATCTTTAAGAACAGAGGCCACCTTCATCGTCAAGATCTCCCCACTGGCGACCCTGCCGCTCACAATCTCCAAAATGACCTCGTCGCCAAGATTATTGGTCATCGTTGTAGCATTGAATTTTTCGGTATAAAGGACAAGTGCGTCCGTCCCTCTGAGACGGTTGATGGATGATAGACTGCTTACCGCTCCACCTATCGTCACGTTTTTCGTCAATTTCGGACTGCCGTACATGCTGGTCCCATCCGGCTTAATGCCAAAGGCGTTCCGGCCACTGGGCGGATCCGTTAATAACTCCCCACCCCCCATAAACAATCCGAGCGGAATTCCGGTGGACATATCGTAAAAATCCCCATTCACTGCCGCGATGACGCGGTTGCCTGCCTTGTCGGCATCGGATGCCATTTTGCTGACTCCCTGCATGCCGTAGACCTTGCCATCGGTGAGGCCGGGCTGAAGCTCCAGATTCCCTTGCGATGGATCAAACTCCACCATGTGGACCTTCTGCTCGCCACTGCCCTTTTGCATATTCGCCCATGTATATGTAGCCCCTGGCCCAATCTCCATCTGCCGCATATCAATGACCGATGACGCAGCGGCGACCGGGTCGGCAGCAGCTTGTCCTGCGGGAAGCAGCAGCGAAAGCAACATCACTCCGCTGAGCAGCGACGATATTCTCTTTTTGCTTTTTATCATGTACATTAATTCCTCCTTCTCTGTGCTTGGACTCTTGTTTTCTCCCGGATGTTTGTCCGTGAATGAAAGACCTACTCGGGAGTATAACGTTAGCTTGTTAATTCCACCTCCAATCTGTGTTAAGACGAAGTTAACTCTGCCGCTATCGGCTGTTACATTCCGTCATTAGCTGGAAGGGCTGCAAAAATGTATGCTTCCGCTTCATATTCACCGCTACCACCAACGACCGAAGTTAACCTGTCTTCTTTTCCTTATCATATTGAAATTTTATTTCGAATTACAATATGTTTTGTAAAACTTTATTTTGTTTTTTAGAGCAGGAATTTCTGGCTGGATGGAGTAAGTGCGGATTTTGTCGAATTCTGAGAATGAGAAAAAATCCATACCGTTTCTGACATTTTTTGCGAAGGTCTTCCTCAGCGCACAAAAAAACAACCGCGTCCTATGGTTATGGCCGCAGTTGTTTATAAACTTCCTTTTATTTTTTGGTGACATTGCCGTTGACATCAATTTTTGCATTATAGGAGAGTTTGTTCAGTTTCGCGATGATGTCTTTGTTGTACTTCTTGTCCATCAGATTCGGTTGACCTTGAATAATTTTCACCGGCGTAATCCGGCTCGTGATCTTGGAACCCTGGATCTCAAAATGGACCATCATCGACAGCAAGGTATTGTCACCGCCCCGGGTCGAGCGATTAAACACGAAGTTGCCCAGCGAATAATAAATCGGTTTGTTCTTGTAATACTCAATGCCCATCAACGTATGGCTGTGGGAACCAATAATAATGTCGGCACCCGCATCGATCATCTTCTTCGCCATCGTGCGTGCATATTCTTCCGGATAGTCGGCAAATTCCTCATTCCAGTGGATATACACGATCGTATAATCGTTTGTTTTTGCCGATTTCTTAATATGGGTCAACATCGGCTCCATTGTGTACGCGGAAGCAGCGCCCGGATGGTTCTTGCCCGCGATCCAAGAATTACCCGAGAGGACCCGGCTGACGCCCAGCACCGCAATTTTCTTCCCTTCAATGTTCTGCACGTAAGGCTGGAAGGCCTCGTCAATATTGCGCCCGGCTCCCGTGTACCCGATCTTCTGGCGCTTCAAATGTGTAATCGTATCCAGCATCGCATGCTGCCCATAGTCCAGAATGTGGTTGTTAGCCAGCGTTACGCCGTCGATTCCTGCATAGACCAAGCCTTCAAGCGTATCCGGCTTCGAACGGAAAGCAAAGGTTTTATCCGCAGCCTTACCCCGAGTGGAGACCGGTGTCTCCAGATTGGCAAACGCCATGTCCGCTTTTTTCAAGATGGGGGCGACCTTCTTAAATGGGTATAGGTTCCCGAATCTATCAATCTGACTCCCCACGTAGCCGTCCAACAGAATGTCACCTGCAAAAACAAGATCTATCGGTTTGCTCTTCGACTTGGCTTGAGTGGTTGTGCCCGCTGTATCCTTGGTCTCCTGGACCTTGCTCTGAGTCTCTTTCTCATTCGTGCCCGCTGCCGAAACGATGCTGACCGGGAGAATCATAACGATAACCAGAATGAGGCAAAATAATCTTTTCATATCGATGCCGCCTTTCCAAATAAGAACTTCTAAGAAGCTAGTCATTTACCACGTTTATCCTATCATAATTTGATATAAAAGGGTAATTCTATAAAATGAACCATTTAATAGAATTACATAATGGATTCTAACCAGTTATCCCTTTCAGCACTACGCATGCGGATTATTCTTCCGATCCCTGTTGCCCCCAGATTTTTTAACGGATTAACAGTGGTTGAACATCCAGATAAATCAAAACTATCTTTTTCTATCCATAGTCTTAGACTTGAAAAGCGGACAAAAAGTTTCAAACTTTGCAAATCAGATTGAAAATATTATAAATTGCTTATATATTTAAACGTATCGCAAGTATAACCTTCATTTTAATTACGTTTTGTAATAATTATGTCGGCTAACTCTTACATATAAGTAAAACCAAAGGAGCTGCAGCCCATGAATATTCATTCTTCCGGTGAAAACGGGCCTCCCCTGATTGATGATACGGACCGCAAAATCATTGCGATCCTCGGCAAGAACGGGCGAATCTCGTACACGGATTTGGCTAAGGAGATTGGGTTGTCCCGCGTTGCCGTACAGGCCAGGGTCAACGCCCTAATCGATGACGGCGTTATTGAACGGTTCGCGGCGGTCATTAATCCGGAGAAAGTGGGGATTTCGGTGTCTGCTTTTTTCAATGTAGAGGTCGAACCCAAACATCTACAGCAGGTAGCGGACACATTGGAGAACGAGCCGTATGTAACAAGTCTGTATCATATGACCGGTCCCAGTAAGCTACATATGCACGGACTATTTACCGATCATAAGGAAATGGAAATGTTTTTAAATGAGAAGCTTTACCCGCTCCCGGGCATTACAAGTGTGGATACGCAGATCTTAATCAAGCGTTATAAAAGCCGAATGGGCATCCGACTTTAACTCTTACAACAGAAAGGACTCATACCTTGCCTGATAAAACTAGCAACCCATACATGGAATTAACGTTCGGCATGTTCCGAACCGGAATACTCGGCTACGGCGGCGGTCCTTCAGTTATTCCGTTGATCCGTCACGAGGCCGTCGTTCGTTACAATTGGCTCAGCGACGATGAATTCGGGGAGGTGCTCGCGTTAGCCAACGCGCTTCCGGGTCCCATCGCCACGAAGATGGCTGCCTATCTCGGTTACCGGGAAAAAGGGGTGCTTGGCGCCATAGTTGCCATTCTCGCGCATATCCTTCCGACCTGTATTGCGATGATCGCGCTGTTGTCGGCGGTGACGTTCCTTAGCAGCTCCAAAGTGGTGGCAGGCATGATTGCCGGCGTTACGCCGGTCATTGCCGTGATGCTGGGAACGATGGCTTACGAATTCGGCGAAAAGGCTGTAAAGGGGCTCGGCATCTACGCCGGGATCGGATTTTTCGCAGTATCGTTTCTTCTGCTGGAGAGTTTCCAGATTCATCCGGCCATTGTCATTATACTGTTCCTTGCCTACGGCACCGTACATTTCAAAACCGTAGCCAAATTAAAAAAACAAAGACAGGATAAGGAGGGGTCCGCCTAATGGAAGAATGGCTTCAGCTGCTGATCAGCTTTTTCGTCTCCAACGTGCTCGGTTATGGCGGCGGTCCCGCTTCCATCCCGCTCATGTACAAGGAGATCGTCACGAATCACGGATGGCTGACCGATCCGGAGTTCTCCAACATGCTGGCCCTTGGCAACGCGCTTCCCGGGCCGATCGCCACCAAAATCGCCGCTTTTGTCGGGTACGACGTATCCGGCTGGATGGGCATGACCCTTGCCCTCGCGGCTACGGTTATACCTTCGGCGGTAGCTCTCATCTGGCTTTTGAATCTACTGCAGAAATACCGTACGTCGCCAGTCGTCAAAGGGATGACCCTGTTAGTTCAGCCCGTCATCGCCATCATGATGCTGACCCTGACCTGGCAGATGGGCAAAAGCTCCGTCATCTCCATCGGCCTTCTGCAATCCCTCGGCATCGCCGCCATCGCCTTCTGGGCCATGAACATCCGCAAGATCCACCCGGCGCTTGTGATCCTGGCCGCGTTTGCTTACGGGGGATTGGTGTTGTCGCAGGTGGTGTGAGGGGGATTGTATAGAACAACTATAACCCGTTCGGGATAATCGCCATGACTAAAAGAGCGAGTGTGAGGGACTCATTCCCACCATACTCGCTCTTTTTTCAGTCGACAGCCATCCAAGCATGCCCCGGATCACGCACCTTACCTGTCCCCCGCTTAGACTGATAGGGCAATGAGTAGAAATTCACCTGTGAACCGGACGGTATATGATCGCTATATCATTTAATATGTCCGAAAGTACTCTTATTCGTCGTGAAGACTTCCTAACGGACACAGAATACCTTATTTTGTCCAAAATAGCCCTTTTGGTGACTTTAGCGGACCCAGAGGACCTTATTTGCTGTCTTTATTGGTATTGGCACCCGTAATTCGCACAATAGCGGATCTGGAGTCCGGTACTTTGTAAATAATCAGGTTGTGATCTTAAATAACGGATCTAGGGTCCGTTAAAAGCTGACACAAGTACCTTGAGCGCCCATGGTTGGCAATGAAACCTGCAGTTTCCCATTAAGTAATCCCAGGAAGTGACGCAAGGTCACAATAACCAGGAGCAGGCCAGGTAATTTGCCACATCCGATTATATCTCAATGCCACACCAATGTAATAGCGACAACTCGTTATATCCAACTCCCAGCGAATGTGCCTTGATCGTCACCTGCATCCATCAAGTATCCAATCGTCACCTGCATCCAACAAGTATCCAATGCTCGACGGCCCCACGTCTGTTCACATTGGATGGAGCCCCTCTGTCCTTAATGATACTCTTTCAACTCCCCACCTACTTCCTCCCCATCACCACCCCGATCTTGCCCTCATGTATCTCTACCTTATACTTCTTCACCCGGATGCGGTCGCTGAACAGCGACTTGCCGGTCTGCAGGTCAAATTCCCAGCCATGCCAGGGACAGCGGACGATCTCGCCTGTCCGGCCGTATTCGTAGTCGTATACCTCCGAAGGAAGCGTCGTACCGGAGACCAGTCCTGCGCAGATCGGCGCCCCCTGATGCGGACAGTAGTTGAGAATCGCATGAAACTCGCCGTTGATCCGATAGATTCCAATTTCGCGTCCCTCAATGTTTACGACCTGGTGTCCGCCCTCCGGTATGTCCTCCTCCGCCAGCACGTAATGTACTCCCATTCATGCACCTCCTTGCCTGTGCGCCCAGTTCGTTAATCAAGTTTGTCTTTCACCGCGTGCTATTCACCCAGAGTACCTTAGTTGACTCCAGTCAAATTCATTAATCCCGGTTATCGAGTTACCCTATCTGCCCAGCCACTCCCTATCATATTAATTAATCCAATGGCTCAATTTAGCTAAGGTATTCTATCCAGCAGTCCAAATCATCGAGTTCATAACCTACTCCTGCTCAGTAAAAAAATTGCCAGTTATTGACGTTCATCGTTGACCAGTTTCAATCTAGCAAGCTAATCTCATCTAGTAGGCTGGTTTCGTTCATACGAGTTCATACGAGCTAGCTTCGATCATGCGAGCTAGTTTCGACCATGCGAGCTAACTTCGATCATGCGAGCTAGTTTCGACCATGCAAGCTAACTTCGATCATGCGAGCTAGCTTCGATCATGCGAGCTAGTTTCGACCATGCGAGCTAACTTCAATCTAGCAAGTTAGTTTCATCAAATTGGCTCTACGTTTATCATCCATCCGCTCAATCCAATCTGTACAGCTGCTTCGCATTCTCGTAAAAAATCTTCAGCCGGGCCTCCGGCTTCAGCCCCCGCAAAATATGGCTTGGCGAGTCGAAGTCCCAATGCGGGTAGTCGCTGGAGTAGAGCAGCATGTTCTCGGCATCGATCATGTTGAAGAGATCGATGAGATGCTGCGGATTGTCGGGCTCCTCAATCGGCTGCGTGGATAAGTAGCAATGATCCCGGATGTATTCGCTCGGCATTCTCGTCAGCCAGGGCACGGTTGCGCGCAGCGCCTTGTAATTTTTGTCCAGCCGCCACATCAGGCCCGGCAGCCAAGCCACTCCGCCTTCAACCAGAACGACCTTCAGGTTCGGGTACTTCACGAATACGCCCTCGCATACCATGCTCACCAGATGCGCCATGAACATCTGGGAGAGGCAGGTGTGCCACTCAATGTAGCGGGTCGGGTAGCCGGCCGCGGTGGGAGCCGTCGAGCTCCCGCCGCCTTCCGCTCCCGGATGGATCCCGATTGGGAGACCCTTGCGCTCCGCTGCTTCGTAGATCGGGTGATAATGACGCTGACCCAGCGGCGAACGCGCCGCGCTGGAGATCATCACCTCCACGATATCCGGATGGCCGCCGATCCGGTCGATCTCGCGTGCCGCCAGCAAAGGGTCCTGAGTCGCTACCGCCATTGCGCCTTTGAATGCTTTATGTTTGCCGAGCCACTCGGCGATCAGATAATCGTTATAGGCCGAGCATATCGCGGCTGCGTAATCCGGATCATGGGTGGAAGAGATGTTGTAGACAACGCCCGTCAACACGGCGTAGTCCAGATTATAACCCTCGATCAGCTGCTTGATCATATAATCGGGGTCGGAACCGGCTTTGCCTCCACCCGGAGGGATCGAGTCCTTTTTCATCACGCCGATTGGCGAGTAATACCCTGAGCCTGCATAACCGATGCCAGATGCGGCTACCCGGGAGCGCCAGGGCTCCTGCAAATATGGAAGCAGCGCCCTGTCGTCCTGCTCGTTATGAACGTCGACGTCGATAATTTTCATATCGTCCATTGCCTGATTCCTCCAATCTCCATAAGTAATTACTTACCGCCATACGTGCGCGTGTAGGCGGTGTTGTACATAGTAAGGAGTTCATCGGAGCCGAGTTTCTTGGCCTGGTTAATAAATTGCTGATAGGTGGTGTCGTTAATCGGGGTTTTGCCGGTCACGAACTCCGTCACCTTTTGCTCAAGGAATTTGTTCAGATTGTTCAGCTTCGATTTCTCGAGCTCCAGCTCCTCTTCCGTCTTGACGATCTGTTTCGGTGCCGGGACAATGTACTGCTCATACCGGGCATTGATATCCTTGCTCTTCTCGCTTAAACCACGCTCCCACACTTCACGGGATTTAGCGTTATTCAGCGTGATTAGGTCATACCATACGCCCCAATCCTTACGCAGCGCATTAAACGGAGATTCGCCGAACTCCTTGTTATATACCGCTTTACCGTCCTCCATCGTATACGTTTTGCCTTCGATTCCCAGGGACAGATAATTCGTTCCCTCTTCGCTGACCAAATAATCAAGGAATTGAACGGCACGCTCTTTATCCTTCACTTTGGCCGATATCGCTCGACCGACAGTGCCAACGACCGGACGGGAAAACTGATAGTTCTTGACCCCTTCCGCGGCAAAGGAAGGAATCGCGTCGAGTTCATACTCGGCCGTACCAGCCCCCCTCGCCTTCGCTACGAGCGACTCCAGATCGGCCTTCCAGAAAAACGTCACCAAGGATTTGCCGGTTAGTATTCGCTCCTCCCACTGCGCTTGCGTTAGCAGCGAGAATTCCGGATCCAACAATTTTTCCGCATACAGCTTATTCAGATAGACCAGCATATCCTGATAATTCTCATGATATGGGGCAAACGCGTATTGATCCGTGGTCGGATCCAGATTGTAGAAACCGCTGATCCCCGTGAAGATACGCCCAAAGGTCGTATACAGCCCCGTATCGCCAACGATGGCGTTGGATATGAGCGGATAGGAATCCGGAACCTTCTCTTTCAATGTTTTCAGATACTGATAAAATTCATCCACGGTGGTCGGTGCCTTTATCCCATGCTGATCCATGATATCCTTGCGGGCATACCAGATAAAGTTGAAGCCCTTGCCCTCCGCATCCCCTTCCAATACGGGTACGGTGTACAAGCCTCCGTCCGTGCCCGTTGCCAGCGCCTTGGCTTCAGGATATTTTTCGTAAAAAGCTTTAAGATTCGGTGCCCGATCCAAGTAATCATTAAGGTTCAGGAACACCTTCTCCGGCCCATGCTCCCTGCCGTCCTGCGTCGGCACCTGGATAAAATCCGTGGCGGTATTCGTAGCAATCATGATCTGCCTCTTCTCCTCAAGCCCCTCCTGGCTCACGATCTGGAACTTCACTTTGACGCCCGTCTTCGCCTCGATCTCTTTGAAAATCTCCCAGTCATCCCGAACCTTGCCCTCGACCCGGTCGTATACCAGCCAAGAAAAAGTAACCGGTTTGTCAGGACTTAACGTTCCCGAATCATCCTTGCCCCCGCCGGAGCATCCCGCAACCAGCATCGCGCTGAGCAGGATCATGGCAAGCGCAGTTCTGAACCCCTTTCGCCTCATTCCCTAACCTCCTTTTTATCTTCACAGCGTATAGAGACGGATTTGCTTGAAATCCATAACTACCCCTTAATGCCGCCAATCATCGTGCCCTGTACAAAATATTTTTGGATAAACGGATAGACGCATAGGATCGGCAGCGTACCGATCATGATCATGGCGTATTTCAACGTCTCCAGATGCGTCAGGTCTCCCTCGCCCTGCACATTCGTACCGGCGATCAGGATGTTGCGCATCATAATCTGCAGCGGGTACATCTCCCGGTCATTCAGATAGATCAAAGCGCTGAAAAAAGAGTTCCATTGATTCACGGCCGTGAACAGGCCGATCGTGACCATCACCGGTACGGATAAAGGCAGCACGATCCGCACCAGAATCTGCATGGACCCGCATCCGTCGATGGCAGCCGCGTCCTCAAGCTCCTCCGGCAGCGCCTCGAAGAATGTCCGCATGATAAACAGATACCATGTGCTGATCAGTGACGGGAGCACGATCGCCCATATCGTATCGAGCATCCCCAGCCTTTGAACGATCAGGAAGGTTGGAATCATGCCGCCGCTGAACAGTAGTGTGAACGCCGCCATCAGCAGAATCACTCTTCGGCCGGGCAGCCATCGTTTCGCAAGCGGATATGCCATGGCGGAGGTCGCAATCAGCGTCAGTACCGTCTGAAGGAAGGTATAACGGATCGTATTCCAATAACTCACCCAGAGATCCGGGTTATAGATAAGCTGCTCGTAAGCGATCAGCGTGATCTTCTTCGGCCATAGCAGCACGGCGCCACTCGCGACCATGGCATTGTTGCTGATGGAAGCCGAGAATACGTAAACCATCGGATAAGCCATTACAATGATCAGCACAATCATGAACAATACATTGAATACGTCAAACAGCTTCGAGGCGAAGCTTTCCTGCTTTTTCATCGTGCACCTCCCTTACCACAGGCTGGTCTCCGAATATTTGCGTACGATCCGATTGGCCGCAACGACCAGAATGAAGCCAATCGCCGATTGGAACAGGCCCACCGCAGTGGCGAAGCTGAAATCGGCATCGAGGATGCCCCGCCGGTACACAAAGGTGTTAATGACATCCGAGGTTTCATAATTCATCGTGTTGTAGATCAATAGTATTTTCTCGAAGCTGGCCTCCATGAAATTACCAAGCGACAGCACGAACAGAATAATCATGACAGGCACCATGCCGATGAACGTAATATGTCTGACCTGCTGCCACCGATTCGCCCCATCCATCTTGGCCGCTTCATACAGCGTCGGATCGATTCCGGCAATCGCAGCCAGATAGAGAATGGTGCCCCACCCCACCTTCTGCCATATTTCGGAGCCCACATACACCGTCCGGAACCACTCCGGCATGCCCAGAAACATGATCGGCTCGATGCCAAGCAGCTTGACGAGCAGATGGTTTACCACGCCCGTGGTGGGAGACAGGAAGGTCACGAGAATGCCCGCGATCACGACGGTGGATAGGAAATGCGGCATATAGCTGATGTTTTGCACAAACCGTTTGAACCATTTGCTCTTCAACTCATGGAACAGGATCGCCAGAATGATCGGCGCCGGAAAATGAAACAGGAGATCATACACATTCAGCATGATCGTGTTGCGAATCAGCTTCCATGCATCGGGGGTGACGTAGAAAAATTCAATCAAATGCTTGAATCCGACAAACTTGCTTCCCAAAATACCCCGGCCGATCGAATAGTCCTGGAAGGCAATGATGATGCCGTACATCGGCGCGTACTTAAATATCAAGTAGTACAAAATGCCGGGCAGCATCAGCAAGTACAACGCTTTATGTTTTCTCAGAACATAGCCGATCCGTGATAGCTGCGCCAATAATCCCCACCTCCGATTGAAAGCATTTACATTCATTTGTTGTTGTCCCCACTATACGAGCCGTTCTTCCTTCGCGTAAAGCAAACATCTTTTCCTTAAGACACATGTTTTGCACTGCCTGTGCCGCAAGGCTTTCAGCCTGTTCCATGCAAAAAAAGAGACTTCAGAAAATAATGCAGTCTCTTCTTTCCTATTGGTGAAAACTCCGGTATTTGGCGGGCGTAATGCCTTCATATCGGCGGAAAGCCCGAATCAAAGAATTTCGGCCCCAATACCCGACCTTCTCGGCAATTTCGTCAATTTTCAAATCGGTTTCAAGCAAAAATTGCTTCGCCTTCATCAGCCGGTACTTGGCGATATATTCCACGTATTTCTCGCCGACCTCCTCCTTGAAGGTCCGGCTGAAATGCCCGATGGACATATTCAACATACCGGCAAAATACTCGATCGACATCTCTTGATCATAATGCTCATGAATGTATTCAACGATCTCGCTAAACTGTTGACTCCGGCTGCTGGAAGCCGGCTTCCGGAACAGAAAACCATGAATCTCTTCGAAACAGCACGTCAGCTCGTCCCATGTCATGCAGCGATTCATTCGTTCGAACAGACCCGAGTAATACGGAACATTGAGTTCATTGCGCTCCGATTCCACGGCCCGAATCCAGGTGTTCAGCACATCGGCTAGCAGATATTTCATCTGCATGGCAGATGCATCCTTGCCCTTTCCCTCCTCCAGCAGAGCAAGCACGGAATGAAGCAGCTTGTCATACTCCCTCGTTTTGTACTGATTGAGAATCCGCTGAACCTCCTGTACAGATAGAAAAGAATCCCACTGCTGCAGCTCCCGGGAGGGCTGATTGCCGCAAATCTCCACCGCGGAATGCAGCCCCCGGTACTTCAGCATGGCCAGCGCATGCTCATAAGACTGGTGCAGCTCCTCAATGGCATGAACGGTCTTTCCGATACCGATGGTCGCTTTATAATAAGCACCGTATTCCAGAAAAACGTGCCTTATCTGCTCCGCTATTTGTTCCGGATGGTCCTCGCCCTCCGTAATGGGACCATGCTCCACGATGCAAGCTATCAGATCCGGCCTTGTCTGGCAGATCCAGACCATGCCATGTGCCAGCCGATGAATCTTGTCCTTCAGCTCCGTCAGCAAAAAAGTCTTGGTGGATTCCGATGCCGACTCGTAAACGGTTGGATCATAATGGAACGAGATGCATAGGACGGTTCTTGCCGCCTTATGGCTGTAGGCAAACTCAATCTCCTTGGCATAGTACTCAATCGATAAAGCATCGCGGTATTGCCCCAGCAGGATTTTCGTAAAAAACTGCTCATGAACAATCGGCAGCATCCCGTTCACCATCTGGAACAGCTCTTTATTCTCCGTCATAATGAACTGGGAATAGCGTTTTATGACATCAAACTCGTTTCCTTCGTGGCCGACCTCCCCGTTCGGATCGTGATGCAGCTTCAGTCCATCCTTAATCTCCCGAATCGGTCGGTATAAGCGCCGGCTTAAATAATACGAGGCGAGTGCGCCAACAATGAAAAAGAATAGGAGGAACAACCAACAGATCCATCGGGTCATATAGACCGGCTTCATCAATGTACCCAAATCGATCATGCTGATATAATGCCAGGACTCGTCAAAGCCGGATGCCATGAAGGACAGTCCCGTCTTGTCCGATATCGTGAATTGCGAAGCAATGCCCTCTGTACGTATTCGCTGCTGCAGGGCAAGCTGGTCCTGCTCGGTCAGTCCGTTCTGGGCGATCACTTTGGCCCTATCATCCACAATCGCCGTGCCCGTAACCCAGCTCTCCGGAATATGAATCTGCTCCTGAAGCTTGTCTCGTTTCACTTCGACCAGGAGATAGACTTCAGGAGCCGCGGTATTAAACGGGTAGCTCATGGAAGCCGTCAACGTGTCGGGGGTATCCATAAAGTCCATCATTTTTTTGCCGGATAATTCAGCTTCCAGCTGATGGCGGCGGTTCAGATCCAGGGGATAATGGGAATGGAAATAATACGCTTTATTCGTGTAGGTTTCGGCATCCATCATCAAATCCTGGTGAACAAAATAATAATACGCCCTCTCGACGAGATCATCCGATTCCAGCTGCTGCAGCTGCTCCCGCAGGGAATGAAGCAGTTCCGGAAGCAGCTGGCTTTCCGGCGAAGAAGCCATGGGAGCGAGAAGCACGCTCCGTAATCTGGAGGTGCTGAGGATATTAATCATGCTCGTTTTCAAGGACTGAAGCTCGGTATCCGTCTGCTCGGAGAACCGATTCATCATCACTTGGTTAAAACGCTCGGCATCCTTTTCAATGATGCGAACGACCAGCACCTGGGCAAGAACCGACGCAACAATAACGGGAATGAGAATGAGGAGAAAATAGTTGGCGAACAGCCTCCAAAACAGGGTGTACCTTCTGGGAGGCGGAGAATCGGTATCTCCCGGCTCAGGTGATCGGTTAGGCGGCGTCCTTCGCTCCATGAATGTCCCCCCCTCTTGGTATTTAAAATTGCAAGTAACAAGGCTTGCAGTTACGTTTACTATATTTTGATGTAAGTTATAATATTCGCTGCAACTTCTGTGCATGGAGTTTCAAGCTTAGAGCAAAATTGATAACCAAAAAGAAACCTTGAATGGCACAAAGCCTTTCAAGGTATAAATTGATTTTTGACTATTCAATTTGCACTGAGACTCTCTTATCCCTATTTTTATTCTTCTTAATTAACTCACTAACTTCGTCTAATGTTTTCTATTTTTTTCATGTTTCATTCCTCATCCAATGTTCGACGTTAATTTCAATCTTGGTGTCCTCTAAAGCTGTATATTTATGTTGAACGGGTTTGCCGCTTGAATCCACCTCCACGATTCCATCCTGTCTACTGATTTGGTAGATAAACTCAGCATGTAAAGGTACCTGCAGTTGATTGTAGTACATACCCTTACTCGGATCTTGAATCAGAGGAAACCAAGCATACAGGTTCATATCGACGAGTGTATTTAGCGGAACATGAACAACCATGTCCAAGGTTACACACTCTTTTTTCTCATCAACAACACGAATCTCTGTAATAGCTTCCAAGTCCTTGTATTTAACGGTTACCGAGGTGACCCCTGTTTTCTTAGGCACGATGGTTCCGTTCGCTATTACTTCCGCGATCTCTTGATCATACACATGATAATCCGCTCGTAATAAGGACATTTTAAAGTCATCCCCAAATTCCAGAATCGCGTTCAGTCGGCTTGTGGGACCTACAATACCCACCTCTTCACAACCAATTAACGATAATGAGCGTGCTTCGCCTTTCCTTCCAAAAAAATGAATGAGTGGAGATGATAATCTTACTGCCCAATCTTTCTCCACATGAGCAGCACCCGGATCATTGAAATAGATCAATTGAGTGTCGGCTTCATAACCTAAATCTACGAGTTCCTCTGTCACTGCACGGGTATGCTTATCCATGACTAAAGTTCCTTCAGAGCTCCCTAAATCAATCCATATTTGGGATATTGGTTGCTTCTTTGTAAAAGTATGATACAGCCTGATTTCTTCGAGTGAAATGGGATCTACACAATAAAAATAAGGGGAAACGATAGCTAGTTTACCGAATATATCTGGATTACGAAATCCGATATGATAGGTAACTTGCCCGCCTCTGGATGAACCCATTAACGCCGTGTGTTCAGGATCTGATTTCGTTCGGAAAACCGAATCCACGTAAGACTTCACTTCTTCAATGATGAACTTTTCATATAGAAGACCTTTGGGGTGAATCGGAACTTTATCGAGTGGATACAGCACCCCTTCCAAGTCATGGGTATATTCGTCGGACCTCTCCAGTCCCATATTAGCAATACCTACAACGATGATCTCTTCCATCTTGTGATCACGGATCAATCGATCAACGGTTTTATCTACATGCCAAGAATACCCATTGAAGGCGGGGTGAAAGATATTTTGCCCGTCATGCATGTATAATACAGGGTATCGCTTCGTTTTGTCGTACGCATAACTAGGAGGAAGATATACAAAAATATCTCTCTTATTATCCAAATGCGCCGAGTAAAAGCTCTCAATTCGCAAAATGCTTGACTTGTATGTCATTTTCATCACCTTCTGCAATTCTCGGGTATGAGATCTACCCATTGATCGACTTTGTAATTCAGGATTAATCCATCATCCGTTGTAAACTTTCGATATGGAACTTCCCTGCCTTGAATGTCTGTTTCATGCATGCCTAATCCACGAGAAATACGGAATTCAAACGAAATGCCTCTTGGCACCTCAAACGTTCCCCCATATAGTCCTTCTTGAATCATTGGTAACTCTATACCGGCGTATAACTTATCTGTTTCTGGCGTAAATGCCGGCACTTTTACGGAAAGATTAACGGTGACTGTATCGGAAATAAAGGGCACAACTGCGATTTCGAATTGATTTGTTAGATTGTTATTCATATATGTGATGGTGGTCTTCCCTACTTTTTTGGGGATTAATCTTCCTTCCTTTGTTACCTCCAAAATATCGGGATCACCAACTTCGTAAGTTGCATTTAAATCCGTCATCATAAATCCGCTATCAAAATGCACCACCGAATTTAATGTTCTCTTAAGTCCATCTATGCCAACAGCTTCAGGACCATGCAAATCAACACGGACCGGCGTACCTATTTCGCCAAAAAAATAAATTAACGGCGCATGAACCCGAGCCGCCCAATCCTTTTGAGAGTGGCCAGAATTGACAGCAAGATAATACATCAGGTCATTTCCGGGCTGGTAGCCGCTTTTAATAAGTATATCTGCCACATATCTCACATGTTTCTCCATCACGGTGAAACCCTCAGCATCTCCTACATCTATCCATATTTTAAGATCCTTTTTTTCTGTGTATACACGGCTTAACCATCGATCTTCCATCGTGCTCGGGTCGACACTGACAAAGAATGGGCATAGCGCACCTACCATTCCAAAAGTATCTGATTGGCGGAATCCTATATTATAAGACACGAGTCCACCCGCGGAGGAGCCCATTAAAGCCGTGTTACGCTTATCAGGTAGCGTTCGATATTCTTTATCAATGTAAGGTTTAACTTCTTTAATAAGGAATTCCTCATAAAGTTCGCCTTGATTGGTCGTATTAAAAATATTATGTCCATCAGGATTGGCATGCATATATTCTGATATTCTAGTGTCTTCTACGTGAGAGATGGCAACAACGATAATTTCTTTCATTTTCCCCTGAGACACCAATGCATCCACTGTGGTATGAATATCCCAAGATTCGCCTTTGTGATCTTCAAAGAACATATGCTGACCGTCATGCATATAAAGGACAGGATATCTTTTTTCTACATCCTTTTCATAACTAACGGGTAAGTAAATAAACATATCTCTCACATTATTAAGAATACTGGAATAAAAGTTCTTGATGGCGATTAACCGCGATAAATTCACAAGGCATACTCCCTCAACTAAAATTATTAGGATTGGGTCGACAAGAAAAAGAATTTCTCCTTGTTTACATAATCCACATCCTGAATGTAACGATCCATCATGCGCACAACTCCTTTATAATCATTCAAATTGAACTTGATTTGATACATATCGTCTCTCAAGATCTCCGAACAATCGCAGGTGCATATGGCAACTATTTTTTTATGCGTTTTGAATACCTCGTTAGCTAAAAATTCGTTCACGACCATTCCAGGGCTGTCTGGAAATTGGGATAAGAACGTATTCATACTGCTAGCTGTGTTATCTGAGACATAAATCTGGTTTTCATCTAAATTTGACTTTTGTTTAATAAACTCCATGAGTTCAGCATTGTTATAGGAATCCATAATCAGAAATTGGGGGGATTCACCAAGTAAACGCTGAGATAAATGAAAGCTTTGCTCAAAATCTGGGAGGACTTTATGAAACAATGAGTTATCAATATAACTGTCCATTACAAATACGGGAACCCCAAATCCAAAATAATTGGATATCGTCGAGAATCTGTCTTGATCCACATTTATTAAGAACGCACCATCTAGATTTCTTTCCATAATAATCTTGTTGGATGGCGTCATGCTGTCGATTTGCATAAAGAGGACATGGTAACCTAACTCGCTGCATAACTGCTCAAGCTTAAAAATGGCTTTCGAATATTTTAAATCTGACCATACATGCTGTTTTTCTTCTTTGAACAAAATGATGCCAATTAATCCGGTTTTCTTGATTTTTAAAGACTGGGCTGTTCGGTTTGTTACGTACTTAAGCTGTTGGGCAATTTTAAGAACTTTAACACGCGTTTCATCCGAAATGGATTGCGTCTTCACATTGTTCAAAATATAAGAAACTGTCGCGATCGATACATTTGCTTCTTTTGCTATATCTTTAATAGTTGTTTTTTTCATGGATAAACCGCCTTTACTTAAACGTTTAAGAGATTTAACCATATCCCTATTCTTTTGTCAAACGGGTGGCCTTGGCGGTATTTAATACGATCCATCCGAATGCAGGTAAACTTACGTTAATTGCATCACCCTCCACTTCATATGTTCCGTTGCCTATCATTAGTTCGGGTGAAAATTCCTGATGAATTTTGAAATCAACTTGTTCCGATTGACTGCTGTTATTAAAACAAATGTAGATTCGTTCATTGTCATTCTTTCTTTGTACGACAAGTTGATTATTTTTGGCATACATAAAATCGAATGAGCCTTCTTGTAATACGCGATGTTTCTTTCGAAATGAAATCATATCCTGATAAAAATTAAAAAGCACGTGGTTTTGTTTCTCCTTTTCCCAAATCATTGGTTTCCTGCAATCTGGGTCTGCCCCCCCTGTCATCCCTACTTCATCTCCATAGTAAATGCAGGGCGTTCCAAGGAATATGAATTGAAACAGTACAGCCAGCTTTAATTTATTCTCATCCTGTGCGACTGTGAGCAGTCTCGGCGTATCGTGGCTTCCCAGAACGTTAAAGGTTGCTTCGTTTACTTGCTGCGGGTAATTAGCCAAGAGCCAATTGATTTGATAGGAGAACTGTACCGCATCCAGGTTATCCTTCGCAAAAAACTCGATAATGGCATCCGTTGCAGGATAGTTCATGACCGCGTCAAATTGGTCTCCTTCCAGCCACGGCATGGCATCGTGCCAAATCTCTCCCAGAATATATAAATCGGGTTTCAGCACTTTTAATGTTTTTCGGAACTCTCTCCAAAAATCGTGGTCAACCTCATTCGCCACATCCAGTCTCCAACCATCAATATCACATTCGGTAACCCAATATTGAGCAACTTCTAACAAGTATTTTCGCACTTCAGGGTTAGACGTATTAAGCTTAGGCATATGGGATTCAAAGGCAAAACAATGATAAGATGGTCTTGGCTCACATGTAATCGGAAATTGCTTGATATGGAACCAATCGCGATATTTAGATTTCTCTCCGTTCTCGATTACATCCTGGAAGGGTGCAAAGTCATAACCGCTGTGATTAAACACCGCATCAAGGATGACACGAATACCTCGCTCATGACATGAATTCACCAGTTTTTTTAATAACTTAACATCGCCAAAATAGGGATCAACTTTTAAGTAATCTGTCGTATCGTATTTATGATTTGTTTTGGCTTCGAATATAGGGGTAAAGTAAATGGCATTAACACCTAGGGAACTGATGTAATCTAACTGATCTAACACGCCTTGCAGATCTCCTCCATAATAATCTTGCGGATCTGGATTGCTGTCTTTCCAAGGACGCACAGATGCAGGATCATTGCTCGAATCACCGTTAGCAAACCTTTCAGGGAAAATTTGATAAAATACAGACTCCTTTACCCACGCTGGCGGTTTTAACACCTCATGCGACCAAATAAACGGAAAATCGAAAAATGTTAGAGGGTTCCCCGGTTTTTCTTTACAGAAACCTTTCTCCGTGTACCAATATGTTTGATCCCCTGATATCAAGTGAAAGGCGTATCTGAGTCGTAAATGTGTAGGTTCGATTTCTACTTGCCAGTAATCGAATAATTCGTCACTTGCTATTTTATGAAGAGCCTTTTCGCATGCGGTATTATCCCAATCATACTTATCACCGTAAAAGGCATGAACCTCTTCGAGGTCATCTTTTTTGGTCCGAATTCTGATATGAATGAGATGATCATCGTATGCATAGCAATAGGAATTCCTTGGTCGATGATAGATTGCTTCTAATAACATGATACACTCCTTAGACATATGTGATTTGTAATCCCTTAACCCTTATCCGCACCCGCTGCGATCCCGTTAATCAAATATTTCTGGAAGTACATATACAGGATCGTAATTGGCAACGCAACAAGCACAGCACCTGCGGCAAATAAGGTAAAGCTGGAATTCGTCTCGTTCGCAACCATATTATATAAACCTTGCGCTAGCGTCATTTTTTCTGATGATCTTAGAACAATTTGCGGCAAAATAAAATCCATGAAGGGCGTAATAAAACTATTCAGTGCAACGAATGTAATGGCCGGCAAAGACAAAGGTAAAATAATTTTAAAAAATGAATCCTTATTACTGGCCCCATCCATAAAAGCAGCTTCTTCTAGACTTTTGGGAATCGTGTCAAAATGACCCTTCATCACCCATGTTCCCATTGAGATGGACCCGCCAGCATAAATCAAAATTAACCCTAGATGTGTATCTAGCAACCTCGTTTGTAATAGCAGAACAAATAGTGCCATGACGGATAAGAATCCGGGAAACATTTGCAAGATTAATAACGTCATTAATCCTGTTTGTCTACCTTTAAATCGAAATCTAGAAAAGGCATAAGCCGTCGCAGCTACAAGTGAGGTGGATATCACCGCATTCGAAATGGCGATCTTTATTGTATTCTTGTACCACAGTCCAAAATCAGTGTTCCTCATAAGATCAACATAATGAGCAATCGTGGGATGATCAGGAAACATCTGACTCACCAATAAGGTATTGCCGGGATTAAGTGAAGTTCCAATAACCCAAATAATTGGATATATCGTGGTAATGAATAGCACAATAAAAATCATGTAGATGCCAATGACCAGCAAGTTGTCTTTTATTTTCGACATTTAGACCAAATCCTCTTCTTTATTTGACTTCATCCGCCTGTAATTCCATAAGGAGAAAAACGCAATGAAAACGAACATAATAATAGACACAGCGGAGGCCATATTAAATTGACTTTGGTTCAGTGTCATTTTAAAAATCCATGAGATCAGAATATCGGTGCTTCCTGCGTAGTAAAAGTCCGGATTTTCCGGTTTCCCATCCGTTAGTAAATAAATTAGATTGAAATTATTAAAATTAAAAGCGAATTGCATAATAAAAATAGGCGCGGTAGCCAATAAGACAAGAGGAAGAGTGATCTTAAAAAAGTTTTGTAATTTTGAGGCGCCGTCTACCTCTGCAGCTTCGTAAATGTCGCGCGGCATTGTCGTTAAGATCCCCGACATTAATGCCATGAGAAAAGGGGTTGAGAACCACAAATTCACCATAAGGATAGACACTTTCGCCATCGTCGGATCGGAGAGCCACGGTACAGGTGAGAAACCAAGCTTCACCACCAAATCGTTAATCGGACCGAATGAGCCGTTCAATAATACCCTAAAAACCAAAATCGATATGAATTGTGGAACCGCCCAAGGCAGGATAAAGATGGTTCTCCAAAACTTTTTGAATCGAATCCTTGGGTGATTCACCATCATCGCTAATAAAAGACCGCTCAGAAAAACGGTGCTCGTCGAAACTGTAGCCCATATCAAATTCCAGACGGATATACCGAAGAAGGTAGATCTCCATGATTCTTGTGCAAATAAATCATAGAACACGCTAAATCCGATCCAATCCACTAATGCACGATCCGGAATATGTCCAGGAGCAGAATAATTGGTAAATGCGATCAACACATTAAATAGCAGAGGTATTAAGGTCACAAACAAGACAAAAAAAGCTGCGGGCAATAACAAAAGGTAGGGCAATTTACGAAATTTCATGGTTTTAATGGAATCTGTAAATCGTGGAGCACATCCCCCTTTGTCTCTAAGCGCTCCGTTTTTCCTAGCATCATAAACATTCATGAAATAAAAACTCAAATACAAAAGAATGATTATGAATGTGATCAGACCATTGATTAATAGAAAAATAGAATGGTCACCCTGCACGACTTTCCCCTGAATAACCTTTGTAGGCACATCGCCTAATGTAATAAATCCCACTATGCCTTTATAGGCGACAGGATAATAGTTCCAGAAGAACAATTGGGCTAGGATCATATAAATCAAGCCCTTCAGATACTGCTTGTTGTACAGTTGGCCCAATCCAATAAAAACCGCAGACAAAATCATGCCTTTCGTCTGATGCTGACGAGAACTTTGGTTCAAATGCATATCTGAGACCGCCTTACTGAGATTTGGAGAATCATCCTACTTTTTCGTATTGATTGCTGTTTTGATTTGACTTACGGCTTGATTTAAAACTGTGCCCGGGTCTTGATTGTCATTCCAAATGGATGAGAGAGCAGCACTTGCAGGAACCCATACATTACCCATTTCGGGAATAGACGGCATTGGAATTGAATATTTCGCTTGCTCTAAGAAAGCCGTTGTATTAGGGTCGTTCGTAAGAAGCGGATCGTCCATCAGATCTTTCCTGGGAGGCAATTGAGTTGTCATTTCAAAACGTTTCGTTAAACTTTGTTTCGTTGTCGCATAACTAGCAAATAATTTTGCAGCAACGGGATATTTCGTGTATGAGTTCACATATAAACCTCTAATACCTGAAAAACTTACTGGATGTTCACCATTAGGCAATAGAGGTAAAGGAGCTACGCCATAATCCATTTCCGTACTTGCCAAAGTTGAAATGAACCACGGTCCATTAATAATGGCAGCTGTTTTGCCTTCTTGGAAAAATCCAGTGATAATATTATCATTGAGGTCGTTTATATTTAGGGGCAATACTTTTTTAAAGGATTGTAAGAATCTTGCTCCTTCAATCGACTTATCATTGTTAAGACCGATATCATTTATATCCGTCCCATGATTGCCAAATACATATCCTCCGTAACCGCCAAGGAATGAATAAGATAAATACAACTGACCTACATCCCACATAAAACCATATTTTTTATTTTTCGGATCGTTATAAGTTTCGGCGAACTTAATGATCTCCTCATAAGTCTTCGGGGCTTTCTCCATCAACTTCTTATTGTAAAAAAGCGCATAGGTGTCAATGGCTGTTGGAAACCCATACAGGACACCATCATAGCTAACGCCATCGATTGCAGAAGTCATAAAATCATCTTTTTCAGACTCGGTAAACACATCATTTTGCAATACGAGTCCTGCCATAACAGCGTTTCCCAATTGATCATGTGGCGATGAGAAGACATCGGCACCAATTCCAGCGGGTCCATCTGTGGTAAGTTTCTTGACGGCATCTATCGCAGGAACCGGCTCTACCTTTACTTTTATTCCATATTCCTTTTCAAAATCATCTGCGACCGCTTTCATAAAGTCGAGTTCAGGACCTTTCGATTCCCATACAAGCAATTCAGCCCCGGCCTCAGGCTTCATCCTATCTTGTTGTTCGTTACCTGCTGCTTCATTCCCTTGCGATTGCTGGCTTGATGATTGATTATCCGTTCCACATGCAGTGAGGAATGAAAAGCTGAACAACGTTAAAATGATTGTGGAAATCAACAAACGTTTTGACATGAATACTCCCCCTTTTCGATCACTTAAACGTTTAAGCTATATTTCACTGCTATAGTAACTTCTAATCCCCACCAAAGTCAATGTTAAATTCTTGAAAAAAATTGTGCTTCAGGGGAAATCTTCTCCCAGTAGCAGTACAAGTCAAAAAAACGGATGAACGTTAATTAACGTCCATCCGTTTATATTGTGACTTTTTATAGAACCGTATCCGTCTAAATACCCTGCAATCACATTACAACTAATACCGGAGGTTTTCTCAAAGATAAAGACAGCCAGACACAATGAACGGCCAACACCAGCAGGATCAATAAATCATAACCGATAAAGGCATCACTGTTGTCGTTACCGACAAACTGAACGAAGTTGTGAAGGAAGTGGAATAGTATGAGAGGTATAATATTTTTGTTCTTCACCATCAGCAGAGCCAGTACAGCGCCTATAAGCAGAGCATATACAATCTGTAAAATCGTTTGGAATGCGTCCTGCCCTGACAAGACGTTCAGTACGTGCGTGACCGCGAACAGAATGCTAGAGGTGATGACCGCGGTTTTAATGCCTTTGGGCAGCAGCGTCTTTAGAATCAATCCCCGATAGATGCTCTCCTCCACAAAACCAACTAGCAGGGTAAAGAAGATAAAGAACAGGACCTCCGAAGCGCTAATATCGCGCATTCCTTTGAGCGAGATGACAATCAGAATAAGGAGCAAGGGAGAATAATAGACCCAATCGTTGGCTGGAATACTGCTGAGCTTATGGAAACCGAGCGCATTCCACTTCTTTTTCCATGTAAAGTACACCATCAACACCAGCGCGATTGGGATAAATGAGATCAGCACAGGCGAAGTATAACTCAACTCTTTAATCGTGGCGTAAGCTCCAGCGGCAAATACGGCTAATAACAGCAGAACCTCGATAATGATAACAGTTAAAACCGGGCGGTTTTGTGAAAAAGAAACCCTAGTTTTCAGGTTTGACATGGTTCAGATCCTTCCTCTCCATAATATCCTTCAGCCATTGCCGTTCCATCTGAAAATGGTTCAATCCATACGCCAGAACCGATACCCGATAGTAATAATTCTCAGGATGTTCGATCTCAGCCAATTCTCCAGTCACGACGTTCTGCACCGCCTCAAGCATGTGAATTTCCTGATCCAGCTTAAATATGTACTCAGCCAATCGTTTTTGACGAAGGTCTTCATCCAAATAATCAAAAAAGAAAATGCGGATCAGCTGCTCATTGCGCCCCGTCTGCATCGGTCCGGACAACCAGTCGAGAAAAGCCTTTTGACCGCTAGGCAGCAGTGTATATAGCTTCTTGTTCTTGCTGTTGTCCGTTTCGGTCAGTGTGACCATGTCCTTCTCTGCGAGTCTCTTGAGCGCAGGATAAAGACTTCCGTAACTCGCTTTGTAGAAAGTGCCTACAGTGCTGTCGATTGTTTTCTTAAGATCATAGCCGCTCATTGTTCCTTCCATCAGCATGCCGAGGAGAATGTACTCCAGCAATGTCATCACCACGTTTCATATAATGTATCTATTTGATATATCTATTCGATATATTTATAATTAACTTTTTTTCGAATAAAGTCAAGGGGAATTTTAACAAGCGATTCTTTTCTTCCGTTCATCCATCGCCATCCACAAAAAAAACGCCCCTAGCATCTGTTACCTGACACCAGTGACGCTTATCTCTTGATTCATTCTTTATTCCATGCGTTCAAACAGTTCATCCAGACGAGCCTTTAATTCTTCCGCATCATAGCGAATGAACGCTCCATTCACTGTTCCGACCACCACCTCATGATCCGTTACGTTCAGTGCACCGTTTCTGGCATATTGCTCTCGCAAATCCACGTTGCCGGTAATCACGTTATGCAATCTTCCCAAGCTTCTGCCGTCGTCCTTGTTCAGCACCACAAGATCGCTTCCCAAGCTCAGAAGCAGGTAGCGGTCCAGGATTCCATAACTGCTGCCAACTAGATGGGATAGATCGTCACTCGCTTTGGATATGGTCTCCATCTTCCAAATTACGCTGCCGGTCTCTTTATCTACCGCTGCCGGGATGCCGTTCAATGTAAGATAGACTCGCTCTCCCTCGATGGCGCCGCGGGCAGCTTTGCCTTTCACGGTCCATAATTCCCGATCTTCCAAGCTGTCATACAATACGCTTTCGTAAGCGGTAGCCCCGCTGAAATACTTCCATTTCAACGCGCGCTGCACCAACAAATACCGCTCATTTAGCACCTCGAACCGTTCCATCTCATCGGCTGGATACACACCTTCGCGTTCGCCAGTTTCCGTATTGAGCAGAACCCACTCCTTGCCAAGCAGCATCCATCTTGTTGTCATATCCGTAGGAGATACCGGATCGTAGCGATAGCCTCCAGTAAAATACGGATTTCGGTTCGGATCGTCCATGAACTTTTTCCCGACTTTGTAATCCCATACGGCTTTGCCGGTTTCGGGATCGTAGGCGGTAAGCTGTCCGTTCTGCTCGATGAGCACGTACGGATCGTCCGTGCCCTGGTTCAACAAGCGGTGTTCGCCGGACAACGTCTTTTTCCAACGCAGCTTTCCGGTTTCCTGATCCAGCACGCTCAGCAAACTTTTGGTTTCGTTCAGATCGAGCGGTTCATCCAGAACTACCGTGTCTTGCGCAGCCGTCATCGTCAGTCCAAATTCGTTCTTCGGCTCAACCTCCCATAACACTTTTCCATCCGACAACCGGATATGCCGCACGCGGGCTACATAATCCTTTACCACCGGGTTATAAGCCGAGAACATCGTGACATTCTCCTGCTCCTTATCCGTGACGGCTGTATACCAGCCAAATCCCGCATCCTCCTGCCACAGCTTCTTGCCGGTGCCGCGGTCAATCGCATACAAAGAAGAATTATCATGCATCCCGCTGTATCCGCCATCATCCCCCTTGAGGAGCAGGACGTCCTCGTTTGCCTCAAGCAGGAAGGTGAAGTTCAGATTGCCCTGATTTCGCCAGTCGGGCTCAGCTTTTAGGGTCTTCGGCGGCGGCACGGCGGCAAAACGATAGGTAAACTCGTAATCATCGCCGGGACTGAAACTCCGTTCAAAGGATCCGGCCCCCGGAATCGTCCACTCGCTGAACGTCAGTTTTCCGGACGGTGAGAATGTCACGGTATAATGGGCATCCCGCTGCTCATATCTCCAGGTCTCGCCGAGTATCATCGGTTTATTGGAGCTCATCTCCTGATTCCGCGATGTCTCCCTCGCCTGCGGCTCGCCAAGCAGCTTTTTCACATAAGAAGAAGGGGTGCCTTTCTTGAAAAGAAACTCCGTCAAGTTGCGTACCACATCCGTCGTTATTTCCGAATTTCCATCGAGAAGCCCGTCAGGCATCGCCTTCTTGGCCGTCACGTCACTGCCTCGTACCCACATCATCGCCGGACGGTAGATCCGGTAATCTTCCTTCCACTTGGCAGGACTGATCATGACGCCGTACCAGTCCTTCCACTGGGCTACAGCGATGAGCGACGTTCCGGTTTGGGATATCGGCCATTTGATCATGCTGCCGGGAGCAAGATATATACTGCCGCTGCTGCGCAGTTGAAGCGAGAGCGGGAAAATTTCTTTCACTTGGGCAGCTTCCTTGGACACATACCATGTCGGGAGCCATAAGTCTCCCCGGGAATCGGATTTGATTAAAGCCAATTCCCCCTTCACGGAGGTAAGCCGGAGCGTTTCCCCCTTGGTGCCGTAATAGCTCACCTTGAGTTTTGTCAGATTACTATTCTTACTAAGCGTATTAGGAAATAAAGCAACCTTCTGCTGAATCGTAACGCCTTGGCCGGATGTAAAGCCCCCAGCTTCAGCAGCACCAGCGAATACGACATGAGCACTCACCTGTGTACCCTGAGTCGATTGCCCATTAAGTGAAATACAGACGGCTGCGGTTATTCCGATGAAAAGTCGCTTTCGGATCGATATGCGTAAACTCACAGAAAACCATCCTCTCCCATACAAGCCTATATAATGTAAACGCTATTATAAGGCAATCTGTTCCAAAATCAAAACAAAAAAACTCCCTTCCAGGAAAGGAGCCGTCCACATTTTCTTTATTGTCGTCTACATTCACGATAGGATCTCGTTAAAATGACTTCTGCAGCATATTCACAAATAGCCGTCTTCCCTGCATTATCGTACCTCCATACGCCAACTCGCTTCGGATAGGGTATGGCCCGGCGTTTGCCTGCCTGTCATTTTTCTGGTGCGATTCGTCACCCCGTCTGATATTTCCCCCCATAATTGCTCGAGAAAGGATGCTGGTGCCATCGATGAGTTTCTATTGGCTGCTGCCGCCCCTCCAATGGTTCGATTCTCAATCCGGGTATCTTCACCAGAAATCTTGAACTCTGCGCACCCCGATAGTAGCAAGACACCAACCAATACTATGATTGCTGGCCATACCATAGTAAGCCTAATGTTCCGTTTCGCATGATGTATGGATCCCATCCCGACTGCCTCCTTATGTACTCTCTG
Organism: Paenibacillus sp. NPDC058898; assembly: GCF_049316025.1. Classification (NCBI taxonomy): domain Bacteria; kingdom Bacillati; phylum Bacillota; class Bacilli; order Caryophanales; family Paenibacillaceae; genus Paenibacillus; species Paenibacillus sp. NPDC058898. The sequence continues at coordinate 72,195 of NZ_JBMOSM010000014.1, read as the reverse complement.
AAGGAAAGTATAAGGAACATATCTTATCAATCAGTGGGGTAAGTTCTTAACGAATGCTTAAATAAAGCTGAACAATTACCTTCGCTTATGCTGAATCAGATCGTCATACATTCGAAAAATATGCTTAAATCCATGTACTTCCCTCCGCTGAAGGGGTAAACAGCCAGAGCGCAATCCGAATTGACTTTAAAATGCTTGGAAGATTGGATTGAAAAAAATAAATGATTTGTGGTTGTAAACGGAATGGAAAATTTACCTATATATATGAAGGCCAATCAAACCATAAATAAGGAGAGTTGACCAATGAAAAATGTATTGTATGTACCCTTGGATGATCGCCCAGTAAACCTTGATGATGTAATCAAATTGGGACAAGCTTCGGGCTTGAACCTGATAACTCCTACTGCTGCAGTTATTCGTAACCGAATCGATTCGGTCGCAGAAGCCTCAGGCAGCCAACTTATAGGTACCTCCGCACCTACTTTTGGTAAACCGGAGGATATTCGTCAGTTCATATTGAATCATGCCTCTTCCGTACAGGGTTTTATTATTTCTATCGATATGCTCGTTTATGGGGGGTTAATCGGTAGTAGACGCTTGCGAACAAGCGGAGGAGGGACGTATCCCCATTATGATTCAGGGACAACAGACTTGCTTGACCTAATCCGCGAGATTAAACAACATTATCCCAGCAAGCCAATCTATGTGTTTGATACCATTTTGCGACTCGCTACGACCACTTATGTGGAGGGACTCTCTTATAACGCGTACACCGAGTCTCGCAGTTTCATGGGTATAGCTCGCAAAAAATATACAGACTTCAGCGATATTTTGAACGGCTATAATGTATCCAGTGATGGCGCCGAGCTGGGCGATACCGTCCACTTCAATAAAACCCATTACTACAACACAAGGCAACATAAGTTTAAAACCAATCATTATGTATTGGACAGGCTTGTACGTCAGGGCTATATTGATTTCCTGGCCGTTGGAGTGGACGATGCGAAAGTAGAAGGTGTGCAAATCAATGAAATTAAATTTGTGGAGAACTACATCGATCGTTATCTAGACGGTTGCGAGGGGCAAAATCCGAATCGTGCCATTATATTGCCTGATGCAGATGGCTTGGGTCATTCTCTGGTAGCACGGATGGCTAATCAATTGCATCGAGAAGGCAGCAAAACGCAAATTTCGCTGCAATATTACGGCCCTCATGGATCCACGATCATCAACGACTATGAATACATGACTTTACATCAGAATATTCTTCGTCATATTGATGTGGTTGGCGGCCAATATGTAACTTGCGAACCAAACATAGAAATTCTGGCAATCACAGACGAAACACAGGTGTCCCATGCCGTAAGCCGTATCCATGCCAATGGAGCAAACTTCGTAGCAACCGTGGTTATGGATTTCACCGGGAAAGGCTCTGCCAATCCCACAGTAACGGAAGCGCTGCTAGACAGCCAGTATACGGGACGCCTATTAGGTTATAGTGCATGGAACACTGCCGGGAACCTTATGGGCATCTCGCTTGGCATGGGGCAAGCGAGATATGCTTTTTTGGTATCAGAAACCTCTGCCTCCAAGTTGAACATGGCCGTTAACGCTCATGGGTCACTACTCTTTAAACGATTTTTGAAGGATTACTATTATAAGAGGCTTGCTGTCGTCGATGTCCGAAGCTATTCCAGAACTCCAAGCCATATTCGTTACGATAATCTTCAAGCCTCGTTCGCTGATCAGAACATGCGTCTCTTTAACACAGAATCAGCTTACCAGCAAGTGTTCACGATCCTTCGAGATCAAATGCAGATTCACCAAACAACGCTGGCTGGAAGGGACGCTTTCCTGATTGGCACCTCCGCTCCGACATGCAATGTCAAACAAATAAAGGGGTGTTCGTGGAGATTGGCAGAATACAGCAGTGCTTCGCTGGCTTATGACAATCCTGATTTCATCTGGTGGCGAGCCTTTGAGATCACACTCAATCCTAGGGTCACACTCCAATAACATGAGAATGAAAAAGGACAGCTCGGTCTTTATCGGAGCTGTCCTTTTTCTTTTGTCCGTTTTTATGAGTGGATTCAATAGTTCAACTTATAGAGTACCATTTCACAATAGATGTAAAAAATGGTATAATAAAATAGGAACAAATGTTCTTATTTTTTGCGGCTCGTTAACTTCTCTTTTTTCCCTAAATGATGAATACGATTATAGACAGGCATAGGAGGGATGCGTTATGAAGAAGCATATAACAGCATATGAACGCTATAAAACAGAAATTTATCGAATTGGTTGGAGAATACAATATCAGGCTAAAAAACTTAGAAAACGAGAAACGCCGTACCCAGATTTTAGTACCGTGCAGACAGGCTCATTTCATGCAAGATCCGATGACCGCATTTGGATTGGTCAATTACTGGATTCATTGCCTCCGCAAGGGAGAACCATTATATATAAACTCTTCATAGAAGACCTCACTGAAGCGGAAGTAGCCAAGCAGCTCCATATCTCTCAACAGGCGGTGAACCGATGGAAAAGAAAAATGATCCAAAAGTTATCTCAGATCGCGAATTCATGACTTTGCTGCAAGCTGCAAAGCAGAATGATGATCAAGCCATTCTGCAACTCATTGATTTATACAAAGACGATATTTTGAGAATCAGTCAATATATCTATATGCCTCAAGAGGATGCCATATCAACGATTGTCCTGGAGTTTATGGAAGTGATTCGGGAGAACAATGATACCTATGAGACAGAGTAACTTTGCAGTTTCAATTATGGCCTCGATATTAGTGGGTTTAATCCCCAGAAAAATTTCTTTCTTTCCAGTATAAACAAACCCAGTACCGGCGCGGTACTGGGTTGTGTTTTACAGTGTAAAAAAAGATGTAGTACATACAGGCAAGTTAAAGCATCCGTTATACGACTTTAGGAAACCGCGTTTCAAAGGTTGTCCTCTGCTGGTCGCTCCGTACCCGGATTTCACCGCCTTGGATCTCCACAATGCTCTTCGTAATGGCCAATCCCAAGCCGGTACCCCCTGTCTGCTTCGAACGTGAGGTCTCCACACGGTAGAAGCGATCAAAGATGAACGGCAAATCACGCTCAGGAATCGGATCTCCGTAGTTGGTGAAGCTAATGCTCACCTGATTGCCATCGCTGCGGACGGCGATGTCGATCTTTTTGCCCGAATCTCCGTAACGGATCGCATTGGTTATCAAATTCTCGTAAGCTCGGACAAGTTGGGCGCCATCTGCCTGAATAATGAGGCCTTCCTCTGCCGCAAGCTTGCATTCCATCCCGGATTTCTCCAGGGCAGGAACGAATTCCTCGATCAGCTGTCTAATGAACTGAGCCATATCGATCTTCTGGATATCCAGCGGAAGCCCGTTATTAATCCGTGTGTATTCGAACAAATCATCAATAAGCTTCTTTAGATTTTGCGCTTTCTCATAAGCGATATTCACGTAATATCGCAGCTCCACTTCATCCTGGTACCGGTCTTCCTCAATAACTTCCAGAAATCCCAGTATCGATGTAAGCGGCGTCCGCAAGTCATGGGAAACGCCCGTAATCAGATCATTCTTTGTTTTCTCCGCGTTACGCTCCTCCAGAATGGATTGGTGAAGCTGCCTGCTCATTTGGTTGATGCTCTCCGCCACCTCACCCAGCTGGCTGCCTGACTGCACCGGAATGTCGGTGTCGAAATTCCCCTTGGCAATCTCGCGAAGCCCATTCCTGATTTCCTCCAGATAAACGTTCAGCTGTTCGGTCATGCGGTTTATGCTGGAAGCGACGACGCCTAATTCATCTTGGGATTTAAGCTCGATTCTGGAATCGAATCGTCCCGCCGTGATGTCCTGAAGACCGGTCTGTATTTTCTGCAGATCAAGGACAAACCACTTCGTGCTCATATAATAGCTGGCAAAAAAGAGAATGATGCCCGTAACCAGCATAACCGGATCCGAGCCAATATGGTTAATGATCCAGACGAGCGGCGGCTTGATTGCCGGAATCGAGAGAATTAGCGTACTTAACGCATAGAGTATAATAAGCAGAGCTGCCGTGATGCCGATGCTGCTAAACAGCATAAGCAGCATCTTCAGACGGATGCTATGAAGCTTCATTACTTTCAAGTTAGTCACCTCTGCTTAAGTTTACTCTATTTTGTAACCAATCCCCCACACCGTCTTAATATATTCCGGCTGCTGCGGATCCTTCTCGATCTTCTCGCGCAGCTTGCGAATATGTACCATGACCGTATTTTTCGATTCCATGAACGGTTCGTTCCACACCTCAGTATAAATCTTGTCCATGCTAAGCACGAGTCCGCGATTGATGGCCAGCATATGCAGCAGGGCAAACTCGCGCGGCGTCAGCTTAATCTCAACGCCTGCCACCGTTACCCGGTGAGAAGCGACATTCATAATCAGCTCATCGATCTGGATTTCGTTCTCATCCCTCACCGAGTTGCTGTTCAGCTGTTTGTATCGGCGGAGCTGTGATTTGATTCTAGCGATTAATTCCAGCGGGCTGAACGGCTTGGTCACATAATCATCCGCGCCGATGCTGAGCCCGGCAATCTTGTCAATCTCCTGACTCTTGGCGGACAGCATGATGATCGGCGTGTTGTTCTCCTCCCGAATTCTCATACATGCCTCAATGCCATCCATCTGCGGCATCATGACATCCAGGATGATTAAATCCACTTTATGGGTTCTTAGAATCTCCAGCGCTTCCAGGCCGTGAGATGCGGTGAGCAGCGTGTAGCCCTCATTTCTGACGTAAATCTCCATCAATTTCAAAATTTCGGTTTCATCATCAACCATTAATATCGTAACTCCAGACATGGCTCCTCCTTGTTCCGAATGCGGCCGTCAGCACAACATCTGTACGTCGTCTTTCTCCATGGATGTCAGACCGCGTGGTGCGGTAATTGATGTTTCTTCTCCATAGCCATGCCCTCGTCTTCGGATGCGTCCTGGTTTGCGATGAAACCGACTACGAACCGGAAAACGGCACAGACGGCGAATCGACTGGCTTAACCGATTTCTTCGCCTTCGGAATATTACCGAATATCACCCATGAGCCCGGTATATATCGAACCGTCAATTCCACAACGATCCATGAACAGCCTAGCGCTGCCGCAAAACCTCCTGCATACCACAGATGGGTCAGCATCGAGCTCCCCGTAGTTAGCGGAAACTCCCGGTAGACGAGCAGAAAGAATGGATGAATGAGATATATCCCGAAGGATACGGCCCCCAGTCTCTCCAGCGCTGGTGTCCATCCGCGCACCCCTGCCCGATAGAACAGAATGGCAAACTGGAGCAGAACAAGCGTCCCAAAATAAGTATGCATATTCCACAATAGCTCATACAGCGTTGAATTATATCCGGTTCCGTGAAGACGGTTGTTGTAATAAATGTACACATGGCCGAGACCAGCAGCTGCCCATGCGATCCATAGCACCACCCAGGCGGCGATGCGGTGTGGTCGTGCGTTCGCGCGGCTAATGACAAGCCAGGCCTTCAGTTTCGGGTAATAGATGCCGATAAATGCTCCCAGCATGAAATAGGCAATGTAGGACAATGCCCAGCTCCCTTTATTCGGTACCTGCCAATAGTACTTATTCATTAGTATAAACGTCCACTGGATCACCAGTCCAATCGGTATCGCCCATTTCGCAAGCTGGGGCACCTTCTTGAACAGCCACAACACAAGCGGAAACAGCACATAAAACTGAATGCTAATAAATACGAAATATAGATGCGTATACGCTTTGCCCGTCAACAGCTTTTGAACAAAGCTCTCCATCGTCTCGCCAAACGGTCTGCCCTGATAATATAAATAGTGCAGCAGCGCGAAATAGAACACAGAGAACAGCGTATATGGAATGATAATATACAGCAGTCTTTTCTTGTAAAATCCACCGATCAGCTTTTTCGTCGTAGGACGGTCATAGTAATTATAAAAGAGTACCAGACTGCTCAAAAATATAAATGTTGGTGTTCCGTATTTCATGAAGATGTTCATGAAATTGTACATAAAAAAGTATTTGGAGTCTGTCATCGCAGATACAGCATACGAAGTGGAGTGCACAGACAACACGCCGAGGATGGCAAATGCGCGTACCAATTGCAGCTCGGGAAGACGTTCCCTTGGTAAAGCGTTTATTTTGTTCATGGCAGTACCCTCTCATCTTTAAAATCCGATTATTCCCGTTCATTCGGAAACGGATTCATCAAGTATAGTAGACATTTCTTAACGCCATACTTCCAAATTCTTATCATTTGCTTAAGATTATGGTCCTTCCTACTAATAAAATTCTCCTTGATTACGAAGAATCCTTGGACATACAATAAGAAAAACGTCTATTGACGCACTTTCTCAGTAGACAGACCGCATATAGCGGAAGTTTTTCTTACGAGATAAGGATGGTAAGCCTCAGATGTTTATCTTTCTTATCTCAAAAAAATAAACTTTTCAGAATGGGGGTGAATGGGATGTTGCACTTGATCCGTATCATTCGAAGTAGCTAGGCTCGGGTTCACAGAGGACCGGGCCATGCCAAAATTATAACTCGTAGCCATATGAGCTGCATTTTGCCATATAACATAAATCAGCTGCCGGACAGAAAGGGAGTCGTCCGTTCCTATGGACAAGTTCTCCTGCTCTATAACCAAGAAGTCTGCCGGCTTTTGGCTTCGAACGGATGAGGATCAGTCTGTTTACAGCATCCCATTTTATCTCATATGGAAGGTGGACAATATAAATGAATTCACAGGAATACAAGCAGTTTTATGATATTGTAGGGGCCTTAAACGGCTGGGACTTCAGCCAGGTCCGATGTATCTCGGAAGGTGTGAAGTGGGATTTTTACGATCAGGTCGGCACATTATGCAAACCATCCGACGTTGTGCTCGATATCGGCACGGGCGGCGGAGAAAGCTTGTTCTCCATCGCCGACAAAGCAGCCTTGCTGGTTGGAATCGATCTTTCACATGCGATGATAGAGACGGCCCTGCGGAATAAACGGAACGCCCTTGTTTCCAATGTACGCTTTATGCAGATGAATGCAGAGTCTCTTCAATTCCCGGAGGCGTTTTTCAATGTAATCTCATGCAGACACTCCCCTTTTCGTGCATCAGAGGTGGGAAGAGTACTAGATGAAGATGGCGTGTTTTTGACGCAGCAGGTTCGCGAATGTGATAAAGCCAATCTGGCTCAAGCCTTTGGCAGAGGACAATCCTCCCGTGAAGACGGTGCCTTAAAGGATCAATATATGAAGGAACTTCGGCTTGCCGGGTTCGGCGATATCCAATATGCCGAATACGATGCGGTTGAGTACTATGAGCGTGAAGAGGATCTTATCTTTCTGCTCAAGCACACGCCCATCATCCCCGGGTTTGGACAGGAGGAATTGGATTTTCGCATCCTGCAGCAGTTCATCAGAGACCATCGCACAGATCGTGGGATTCGGACGAATTCCGCACGGTTTATGATAGTGGCCCGGAAATAACCGGCCCCTCTGGAATTCCATAACCCGCAGCATCCCGCTGTTAAACAGAAAAAGCGCACAAAGGACAAATCCCTTGGCGCTTTTTTTATGCAAAACAGATTCGTATATTATCCCTTGGATGAATAGGTTGCCCATCGCATAAAAAAGCAAGCCCCCCCACAAAAGAGGAGCTTGCTTTCGGTATGGTTTATCATCGTATCAACCAAGGAGCGCTATTAGCCGTTGACCAGCAGTTCTTTCAGCTGCTTGATCTGCTTGCGCTCGCCCGCTAGTACCAGCGTCGATCCCGCTGTCAGGATGTCGTCCGGTCCCGGATTGATTTTCTGTTCTTTCTTGTTCACAATCGCTAATACATTAGCACCTGTACGTTGACGAACCTGAAGCCCTGCAATGGATTGTCCCACGCATTTGTAATGCGGCTCGATGCGTGCCCATTCGATGATCAGGTCTTCAAGTGTCACCTCTATTGTCTCCAGCGCTTTCGGCTTATACGTCATGCCGCCGATGATGCCGGCAATTTGTCTAGCCTCATCATCCTCTAATGTAATCTGGGAGATGGTCTCCTCAGGATCGTCATCTTCAAAATGGTACAGTTCTCTACGGCCATCGTCATGAATCACAATAACCAGCTTATCCCCTGATCTTGCCTGAATAAGGAATTTCTTCCCGATACCCGGCAGATCAGATTCGCGAATAATACTCATGTGAAAATCCTCCGTTCTGGGGTTAATTCAATCTCTAGATTATATAGATTAGTTGGAAGAAAGTAAATCATCCCAGCATCCTCATACTTTCCTTTTTTTTACTTTCTCCACAGGTTCGCTCCATTTGAATATTTTATTCACGCCACGATAGACCCGTTTTGACTCCTTGGCTAGAAGAGGCCCGAGGATCGCAAGAATCAGAACATATAGCGCCGAGAACGGTTTCAGCACGGCGGACAGTCCGCCAGCAAGTCCCAAATTCGCAACAATGATCGTGAACTCCCCGCGCGCCATAATAGTCAATCCGATGTTAAGAGACGACTTATGCGATAATCCTGCCTTGCGTCCTGCGATCATGCCTGCTACAAGGTTGCCAATAATAGTCAGTCCCACGGCACCGAGTGCCAGCCATAACGCATTCCCCAGCGTGGTCGGGTCGATACCGAGACCGAAACTGAAGAAGAAGATCGCTCCAAAGAAATCACGGAAAGGAATAACCAACTGCTCGATCCGTTCGCTATGATCTGTCTCGGATAAGGCTAGTCCGAACAACAGCGCGCCAATCGCTTCAGCCACGTGCAGCGTCTCTGAAAATCCAGCAATAAAGAACATTGACGAGAAAACAACGATAATGAAAATTTCGCTGGATGTAATATTCAGCAATTTGTTAAGTATAGGTGGACCTTTTCTCGCAATAACAAAGAACAACAGCATGTAACCTATGGATATACCTACGGAGATAATCGTTGCCCCTACCGATGTAGCCCCGCCTAACAGCAGTCCCGACATAATCGATAAGAACACGGCAAGGAATATATCATCGAACAAAATCATGCCGAGAATAAGCTCCGTCTCCGCATTACCGGTGCGCCGCAGATCCACCAGCACTTTCGCCACAATTGCAGTAGAGGAAACGGACAACATCCCTGCAATGATTAACGTCTCATATAGCGGCATGTTGATTACAAATCCGTAAGCCAGGCCCAGTGCAAAGTTTAGGATGACATATATGGTTCCGCCTACCACTATGTTTCGTCCGGATTTGATTAATTTTTGAACAGAGAATTCAAGGCCAAGGTAAAAGAGCAGGAATAGAATACCGATTTGCCCCAGAAAATCGATGATTCCCTGGCTCTCGATAAATTTAAAGTCAAGAATTCCTATCGTTGGTGCATGCGGACCTACAAGCATCCCGAGTACAATCAAGAACGGTATAATCGAGAACTTGAGCTTTCCTGCAATTATGGAGGCTATAGCAACCAGAATCAGAGCAGTTCCAACCTCAAACATCATATGGTCCATAGAAGACCTCCTCCTCCTCAAATTTGACTTCGGGCAATCATTCCTATTATACATAAAAATGCATACATTTACAAAGCAACAGCAATATTCTTGCTTGATAGCCAAATAGATACTACATTATTTACATAAAATACAGGCTTAATTTTATTAGTGATTTTATGGTTTCCAAAAAATATAAATTATATCCAAATAATTTACCACACAAAAGACAATGAATGTTTATGCACAAAAACGAATAATACATCAGGTAAAAAAATACATATATCGCGAATCAAAATGGATTTTCCGGGTTATACCTTGCCCTTTATCCACACGAAAAAGAAGCCCGGTGGCTGCAACCACGGGGCTTCCGGCTATATTTATTTAATTATTTAAACCAACCTTTTTCTTTAAAACGCGTGATCGCTTCGATCCGGTTGCTGACGCCGAGCTTATCAAGAATAACGGAAATATAATTCCGTACAGTACCCGTTGTAATGAACAGCTCATTGGCAATTTCCTTCGTATTCTTACCGTCCGCAATCAGGCCCAGCACTTCCTTTTCCCGCTCCGTCAGCGGATTCTCTTCACCGGAATACGCTTCATCCACAAGCTCCGAGGCGTATATTCGTCTGCCTGCCATAATGCTTCGAATGGATGCGGCCAGTTCCTCGCTCGGGCTGTCCTTGAGGAGGTAGGCGTTGGCGCCAGCCTTCACGGCACGTTGGAAATACCCCGGCCGAGCAAAAGTCGTCAAGATCATCACCTTACAACCATAGCCTTTTAGCTCTTCGGCAGCCTCAAGTCCGTTCATCATCGGCATCTCAATATCCATGATACAGATATCCGGTTTATGAAGTTTGACAAGCTGTACGGCATCCTTCCCATTACCTGCCGTCCCGACCACCTGCATATCCTCTTCCAGATCAAGCAGTGAGGCCAGGGCTCCAAGCAGCAACCGCTGATCTTCGGCAATGACAATTCGGATCATATTCCCGCCTCCTTATCCGGCATTCTAAGCACATTAGGTACACGAAGGATCAGCGTAGTTCCCTCGCCGGAAGTGAACTCCATGCTTCCGTTTACGAATTCAAGCCGCTCTCTCATTCCCCGGAGTCCATTTCCGCGGTTTCTCGCATCAGTCACGAACCCTGTTCCATTGTCCTTCACCTTCGCAACCAGATCCGTTTCCGTGGATTCGATCACAATGGAGCAGGCCGTGGCATTGCTATGTTTCACGATATTATTCACGGCCTCTTTCAGGCACATGCTGATCACATTTTCATTCATTAACGACAGATTTTCCGGCTCCAACGTTCCCTCAAAGGTTAATTCAATTTGTGCCGCCTTTAGAATTTGCTGAATGCGGAAAATTTCATCCGTGAGCCGGGTCCCCCGCATCCTTGTCACCATCTCGCGCACTTCCTTGAGTGCCGTTCTGGCCGTCTGGCGCACATCGTTGATCTCGGCCTGGGCTCTTTCCGTATCTTGCGTCATCAATTTACCAGCCAAATCACTTTTGAGGCCAATGAGAGACAGCTTCTGTCCCAGCGTATCATGCAAATCACGGGCAATGCGCTGACGTTCCTCCAGCTTCACCAGTTCCGAAATCCGTTTGTTGGCATCCTCCAGTTGACCCTGCAGCTGATCATTCTTATTCCGGTTATAGTTCGTCACGGGCAGCAGAATCACCCCGACAACACTGACAAGCATAAATGGCAGCTGTGTGATAAAGAACGGATTCCGCGTTAACAATCCATAATTGACTGTAATGATGGTCGTGACCAGATGGATCGAATACAGCGTGATAAACCCGGCCTTATTCTTGATGTTCCCGATGAAAAATGCGAGGAACAACGAGAAATAGATATACCCGAATACCAATGACATCGTAATTGATATCAGAATTTGCAGACTCGTCCAGAAGTAGACGAGCCAGCCTTTGGCCAGAAATGAGAGCACATAGAAGGCGAAGAACATCACAATCATCAGCGTGCCGCTGACGACCTGATAGGTAGAGGTCGACCGGAAGATGAAATAGAACGGAAGGATGTAGAAGACGACCCATACATAAGGGCTCAGCCCCGTACTTTTATGAAATATCTGATACCATTTCTGCATGGAGTCCCACCTTCTGTCGGTTCGAGCTTAGTCCTCATTTCTGCAAAACGTACCCGGATTCTTATTCATTCCTATTCCTATTATAACCTCGCAGCCGCAAGGAATTACTCGCCCTGCACTCTAGGTCTACTGCTCGCCAGGCTCTTCTCGGCTTTCGCCAATACCGATTCCTGCGGTTTACGGAGCGACTTCTTTGCATCCTTAAACGTGACGAACACCTTTTTGTCTTCATCCCACAGACGGAAACGAATCGACTTCAGACTGGTCTTGAGCGTAATCGTTGTTGCCTTTTGCAGCGGAGGAGCGGCTTCATGGGCCTTCTCCAGGTTATAATTAGGAACCTTCGGGCTAAGATGGTGAACGTGATGGAAGCCGATGTTACCCGTAATCCATTGCAGAACCTTCGGAAGTTTGTAATAAGAGCTGCCTTCTACGGCTGCATTGATATAACTCCACTCTTCATCATGCTCGTAATACGTTTCTTCGAATTGATGCTGTACATAGAACAACCAAATGCCAAGCATCCCCGATACCATAAAGATAGGAGCTTGAACGAGCAGAAATGCCTGCCATCCAATCGCCCAGCACAGTAATGCATACAGCGCAACAATCGAAATATTCGTTATATAGTTACTGATTTTCTCCTTGCGTCTCGCGCCTTTGCGGTTGAAACGATAAGATACCAGAAAAATGGCGATAGGACCCAGTCCAAACATCACGATCGGATTGCGGTATACCCGGTAATATAAACGCTGCCAAAAGGAAGCCGCTCCATACTCTTCAACGGTTAATACCCACATATCACCGATTCCACGCTTATCGAGATTGCTGCTCGTCGCGTGATGAATCGCGTGCGTGTTCTTCCATTGCTCGTAAGGGCACAATGTAATTACGCCTGTAATCGTGCCGAGAATTTTGTTCGCCTTGCGGCTTTTGAAGAAAGATCCGTGACAGCAGTCATGGAATATGATAAACGTCCGGACAACAAACCCCGATGCAATAACCGCTATGGGAATGGTAAGCCAGTACGATACGGATAGGCTTAAATAAGCTGCATACCATAGCAATATCAAGGGAACCAGTGTATTGAAAAGCTGACCTATACTCGCCTTTGTGTCAATTTCCTCATAAGGGGCAACGTTCTTCTTTAAGCTGGATAGTTTGTTATCGGGTTTAGCCATAGTTGTCTTCCTCCTCGAAATGGCGCAAGGACGTTATACATGTATCACGCACTTGTCTAACTTAATTATAGATAGAATGTCACGCGTGTCGTAGTCATAAACGTCATTTCGGGAGTATGACAAATATCATATATCGGTGCGGGAATCGGCCGGATACCGCAGTCCGACCTGACGTCTGGCTTCCTCCATAATTTCAGCCGTAATGAGTGAGTTGGCATGGGTATTGATTGCACTTTCCCTTTCGCCGCATTGGATTAAATCGATAAATTCCCGAGCTTCATAATACATCGATTCATGGGTCTGCAGTTGGGTAACGTTCTCAATGGTGCCGTCTCTGTAATGGATCTTCACATCGTAAGGCTGATTGATCTTGTCGATAATCATCGTGCCGTTCTCTCCCTGGATTTCGGCAGGGGCATAGGAATCGCTGATCTTGGAGTGCATGATAACGGCATCCATCTCGGGATAGGACAACAACAGACTGCCCTCGCCATCAACCCCGGAGGATAGCATATAACCCGAAGCTTTGACGGAGCCCGGTTTACCGAACAGGGTGACCATCGGGTACAGGCAATAAATCCCCAGATCCATGAGTGAACCGTTGGAATATTCGGGATTAAATGCATTGAGTACCGTCCCCTGCTTGTACGCATCATAACGGGAGGAGTATTGGCAATAGCTGGCGAAATAACGCCGAATCGGACCCAGCTTGTACAGGTTGTCCCTGACGGTCTTGAAATTCGGCATCAACGTCGACTTCAGGGCTTCCATTAGCAGAACGTTGTTATTCTTCGCAGCTTCAATCATGGCGGACACTTCGACTGCGTTAGAAGCCATCGGCTTCTCGCAGAGAACATGCTTCCCGTGGTTCATGCATAATATCGCCTGATCGACGTGATAGGAATTCGGGCTCGCAATGTACACCGCATCAATCTCGTCATCCTGCAGCATCGTTACAAGATCCGTGTACACTTTGGGATCCGCGTACTTGGCCGCGAAAGCCTTTCCCTTCTCTTCTGTACGAGAGTATACGGCAGCAAGAATAAATTCTTCCGTTTCCAGAGCAGCTTGGAGAAACCGCTCGGTAATCCAGTTTGTGCCGATAACGGCAAAACGGATGTTCATCCCTAATCCCTTCCCTTCTTATCTGATTATGATTGATCTTTCGCTTTTCGTTACATCCATCCTTCAAACGTCGAAATTCGCTCGCGTGCCGAATCCGGAATCGGCGTGCTCTTGCCTGACGCGGTATCGATGAGGACAATGGTTCCGCGACCGGCCGCTTTTAAGGTGCCATCCACCACGATCGCATATTGGACGTCCATGGAGGAACGCCCGATCTCAGCCACCCGGACATGAAGCTTAAGCGGGTCCTTCAGATACATTTGAGCAAGATACTGGCATTCCAGATCCGCAACCACCGACACCTTTTTGTCGCTGAACAGATCCTCGGTCAATCCCAGGTTCTCGAAGTACTCAATGCGTCCCTGCTCAAAATACATGAAATAACTGACGTTATTGACATGACCCAGCATATCCGTTTCGCAATACCTTATCTTTATCGGAATTTCAAAGTGAAATGTGTCCAGCCAAGTCATGGGATCCGGTTGTATAAAGGTTGTTTTTTTCATGATGAGTCCCCTTTCTCTTTATAGGAGGTCCAAAAAGTCATCTTTTGATCACGAAGCAGTACAAGAAGCTTAATCGACATCGAATATTGAATTCTGCCGGGCCTTCCGGTGCTCACGTAGGTTTTGCCTACGCTCCGCTCCTCAGTCCCTAGCTTCATCCAACCTTCTCGGTGCTGAAAACCCGACTTTTTGAACACGCACTGTATGAGGCAAATGTATGTACAATTTATTCAGTCTTCTATCAAGGATAATGAATACAAGTTGGGTCCGTCAACTAAATAACCAAATCATGGATAATCCGCCGAATTCGCCCGTAGAATATGGCTTAAAATTTTGCTTATCCCATAGTTGTCTAAATGCTGCTAGTCATGAAAAAAGACCACCCACTCCGAAGTTGGGACACTGGAGGGATGGTCTCGATAAGTATGAATGGAACAAAGTTCGGTTACAGAAAGCGCAGCTTAAGCGATCAATGCCGCTTCTTATAGTAGGTTAAAGCAAGCGCCAACGCCAGCACGGCGCCCTTCACGATATCCATCGCATAATACGGCACGGACAGCATGATCAGGCCATTTTGCAATATACCGATCAACACGGCGCCGACAAAGGTCCCCAGCGCATTTGGCTTGCCGGCTCCGAATACGGAGTATCCGATGAAAGTCGCGGCGACGGCATCCATCAGATAAGGTCCGCCGGAGTTGACTTCGGCCGTCATGACGCGTGCCCCGAGGATAATGCCGCCGATGGCGGCAAACAATGCAGAAACCAGATAAGCAAGCAAACGGTATTTGCTCACCGGAATCCCGGATAAAGCCGCTGCTTCACGGTTGCCTCCGATCATATACATATACCGTCCGTGTTTGGTATAGGTCAGGAACAGATGGACGACGAGGACGACGAGAACCATAATGATAATGATCCATGGCACTTGCCCAATCTTCTCAAACACCGCCGGAATTTTACCGGTGGCAAAATCTCCGCTCGGCAGGATCATATTCTGGGAAATGGTAGCGCCGCGGGTATACGTGAGCGCAACGCCTTGAAAGATAAACATCGTGGCCAACGTCATCAGCATATCATCAATTTTGAAATTGATGACCAGGAAGGCGTTGATCAATCCCACGACCAGACAGAACAGCAGCGTGATACCAATGCCGATGCCGATATTTTGCCCGTGCCAGACAAACATGGAAATGACCAGCGCGTTCGCCAGGGAAGCCGTCGAGCCGACAGACAGGTCAAAGCCGCCAACAGCCAGCGATACGGTCAGCCCTACGGCAATGATCGTCACGATCGAGATCGAACGGAGTATGTTAATAATGTTGCTTGTATTCAAAAAGTTGTCGGCGACGGTCCCGAATACGAGAATAAGTACAAATACCGTAATCAACGTACCGTATTTATAAAGAAAATCAAAAGCGAAACTAGCCGCCGGCTTCTCCTTAACAGGTCTTGCTGTATTCATGTCAACCCGCCTCCTGTGCAATAAAGCAATAGTTCCTCTTCGTTGGATGACTGCGTCGTTAGCTCCTTCGTGATGCCGCCGTCATACATCACATATATCCGATCCGTGATGCCAACGATTTCGGACAGCTCGCTTGAGGCGTACAGCACGCATTTCCCCCGCTTGGCCAGCTCGGCCACCAGATGGAAGATGTCCCGCTTCGCGCCAACGTCAACCCCTTTGGTCGGCTCATCAAAAATATACACGTCCGCGTCGACCAACAGCCACTTGCCGATCGCCACCTTCTGCTGGTTACCCCCGGACAGGTTTCTCACTCTGGCCCGCTCATTTGGGGTCTTAATGCCGAGCGACTGAATAATCTCCCTCGCCGCCTGCTTTTCCTTGCCGAAGCTAAGCCAGGAGCCCCATCTGGAAAAACGGGACAGCACCGCAGCCGTTAAATTGACGGACACCGCTTCTTCCACGAAGACACCTTCGCGGCGGCGCTCCTCGGGGACCAGCGCAATGCCCTGCGAAACAGCATCATGCGGCGAGCGGATGCGCAGCTTTTTCCCGTTCAGCGTGATCTCGCCGGTCGATGTGTCGGATGCTCCGAATATTGCCCGGCACAGCTCGGTTTTCCCGGCCCCGACCAGACCGGCCAGACCGACGATCTCCCCTTTGCGGATGTGCAGGTCAACGCCGTTGATTTTGCCCGGGTCAAACATCTTCTTCACCTCGAACCAGGTGGAGCCGATGTCCCGCTCGACGTGGGGAAACTGCTGCTCCATCTTGGAGCCCAGCATGTACTCCACCACTTTCGGCTGATCGATATTCGCAATGCGGTCACTCTTCACTAGCTGACCATCCCGCATGATCGTAATATCATCGCAAATTTCATACAACTCCGGCAGCCGGTGCGATATGAAAATAATGCCGACCCCATCCTGCTTCAGCTTGCGCACCAGCTTGAACAGCTGATCCGTCTCGCTGTGGCTGAGCGGCGCGGTCGGCTCGTCCAGCACCAGAATCCGGCACTGCTTGGAGACGGCTCTTGCGATCAGCACCATCTGCTTCTCCGCCAGTGTCAGCTCCGAAATCAGCTTCTTGCCGGAAACCCGGATATTCATCCGTGCAAGAATCGATTCGGCTTCCTGATGGAGTTCTTTCCAACGGATCAAGTGCCGTTTGCCCATATCGTGAACCGTCCGGTCGAGCATAATGTTCTCCCCGACCGTCAGGTTCGGGATGAGCGCCGTATCCACCTCTTGATAGACGATCTGAATGCCCAGGTCCTTCGCTTCCTTCGGGGAACGAATGTGCACCTTGCTCCCATTGATCCAAATCTCGCCCTCGTAATGGTTGTAAGCTCCCGATAGAATCTTCATTAATGTAGACTTCCCTGCGCCATTCGCGCCGATCAACGCATGGGCCGTTCCCGCCGTCGTCTGAAAATCAACATCGGTCAACGCCTTAACACCCGGAAAGGAGATCGAGATATGCTTCATTTGAAGTAAGGGTGCCGCACCCGACACGTCGGTCGATGTGGCAGTTGTTGGCTCCATAACGCTTCGCAAGTGCATTCTTCCCTTCAAATAGGATAGGGCGCCCTTATCGATGACCGACAAGAGCGCCTGTATGAATCGTGCTGTTTATTTGCCGCCTGCTTCTTTCAACGCCTTCATCCACTCCTCTTCGAATTCGGTGCTTGTTCCCCAGCTAGGGATAATATCCGCCAGGTTGACCATGTTGACCGCTTCGGTTGCACCGGCAAGGCCTGAGCGCTCGATCAATACAGGCTCCAGATTGACCGTAGCAGGCGTTTCCTCGCCGGCAATCTTTTTAGCAAGCAAACGGACGTTGATCGCGCCGATCGTTTTCGGATCCACGGCAGCCGTTGCCACCCAGGGGCTGTCTTGCTTCTGAATCAGCTCCAAATCTGCATTGGATACGTCGATGCCGTAAATCTTAACCTCGGTGCGTCCCGCTTCCTCCAGCGCTCTGGCTGCACCGATGGCGAAGGCATCCCAGGTAGCGAAGATCGCATCGAGCTCACCCTTCGGATATTTCGTCAGGATGGCGGATACTGCATTTTGCGTTTCCAGTGAAGTCTGGTTACTCGCTACACCGAAACGCTCCAATTCCTTGATGCCCGGGTTGTTCTTCAGCGTTTCCTGGTATACGGCATTACGACGCACCATCGGCGGGAATCCGTCTACCCAGAGATAGACAATGTTGGCTTCCGGCCCTTGCTCTTCGACCAGTTTGTCCAGTGCCAGCTTCGCCAGCTGCTCGTCATCCTGCGATGTCTGGGTTACCCCTGCAATGTCGCCGATCTCCGGCAGGGAGTCAAAGGTGACGACAGGAATCCCTTTATCCGTAATCTTCTTCACGTCTTGAACCGATGCAGGATCGTCTCCGTGCGAAATGATAAATCCATCGTAATCGCTGTCAATGGCCTGGGCGATCGCATCATGGAATTTGGCGGAATCCCCGTTCGCCGAGAAGGTATCTACCTTAAACCCGAGTGCCTCGCCTTCCTGCTTCGCGCCTGCCAAAAATTGCGCCGTATGATCATCGCCCCCGATTTTCCGGACGACCATCAATTTCACAGGATCCTTCTCCGCGATGCCTGCCGGCAGGTTCTCGACCTTGTCCGCCAGATTCCCGGCTCCGTTACCGCCACCGCTGCCCGATTCGGCACAACCGGTTAAGACAATCATAAACGCGAGCACCAGCGTCGTTAATTTCCTTACATGTTTACTGCCTTTCATGTTCTCTCTCCCCCTGTTTTCCGTTAAAAGGACGAATATTAATACAAGTAATCCTATAGGATTTAACGGGAGGCGTCAACCTTTATTTTCTCGCTTTAATGCATGATTAAAAAAAGAGCTCGAAAGGCAGTGATTCACGCCCGAGCTCTTTTCTCATCTTGATCGATCAGCGCATCAAGCTTATCGTTCATCTTGCATTCCGCTTTTCGCTGATAAATGAATTAATCCAAACGAACGCCCATCGTTTCAAGCCAAGCCTTCGCGATCAGGCCGTGTCCGGCCGGCGACGGATGCACGCCGTCCGGCGCCCAGAAAGCAGCTTCGCGGCGCACCGACGCCGCAGCGAACAATCCGTCCAGCGGCACTAGAAGCGCCCCGTATTCTACCGCCAATTCGCGAACCGCCGTGATTTTCGGATCCAGATCCTCGCGCCAAACTCTGCGATCCTCCGGATGCGGCAGCACGAACGGTTCAACCAGAATCAACTTGGCGTCCAGCGCCCCTTTGGTGCGTTCGATCAATCGACGGTAGCCAGCTTTGTAATCCTCGGTGCTTGTCGGGTCACCGCTATCATATCGGCGCCAAGTGTCATTGATTCCGATATAGATGGATACCCAGTCCGGTTTCAGGTCCAGGCAATCCTCCTGCCATCTGTCATTCAAGTCAACGACCCGGTTTCCACTGATCCCTCTATTCAAAAAGGTTACGTTTAACTCAGGAAATTTCATGCCGAACAACGAGTCAATCAATAGCGGGTAGCCGTTACCCAAGCTGCCAGAAAAGTTCCGGTCACGACCGCAATCCGTAATACTATCCCCTTGAAATAATACGACATCCCCTTGCTGCAAACGATTCATTCCACTTCCTCCTTATCGGTATGTTGCTAATGTACGTACAATTGGAAATTCGTAGGCTCATTTCTCGTGAGAACGCTTCCTAACATTTAAATATTTGCCGTTCAGGGCTCAATTCCTTTTTTATGTACCACGCAAATCGTCGATTTATGAGCGAATTTTTTGGCATGTCCATTGAATGAGAACAAAGTTGATCGGGCGTACTTTCCCAGAAGACAGACCGTTTCTAGCGGAAGTTATTGGCGAAAGTTTTTTTGGCGAGATCAAGACGGTAAACTTCTGAACTTCATACTCCTTATTCAACAAAAAACCTGCCCCGACTCCGGTCGGGACAGGTTCTATTATTGTTCGTTAGGCTCCGGTTGGCATAGCCACCCAGTGGCCTTCCGATACTTCCACAAGCTCCGAATGCTCGAGATTATACTTGTCCTCTCCGGTGCGTTCTTCCAGCAGTACCCGTTTCTTCTTGGATTCGATCTTCGGATCGGGTACCGGAATCGCCGCGAGTAAGGACTTCGTATAATCATGCTGCGGATTGGAGTACAGCTCTTCACTTTCAGCCAGCTCTACGATTTTGCCCATATACATAACAGCAACGCGGTCGCTGATATGCTTCACCATCGACAGGTCATGCGCAATAAACAGATAGGTCAAGCCCAGACGATGCTGCAGTTCCTCCAGCAGCTTCACGATCTGCGATTGAATCGACACGTCGAGCGCGGAGAGCGGCTCATCGCACACGATGAATTTCGGCTCCACTGCAAGCGCCCGGGCAATCCCGATCCGCTGGCGTTGACCGCCGGAGAACTCATGCGGATAACGCGTGGCATAGGCCGGATCCAATCCTACCATATCCAGCAGCTCCTCGACCCGTTTCTTCCGCTCCTGTTTACTGCCAGTCAATTTGTGAACATCCAGCGCTTCGCCGATAATGTCCACCACCTTCAATCTCGGGTTGAGCGAAGCATACGGATCCTGGAAAATCATCTGCATATGGCGCCGCATGGCCTTCATTTCCGAAGGAGAAAGACGATTCACAGACATTCCCTGATACAGCACTTCTCCGCCTGTTGGCTGGTGAAGGCGAAGGATGGCTCGTCCCGTCGTCGATTTTCCGCTGCCGGATTCCCCGACGACTCCAAGTGTTTCCCCAGCCTGAATATGAAAGCTGATATCATTCACCGCTTTAAGCACATTTCCTTTACCCATATCAAAATACTGCTTCAAGGATTTAACCTCTAACAGAGGTCCCTTGTAATCCGTGCTTGGCACGATGATCGGAGCCGGCTTAACTTTCTTCTTCTCATCCAGACGCGGAAGCGCGTTTAACAGCTTTAAGGTATAAGGATGCTGAGGATTCTCGAAGATTTCCTCCGTCGTGCCCGTCTCCACGATCATGCCGTCCTTCATCACCGCCACGCGGTCGCACATGCCCGCAACAACGCCGAGATCATGCGTGATCAATATAATGGAAGAACCGAAGCGCTCCTGCATATTTTTCATCAGATTAAGGATCTGGGCCTGAATCGTTACGTCAAGCGCCGTTGTAGGTTCATCCGCAATCAGCAGCGCAGGTCTGCACGCCAGCGCGATGGCGATCATGACCCGCTGCCGCATGCCGCCCGAGAACTCGTGCGGATATTGATTATAGCGCGCTTCGCTGTTCGGTATGCCGACCAGCTTCAGCATCTCAAGCGCCTGCTTCTTCGCTTCCTGCTTGGACAGCTTCTGGTGTTTAACCAGGCTCTCCGATATTTGTTCCCCGATTCGGATAGTCGGATTAAGCGAGGTCATCGGGTCCTGAAAAATCATCCCGATATCGCGTCCGCGGATGCTCTCCATCTCTTTCTCGGTTTTCTCCGCCAGGTTCTGGCCAAGGAACAGGATCTCCCCATCCTTCATATAAGAGGGCGGGGACGGCAGCAGCCGCATGATCGAGCGTGCGGTGACGCTTTTGCCGCTCCCGGATTCCCCAACGATCCCGAGCGTTTCCCCTTTCTTCACTTCAAAGCTGACCCCACGCACCGCGTGAAATTCTGAATCACGGGATTGAAAGGCTACACTCAAATTTTTAACCTGCAATATCGGTTCCAACTCTGCTCACCTGCCATTATGCGTTTATGTCATTAAAGGAATATCATCTACAACTCTTATAATCTATTGACTTTTAAAATAGGCTAAAATAAAATATACTATATCACTCGGAATAATGCAATTTGAAACAAGGAGGAAAGGCAGCTTATGGGGGGGACAGAAGCAGCAAGACCAAACAGACTCATAGGTTTGATAAGCAGCACATACAGTAAGATCCTTCTGAATCCTTCTTATAGATACTTACTATTATTATTGGGAGCGCCCGTGAATCTCGTGGTCTTCCTATTTTATTTGGTTCAGAGAAAGAAGGATGACTACACAGCGGCGGAGAACCGCATACGCAGCGAGATGCTGGCTGCCGGATATCTGGAGGCCCTTCGCTCCGAGATTATGGAGCAGCAGAAACGCAAACACGACTTTTTCAAGCAAAAAGTCAATGAGGGTCAGCTCCGGCAGGAAGTCGACAAGATCGTAGAAGCAAGATTCCATGAAGTCCTTAAGGAACGGACTGCCAAGGAACTGAAGCTGAACAACCGGAAACGGTTGACCATGGCGGATACGTTTGGTTCTCTCATCGAGAATCCGTTGTTCTTCATTATATCACTTATTCCAGGCTTGCTGATGTACATCCTTATTTTTTTGTACAGCAATCCTTACCTGAAATATATTATGGAGAGACTCGTGATGACGGTCTTCGTTATCTTTGGGGTAGCCGTGCTCGTCTTTACGATTCTCCACTTGTCGCCGTTCAACCCTGCAGCCAACATCCTGGGCGAGACGGCAACGCCGGAACAGATCGCGGCTTTTAACAAAATGCACGGTCTAGACCAAGGGTACCTGGCGCAGCTGTGGAACAATATTAAAGGAATCGCCTATTTCGATCTTGGCAAATCCTTCTCTGGCAACGAAGAGATCACCTCAAGCATCGCCAGAAAGTTCCCGATCACACTGACGCTCACGGTCATTTCCCTGATCATTGCGATTGCGATCGCATTGCCAATCGGGATTATCTCGGCTACGAGACCGAATTCATTCTTTGACTATACCTTTATGTTCGTGGCTCTGCTCGGGCTGTCCATTCCGAACTTCTGGCAGGGACTGATCTTCATCCTGAATTTCTCGATCAAGCTGCATTGGCTGCCCGCCACCTTTAATCCGGAGAACTGGTTGTCCATGATCATGCCGGTGATTGTGCTCGGCACAGGACTTACTGCTTCGGTAGCGAGAATGACGCGCTCCTCTACTCTGGAGGTTATTAATGAAGATTACATGATCACAGCCAGAGCGAAGGGGCTCAGCAAGGGCACCATCCTGATGAAGCATGCTGTCCGCAACGCCATCATTCCGATCATTACCGTCATTGGACTTCAGTTCGGCGGGATGCTTGGCGGCTCTGCCGTTACAGAGAAGGTGTTCAACATCAGCGGTATCGGCAGCTACATCGTCGATAAACAATTCATCCCTGACATCCCGGCCATTATGGGCGGCGTGGTATACACCGCCATTACCATATCGCTGGTGAACGTCATCATTGATATCTTGTACGCGTTCTTCGATCCACGGATCAGGTCCAAGATGAAACAATACTAAAGCAGGTGTACTCATGATCAAGAAGCTTCTTTCTAAACAAGAAACCAAACACCAGCTGAAATCCTCACACGAGTACAGTCAAGCCAGCTTCACATGGGTTATTTCTTTGACCTTAACGGTGATCCTGCTTCTGAACAGCTTTGATTTCACTGGGGGAACCATCAAACCGTGGGTGTTCACCGCCTTTGCGGTATATGCATTGTTTACCATCATTCAGATCATCATCACGCTGTTGATCCGAAGAGACCTTCAAAGCCAGGGAGAAATCCGGCGCTCGACGAGGATCCTGGGATACATTCAGCTGCTGAGCATCGTCACAGGAAATCTGTTTACCGTCACGTTCGGTTTCAATCTGATTAAAAAACAGAAGCCTCCTGAATATACGATTGCCGTCTACATGCTGTTAACCCAGCTCTTTGTTATCGCGGTATCGGCACTGAATCTGTTCAAGCCTTACGTCTCGAATACATTCCTGCCGGCGATGGCCGCGCTTCTGATTATTGCAGTCATTCAACTGGTCGCGCTTATACTCGTTGCCCGATATGTAACAACGAATTATGCACATCCCAAAATGGCCTGGCTTGCCTTTCCGGTCATTCTGACTGCAGTGACGGGTAATATTTTTGCCCTGGTGCTCGGCATCAACCTGCTAGCGAAGATACGCAAGAACGGCAATCCGGCGATGACTCGCTGGGGCGACGTGTGGGTGAAGCTTACCGCTAACTCCACGGCCATGTCCGGACTGTTCTTTGTGATCTTCCTGTTCTGTCTGTCAGTAAGCAGTCTGTTTACTTTCGATTACAGCATCGCAATTGATAACAACTACAGTGCCATCCTGCAGCCGCCAAGCCTTGTGTACCCCTTCGGTACGGACAACTTCGGCCGGGATTTGTTCTCCCGAATTGTGTTCGGGGCGCGAATCTCGCTGATCGTCGGATTTGCCTCTACAGCGATCCCGGTTGTCATCGGCGGTGTTCTCGGTGCCATCTCCGGCTACTATGGCCGCCATACCGATAACATCATCATGCGTTTGCTGGATGTGCTGTACGCCATTCCGGGTATCTTACTCGCCATTGCGATCATTGCTGCATTCGGAGCCAACACCATCAACCTCATCCTGGCACTCAGCGTAGGGGCTATCCCGACATATGCGAGAACCATGAGGGCGAATGTGCTCCTGGCCTCTACCTTTGAATACGTTGATGCGGCCAGAGCTTTCGGCTCGAGCAATTTTTCGATTATATTCAAGCATATTGTTCCAAACTCGCTTGCACCCATGATTGTCAAATCTACGCTAACCATTGGTGCAGCCGTCATCTCGACGAGCAGCTTGAGTTATCTGGGTCTCGGCGTTGAGCCGCACATCCCGGAATGGGGTAATATCCTTAAGATCGGAAGCACGTATCTTGAGACACATTCCTACTTGGCCATTTATCCGGGTCTCGCGATCATCGCGCTTGTCCTGTCCTTCAACTTCCTTGGCGACGGACTGCGGGATGCCCTAGATCCTAAGCTGGATTAATGAGCTTCAGTGCCCATGGCACACTAACTAATGGTTTCAAAAGTATTTTATATATATACAACTCAGGAGGGTATCACAAATGAAAAAGAGTTCCTTGCTGTTACTGTTCCTCTCGCTAGTCATTGTACTGGCTGGATGCAACGTAACAACCAAAGATGATGCACAGCAAAATCAGCAAGAACCATCGGATACAGCTACAGATACATCCGCTGTAAATATTGAACTGCTTGGCATGAGCTCTAACGAATCCGATGTCAACATCATTCGCGACCAGCTCACAAAGAACGGCTTCAACGTGAAGCTGAATCTGCAGCCGGATTACGGCAGCTACAAGGCACAGCAAGATGCCGGAAATTACGACATCGCGCTGTCCAGCTGGACAACCGTTACGGGTAACCCTGACTACGCTGTACGTTCCTTGTTCAAAACGGGCGGCGACTACAGCATCATGTCCGACGAAGAAGTGGACAAACTGATCGACCAAGCGGCAACACAAACGCCTGAGGACGCTGCCGAAACCTACAAACAGCTTGAACAGCGTCTCGTTACGGACAAAGCTTACATCGCGCCATTGTACATTTCCCTGAAGAGCCAAGCGTTCAACAAGGATGTGCTGGACGAAAACTCCGTCCGTCTCTCGAAATCCCGTTCCCTTCCTTGGGAAGCTGTTGATTTCAAAGACCAATCCAAGCGTGCTACGCAGCCGCTGATTCTGTCCCAATCGATCTCTGAACTGACTTCTCTTGATCCAATCAAGGGTAACGATGGTTCCATCAATATCATCAACACCAACATGAACGTACGTCTGATCAACCTGACCGATGATGACAAGATCACATCCGAAGGATCGCTGTCTTATAACCATGCCATTGGCGAAGGCAACTCGGAGTACTACTTCATTCTTAGAGACGATATTGACTTTGCTAAAATCACAAATAAAAAGGCTGAAGATTCCGGCGAGCGCGTAGGCGCTGACGATGTCATCTTCTCCATGAACAGAGCCAAAGACAAAAATTCGGTACCTGATCATCGCACCTACACGCTTCACGAGCATATCAACACGGTTGAAGCTGTAACCGATCTGAGCGCACTGGAGAACACTAAAGTGTCCGGTGGCAGCGAAAGCATCAAGGATGCACTGGAAGCTGGTTTGGATACCAAGATCACTTCCCTCGTCGACGACAAGAATCAAGCAAGCACGAAAGATGGTAAATACCAAGTCATTAAATTGACGACCACCGAGCCGTTCCCGCAAGTGTTGAACTACCTGGCTCACCAATCGGCCGGTATCGTATCGAAGAAACAAGTGGAATCCATCAACACATATGATGTTGAGAAATTCGATGTGAACAAAGACATCCCTTACGGCGACCAAAACACGGTAACCGAAGGCGACAAATACAACAACACGCTGTATGCCAGCGGTCCTTACATTCTGTCTTCCAAAAATGACTATGAAGCGACCTTCTACAAAAACCCTGGCTACATGAAGGGCACCGAGCACGAACCGAAAATCGAGCAAGTGAAAGTTCGCTTTATCAAAGATGCGGACAGCACGCTCTCCGCACTGCGCAGCGGCGAAATTCACCTGTACTACGGTGTGCCTGAAACGAAATACGATGTGGTTAAAGGCGACAGTAAGCTGAAGCTGCAAACCATCGAAAGCAACGCTGTATCCTACTTGCTGTTCAACACGAAAAACCGTGATGTGGCAACAAGCGATGATCTGAGAAGAGCGGTGCTCTACTCCATCAACCAGGATGAAATCCTGACTTACTACAACAACAACAAAATTAAAGCTTACTCCACCGTCAGCCCAATCGTTAAAACCGGCAACGAGCTGGTTGCCGATCCGGCGAAGGTGAAGGAATACTTGAGCGCATATAAAGCGAGCAAGTAAAAAAAAGAGGACGACATTAGCGAAAAGCTGATGTCGTCTTTTTTGATGCGAGCTTTATATGCGCCACCTTAAAATTATGGCTCCCATAGCATTGCTATGTCCGCAGGTAGACCCTTTGCATCGCTCCGGCTGTTTTTTTTCATCGCTCCGCATGCGGATGATTCTTCCGATCTCTGTTGCCCCCAGATTTCTATGAATGAATAGTCTAATGTAGAAATCCGGGGGCAAAGGAGACCGCTTCGCTTCTCCAGAATCATTCCGCCTTCTCCGCTGGAGCACTACCTTAAGTAGTCCGTTGTTAGCTCATGCTTCGATACATCTCACATTAGCCATAAAAAGGGACGAATGATAGCCGCAACGCAGCTATGTCGTCCTCTTTTAGAAGGGGGAAGGGAGGAGGAAGCCGCCCCCTGTAATTAACATATACAGGGGTGGCTGAACAGACGAAGATTGAAGTCTTGGATTATATACGCTTGATATCATCTACAAGCTCGGGCAAGCCCTCGCGGAAGTAGTGATCGTCACCCTCGTATACCCGGGTGACAGCTTGGGGGAGTTGCTTCACGTAGTGCTGAGCGTGGGCGAAAGGCACCACGGGATCTTGGCGGCTGTGGTACAGGTACAGACTGGATATGCGAGGCAGCATGGTGGCGAAAGAATCAGGCAATCTAAAATCTTCACTCTGCCAATCATCGTCTTTGCCCCAGTAGGGGGCTGCGATCAAGAACAGTCCCGAGATGGTTAGCTGGCAGTCTTCTTCCGAAAGATATTTCAGTAGCACGGAGCCGCCTAAGGAATGACCTACGAGCAGCACCTCTCCATTCAATGCATTGATTTCATTGGTGATTTGCGCTTTCCACAGAGCGTAATCCGGATCCGGCATGGCCGGGGATGAGACATGATAAACTTCCCCGAGCTGTTCTTTTAGATCTGCGATTAAGTCACAGCTGCCTTGGTGTATACCTTGAGGGCCGGCACTATGGATGAACAAAACTTGTTTTTTCATGTTTAGTCTCCTTCCCGATCTTTGCTTAAGGGTATGGACATATCTCAACAGAATGTCTACCAATCTAGGGTAACCGATAGTAGAGTGCTGGACTTCTTTTCATTTGCTGACATTTAGCCGGAATCGGATACCCTTTACATGCCCTCATCACATGGAGATGAAGATACCCCTAGGTTACTGTTGCTTATAATCAAACCATCGAAGATTGGTTTCTCTATCAGCCGCACAGTTCCTCGCTCACAGCGCGGAATTATTTGAAAAAGCAGTCAAAGTCAAAGAATATCCTGCATTTTCTTGTTTTCATTTTTACAAAAACAAAAACTGCCCTCTGGTCATGTTCAGACCAGTAGGGCAGCTCTTCCCTTGTTAACAATAAAATAATATTACGGTCTCTCCACAAGCAGCGCTTCCCATTGCAAGCCTTCTCCGGTGATTTCGATCCGCAGGTCGGAGATGCTCTTCAGTGCCTCTTCGCGTCGTGTCTCAAGGGTAATCACGGTTTCCTTGTAAAGCTCGCCTATCTTCTTCTGCGTGCCGCTTGCCATTTTCTCAATTTCGGATTTTCTTGCGGCGTTGCTCTTGGATATCGCGGTTGTTTGCTCTTTAAACAGCTTGCTGTATTGGCTCTTGGCTGTTGCCTTGCTGATTTTTCCGTGCTTGTACTTCCACATCGGACTGTTCAAATACGACGTGCTTGACCCGTTCCTTAGCTTCCACATCGGGCTATTCAAATAAGTCTCACTGACCGTTTTGTTAAATTTCCACGCGGAGCTGTTCAAATAACCCGGATTGATCGTCTTCTTATAGGTCCACATCAAGCTGTTCAAATAATCCTCGTTCATTTCTTTGCTCAGCTTCCAGAGCGTGCTATTCAAATAATGCCGGTTTGCAGCATTCGCATACTTCCACATCGGACTGTTCAAATAACTCGGATTGATAAACCGTTCATATTGTGTCAGCTTATCCTTTAAGTCGCGGTTTCCTTCATACTTCAGCTTCAGTTGATCCAAATCAGCTTGAAGCTTCTCATCCCACAGCTTTTGATCCTCCAGCACTTTTTTCTCCAGCTGATCCAGGGAAGCATGACTTTCATCATAAAATTGCTGATATTTCTTATCTGCTTGCTTCTGATAAGTGTTATATGCATTTACGGTCTTCTTGTTATACGATTGATACTCGCTCCATACTTGATTCATCCATTTCTGACCCGCTGCGTGAACCGTTGTTTGCGGAATCAGGACCGAGACTGCAAGCAAAAGGCTGCATAGGGTCAATAAGGATTTCCGCACCAATCTCATTGAATTTCGCCTCTCTTCTATAGATAGTAAACAAGGGATATTTTACCTAATGACTTGGTATCTTCCAATAGGAATTACGAACCCCTAACTTTTAAACTATAGCCTTCTTATTCCGTGCTCGAATATTTCACAGTACAGTATACTCCATTTCCTAGCTCCTTCGCGAAAAACATGTCTTTCTTTCATTATTCCATATTTCAAAGTGGAGGATTTATGCACTTCCTTAGTCCTGTAGTCGCTAAGTATCGCTTAAGTTAGTTAGCTAGTTATAACAGCCCATCTTTGGCAAGAACCACTTCCAGACGCTTGACCGCTCGAAAAACAGACTTATACAATGTATTTTGTAGTATTTCAGCAAATTATAGATGGAGGATTGCAGATGTTGAAGTTCAGGACACTATGTGCGCCTATACTCCTGGTTGTCTCTTTATTCGTTGGGGCTGGCAGCGCTTCCGCCGGGGTTACGTTTCGGGATATCGATAACCACTGGGCAAAAACGACCATCGAATGGGGCGTCGACAAAGGGATTGTCAACGGCTATGCCAACGGAATGTTCATGCCCAATCAGAATGTGACCGAGGCCGAATTCATCCGCATGCTGGTTGTCGGCATCACAGGCAAAGACCTGCAGGAGAACTATTTGACCGAACTATGGTCGGATAAATATTATCATTTTCTGCACTTCAAGAACTATCCTGTACACGGATTCACTGACAAAACCAAGCGGAGCCAATACATAACGCGGGGCCATGTGGCCGAGCTGATATCCAGCGCCGATGGCGTGAACTACGATGGAAATCAAGCGGTTCAATATGTTCTGGGCAAAAAGTACGCGCAGGGCCGGATTAAGGGCGAAAATACGATTGAAGGGTATGTAGGCAGCGGCACCATCACGCGCGCCGAAGTGCTTCAGCTGATCAAAAACCTGACCGATCGTGGAATGTCGAACCTGTACGATCGTCCTACCGTGCCAAGTGCGGAGGCCATGCTTCCGAAGCTGCCAACGCCTTGGGATGTGTACCGGGATGAGATGTATCTCGTGATTCGTCAGAAGGTATTCTCGAACTACAGCGGATACCGCATCTATGACGACGGGTTGAACAAAATTGTCATGACCAGCACGAAGCAAACCGGCGAAACGGATTATGCCGTGTCCGTTCAATTCGAGCCGCAGATTATGCAGTTCAGCGGAATCGCGCTATCCAATGCCACCGATAAAACGCAGCGCAGCATGCTGATCGAGCTCCTCCAACTGTATGGATTCCAAGTCGATTCCTCCTTCCTCGCGAAGATAGACTCCGCCGAGAAAAACAAGAAGGTGATCGAGTTGAAGGTAAGCGGCAAGACACTCGTTATCGATCCGCTAGTGGCAAGCCCCGCCGGGCATATCCACATCTACTATAAGTGGTGGGATGGAACGCGGGCGTAATTTAGGAAACTGGATTTGCTATAAGCGAAAAAGGGCCCTGACGGCAAATCGTCAGTGCCCTTTTTATTAGGTATAGAATCTACTTCTACGCTTCAACTTCGGTTGAGATATTCCAATTTACGCCATATTTGTCCTCAACGATCCCGTAGGCCGGGCTCCAGAAGGTTTCCTGCAGCGGCATAACCACCTTCCCGCCCTCCCGCAGTGCTTCATATACCTGCTTTGCACGCTCGGCTGCATCGGTCATGATGCAGATCTGGACCTGATTGCTGGATTGGACCGGTTGCCCGGGAAACGTATCGGATAACATCAAAACCGTCTCTCCGACGATAAGATTTGCGTGGGATACCCGATCCCGCGCGCTCTCCGGCAGCGGAAAGTCCGGGTTAGCCGGCATCTCGCCGAAAGTCTGAACCATGACGACTTTGGCGTCCAAAGCCTTCTCATAGAATTGAATAGCTTCCTTAGCGTTCCCATCCATAAAGAGATACGGATTCATTCGAAGTGTCATGTGATCGTTAACCACCTTTTTTTCATATTATCAAAGATAACTCCTATTATCTCCCACTGTGGCCACTTTAGCAAAATATGACGGAAATTCAAGGCTGGAAAAATACCTGCCTTATTTCCATCCATACAGAAGTGTGAAGTCGGCGGTTATCTCCATCTCTCCACCTGACATCCGTTCAATAACCTCAGACGAAACGCTCCAGGATAGCGGCGTCATATGAATCAATTGCTTCATCTGCTCGGAATCCAGAACGACGCGATACCGAATTTCTTCGAACTCGATCCGTTCAAAGTGACGGCTGAACAGCTCCATGGTGCCGTCATTGGAATACGTCTCTTTACCTGTACCTGTATAGAACAAAGCTCGAAGCTCCTGCAAATACAGGCTCCCCGGAATTACCTTCACCAACATTCCGTCACTCGTAAGCAGTCGCCTGAACTCCGAATAATTGGAAGGAGACAGAATATTCAAAATGTAATTAAACTGTTCGTCTGCAAACGGGCACTGAGACAGGTCAGCCACGCACCACATAGGATCCGAATATGTCTTGGCAGCCAATACAACTCCCTCTTTGGCAATATCCATGCCCACACCAATAACGTTAGGCTCATGCCCCTGCTCCTGTAGGTTATGTCCAATTGCCGAGAGATGGGAGCCTTCCCCGCATCCTGCATCGAGCAGTCTCAGAGGCCTGCCAGATTCCGACAGTTTCTGTTTCTGCATCCGGATCAGACGATTCGAAATTCCTTCAATCATCGGGCCAAAGAACCCGCTGCTGTTAATCATTTTTCGTGCCTCAAACAAGGCCTTATCATATTTAGTTTTGGCTCTATGGGATAGCAGGTTGACGTACCCCTGTCTGGATATATCATAGCTATGGAGCTTCTCGCACACCAAGCTTGCCAGCTGTTGAACCTTCATAGAACTGCCGCAAATCGGGCATTTAAACATCTTCTCATGCATCGATAGCCATTGTGCTTTTTTTAATAACCTTTCATTTCTGGACACAGTAAAATCACCCTTTCATTCGATCATACGCAATGAAAAAGGCACAGAAAAATAAACTCAAGCCGCACTCACAAAAAAAAGGGCCGAGCCTACTTGAATCTGTACCTCACATTATCGTAAGCGAATGAAATGGATCATGAGAACGAACACACTCCTAGTATCAATCAATTCGGGCAAGAGAACTGCCCAATTCCAATTGTAACACGCTGAGAAGTGTTGTAAACCTAATGTGCAGCTTAGCAAAATATATCAAGAAAAAGGCAGCCCTTTGCGGTATGATGTTTACCCGAGGATGAATATACTTTCATTTCCCAAATTGACTAATATTAAAATCAAAATGACATATATATATTGCAAAAAGACGTAAATACTATTACAATCCATGTATCAAGAAATCTCAGGAACGATTGTTAACCAAAATGGAAGGAATGATGTGTGTGAATTGGTTCAAGAAGAGCACGGTTGAGGATGAGCGTATCGTCAATCTGAAGAACAAGTTATATAAAGAGGTGTATACCTTGATCATGATCATTTGCAGCATTTCCGTCATTATTAAATCTTTTGCGCTGCCCCGAACGGAATCCGTATGGCTGGAAATGCTGATCATGCTGGGAGGAAGCATATATTTCGGCATCCGCAGCGTGGCGATGGGAATTTATTCGGATGAAGTGGAGGTCCATAACCAGCGAAGCAAAGTTTCATTCAGTAAGCGTACAGCGATATGGGGACTCATTATCGGTGTCGCACTTGCTCTTTATTTCGGTATCCGCAGCGCGATTCTGTTTGGCAATGACAGCAGTGCGACCGAGATAAATACTTCTTTATCGTTTTCTTCGTCTCACTGATCATCTATATCCCGCTCTTTGTAGGAGTGAATTTGGTGATCCACTATGGTGCCAACAAGGTAAGCCAGAAAATGTCGCAGAACGATCCGTTCGACTCGTAGAAAGGGTATCAGGTGATTTTCGCATGAAAAATATCAAACTAAAGATGGCCCGGGTTGAGAAGGATCTATCGCAAGAAGAACTGGCCCAGATTGTTGGCGTCTCCAGGCAGACCATCGGTCTGATCGAGCTTGGAAAATACAATCCGTCCCTCAGTCTGTGCGTTGCCATATGCAAGGCGCTCTCTCGTACTCTGAATGATCTGTTCTGGGAAGAGGACTAAGGCTGTGCAGCTGTGCAGTTCTCCAGCAAAATCACGGTAACTATGTCTATGTTAAGGAGGTGATGCTGCGTTCCCCAAGGTAATCATGACAATATCTTTTTTTGCTATACGTCCATTCAATTAGAGAATCATACAACTAATCATCTTATAAGGAGTGATCCTGCATGCCGCTACATAACGCTAGAAAAGCATTTATCGTGTTTCTGCTCACTGCTTCCCTTGTGGGGACATCCCTAATCCCTGCCGGAAAAATTTACGCTTCCACCCCGGAACCCATCCAAGGTCAGGTTACAGAAGTGAAAACGGCCCGAACCTCTGACGAAAAGATTGCCGAGTGGGAGGACTGGGCTAAAGACCACGTATACCGATTGGATACGATTCAGCCCGCCGACACAGCGGACGGTCCAAACCAATATAAGGATCTGGCCATGCTAAAACCATTACTGCAAGATAAACGTTTTGTGTTCCTCGGCGAGAGCTCCCACGGCGTTGCCGAGTTCAATCTGGCCAAGACCCGTTTAATCCAGTTCCTGCATCAGGAAATGGGCTATAACGTGATTGCCTTCGAAAGCGGACTCAGCAATACTTCTTTGGCATATGGTAAAACAGGACAACAGAGCCCCGAGTCGACCATGAAGGATTCCATCTTCGGTGTCTGGTGGTCCAAGGAAGTTTTGCCGTTGTTCGACTACATGAAAACAGCACAAAAGAGCAAGCAGCCGCTCGTGCTGACCGGTTTTGACATGCAGCTGCAGCACCCACTGTTGGATGGGCAATGGCTGCAGGATCAGGCCATGGCTAAGCGCCTTGCGGAAGCTGAGAAGAAATTGTCAGACTACTCTCTTGGTACGGATCTTGCCGCTTATCGCAAAGAGAAAAGTCAGCTGATCCAAATATACAAGGATGCTATAAAATCCTTAAAGATGGAGACAAACGAGGCTCATTTGAAGCAGCTATATCCGGATAACCCCAAGCTGTCCTTGCTGCTTGAAAGAAGTTTGAACGACCGGATTCGGGTAGCCCGGGAGTATGTGGAGCTCTCCATTAAATCAACCCTCGGCATGGAAAGCGGGGATTATGCACCGTTCCTGGAATCGATGGAATGGCGGGATCAGGCGATGCACGATAATCTCATGTGGCTGGCTACCGAAGTCTATCCAACGGAGAAATTCATCGTCTGGGGACATAACGACCACATCCGTAAGGCTCAAACCGAGGTCATGGGTACGCCATATCCGGTTACTCTAATGGGAGAAAAACTCTCGGACGAAATGAAAAAATACAGTTACGTACTCGGCTTGTATCCAGCCAGCGGACAAACCGCAGATAATATGGGCAATGTGCATGACGTTCTGCCGGCAGAACCAGGCTCCATTGAATCGATCCTGTCGGCCGCGGGTGCGCCGTATACCTTCGTTGATTTGCGATACCAGAAGCGTGAGGCGGGTAACTCCTGGATGTTCGAGCCGCGTTTTGCCTACAGCTGGGGCATGATCCCCGAAAGTCTGATTGCCCGTGATCAATACGATGGTATTCTGCTTATTGATGACGTAAACCCGCCGCAATATATGAGATCCTCCGCTTCATCCAAGGCTTCTGTACCTGCTGAAGAATAAATAAGTGCTATCATTCTTCTTTGTTATATAAAAAACTTGAATAGGTTAACATGCCAAGCATCCTCTTAGGGTCTGCTTCAAGAGTCGTAAAAGCTGTGAACTCTTGCAAAGGACGAGTACGGGGATGCTTGTTTTTTTTCTTAAGCTCTGTTCTTGCATGATTATTTTATCGAGATGTTCCCCGAGGAGGTTTTGAGCTTCACCTCATGCTTGCCATGACCGGATCGCCCTTCCGTCTTCCGATTGCTCTCCTTCCTGTCCTGGAGCAGAACGGCAATGGACCGATGTCCGCTTCCGGATTGCAGCATCCATGTCACATCAGGCGTTTCTTCATCCAGCTGGATGTTCACGTTTCCACTTGTCGCCGATACCTCCACATCGTTATTCAAACGGGTGAACGCAAGTGAGATATTCCCGCTTTTTCCCTTCACCTCGAGGCTATGATTTTGCAACCCTGTTCCCGTTACTTTGCCGGAAGAACCGTCAATTACGACCTTCCCGGCATAATCCGCAGGAATTCTCACGCTAAGCTGCGGCATCCTGCCGATATTCAACATCCGCGTGATGTCGTTATCTAAACGAATCTTTACCCGATTGCCATCCTGATCAACAACAGCCCCAGCGGACTTGGTGTTTCTGAGCAGCGAAACTTCCAATGCTTCCACATTCGCTGTCTCGACGAACAAGGTCGTGCTGCCATGGTCAATCTCCAGCACTTCAACCTCCTCAAGCGTTACGCGTTGAAGAGCCTCCTCTTCATCCGTGGAATTGCATGCACTGAGCAATAACACGCATAGGACACATAGAATTGCAGCTGCGTATCGTTTCATATCTTTCTGACACCCCTTTTCAACTTTGAAACCATTGTACAAGATGACGTTGCGTCACTTTCAAGTGATTTTTCAATTCTGGTAAAAGACAGGAAAAAGACACCGCCTTGTGGCAGTGCCTCCCGATAGGTCAAGGTATGGACCCTATGATTGTCCATATTTGTTGTCGTACCACGATCGTGTCGGACGGGTTGTAGGGTATCCGTGCTCCTCCCTAAATTGCTTACGCTCTTCGCTGAAATCATGCCAGCTCTTCCCGCTTTCCGGATGATTGGCATGATGAACAATGCAGCGAAATGCATCCTCTACGCAAGGATCCTCCCAGAATCCGCTGCTTGCCTCCATCCGGTCGGTTAACGCGGCGGCGTCTTCATTCTTGATTTCTTCCAATGCGTAATATCCCATCTTGACTACGCGTTCAGCCACTTTCGGTCCGATCGAAGGAACCGTCTGAAACTGCGCCAGCCCCCGGACATATTGTGCACGGCTATCCGAAATGCCAAGCACGCCAGACAATAACTCGATATCCATGTGCGCAATATCGATAAGCTTCATTTTGTTTGACCGCAGCTTCGCTCGCTCTTCTTCGGTTAACGGAAGCTTCGGCGATTTTCCCAGTACATGCCGCTGCATCCTTTACCATCCTTTCGCCTCAATCATCCTGCACCCGCAGTTTAATATAAATCGAACATGCTCACTTCATAGCCCTGGGCTTTCAGGTAATTGAACATTTGCGCCCGATGATGCTGGGCATGCGTGACGATTTCAATCAGCCACTTGGCTTGCGTTGAACCGTGCTCCAAATAGAAAGGTTTAGTTTTCTTTTGCATAAATTCTTCATCCGTCAACCCATTCATGTATGACTTTACATCCGCAAGTCCTTTCGTCATCCAGGAAATCAGCTTGTCCTTGTCTACGCCGTCTCCAGCAATGCTTGCCTCCAGCTCCCGGATCTCCGCTTCACTCTTCTCTTGCAGAATCAATAAATCGGTAGCAGGTACCGAAACGAGATGGTAAACCAGCTCCTGAAGCGACCTCATATTGTGGGCAGGTCTGTAATCCCAGTGTTCTGGCGAAATTTTGCCGATCAGATTCGAACTGGTTCTAACGATAAGCTCCAGTTCCTCAAATAACAACTGCTTCATTTCATTCAATTGACTCACGTTTCATCACTCCATTTTTTAGTTATAAGGGGTCTCTGGGTTCTACAGCCAGTATAGCGTATAATGGTGACAACTATTGTCATAGTCATCAAACGATACGGAGCTGATCTTATGTCCAAATCCAAACGTCTCATGGAGCTGATGATGACCGTGAACCGGATGCGGAAATTCACGGTAAGGGAATTGGCCGATCAATTCGGCGTGTCCTCTCGCACGATCTTGCGGGACCTGCAGGAGCTAAGCGAGCTGGGCGTTCCACTCTATTCCGAGGTAGGACCGCACGGCGGATATCAGGTTCTGAAGGAACGAATTCTTCCGCCAATCGCTTTTAGCGAGGAAGAAGCCGTCGCGATGTTTTTTGCCAGCCACGCCCTGCGTCACTATCTATTTCTTCCCTTTGAAGCCGAGTCCTCTACCGCACTTCAAAAATTTTATTATTACATGCCCGGGGATGTGCGCGACCGGATTGACCAGATGAAGAACCGGGTGGATTTTTTGACGCATACAAGGCAGCAGAAGGTTGAATCTCTCGGCGTTCTTCTGGATGCCGCCGTCGACCAGCGGGTCGTTACGGTGTTATACGAGAGCAGGGAAGGCTATGCCGAGCGAAGTATCCAGCCCGTGGGCATTTATGCAAGCAATGGCTACTGGTATTGTCCCGCTTATTGTTTTCTGCGCGATGATTTTCGCCTGTTCCGCTGTGACCGCATGAAGTCCGTGGCCTATGATACAACCGGAATCGAGCCGCGGGATAACCGCCATATCCATCTGGGCAATTGGAGGGAATACGGGGCAGAGAAATCGGTCTATGTCCGGATGGTGGTTGATCTGAGCCGGGAAGGCGTTCAGCGCTGTGAATCCGAATTGTGTCCTGTTCCCCTCATTGACATGCGGCCGGATGGAAGCGGACGGCTCGATCAGAATGTCCCTGCGAGCGAGCTTTTGTATTTTGCTAAATTTTTTATCGGATTAGGAAATGAAGCCACCGTGAAGGAGCCGCAGGAGCTGGTGAATCGCATTAAGGGGATACTCACAGAGATGATGGCGAAATACGATTAGAGGCAGCCAACCTTATGGATTATTCAAACACTTTCGATTAGAAAATCAATATTGAATATGATTCATCAATTATGTTACGATGGCGTAATACCTATTTTTAACAGGTCAAATTTCAGGAGTGATAAGCATGTTAAAACAACATGAAGAGTTTATTCAAAATCTTACAAAGAAGATAAAAGATGACGAACGATTTGTAGGTGTACTTGCTGGGGGGTCAATGAGAACTAATACGATGGATCAGTTTAGCGATCTTGATTTGATTCTTGTCTATGATCCAACCTTTAAAACGGACATTATGATGAATAGACTGCAAATCGTTGGTGAATTTGGTCACCTTTTATCCGGGTTTACTGGTGAACATGTAGGTGAGCCACGGTTACTCATTGGCTTGTACCATGGCCCTCTTCATGTTGATTTTAAATTTGTAACGATCGAAGAAATAAAGGATGGAGTAGAAAAGCCTGTTGTGGTATGGCAACGGAGTTCCTCTTTGGAACAGCTTCTGAATGAAATCAAGTTTTCTTATCCTTCCCCTGATCTTCAATGGATTGAAGACCGTTTCTGGGTTTGGATACATTATGGTGCTACTAAACTCGGCAGAGGAGAGTTATTCGAAGTCATCAGTCTTCTTTCATTTGTTAGAGAGGCTGTTATTGGTCCATTAATTTTAATGCAACACAATTCACTTCCAAATGGGGTACGGAAAATTGAAAGACATGCTCCTGAACTTATCGAGGAACTGGGAAAAACAATTGCTCTTCATGAAAAAGAAAGTTGCTATAACGCGATCAAGCATACGATATCATTATATGTAAATCTAAGACGAGGATATGAAAGCGATATACAAATAAAATCTGAGGCACAACAAGTATCCATTAAGTATTTAGAAAAGGTATACGAAGAAATGTAACGATAGTTCTATCGAATAATCGTTCAATATAAGAATAGCGGCTGATATACCCAACGCTGCGTTTCAATCAGAATCGTAGTTCCATCGTGTATGTGCTAGACTGCTTTTATCCATTTCCTTGTCCTCCTTGATCTTGATGATGCGGCCCTCTAACCGGCTATCATCTTATCATGATGTTCAAGGGATTTTTACTCATAGCTATAAGCCTTCCTGAACCCCCGGTCGAACCGGGGGTTTTCTTATACAAAAAAAGCCGCCAACATCGTGGCGGCTTACAGGCTGAAACTTCACTTTACCATTTTAAGAACATATCTCAATCCAAATCCAAAACCTTCAGAAAGGATCCTTCGTTCTCATTGGTTGGGGGAGCTGACTTTTCAAGCTCTTTGGCCTTTTCCTCCACCCGCTTCATGAGCCTTTCACTGAATTCCAGTGATGGCTTATATGACCCGTTATAACCGATACCGAGCAGCGCCTTGTCATATCGAGAGAAAGTCATCAAAGCTATTTCCCCATCTTCGCCTTTGATATCAAGTGAAATCGTCGGATCATTGTCGCTGTAGCCTTGGCCGTTATATGCAACCGACTTGATTGGACCGTGAACAACGTTATATTTCTCCGCCAGTTTCTTCGCCAGCGCAACATATTCCTGCGGGTTTTTATCAAGTGCCGGATCAAAAGCTACTGAAACCTTTTTATCCAGCGTTCTACCATGGACAATGTCAAATAATTCTCCTGTTACCGAATCCACAGAGAAAGAATAACTACGCTTACCGTTCACGAGCACATCAGCGTACCATCTCGAACGGGGGAGACTTTCGGCTGGCTGCTCGTAGCCCATTTCAATCACCTGACCCTCCAGGTTCAGGCCGAATACTTCCCACAGGGCCCGTGCGCCAATTTCCGCCGCCTCTTCTTTTGGCATGTCCTTGCTGGTCGGCTTCTGGTTGCGGTAATATTCAAGATCAATGGCTCCTATCTTGTAATTCGCTTTTTGGTAGCCTTTCGGCAAGCTGTTTGGCACCGCTTGGGAAGATCCGGCTGCATAATTCGAATAACTTGTAGGGATCGTATTTGTTTTTTTGAATTCCGTCGCCGTCGCTGCCTGTGTGAATCCCTGGAACAATAATGTGCTGGCCCCAATAACCGTTGTAGCCGCTAATATGGTTTTTTTTAAATTTTTTCTTTCCGATCTGTTTGTTTTCATCTGAATTCACTCCTCCATCGTTTTGGTTTGTGATCACAATAAGCAGTATAGAATAGCCAAATTATAGAACCATCACCAAGTCATTATGAAGTTGTAAAAATTACTTTGACTGTCGTTCCTTCCCCGGGATGGCTCGTAAACGCAAGCTCCGCGCGGTGACGCAAGACAATCTGTTGACAGATGGCCAAGCCTAATCCGGCGCCGCCGTCCCTGCGGTTTCGTGATTTCTCTCCGCGATAAAAAGGTTCTGTAATATGCCGGAGTATTTCAGCGCTCATCCCTTTTCCGTTATCCTGGATATAAACCGTCTTCTTTCCGGCCTCTATGGCGGCACGCACTACGATATGTCCGCCCGTGCTGCATGCCTTTATCGCATTGTCAATCAGATTGACAAACAGACTTTGCAGCAAGCAGGCGTCTCCCCACACAGCTTCTATTTCACAAATAAACTCGATTTGTATATCTTTTTCCGTAATTTTACTATGCAGTGTCTGTTGGACAGATCGAAAGAGACCGGTTACTTTCTGTGCTTCCCAGCCAATCTCATCGTTTTTAAGATTCGCCAATCCGAGTAATTGATAGGACATCGTCTGCATACGCCGGCTTTCCGACATGATATAGCTGATCGCGGACAGCCTCTCGTCCTCAGTCAGGGCAGCCTTTTGCATATATTCGGCGTATCCATAGATTGCGGTCAAGGGTGTACGGAGTTCATGGGCAAAATTATCAATAAACTGCTGCTTTTTGTCCGCGGCGTCGATAAGCTCCGTCATTTGACGCTGGATTTCATACGCCATATGATTGAAGCTTTGTGCCATTTCGGACAGCTCATCACGCCCGGATACCGGAAGCCTGGTTTCATATGCACCCGCTGCGATATTACGGGAGGTTTGGGAAATCTGCGACAGTGGCTTGAATATTCGATTCAGTAATAACATAAGACCAAGC
Source organism: Paenibacillus sp. NPDC058898 (assembly GCF_049316025.1). Classification (NCBI taxonomy): domain Bacteria; kingdom Bacillati; phylum Bacillota; class Bacilli; order Caryophanales; family Paenibacillaceae; genus Paenibacillus; species Paenibacillus sp. NPDC058898. The sequence continues at coordinate 31,414 of NZ_JBMOSM010000014.1, read as the reverse complement.
GCAAGCAGACAGGAAAGAATAAATCCCGCGAAAAACAGCACATTTTTCATATGTTTCCATGCGGAGATGGCATCTGTCGCATCATAAAGATAGACCATGGTATAGGAATCATATGGCGCAGGAAGCTTTCCCGAAACAATGACATAGGAATGGCCACCTGTTTTTTGCATCGCAACCAAACGATTTCCGTCTTTCGGCGGCTCCAAAAAACGGCTCGGCAATACCATTTCCAGCCGATTGGAGTAGGCAAGCTGTTCTCCCTTGTAAAGCGCCAGCTTAACCTTCTGATCCCCGGACAGATAACTGTAGGGTTGGAGCAGAGAAGCCAATGAGCCCTCAATATGAACTCCACGGCTCTCCACTGCACGAAAATCCTTTATAAGCGCAGACGTAATAAAATAATGTTCGCCCAAACTTCTTTCTTCTGCTCGATGAACCATATCTTTGAATGAAGCGACAGAAATGATAAATATCCCGAGATTGAAGGAGAACAGAAAAAGCACAAGCGTCGTTAAAAAGGTTCTATATTTCATCGGCTTACCTCCAAGCGGTAACCCAGCTTATAGACGGTTTTGATCACGTGCTCCCAACCTAATTTTTTCCTCAGTCTTTGGATATGAACATCAATCGTCCGGGTTTCGCCTTCATAATCATGGCCCCACACGAGCTCCAGAAGCCGCTCCCTGGACAATGCAATATTGCGGTTGTTTACAAGCACTTCCAGCAATTCATATTCTTTCGGTGTGCATTCCACAAGCTCTCCCTTATAAAATACCTGACGGCCATCAAAATCAATCCTCACCTCTCCCGCTTCAAAGCATTTTTTATTTTTTTGGGTTCGCCGCAGCACCGCTTCGACACGAGCCAATAGCTCCAACATTTCAAAGGGCTTGGTCAAATAATCGTCAGCCCCCATGGAAAAGCCTGTTATTCGATCCGATAAGCTGTTACGTGCCGTTAAGAAAATGGTGGGAGTGCCATGTACTTCTTTAAACACTTCAAACCCGTCAAATTCAGGCAGCATCACATCCAAAATGATCAGATCATAGTTATGGCATTGTATTTCAGAAATCGCAGCTTCACCATCCAAAACCGAAGTGCACTGATGCCCCACAAGCTGCAAATTTCGTTTAATCAATTCATTGATTGATATTTCATCCTCAACTATTAAAATCGCTGCCACAATTATTCCCCCCTCCCCCTACTTCTACAATCATATTATTATTGTTTTGTAATAGAGTTGTAAAAGCGAATCTAAAAAAAGCACCATCCGCCCACTCGGAGGTGCCAAACTAAATATTGATGGTTAGAGCCTCATCTTATGCGAACCGATCGGATTCATATTGTTCCCGAGATAATTCCCATCCCCTCCACTGATAAAGGCTATAGACCCCGCCAACCTCGATGATCAATAACTTACCCGTAGCTGCCTCTATGTTGGTACACCAACATGCCCTCCTATGGACCCAGCATTAGATATCCTAAAAAAGTGTAGATAAAATAAGAGAATAACGCAAGCACATTGCAGGCTATTAATAGCAGGTCCTTGTTCGAGTCTGTTATTCCATAGGAACGTATGGATAGCGCGATCCCGAATGGTGGAAGAAAGACAGTGGACAGAAGTCCATAATAGTGAAACCAGTGCCCGTCGCGGACAAATAAAATCTCAATTGTGAATAAGAGGATAGGCAGAATAAACGTCCATGCTGAGATTTTACGCATAATGGGAACTCTCCATTTCAATGTCATGTCATCTCTCCGCCTTGTTCCGTGATAAGGAAAAACCCAGATCGCAACCTGGGTTTTTTGGTTTCGTTTTCTATATTTTAACATCTAACATTCCCTTTGGTAAACCGAATGGCCTCCCTTGACCGTCTCCACAATGCGAAGACTTCCCTCTTCCTTCTCCAACACCACGAAGTCGGCCTGCGCCCCTCTCTTTAATCCATAATGGTCTGCTTTCCCCATGGCCTGGGCTGGCAGCGTTGAAGCCATGTCCCAAGCTTCAGGAAACGTGCACAGCCCTGACTGAGCCAGCCGCCATACCGCATCGGCAAGCATCATGGCCGAACCGGCCAACAGTTCGGGCTTGCGGACGAGATGCAATCGGCCTTCGGGTGTTAATACGACATTGCCGCCGATATGGGTCTCGTATTCGCCTGGCGGCATACCGCTTAAATAGACGGCATCGCTGACGAGCAGCGCCTTGGACGACTTGGCGCGGAGCATCACTTTGATAACCGAGTCCGGCAGATGGTACCCATCCGCGATGATCCCGGCCCACAGCTGATCTTGCGCAAGCTGCTCCCATATATAATTCGGATGGCGCGGCAGCGTCAGATGCGCGCCATTTCCAAGATGCGTGGACATCGTCGCTCCCGCTTCCACGGCATCACGAATTTGCGCTGGCGTCGCGGCGGTGTGCCCGATCGATACCGTGATTCCCGCCTCTATGCACGACCGGATAAAACTCGCAGCTTCCGGCCACTCTGGCGATAGCGTCACGATCCGAATCCGATTTCCCGATGCCGCCTGCCATCTTGAAAACAACGCCCAATCAGGCGCTTTGATGTACCGGGAATCATGGGCTCCCCTGGGCCCTTCTTCCGGAGAAAGAAAGGGGCCCTCCAAATGAATCCCGCCAATGGTGGAACCGACCGCTTCATCCTCCAGGCAAGCGGCGTCGATAACCCGCAGCAAATGTTCGATCTCTTCATCGCCATTGGTAATGACGGTTGGGTAGTAAAACGTTATACCCTTTTCCCATAAACGCCGGGTTGCCTGGATAACCGTCTCCGTTGTGAGCGGCAAGGAATTGAAATCATGGCCGTACCCGCCGTTAATCTGAAGATCAACAAGTCCGGGAGCGATCCAGGCGTCCTCGTCACCATCGTGCGGAAGTATCTGCTCGATCCGGCCGTCAGGAGTCCATGTTAGCTTTATCCGCTCACCTGTTGTGTAATGACGGCCCACACGAACAAGGGCATGGCTATCCATTACGGATTGCCCCATACGACTCCCGGTCCACGTACAGCGTGCAATCCGCATGCCTTCGAAGAATGCTGGCAGGACAGGCCTCGTGTATATCGCCGTGCAGCGTCCTTTGTACCGCTGCCCGCTTGCTTGCACCCGGAACGACGCAGAACAGATGGGCACCTGACATTAACGCCGGAATGGTGAGCGTAAGGGCGTATTCCGGAACCTCCTCCAAGCTTGCGAAACAGCCGTCATTCACCTGCTGTCGGCGGCAATCCTCGTCCAGCTTCACCCGCTTTACCCATAACGGATCCGCAAAATCGGCAACGGGCGGATCGTTGAAGGCGATATGCCCGTTCTCGCCAATACCCAGGACCACCATATCGATCGGCGCAGCGGTAATCAATCCGCTGTATCTGTCGCACTCGGCCTCAGGATCATTCAAGCCGTCGATCAAATGCACCTCTCCTGGGGATACCAGATCAAACAGCTGCCGAGACAGAAAGTTCCCGAACCGCTGCGGTGCCGACGGAGGAAGGCCGATGTATTCATCCATATGAAAAGCCGTGACCCGACTCCAGTCCAATCCTTCCGATTGAACCAGCGCCACAAGGCATTCATTCTGGGATGGGGCAGCCGCAAAGACGATGCGAATGCGCTCTTTCTCGGCCAGAAGGCGCTGTATGGCCGAACGGATATCGGCGGCCGCTGCCTTCCCCATCGTTTCGCGCTGGTCATAAACGCGGACCTTCAGTTGATCTTGAACGTCTTCAAGAACAGGCTTTATGCTGCGCTGAGACATCATAAAGTCACCTCCATCCCCTACAATACCGGCATTCCGGGCTGCAGTTCGATTTCCTTGCGCTGCCGGGAAGCCTCGTAGGTGCCGAGAATAATCTCAAGTGAATGCCGGCCGTCCTTCCCGGTGACGATAGGCTCGCGGCCTTCGCGAACGGCAAGCGCCATATCTCGAATTTGCAGCCGGTGTCCGTCAGGTATAACTTTAAACGGTTCGAATTCAGGCAGCTGAACTTGCTGGCCATCGATCTCAAGAGATACGATCGTATCTTCTTCAATGACGAGCACACCCTTCTCTCCATGGATGACGAGCCGCTGCCCTTTCCCGTCGCAGGCCGTCGTCGTGATCTCCAGCACGCCCAGCGCGCCGCTTTCAAATTCAAGCGCAGCGATAACGGTATCTTCGACTTCGATATTGCGCAGCACGGCTTTGGCTTTCGCGGACAAGGACGCAACAGGCCCAACGAGCCATTGCAGCATATCCACCGTGTGAATTCCCTGATTCATCATAGCCCCGCCGCCATCCATCGCCCAGGTCCCGCGCCAGCCCGCACTGTCATAATAGGCTTGATCGCGGAACAGCATGACATACGCCGAGCATAAGCTAAGCTTCCCAAGCCGTCCTTCTTGAATGACCTGCCGTGCGTATCGGGCCTGCGGGGACATGCGCCTCGGAAAGACGGTTGCCAGCAGCACACCATTCTCCGCACATACCTCGATCATGCACTCGACATCGTCAAGCTTGATCGCCATCGGCTTCTCCGCCAGCACATGTTTGCCCGCCCGGGCGACCATCGCCGTCTGCTCTGCGTGCATGCCGCTTGGCGTGCAGATGCAGACAACCTCCACATCCTCGCGTGCCAGCAGTTCTTCCAATGTATCGCAGATAGCTCCTCCGTACTTTGCAGTCAGCTTGACCGCAGATTCCCGTTTCGTATCAAATACGGCGGCAAGCACGGCTTCCTCCGTGTTCAAAATGCCTTGTGCATGAATGTCGGCAATAATTCCGCAGCCGATAATTCCGAATCGAACCGGCACTGTTTCCTCCGTCATGTATCCTACGCCTCCTCGTTACGTTCAGTTTGCAGCGAAACCGCATGCTTTTCCCTATTCCCGAATCAGGATCCTTGCTTCCTCATCGGCCGTTACCGTAGCCTCCGAGGCTTTATAAATATCGTCATGCGTGATGATGCCCTCTTCCCCCTCCACCCGGCTCAGGAAATCCTGTGCAAGGGAGAGGGGAGGCGGTACCAAAGGCAAAGAGCGCAGCTCCTGATCGGTGATAACAAGCACAGCCTCATCACTCGAGAGCAACGGGTCTCCTTCCAGCCGAATTTCCACAATGCCTCTTGTCCCCGTAATGAATATCCGGCCATCTCCCCAAGTCCAACTGCCGGCGGGCGTATGCCAATCCGCGTAAAGCTGTGCCGTGATCCCGCCACCCATGAATACCTGCACGCCGGCCGTATCATAGAAAGTTGGGTATTCCGGCAGGATATGCTTAGCTAGATAACCGGATGTCATCTCCACTTCCCGGCCCGTCAGCCACCTTAACAGATCGAAGTCATGCACGAAGAGATCGTTAATGATGCCCCCGGATTGTGACTTGTCAAAATGCCAGGCCGGCCTGGCTTCCGGATTCAGCCGATGCGGTTTACGCATCGAGATATGGACAATGTCCCCCAATTCACCCGCCCCGATCATCCGCTGAACGGTATGCAGGGAAGGACGAAAGCGCTCGGTGAGCATCATGCCTACCTCGATCCTTCCCCGCTCCAAAACGCCGCGCAGCCGGGTCAGCCCCGCCCGATCCGTCACGGCGGGCTTGTCGATCATGATTGGTTTGCCATGGAGCTCGCACAGCTCAATGACATCCATCTTCTCATGGTTGATGGCCGCGCAGCCGATAACACTCACTCCTTCATCGCTCAGCAGCGATTCCCGATCCCCCGTCAGTTCCAGGCCGTACCGGTCGGCAAGAGTATGGGCTAACGGCTTATTATCCGGTTCGTATACGCCTGCACATTCGTAGCCCAGGGCCAGCATCTCCTCGATAAACATGCCGATGTGGGCATGCTGACAGCCAATGATTCCAAAACTCCGCGCTTTCCCCGTCATCTTGTCGACACCTCCACAGCCTGCAGCCATTCCTTGATGACCGACAGATCATAAGCGAGCCGTTCCTTCGGCGGATAGGGTGCTGCGCATTCCAGCGTAAGCCAACCTGCGTACCGCTGTTCCCGAAGTCCCCTGAGCAGCCCGCCGTGATCCACTTCTCCCTCACCAAGACGGCACTGCAGGAAGAACTCTTCCCCGTGTCGGGTCAAATTCTTGAACGTTCCCGGCGCGCCCACTTGGCTGATCCGCCGTTCATCCTTAATGTGCACATGAAACAACCGGCTTCCGAGCTGCCGGACCGACTCTTCCCCAAATTCCGTGTCCGTGATGTACATATTTCCTGCATCATGAATCAGGCCAACCTGATCATCGCCGATCAATTCCAGCAACCGCAGTGCGCTGTCCGTTGTCTCCACCAGGCTCTGGTTGTGGATCTCCAGGACGATCCGTTTTCCCGCAGCCCGGGCTTCCTCCGCGCATTTCCGAATCCAGAAAGCCGCCTTGGCATAATGATAATCCTCCGCCAGAAAGGCATTCGGCCCTCCCTGAAAGATCCGGATCATGCCCGCCTCCAACATCACCGCGCGTTCAAGCAGGCCCATAAACTGATCATAAGCCTCAGCGCATTCCGCATCTCCGCTTGTCGAGAAATATCCCATATAACCTGCCAATGCCGGAATCTCCAAGCCATGAACTTCCGCAACAGCCTTCATTTCGCGAACCCGCGGCAGCGAAGCTTCCGGACTTAAGTGCGGTTCGCGGCAGGCAATTTCGATTCCGTCGAAACCAAGCCCGGCCGTGATCGACATCGCTTCATGGATGCTGTAATCGATTAACGATCCACTGAATGCCGCTATTTTCATCTTGTCTTTCATCCTTTCCTTCACAGACATGGCCCCTTCCCGGGCCGATGATAACACTCCATTATTTAATCCCGGCCATATTGTGGTTCTGCACAAAATATTTCTCGGCAAACAGGAATACCAGCAGAATCGGAACGAGACTGACCAATGCGGCCGCGATCATAAGCTGTTCATTGCCGGTCCATTGGCCTGATAAGGAGAGAATGCCGATGGGCAGCGTATACTTCTCATTCGAGGTCAAATAAATGACAGGCGTCAAAATCTCGTTCCACTTGCCCATGAATGTAAAGATCGCCAGCGTCGCCAGCGTAGGCCTGGCCATCGGAATAAAGATCCGCAGATAAATCTGGAACGGATTGCAGCCCTCCATCTTGGCCGCCTCCTCGTACTCCTTAGGTATATTCATAAAAGCCTGCCGCATGAGGAAAATGCCAAACGGCTGAGCCAACCATTCGATAATCCACAGCGGCGTGAGCGTATCCAGCATGTTCAACTTATTAAAAATGATGAAATGCGGGATGATGATGACCACCGCCGGAATCATCATCGTTCCCAGCACCATCACAAACAGCGCACTTTTTAGCGGAAAGCGCAGCCTTGCGAACGCATAACCGACCATCGAGCAGGAGATCAGGGCGCCGACGACGGACAATACGGCTACGAAGATGCTGTTTAACGTGTAGCCGCCAATATTCCCAAGCTGAAACACCTGCGCGTAGTTAGACCATTGGAATACCTCGGGAATCCAGCGGGGCGGAACGGTTGTATATTCCTTGTAGGTTTTCAATGAATTCATGAGCGCCGACAGAAACGGCACGATCATGATGAGCGAGCTGATCCCGATCAGCACGTAACCGATGCTTTTTCCCAGCAGCTTTCTTCTCATGTGAGGTTCCTCCTTCCTCCGATGCGGTTCCACATCTGCAGTTCCATCTTGACTGCTTGATCAGTCATAGTGCACCCACTTCTTCTGACCCCTGAGCTGTATCAGCGTCAACAGGAAGAGGATCATGAACAGCACCCAGGCAATGGCGGAAGCATACCCCATCCTCATAAACGTGAACCCTTCACGATATAAATACAGCATCATGACCAGACTGGAGTTATTCGGGCCTCCCGCCGAGCTGATGTCGCCTCTGCCGGTTAGTACATAAATCTGTTCAAATGCCTGGAAGGTTGAAATCGTGCTCATAATGACCACCAGGAACGTGGTCGGCGAGATCAACGGAACCGTAATGTAGCGGAATTTGCGCAGAGCTCCTGCGCCGTCGATCTCCGCGGCTTCATACAGATCCCCGGGAACGCTCTGCAGACCCGCCAGATAAATGACCATAATATAGCCGATCCCTTTCCAGACCGCGATGAAGACAAGCAGCGGAATGGCCAGCTTCGGATCCTGCAGCCAGCCTTGCCCTTCCAGCCCCAGCTTGGCAAGCAGCGTGTTCGCCAGACCGAAGCGAGGGTTGAATATGGCGTCGGCGACGTACAGGATGACGGTCCATGAGGAGATCACCGGAATAAAATGGGCCATTCGAAACCATTTAAGCCCTTTCAAACGCTGGTTTAGCGCGACAGCCAGTACTAAAGCGAGAAAAGTCTGGAGCGGTACGAACAGAACCGCAAAATACAAGGTGTTCCACAGAGAACGCCAGAACATCGAATCCTCGGCCATGCGCCGGAAATTATCCAGTCCGCTCCACTCGGGCGGATTCAGCATATCGTAATCGGAAAAGCTGAAGTACAGGGATGCGGCGAGAGGACCTGCCACAAAGATGATAAAGTGGAGAAAATAGGGGGAGGCCATGAGCAGCCCCCATCTCCCCTCATGATCCCATTTCCGTTTTCGGGCGGGCTTTCCGTGCGGCATCGGATCGGCTTTGAGTGCTGCATTGTCGTTTAATGTATTGCCCATTTCACTCCCGCCTTTCTTCCACCCTTGTTTTATTTTTTATAAAAATCATCGAGAATCGATTGAACGGCAGCATCCGCTTCGCTGAGCGCTTGATCGATAGTTGCATCCCCAAGGAAGGCACGCTCCGCATGTTCGTTGAATTTGCCTACCCATTCTTCCCAGACCGCGTTATTGTCGAGTGTCTGTGCGAACTCCAGGCTATCCAGGAAGGCCTGGCGGTTAGCCGGCTGCTCTCCCGCCTTGAGGAACACTTCGGATTCCGCTACGGATTTTTTGACGGGCACGGCTTCACCCAGTTCAGTCCACTGCTTCTGCACATCGTCTTCCGTAGCCCAGTATTTAATCCACTCCCAGGCAGCCTCGGCTTTCTCGTCGCTCGACTTCTGATTAATCACCCATGAGTTGGCGATGACCGGGGACACTCGCTTGCCATCAGGTCCCTTCGGCAGCAGCGTCACATCGTAATTCAGGCCGGCTTCATTCGCTGCCTGCACCCGGGCATAGATGCCGATCCGCATGGCTGCAGATCCGCTTGGGAACACGGCGGTATTGCTCTGGAAGCTCTTCAGGTCGACCGGATCCGTAATGATGCCGCGCTGCATGCCGTCGACCATCCATTCGAACGCATGCTTATTCTCCGGCGAATTGATGATGGAGTTCTCCGCTTTCTCGTCAAGGACACCGCCGCCGTAGGATTTCATCACGGAGAACCAGCCTTCGGTAATGCTGAAGAACGTCAGCCCGAACTGATTCACGCTTGCAGCGTCAAACCCGCTGTCCTCGGCGGTTTTTCCACCGGCATCCACCGTCAGCTTGGCTGCCGACGATTTCAGGTCGTCCCAGGTCCATTCATCCGAAGGATACGTTACGCCTGCTTTATCAAACAGCTCCTTGTTGTAAAACAGCACGCCGACCTGAATGCCCTGCGGCACGCCCCAATAGCGCCCGTCCGCGTCCTTATTAAAATCGAGGCCGTAGTACTCGTCGGCTTTCAGGTCTCTTGCGATCCAATCCGTCAGATCCTTGGCGGCGCCCCGCTGGGCGTATTTCATGACGTAGACGCCGTCGGACAGCCATACGTCCGGCGCTTGGCCGGCCGCGATTTGCGTATCCAGCTTCTGATAGAACTGCCCGTATGGCGCGCTTTGCGTCTTCACCTTAATGTTCGGATGCTGTTTTTCGAACTGCTCGATCAGCTCCTTCATCTTCGTATCGGAGCTGTCGCTGGAATAATACCCGAGCAGGATTTCTACCTTTTTCCCTTCATCGCCTCCGGTACCGGGTGTGGCAGTACCGCCCTTTCCTTCATCAGCATTGCTGCAACCGCTTACTATAACGGTTATCAGCAATAAGGCCGTTAACCAGCTGTAAAGCCCTTTTCTCTTTTTCACAAATCCTCGCCCCCTATTGTTTGAAATGGATTAATGCGATTGTAGTTGATAACGACCAAATGCGCCCATGTGCTTTCTTAGCCCACTTGTGATTTCTTGCTGCGGCATCATGGTTTTTTATTTACAACTTGTGTTTTTTTGCTACAATGTTCCTTAAATTCCCTACTTCAATGCGGAAGGCGGAAGAGCGATGAACATCCAAGGCGTTTCCACCGGTAATCTGACCATTAACCAACGTTTGTTCGTTCTGATCATCCTATTCATTGGCCTCCCCTTCTTTCTGCTTGGCAGCTTCTGGTACCAGTCGTCTACCGAAGCGATTGAACAGTTTGCCGCAGGCGCTAACAGGCGTATCATCGAGCAAACCAACGTCTCACTGGATTCGTACATTTCCAATCTGGAGAACTCCACCTATCCCTTTATCCACAACCCGCAGATCCAGCAATTTCTCTCGACCACCCAGCTTACCCCCTATGCGTACTTTCAGCTTGCCAAAAAAGTCGAGGACGACTTGTTTGCCCAGATGATCTATGGCCGGTCCGATATTATCGGAATTTCGCTCGTCGCCGAGAACAAGAGACAAATCACCGATTATGAAAGCGCGCCGGGGCTGCTCGATATGAGTGAAATCCGCAAACGCAACCGTTCCTTTCAAGCGCAGCTGGATCAATTCAACGATTTTCAAATCATCGGCCTCAGCCGGGTAGGAAACACGCCAGCCCTTACCGTGGCCCGGAAGCTCTATGACAATTCTTCCTTTCTCTATAAAGGCTTATTGATTGTCGATCTCAATCTGAAGCAAATCGGAGCCATCTGCTCTAATGATTCGCTGGGCGGCTTTGACGTCTGGATCATGGGCACGGATGGGCAGATGATCTACCACCCGGATCCGAGTCGGGTCGGAACCCAAGTCGAACCGGGGCTGTTAACGCATATTCAAAACCGGGACTCCTCCTTCTTCCGGCATCAAGACGCAGCTTCCAGCACCGAAAAGATGGTCCTGCATGAACGCTCGCAGATCACTGGCTGGACGGTCGTCGCCGACCTGCCGCTGAACAATCTCATCGGCGGTTTAATCACCCAGCGTAATTACTCGCTTGCGGCCGCAGCCATTCTCTTGATCATTGCATTGGCGCTTGTAGGCGGATTCTCCTTGTCCTTGACGAGAGCGCTATCCATGCTCCAGAAGTTGATGGCCCGCGTCGAGCGGGGTGATTTTGTGCTTCCTACCAAAATGAACCGGTTCCGCAACAATGAAATGACCGCCGTATTCCAGAGCTTTTACAGCATGACGGGAGAGCTGAAGCGGCTGATTCGGGAGGTCCAGGATTCCCAACTGAAGGAGCGGGAGCTCTTGATCAAGCAGAAGGAATCCGAGCTCCGCTCCATGCAGTCCCACATCAACCCGCATTTTTTGTACAATTCACTGGAGATTATTAATTCATATGCCATTGCGGACGATCATATGGAGATCAGTCGCATGACGCGGGCGCTGGCCCATATGTTCCGTTACAATATCGGCCATGCCGGGTCTGTCGTGCCGCTGCGGGAGGAAATGACGCATGTCCAGTATTATCTCGATCTTCAAAGCGCCCGTTTCCGCAGACTCCAGATTGATATGGATGTGAACGAACGGGACCTGGATCGCGTAAATGCCGTCAGGCTGACGCTGCAGCCGATCGTAGAGAATGTGTTCATACACGGATACCGAGGTAAGAAGCCAAGCTACCTCGGGATAAGCACCCGTGCGGAGGCGGGCTATTTTGCCATCATGATCCGTGACAAGGGGGTTGGCATGGCAGCGGAAACGCTGTGGCAGATCAGGCGAATTCTGCAAACCCGGGAGAAGCCAGGTGAAGGCATGCTGCGAAACGGCGGGGAGGAACCCACGAGCGGCATCGGGCTCTTAAACGTGCATCAAAGACTTCAGCTTACCTTCGGTGACGAGTATGGCCTGCATCTTGTGGAGTCCGTGCCCTTGGAAGGCACGATATTTGAGATTAGACTGCCGTATAGGACTAGCGAGGAGGGACACCATGTACCGATTAATGATGATTGATGACGAATACGCCATTCATTTGAGTTTGCGAAAGCTTGTTGAGAGGTCCGGTCTTCAAATTGTGGTCACCGGCGAAGCCGAAGACGGGGTTGAAGCCCTGCAGATGCTAGAGAACAGTCGGCCCGATATTATCGTGACCGACATTTGCATGCCTGAAATGGATGGACTGGAATTTATCCGCTGTGTCCGGGAATCCCATCCACAGATGCATTTTATTATCCTCTCAGGCCACGACAACTTCGAATTTGCACGTCAGGCCCTGCGCTATGGCGCATCGGATTTCCTGCTGAAGCCCATCGACCCGGCGCAGTTCCATACAACACTGGAACGTGCCTGCAGGGAGCTGGATAACCGGAAAGCGCGATTCTCCCGGCAGACGGAATGGACGCTTGCGCAGCAGCGCCATAAAGCCAGGCTCGCCCAGCTGCTGTATTCTGCCGATGAGCAGGGAGCACTGGAACAAATCCGCCAGATCATGGCTCTTTTTGAGACGAGGGGACCCGAAGAGGTGAGCTTATCAAGATATGCTCATATGCTGATGCAGGATCTGCTGGCTGCGCTTGAAGAACGCGGTTTGCTTCTTGCAATGGATATCGGCGAGGATCAATGGCCACAGGACAATCCCATGGCCTGCCGCCATCAAATCGAGGATAAGGTCAAGGAAATGCTGGCGCTGATTAAGGGTTCCCGAAATCTAGGGTCTCGCCACAATATTCAGAAAGCCAAGCGATACATTGAAGAGAATTACGCGATGGAGGATTTGTCCTTACAGGAGGTGGCTGATTCAGTGGGGATGTCGGTGACGTATCTAAGCCGTACCTTCAAGAGCGAAACGAATATGAACTTCGTGAAATACTTGGTGCAGGTTCGCATGGAAAAAGCGAGGGAATTGCTGGCGGAGTCTGAGCTTTCCGCCGAGGAAACGGCCTACCGCGTCGGCTTCTCGGACTATGTCCATTTCAGCAAGACGTTCAAAAAATTTCATGGCCTCACCCCTTCCGCTTACCGAAAGCAGTGCAAGGCCATGAATGGAGGATAGAGTTACCAGACGCTTATTCGGATTGCACACCATTCATCCATACTTTCGCTCTAGCAAGAAGCTGTTCAACGAACGCATTCTTCTCATCGGAATATCGGAGCAAGGTCCGGGTTCCTTGCGAAACGATACGCTGTTTGATCTCACTGTAACGCTCGGCTTCCACGGCATGTGCTCGCAAGTACTCCCGGATGATGGTGTTATGATTCCAAATGTCGCCACGGTATAACACAATGTGAACATTATAGGCATGCCTACCTCTTTTGCGCAGGTATAAACGGCTGGGAATCCCGGCTTCGCCCAAGTCCTCGTAACCCATAGCAGTCAGTTTGGGGATGATTTCATTCGTATGCAACGCGTTCTCCACGCCCACCAGAATATCGATGATGGGTTTAGCCGTCATCCCCGGTACGGATGTACTTCCGAAATGTTCGATGGCGGACGTATAAGGGCCGATCTCCCTGATTAACGTCTGGTGTTCGTCGCTAAACCGATCCGCCCACTGCTTGTCGTAGGACTCCAAATGAATGGCTTCATCAATCGTCATGAAGCTTCCTCCTTCCAATTTGGTGCGCATGTGCTTATGAAGCTGCTTCGAGCCAAAAGTAGCGGGCCCCCATAAAAGAGCATAAGAACTGCTTCAGGTCATGTCATATATGACTCAATCATGCCCTTAATGGTTTCGGCCAGCAAGAGCCAATCTTCTATCGGTTAACGGAGAAGCGAGCCTCAGTATCTCGGCTTTCGGCTGCAGGTGCTAGAGCCTGATTGGCATATCTGTCGGCCTCCGCCTGGAGGGTTTCATCGCTTACCCGCTCCACGTTATAGGTCGCGAAGGCCGGCAAATAACGGACTTTACACCGGTCCAACGTGGCTTGAATCGGGCGCAGCAGCTCACTGACGGTGTACCAATTGTCCCCACCTGCCTGATACTCCTGTTCCGTGCCTGCTGCCGTCGTGGCCAGCATGAATTCTTTGCCCTTCAGGCTGTTGCCCTCCGGCCCGAACGCCCAGCCGAAGGTCAGCACGTCATCGAACCATTTCTTCAGCAGGGGCGGGCAGCTGTACCAGTAAAAAGGGAATTGGAACACCACCCGATCATACTGAAGAAGAAGCTGCTGCTCGCGCTCGATATCGATATTCCAGTCCGGATACTCCTTGTAAAGATCCCGGATATCTACATTTCCATTCGCATACAGCCTGCTGTTCTGCATCAGCACTCGATTAGCACGCGAGTTGTCTAAATTCGGGTGAGCCACAATCACCATAATTTTCATATTCAGGTCTCTCCTGTCTCATTTGGTTTGTTTGACACCCCCATTATGTTTCGGATCGGCTTCGTTGAAAAGTACGCTCTTTTTATGTACTTAGTCGGTTTTAGCGTACCTATTCATCCCATGCATAGTACGATAAAACATACTAAATACGAATAAGAATAGTACTAGGTTTAAACGGAATACTGTGCTACATTACTAACATCACATGAACAAAGACCGATGACACCCTTCCTATGGGAGATGAGAATATGAGAACAAGCGATCATGAACGGCCTAACACCGAAGGCATCCTGACAACGCTGCAATTAATCGGAGGCAAGTGGAAACCGCTGATTTTGTTTATACTGCTGCATGACGGAACCAAACGGTTCGGGGAGCTCCGGCGTCTGCTTCCGGGCGTAACCCAAGGCATGCTCACAAATCAGCTCCGCGAACTGGAACAGGATGGGCTGGTCGTACGCAAGGTATATCAGGAGATTCCGCCCAAAGTAGAGTATTCCATCTCGGAGCACGGAAAGAGCTTGGGCAGCGTTCTGACCGACATGTGCACGTGGGGGTTTGAACATTTGGATTATGTCGAGAAGAACAACGGACAACAAGGTGAAAGTCATGGGAAAAACGCAGGCGGACTGTAAAGTAAGAAGTAAAACCCTTAAGGCTTATGCTGGGCACTGCCCACCTATACGAACGCATGCATTTACTCCCTGCTGTGCACCACGAATCCTAGTCTGCTATATTCCTCAATTTGCAATTGACCTCCATCCCCCTCGCGCACTCTTCGGCCGATCCTACTCAGATCGGCTTCATTTGTTAGGTCCCCTCTAAGCTGGTAGTTCTAACAGGGATCAGTTTTTATAAGACTCCGTTTTAAACCGCTAATCCCTCTCTTCCTATTTTTTGTGTCTGACGCAGATTAAATGTATCGCTCCTCTTGCTTCACTTCATCTATCACTATCTTAGAGCGCCATGTCATAGTTACCGTCGTTTGGAGAACGATTGCAAAAAATCTTATCCAGGTATTTCATATTTATGTCGTTACGATATATATTTATATCGTAACGATATATTGTTGGAGGCGCTCATATGTATGAAATTTTTGTGTTGGGTGAATTGATGACCGGGGATAAACACGGGTATATGCTTCAAGAGATATTAAAAAATGCAGGGGGTCCTTACCGTCAGATTAGTTCCGGAACGTTATATCCCCTGCTCTCCCGGATGGTGGATCACGAGTGGATCCATCTTCGTCTGGACGAATCCAGCGG
The DNA here is from genome assembly GCF_049316025.1 of Paenibacillus sp. NPDC058898. Lineage (NCBI taxonomy): Bacteria > Bacillati > Bacillota > Bacilli > Caryophanales > Paenibacillaceae > Paenibacillus > Paenibacillus sp. NPDC058898. The sequence continues at coordinate 15,719 of NZ_JBMOSM010000014.1, read as the reverse complement.
AGGCAAACGCCCCCGCAAAATCTACGGGATCACCGATTCCGGACGGAAGAAGTTTCTCGAGCTCATGGAGAACCCCCTGGAATACAACATGGATACGGAGCAGATATTCCATTTTAAAATGGTCTATTTCCGGTATGTTCCGAAGAAGGTTCGGCTCGATTGTCTAGAGCAGTATTTGATTTATCTGGAGACCAACCTGAAACATGTGACGGACTTTGAAGCGGAGATCACTTTTTATAAACCTGATCCTGAGAAACAGCGGCTTCAATTGCTGCGGGTACTCGATCACCGAAAGCAGATAGGAATGACGAATATCGAGTGGATCCGGAAAGAAATATCGACTGTTAAATCCGAAGAAGACTAGAGTCCAGATGTTTTCACATTGAGAAATTCGAAATAAGGAGGGATACAGGATGGAACGTTTATGGACGAAACCGTTTATTCAGATGACGGTCGGGATGTTATTTCTGTTTACGGGCTTCTATCTGCTGCTGCCCACGCTTCCGCTGTATATCAAGCATTTAGGCGGCTCCGAATCCCAGGTGGGCTTGGCGGCCGGTGCGTTCACGCTGACGGCGGTCGTCTTTCGCCCGATGGTCGGGGGATTGGTGGACCGATACGGCAGAAGAGCTTTTTACATTTGGGGTCTTATCTTCTTTGTTCTTTCGATGTATCTCTACGATTGGGTTGGCAGCATTCTGCTTCTGCTTGCGCTGCGGATCATGCATGGCGCGAGCTGGGCTTTCTCGACAACCTCCATCGGAACGGTCATTACGGATTTAATCCCAACCTCCCGCCGCGGGGAAGGCATGGGCTGGTACGGTATGGCGATGACGGTTGCGATGGCTATCGGCCCCATGCTAGGTACTTTTATCGTCAGCGGGTATTCGTTTCGGATGTTGTTCCTTGTCGCTACCGGACTCTCTCTGATTGCCTTCATACTGGCCTACATGACCAGAGCCCCTTTTCAAGCCAAACCGTCGGCAGGGCGAATTCAGTTAGTCGAGAAATCCGTTCTCCCTGTCACGGTCGCAATCTTTTTCCTGGCAGTCGCATACGGAGGGATCACGACCTTCCTCCCGCTGTTTGCCGAGTCCATCCGGGTCAATCCGGGAACCTTTTTCCTGGTGTACGCCGTCGCTCTTACCTTGATCAGACCCTTTGCCGGGAAGCTGTCGGACCGTTTCGGCGAAGCGGCTGTCATCATTCCGTCCCTTGTCGTAACGGCGGCGGCTCTGATCGTCTTAAGTATGTCAAACGGATTGACCGGGCTGATTACGGCCGCCATTCTGTACGGTATCGGCTTCGGCTCGGCTCAGCCTGCTCTTCAAGCAGCGACCCTGCGCATTGCTCCGGAGAACCGGAGAGGGGCAGCCAACGCCTCGTTCATGACGGCATTCGATCTCGGCATCGGACTTGGCGCCATTATACTCGGCTTGGTTTCCGAGCGTATCGGCTATACGTATTTGTTCACGGTTACAGCAGCATCGGTAGTCGTTTCCTTAGTCATATTCACGATCTTTGTAAGAAGATTGCTTACGTCTGGCGTTACAGACAAGGAGTGAAGGCTAGCTGATTTACAACAAACACGCCCGCGGCCTTGGACTACCGCTGTCGCATTGGAGCGTTCTTTCACATTGGAGCTTTCTTTCGCATTAGTGCTTTCTTTCGCATTAGTGCTTTCTTTCGCATTGGAGCGTTCTGCCTATCCGAAGCCCTTCTGCCGGGTTGACGGAGCCTTAGAAGCCTCCAAGTCTCAAGTCTCAAGACTCCGCTCCTGCCAGCTTCGTAACCTCTGCGTCCACTTCCGAATAGGCTAACGTATCTGTTGTTAGATTGGAGCGATTGTACGTATGGCGCAATATGTACCCCCGGCAAGTATCCATACCCTTACGCATACGGCACCCGGTCTCGTGATTCATTATCCGCAGGTACACGGCCTCATGGATCCGGAGGCGGAGGCTGCCATCAACCGGGCCATTATTCTTCAAATTCAGGAAATGCAGCGTGAACAGCAGCAGGTTCAGACCGGCACCAACCTGCAAACGACGGGCACCTTTGAGATCAAAACGAACGAGCGCGGCATTCTTAGCCTCGTGCTGACGAACTATACCTACTCCGAACATATGGCGCACGGGTATACGGTGACGAAAGGCCTGACCTTTGCCACGGCCACCGGAAAATCCTATGCCTTATCCGATCTGTTCCGCCCTGGCTCGGGCTATCAAGCCATCTTGGCCGTCGAGGTGAACCGTCAGATCAAGGAACGCGGCATTCCCGTGCTGGAGAACAGTCCGGTTACCGTTTCGCCGAACCAGGACTTCTATCTGGCGGATAAGTCACTGGTCATCTTCTATCCGCTATATGCCATCACCCCATACTATGTCGGCTTTCCGATGTTCCCAATATCGGTGTACGACCTTTTAGGCCTGGCAGCAGAGAACGGATTGTTATCGGATCTTGCCGCGGACGTGGTGTAACGAGCTACACTGCACTGAGATTAGATGTACAAAAAAACAAACCCGATTCCCTGGTACCTTACACCAGAGTTTCGGGTTTGTTTGTTATTATCTTATAATCCAGCTGCGCCGGTTACACCATGATTTTGCAAATATCGTTCGTGAATTCCACCGGATCGGCAATCGGCAAGCCTTCGATCAGCAGCGCCTGATTGTACAGCAGATTCGTGTAAAGCTTCAGCTTATCCTCATCCGCTTGCTGAGCTTTCAGAGATTTAAACACCTCATGATTCGTGTTAATCTCCAGCACCTTGTCGGCTTGGATATCCTGTCCGTTCGGCATCGCCTTCAGGATTTTCTCCATCTCAATCGAGACATCACCTTCCGTGGACAGGCATACCGGATGGGATTTCAATCGTTTGGAAGCTTTAACGGATTTCACCTTGCCGGCCAAGAGGCTGCCCATGGCTTCAAACAGTTCCTTATTGTCGTTCTCTTCAGCTTCATTCTCCTGTTTGTCCGCCTCGGAATCGAGGCCAAGATCGCCGCTGGATACCGACTTGAATTCCTTCTCCTTGTATTTCATGAGCATCTTGATCGCAAACTCATCAACATCATCGGTGAAGTACAGGATTTCATAACCTTTATCGAGCACCATTTCCGTCTGCGGGAGCTTCTCGATCCGGTCGATGGAATCACCGGAAGCATAATAAATATACTTCTGATCCTCCGGCATTCTCGATACGTACTCATCCAACGAAACCAGCTTCTTCTCCTTGGAGGAAGTGAACAGCAGCAGATCCTGAAGATCTTCCTTGTTCATGCCATAATCGTTGTAGACGCCGAATTTCAGACCTCTGCCGAAGGAGGCGAAGAACTTCTCATAGTTGTCTCGTTCGTCCTTCATCATGCCCTGCAGCGCGCTTTTCACTTTGCTCTTGATGTTCTTCGCGATCAGCGTCAACTGACGATCATGCTGGAGCATCTCGCGGGAGATGTTCAGCGACAGATCCTCGGAATCGACCATCCCTTTCACGAAGCTGAAGTAATCCGGCAGAAGGTCGCCGCATTTGTCCATGATCAGGACGCCGTTGGAATACAGCTCAAGCCCTTTCTCGTATTCCTTGGTGTAATAATCGAATGGCGTATTCTCGGGAATGAACAAAATCGCGTTGTATACAACAGCGCCGTCCGCTTTGACATGAATGTGCTTGAGCGGTTTATCGAAGCCGTAGCGCTTCTCATTGTAGAAATTCTCGTAATCCGCGTCGGTCAGCTCGCTTTTATTCTTACGCCAGATCGGCACCATGCTGTTGATGGTCTGCTCTTCCTGAACTTCTTCGAACTCATTCTCGGAATCTTCTTTCGGACGCTGCGTTTTCACATCCATCTTGATCGGATAACGGATGAAATCCGAGTACTTCTTGATGATCGCTCTTAGACGATATTCTTCCAAATACTCGTCATACTGATCGTCTTCCGTGTTCTCTTTGATCTTCAGCACGATCTCGGTTCCGACAGAATCCTTCTCGGCCGGCGTAATGGTATATCCGTCGGCACCTTCGGATTCCCACTTGAATGCTTCGTCGCTGCCGAGGGCTCTGCTGGTCACGGTAACGACATCGGCAACCATGAAAGCCGAATAGAAGCCAACGCCGAACTGGCCGATAATGTTGTGGCCGTCCTTCGCTTCGTTCTCACTCTTGAATGCAAGGGAACCGCTCTTCGCAATGATGCCGAGGTTGTTCTCGAGGTCTTCCTTTGTCATCCCGATCCCCGTGTCGGTAATGGTCAGCGTACGGTTTGCTTTATCTGCGGTAATCTTAACGTAGTAATCTTCTTTGTTAAAGGTCAAGTTGTCGTCAGTCAGCGCTTTATAGTAAATCTTGTCGATCGCGTCGCTGGCATTTGAAATCAGCTCACGCAGAAAAATTTCACGCTGCGTATAGATGGAGTTGATCATCATCTCGAGCAGCCGTTTGGACTCAGCTTTAAACTGTTTTTTCGCCATGAAAAAATCTCCCTTCCAATCTGAACGAGGTTTCTTTTAGCACTCTTTACAGCAGAGTGCTAACACTTCTTCTATTTAAACATGTACCAATTTTTGATGTCAATATGTTTAAAGACTTTCCCTCGAACAAATACGGGTTCAACCTGTAACCGTGAAGCCGACGCCGAAAGATGAATATGAAAACAGCATGCTGCAATCAGCAAAAAGGCCGCCTAAAAGGGAATTCCCCTTTTAGACGGCCCTTCATTCATGGCTCGATACCGCTGTTTAATCTCTTGGATAAGACCGGACGAATCCACCATACGTAATACAGGCCGCATAGGAGCAGCACACCGGCCGTGGCCAGAAAGGGGAGCCGATAATCCTGCCTGGCCAGGATCAGTCCGGCAACAAAAGTTGCCCCGGACGAGCCTAAACTCCGAAATACCGACCGCATGCCGGCATACAGATTACGTTCCTTCTCATTGAAAGCCGACATCAGCAGACTATCCAGCAGATTGGACAGCATGGTCACGCCACCGCCCCGCAGCAGAAACAGCCCGACAAACAGCCATACGGGGAGAATCATGTATAGAGCGGCAAACAGCAACATATTAACGATAAATACCGAGATAATGGCCGTGTTATAACCGAACCGCTCCATGACGTACGGTGTCATCAATGAGCATATAAACAGAAGGATCGCGCCGATGGCAAGAATTAAAGATACCTGGTCATCCATCCAATCCAGGCGGAATTTCACGATGACGTTCAAGAATGAGCCAGTCATGGCGATACAGCCGCCGAGCAGAGCCGTAAACACGGCGAACAGCCACAAGGTCCCGGACGACAGAGGCCCCGTTAACCTGGATATTCCCTTAGAAGATGAAACCGTCGGCGCTTCCTCATCCAAGTCCCTGCGCTCAGAAGGCAGCCAGAACGCCCGGATGACGCCATGAAGCACAAGCACCAGCCCGGTCAGCAGAAGGGACACTTCATAGCCCCTGCTTCCCTCAAATCCCTTCGAGATATATCCGGCTGCCAGCGTTCCAAGACCCGTGAAAGCCGTAAAGACGGCAAACATCAAGGAAAATGCACGGGCCTCCTCCTTACGGGAACGGCAATAATGGAAGAGAAGCTGAATCTCCGTCGTTTCCACAAGTGTCAAGCCGGTAGACACCAATATTTGAGCGGCATAGAACCACAGCAAATCATCGCTGACAGCAAACAGCACATTGCCTGCGGCGATAAAGAATACGCCGGTAACCAGCAGTTTTTTCCTTCCGGTCCGGTTGGCGAGCAGAGATACCGGAATGGCGAGCACGCCCATAATCAGAATGCCCATCGACACCAACGCGCCGATTTCGTCCTCCCTTAGCCCCCGAAAAAGCAGATGCAAATTCAGGACGAGTGTATAGAGGCCGATTCCAATGCCGTAGAAGGCCTCGCTTATAAGGAAGCGGCGCACCCCCGTAGACAGCTGCAGCAGGTCTTTGATGTAAAAGGACATGTTATTCCCCTTCTCCAGAAAATCCGATCACGATCTGAAATGAAATCAGTCGGTTACTTGTATAATTCCGCTTCCGAGCGCATCCGCCGGCTCAGTCTTACCGGATCGTTATCCTCGGCAGTGTAAGCCTTCAGGAGAATGCGGAACGAAAACGGCTCCGGCTTGATCGAATGCTCCGGAGACTGTGCCGGACCGCAGCTGTTGCTGCCAAGTCCGTTCTGCCGATAATCCAGATTCAGCGTAATGAAGCTGCGTGGAACAAGGTCGCTGGCATGCGCCGCGGACTCCACATCCTGGTCGGTGTACCGGCTTGCATTGAAATTCAGGACAGGCTCGCCAACGGCGAGGAGCCCCAATCCAGCACCATCCGCGAGCGAGATCCAGCGGACATCCGATCGGTTCCCATTCTCCTGCGGATAAATATACGGCGTGAACAAGCCGTCCACAGTGCTGCGGTATTCCCCGAACCGTCCCGCTTCCAGGCTGTCCGGATAGCTTTCCCCAGGTCCTCTGCCGTACCACCGGACATGTTCCATGTCTCCCGCGACTTGCATTTGCAATCCGATTTTCGGCAGCATGGCGGGCGGCGTGCCGATCGGCTCACCCTTCACATCCATGATAATCAGGCCGCTGGAAGTGATCGTATAGGTCGTTTCGCAGCGGAAACCCCAATCATATACCGGCGGCGCAATCCGGGAAATCCGCCGCACCTCCACGCTGTCTTGGTCCAGTCGCTTCCATTCGAAATGATCGATCCGCTCGGAGAGTCGGTCCAGATGGGCCTTACGCCAATCCGGCAGCACGTACATATCATTATCAATCGGCGGGCGCCAGAAATTCAGCATCGGTCCGCCAAGCGTGATTCTTTTGCCATGCAGGAATAAGCTCTCAAATCCGGAATGAAGCGAACCGAGTGACAGCTGAAAGCTGCCATTTCCCACCTTAAGCTTGTGCTTCTCCTCGGTGACCTGTAGTGGTCCCCGCCGCAATGCGGCCGTTTGCTCGAATTCAGGCTTGGACGATTCCCGCAGCAGAAACTGGGACCATGCCACCTCATGTCCCCGTTCCGCCCAGCTGCAGTCCGCAGCCAGCGAGAGGGATACCTCAAACCACAGCTCGGCATAAGGACTCACGCCTATTGTCGCTTGCTCCAAAATCTTCTGGAGGCTTAACTCCGTGCTTGTGCCTGCATCGATGCGGGGAAGTTCCAGCGCTCCGCTATGGACAAGCTGTCCATCGGCCAACACCCGGTAATGAGCCACCAGATGATCCAGCGAAATGAAATCATAGCGGTTCATGATATGAAGCACACCGTGTCTTCGCATCGACATGCGGACCGGTTCAATGACCTTTTTGTATTCCAGAAGTCCAGGTGAAGGCGTCCGGTCGGGACGGACCAAACCGTCAATAACAAAATTGCTGTTGTTTGGAACATCGCCATAATCACCGCCGTATGCATAATCCATCCTGCCGTCCGGCGTCCTTCTGCTCAGCCCGTGATCGATCCACTCCCACACGAAACCGCCCGCAAGGCGGGGATGCGCTTCAAAGGTATCGAAGTAGGGACGCAGACCGCCGGGCCCGTTGCCCATCGCATGCGCGAACTCACACAGAATATGCGGCTTGGGATGATCGGTCATTTTGCCGAATCCCTCCATCTTCTCGACGGAGGAATACATGGTGCTCACCACGTCGCACACCTCGGCTTCGCGGTCCTCCTCGTAATGGATCAGCCTCGTTGGATCATTCTCCCGGCACCATTCCGCCATCGCGCGGAAATTGCAGCCGAAGCCGGATTCGTTGCCGAGGGACCAGAATAGCACGGACGGATGGTTCTTATCCCGTTCCACCATTCGGCGGACACGGTCCACATAGGCTTCCTTCCACTCCGGATCATCGCTCAAGCGGGAAATGTTGCCGAGCGGCTCGAAGCCGTGGGTCTCCAGATCCGTCTCTTCCATCACGTACAGCCCATACACGTCGCACAGCTCGTAGAACCGGGGATCGTTCGGGTAATGAGCGGTCCGTACAGCATTGATGTTGTGCTGCTTCATCATACGGATGTCCTCGAGCATCGTGAACAGGGTGACGGTTCGGCCCGTATCCGGATGATGGTCATGGCGGTTGACGCCTTTAAGCAGGATTGTCTTGCCATTTACCAGGAGCTGTCCGTCCTTCACTTCAATGGAGCGGAAGCCGACGCGCTGCGCCACCGTCTCCAGCGTTCCCCCTTGAGCATCCTGCAAGATGATCACCAAGTGGTACAGTGCCGGGGACTCGGCACTCCATAAATACGGACTGGCTACTTCGATCTCAAAGTCCTCCACGGCGGAGTGCGAGACATCCTTCCCGGCTGACCCTACTTCCACTCCGGCTCCGTTCAACAACCGCAACTGGACGGAGCCATGTTCTCTTCCTTCTAGTTCCAAACGCACGTTCAGCTTAGCATTCAGATACTCCGCATCCAGATCGGTCGTTACGCGGAAGTCGTTGATGCGAAGCGCTGACGGCTCGGCTACCAGATACACATCCCGGAAAATGCCGCTCATCCACCACATGTCCTGATCTTCCAGATAGCTTCCATCAGACCACTGGTATACCCGAACCGATATCTTGTTTACGCCGGTCTTCACATAAGGCGTCAGATCGAACTCGGAGGTCAGCCGGCTTCCCTGGCTATAGCCGATAAACGACCCGTTTAGCCACACATGAAACGCACTGTCCACCCCGTCGAATTTGACGCAAATCTTCCTGCCGTCCCAATGCTCCGGAAGCTCGAACTCGCGTACGTAACTTCCGGTCGGATTCGCATTTGGCACATGCGGCGGATCCACGGGGAATGGATAGTACAAATCCGTGTAATGAGGATGGCCGTAGCCCTGCAGCTGCCAGTGCCCCGGAACCGGGAGGTCATCCCAGGCCGATACATCGTAATCTTCTTCATAAAAAACTTCAGGAGCTGTCTCCGGCTCCTCGGCATAGTGGAATTTCCACACCCCGTTCAGTGATTGGTACCAAGCCGAACTGCCTCTGTCATAGCTTAACGCTCCGTCCGCATCCGCGAACGGAATGAAATAGGCCCGGCTTTTCGCCCGGTTCCGTTCCAGCACGCTTAGGTCATCCCAGTCGCGGCCGATACGATGGTCTTTCATATATCTCTCCATCCTTTCCCAAGCAGTCTAAATTACCCCTTGATCCCCGTCGTGGCAATGCCGCCAACGATATAACGCTGTGCAAAGAAAAATACGGCCAGCGGCGGGATCGAGATCAGGCAGGTGATCGCCATAATGGATTGCATATCGACGCCGTGCATACCCTTGAATTGGGATAACCCCAGCGTCAGCGTATATTTCGTCTGATCATTCAGGAAGATGAGCGGACCCAGATAATCGTTCCAGCAGCTCATCATATGGAACACGGCCACCAGAATGAGCGAGGGTCCCATCAGCGGCACAATGATCCGCAGCAAAACCGTCATTTTGCCCGCCCCGTCAATCGTTGCCGCTTCATCCAGCTCCTTCGGCAAGGTCATGATGAACTGGCGCAGCAGAAAAATGAAGTAGGCGGAACCAAACCAGGAAGGTACGATGAGCGGTTTGAGCGTATTGATCCAGCCCAGGTAGTTGAACTCCATATACTGTGGAATCATGGTCACTTCCCACGGAATCATCATGGTGGCAAGCACGATCAGAAATAGCGCATCCCGTCCCTTGAACTGAAACCGGGCGAACCCGTATGCCACCAGCGTGCACGATATGAGCTGCCCGAGCGTCGACAGCAGCGTCACGATCAGCGTATTTTTCAAAAACAGGTTAAACGGCTGAATGCTCCAGGCTTCGGCGAAATTGCTGAATCTCCACACGGAAGGCAACCATTTTGGAGGAAACAGATACAGCTCCTGCTGCGACTTCAGTGCTGTCGTGATCGCCCAGAAGAGCGGCGCAATGAACAGCAGGGAGCACAGGATGAGCAGTGTGTACGTGATTACTTTTTTCATGCGGAACGCCCCTCTCTGCCGGCAGGTACGCCTGCTTTGTTACGCTTTGGCTTCGCCTTCTCCTTCTTCATCTCTCCCTCATAGAACACCCAGGCCTCCGAAGACTTGAACACGAGGAACGTCAGCGTTAGCACGATCAGGAACATAAACCAGGCATTGGCTGCGGAATAACCCATCTTGAAATACTTGAACGCATTCTCGTACATGTACATCGCATAGAAAAACGTCGACTTCAGCGGGCCACCGCCCGTAAGCAGAAGCGCCAGCGTCAATTGCTGGAAGGCCGCAATGATGGACGTAATCAGGTTAAACAGCAGGGTCGGCGTGATCATCGGGATGGTCACATTGAAGAACTGCCTGATCTTGCCCGCTCCATCTATCGAGGCCGACTCATACAGGTCCTTCGGAATGCCTTTGAGACCCGCCAGAAAAATAAGCATCATCGAGCCCTGTCCCCACAGGCTTGCAATAACCATGGCGACCAGGGACCACTTCGTATCGTTCAGCCAGTCCGGGCCTTCGATGCCGACAAGCGATAAGAAAAAATTCAGGATCCCGTAATCCCCGCTGTACACCCAAGACCAGATCATGGCGAGGGCAACGCCGGAAATGACCGACGGCAGGTAGAAGGCGGTGCGGAAGAACGCGCTCCCTCTCACCTTTTGATTCAGCAGCATCGCGAGTCCCAAAGCCACGATGATGTTCAGCGGAACGAACAAAGCCGCGAACTTTAACGTAACTATCAGCGATTTCCAGAACAACGGATCGTTCGAGAACATCTCCACATAGTTGTCGATGCCGACAAAAGTCACTTGGCCTACGATCGGCCAATCAAAAAACGAAATGACAAGGGAAAACAGCAGCGGACCAAGCGTGAAAACCAGGAAACCGAATATCCATGGAAAAATGAAGAGGTAGGGCACGGCCCCACCCCAACGTTTTGGTCCAAGTCGCTTCGGGGCCGCTGTCTGCTGTTGTGAGTAAGGCACTTCAGTATGGGCCATATTCGCGAACCTTCTTTCTTCGTTTATTTCAAATAGCGTTCGCTATCCTTCACTGCCTGGTTCAGAACCTCCTGGGCATCGCTGCCAAACATGACGGATTCCACAGCTGCCGACAGCTGGCGGTTCACTTCGTTCCATTTCGGATTCAGCAGGAAGGCCGGCGTATTGTCCGAACGCTCCAGCATCGTGTAATACGGCTTGTAGAGCGGATCCTGATCCTTCTTCAGCTCGTTCACCACGCTGACCCGGACCGGAAGGTCGGCCACGCGCATTTTGATCGCTTCGTCCGATACGTAGAACTTAATGAACTCCCAAGCCAGATCCTTGTTCTTGGAATCCTTCGCTATCGACAGCGCGGATTCGGCCAATACGCCCTTTACAGGCTTGCCGTCGAAGGCCGGCATCTCCACCGTACCCACGTCGATTCCGGCTTCCCTGAAGGATTCCAGAGGCCAGATACCGCTCTCCCACATGGCAATTTTGCCGGCTTTGAAAATATCCTCCCCGCTCTGCTGCCCTTTGCCTCCAGTCAGGACGGCTGAGCCGTTCTTGAGCATATCGCCCAGCATCTGAATGGCTTCCGCCGTTTCCTTGCTGTTCATGTAGCCTTCAATCGTTGTGCCGTCCTCGGAAATGAAGGAACCGCCGTTGCTCCATACGAACCCTTGCAGGTCATACGTATCGTTCTCGGCTCGTACGCCGAAGCCATACTGCTTCTTGGATTTATCCGTCAGCTTCTGGGCATTCTCCTGGAATTCCTTCCATGTCCATCCATCGCTCGGATAGGCGATGCCCGCATCGTCGAACATCTTCTTGTTGTAGTACACCACCCGGGTCGTAAAGCCCGCCGGGATTCCGTACAGCTGATTATCGATCTTGCCGTAGTTAAACAATCCTTGGTAAAAATCATCGATATTCAAATCCTCATCCTTAGACGCGTAGCCGTCCAGCGGCTCCAGGGATTGGTGATACGTTGGAAAATCCCACATATACATCACGTCCGGCGGATTGGCTGCACCAAAACCGGCGGCCAGCTTCTGATCGAATCCGTCGGCATAAGCCTCCACCTGAACCTTCGTGCCGGGATGCGATTCCTCGAACTTCTTGGCGATCTCCTGCTCGATCTTCAGCGCATCTCCCGTATCCCAGGTAGCGAAGCGAAGCGTTGTCGCCGCGCCCGATGCATTGCCGTCCGGCTCCTTCGATGCTCCGGTCCCGCCGCTGCCGCCGCATGCGGCCAGCAAGGATGCCATTAACGTCATAACCGAAACCAACGCGATCCATGACATTTTCTTTTTCATATTGTCAGCTCCCCTAAAGTATTGAGTTGATATGAATTGAACCGCTTTCATCATAACTCGGATGAAAGCGGTTCAAAACGTGCGCTGATTCGCAGATGATCGTATTTTTGTTCGAACTTTCGTCCTCGGGTGTTCATTTGTTTACAATGATTCCCCTTTTTGTTCGGCACGGTATTGGCTTGGCGTCTGACCTGTGCAGCGCTTGAACCATTTGCTAAAATATTTGCTGTCGCCAAGCCCGGTCTTCTCGGCGATCTCCTGCATCGTTAAGGAGGTTTCGCGCAGCAGGCCATAGGCGAGGCGGAGCTTGCGTTTATATTGGAATGTGATGAAGCTGTCGCCAACCGTTTTCTTGAACAGGATCGAAAAATGGCTGCGGCTCAGCCCCACCTTCTGGGCCAGCTCCGCTGCCGACCACTCGTCCGCGGGATGTTCATGCAGGAGATGGACCGCGTGCAGAATCGGCTCAGGCCACTGCTCCCCGCTAAGACCGTACACCCGTTCCAGCTCGGCTTCCTTATGCAAGGATTGAAAAGCTGCCTGCACATCCTCCGAATCGTGAAGACATTCCCGCGAATTCCATGTGAGCTTCCCGCACCGGCTCTTGATCTCCACCAGCAAGCTGTCCGCCGCTCCCTTAAACTCCTCCGGTACGGCCCAATAGCAGCTGTCCGCGCCGTAGTGAATCAGCTTGCTGCAGCGCAAACCCGGCTCGTCGGAGCCCTGTTCCTGAAGCAGCCCCTCCCAATTGCTGCTGAAGCCCGCCGTCTTGATCAGATAGAGGGAGATGGGCTTGCACTCCCCCTGCCCCACACGGCTGCAGAGCTGCCGGAGTTCTCCCGGGAATCGATCGCTATGACCGTTCAGCCAAGCAAACAGGTGAGCAGAAATCTGCTCTGCCAACTCGTGCGCGTAGGACGGCGTATCGGACAGCTCACGCTGGAATTTTTCCAGCATCGCTTCGAGTTCTTCGTCCTCGAAGGCTGTTTTCAGCAGATATCCCGAGGCGCCAAGCCGCATCCCCTCTTGGGCATACTCGAAATCCCGGTGGCAGCTGAGCAGAATGATTCGGGTTTCCGGCGCGACCTCCTTCACCTTGCGCGACAGCTCGATTCCATCCATCTCCGGCATGACGATATCCGTAATGACGACCTGCGGGCGAAACTCCAGAAACGCCTCCCAAGCCGCCTGACCGTTGGGGCTGTCCGCCACAACCTCCATCCCGAATCGGTCCCACGGCACCGTGGAGCGGAGTCCCTTACGCACAATGCTCTCATCATCGGCAATTAACACCTTAAAGTACCCTGCTTTCATCATCGAAAGACTCCTCCTTTTTCGGCCAGCGTATGGTGATCGTTGTTCCTTCTCCCTTAATCGAATGTACCTTCAGTCCGTATAGCGGACCAAAATGCAACTTGAATTTCTGATCGGCGTTCCGCACGCCAAGCCCGCCGCGTCCCTTCCGCTTCATCTCCGACGAGAATAACTGAGTGAGCTTCTCCTCCTTGATGCCGGCCCCGTTATCGCGAAGCGTAAGCACCAGCTCGTCATGATCCTCCTCAACCTTGACATGTATCTCTCCCTGACCATCGGTGAAGGCATGGAAAAAAATGTTTTCAAACAGCGGCTGAAGCGTCATCCGTGGAATCAAATAAGGCAGAAACGCCTCATCGCAATCCAGCTCATAACGGAACACCTCGCCGTACCTGATCTCCTGGATTTTCAAAAAGTGACCGATCATGCGCAGCTCCCTGTTCAACGTGACCAGCTCCTGCGAGATATCCAAATTCCCCTCCAGCACCATCGTCAGATGATACAGCATCTGACGGATGTCCTCCGCGCCTTGCAGCCTGGCTTTCCACTGGATGGAGTTGAGTGTATTGAACAGCAGATGGGGGTTGATCTGATAATGGAATGCACGCAGCTCCGCCTCTTTTTTCAGCCGCTCGCTCTGCTCCACTTCGCCAATCAGTGTCTGCACGCCCGTAACCATCCGGTTAAAACTCATATCGAGACTGCCCAGTTCATCCCTGCCCTCGATTGGCGTACGGGTATCCAGCTTGCCAAAGCTCACCTTCTGCATCGAGTCCTTCAAGGTCCGAATTCGTGAGGTGAACCGGGAGGAGAACAGATAAGCAATGCCAAAAGCGAGCAAGCAGGAGACGATGGCAACAACCATCGTGTTCGCCCGGATAACGCCCGAGGATTGATAGAAAGCCTTGGCGGGAACTCTGGCTTCCATGGTCCATTGGTTGACGCCAAGCGTCCGGGACCAGGTCACATCGTTGTCATGGGGCGTATACGGAGCATCCGTCTCATACACGATCGTGCCGTCCGGCGATGTAATGAGCAGGTGGGCGTGCGTGTCGGCCTCGAACTTGGCATAACTGCGCAGCAGCTCCTCGGCACTCTCCTCAATGAGGATGATGCTGCCGTCCTGAGCCTTGTCCGGGTGGTGGATCGGTACGGCGAGCCCGATGACCGGCACGTTATCGCTATCACTGCTCTTAATGGAATGATCCTGTTTGTAAAAACCGAGCCAATACGTCCCGGCATAGGCCTTCGGCCTTGTGCTCCACATCGGGATATTGCCGAGTTTATTCACATCCAGATTGTTCTCCCCATAGTAATAGCCCGAGGTCGTAATGATATAAATTCCCGCTGTCAGCTGCGTCCGAAGAGACTTCAATAACGATTCGAAGTCGTTCTTCTCCATAATGTCGCCGTATGTGGATGGCGTCCCGGCTCCAATCCCCGAATGGCTCGGGTCCAGTAAATAGGAATAAATTGTTTCCGCCGTCTGCTTCATCCGCCCTAATGCCGAACTGGTCTGCTGCTCCAGCTGCGCTACGGCATTATCGCCGTATTTGCCGAACTGGGAGTTAATCACTTTAGCGGATTGATAATAGGAAAGTCCGCCAAGCGAGAACAGCGGAATCAGGGTGACGATTAAAAAACAAGCAAGCAGCTTCGTTCGTATACTGTGATAGGTGCCGGTGAACAGCCGGCCCACTCGATCTTTGATCCCCTGAAGATTCATGGTTACTCTCCCCGTTGTCGTATCGTATCGTGAAACTTTCGTCCACTCGTTCGCCATGCGGCCGGACTGCTAACCCGTCCGTGATACCGCTTTCATTATAAACCCGAACAAAGGGCTTGTAATTAGGCGGCAACTGGAAAATGAGAGGAAACGGAAAAAGCACCTCCCCCACAAGGCAAAAGCCCGGGAAGAAGTATTTGTCCGTCATCGTTATAGAGGTTGTTCAAAAAGTCCACTTTTGATAAGAAAACCAATCGAGGCCAATCAAGGATGAGCGACCGCGATTCAAAAGTAGGTTTTCTTGCGATATAGAATTTCATCAGCTCTGCTGATAACGAATAAATTCTATATCTAACACGAAGCGAATCAGGAAGCAGCTCGGCATCGAATCTTGAATTCAGCCGGGACTAAGCAGATG
>NZ_JBMOSM010000013.1:0-197422 GCF_049316025.1 Paenibacillus sp. NPDC058898 | reverse complement strand
AGATTTGTGGTCAGGCTAGCGTCTTTAGGCGCAGTTTGGCAACAGGGGGTTATACCCCAAGTGCAAACCACCCGTTGGACGGGTGGTCATGATTTAGAGCCCCTTTTGCTTCGTTTATTTTCGTGGATATGACACTCCGAATCGTTACGCAAAATTTCTCTGTACTTGATCTTCGCATTTGTGAAGGATCTGCCGATAAATGATATGGCTGCCATTTGCTTCATCCCGCAGTTCGCATTCGGTATACCGCAAAGCATCTGACGTGACTGCGTGTATGCTTCATAAGGAGACCATCAAACATCATGTGTATTTACTTCTTAGGGGCAACCATCTTGGTATTAGTCGCCCTCACCATCACATTCTGGATTTTCTTGTTCAAAAGCGCATATCAGCGAAAGTTAAGCCATCAGGCCTTGGATATGGCCGAAGGCAGATTCCGACTGCTTGATGATATGCTGCTTACGCTTGATGTTGGCATTTGGTCATACGATTTCGGCACAAGGAGTATCCAAAATACTTCTTTGGCTTTTCATAAAATTACAGGTTATTCACATCGTGATTTCACGGACGGTCTTTCCTGGGAAGAGCTGATCCATCCAGAGGATATGACGTTGTTTCGATCATTGGTCGACAGAACTCGACAAGGTGAGACCGTTCATACTGAATTCCGGATTATTCATGCAGAGGGCGATGTTCGCTGGGTCCAAGTGAAGATGATTCCGATGATGAATGAATCCGGGCAAATGATCCGTACAGATGGTATTGCCGTTGATATTAGCACACGTTTCCGCATGGAGGAGGCGCTGTATGATATTACGGAGTGCAAGAAGATGGAGCAAGCGCTCAATGAAAGCATGAACCGGTATCGCAGGCTGGTAGAGCTATCTCCTATTGCCATTGCCGTTTGTAAGGACCGCAAGTTGATGTATGTAAATCCCGCTGGACTTCGGATCATTGGAGCGGCTGGGCCTGAGAACATCCTGGGTACCGATCCTTGGGATTGGGTGCTGGATCCCTACGAGGAGTGGGAACGCAAACGGCTCATGCAGCTTATTCGATCAGGGCAGGTCGTTCCCGAGGAATTATCCATAAAGCGGGTTGACGGAGAGCGGGTCGATGTTGTGACAACGGCCTTGTATGATGCGGAATCTGACGCGATTGAGATTTTCTTCGAGGATATCACCGCCCGCAAATCCGCGGAACGGGCCCTTATGGAAAGCGACCGAATCAACCGCCATATCCTGGATATCGCTCCTGTTGCGATGTTCCTGCACTCCGATTTTTCTTATGTTTATGCGAATCCCGCAGGCCTTTCCTTATTGGGTATAACGGATATCGTCCAATTAGCGGGAACTTCACTCCAGGACGTAATCCCCTCGGATCAGGTCGAGTTCGTGATTGCGGAGGTTGAGCATGTGTACGAAAGCGGGAATACCTCGGAGCTCACCGGGAACAAACTGGTCCAGCTGGATGGAACGATCATCGATATAGAGGCAATTACGACACCTATTCCTTATATAGGTCATAACACGGCGCTTACCATTATTCGCGATGTTACGCAGCAGAAGCAGGCTGAACGGGAGCGCATTGCGGCAGAAAGGCTAGTTCGGGAGAGCGAGGACCGTTATTTTAGGCTGCAAATGAGCCTGGATCAATTCTCTTCCGACCTTTTTGGGATGGTGAAGATCAGTGAATTGAACGCCCGTATCGTGCGGGAAATCAAGAAGGTGCTGGTGACGGATCGGGTGAGCCTCATCCAGATCAATCACCACAGCCTGCATATCAAAATCCAAGGGGGCCATAAAGTTCTGCCGCAAGGTGTGCTTCATGCGATCCATACATGCGGTCCCGAGCATATTCCATTCTGTAAACTGTTTGAGATGTCCGACGGATATTTTGTCAAGATTGGAGAAATGAACGGGGATAGCAGCATTGTCTGCATTGGCGGAGAGGTTCCCTTGCTAATGATTCAGGCCAAAAAAATATGGCTGGAGACCATTACGCGCTATGCAAGTGTCCTGTACGATAACTTCCGCGTCATTGAGGATTTGACGAGGGAGCTGGAGAAGCTGGATTCATCCCAGCAAATCATGCCCTTGTGGCTGCTGCGACTGATGCTGCATTTATCTGAAAATGAGCGGAAGCGATTGTCCCAAGATCTTCACGATGCTGCGCTCCAGGAACAGATTATATGGTACAGGAAATTAAATCAGATTACATCGGATCATGAGCTGCCGGAGCAACTTCGCCCGCAGCTGGAGGAAATCGAGCAGGGGCTTCTGGATGTCATATATCAGATTCGAATTACGTGCAACGAGCTTCGCCCCCCGCTGCTCAAGGAGGAGGGTTTGGAGCGTTCGCTGGAGGCATTGTTTGAATTTACCCAGCTCCGCACCAATTATTCTATACAGTTCGACTGCTCGAACTTCGATGATGATATCAGTGACGATCACTTGATCGGACTGTACAGAATTGTCCAGGAGCTGCTAGCCAATGCCACGAAGCATTCCAACGCGACCGAGGTAAAGCTCCGTTTGTCCACTCAGTGTGATGAGGTCAATCTTAGCTATGAAGATAACGGGATTGGGATCGATTTGAACCAGAAACCGGATCAATTCAATCATATGGGGATCGGCGGCATGAAGGAAAGGGTGAGAAGCATGAACGGTAAAATCCAGTTCGACTCATCGAAGAGCGGGGGGACGGCTGTCTATATATCCATAACAGCAAAGTAAACATTCCACCGGCAGTGAAGTAATCAAGATACCAGATTGAAGGAGCCATGAGTGACCATGATCGAAATTTTATTAGTGGATGACCATCCCTCGGTGATGGAGGGAACCAAGGTGCTGCTTGAGCAGGAAAAGGATATGTTCGTGAAGCTTGCGAATACACCGGAGCAGGCGATGGAGCTGGTGAGAACGTTGCATTTTGACGTAATGCTGATTGATATGCATATGCCGGGCATGAGCGGAATTGATTTGGCCAAGCAGATCCTCCAAATCGTTCCGAACGCGGTGATGCTGGTTTATACGGGTTTTGAAGTCAGCAATCATTTTAATTTGATTATGGAGGCCGGACTGGCTGGTTTTGTCTCGAAAACGTCGGGCAAAGAGCAGTTGGTAACGGCTGTTCGATGTGCGCTGCGAGGGGAAGTCGTTCTGCCGTTAACACTTGTGAAGCAGCTCCGGCGTGTTACCGCAAATGGTCCGGAACGGACAGCAGGGGCGCCGGCAGCCCAGTCTATAACCGATAAAGAATATAGTATTCTCAAGGAAATCGCTCGCGGAAAGAGTAACAAGGAGATTGCGGGAATGGTGATCATGAGCCAGCGTTCACTGGAGTACAGCTTAACCAATCTGTTTCAAAAGTTGAATGTGAAGTCACGCATAGAAGCTGCACTAAAGGCAAAGCAGATGGGAATCCTCTCGGATTCGGATTTTGTTCAGCTGGGCTGACCGGCTAGCTCTCTTTAACGTTTCAGATCATAAAGTATGTTTACCTCGACATGACACGAGATAGATTCACTATTATTCGACAATATCCGCAAGGCAATCCGCAAAATTCTTGCGTGAGCACGCAAGAGAATTTCGGTTACGAACGGTAGGTAAGTGTATATGCTTATGTTACTGGATGGATGTAGTCTGTAAGTAGGAAGGGTGGTAACCTGCGGCATGACAAAGGACCTATATGAATATGGTGTCGATGACCTCTTGTCACCGGAAGAGATTGAGGAAGTTTTGGCGCAGCTTGAAGAAGAGTGGAATGAATTTAACAGCCGGAAGAAGCGAGGGTGACTCATAATGAAACGATTGAAGTCTTTGAAATCTCTGTTTGCAATGAAACTCCAGGGTCGTATGCTGTTTATTATTTTGGGGTCGATTACGATTTTTCTAGCTGGCATGATGGCTTATATCAGTATGACTACAACGGAGCAAGCTCTGGATTCGGCCAAGACGCTTGCGGTGACAACGAGTGAGAAGATTGGCACGCTGGTACAAGCAGAGCTTGACGATGTCATGAGCTCCGCACGTACATTAGCTGTAAGCTTTGTTGGAATGAAAGGGACCGATACCACGAATCGCGCAGCCGTTAATGAAATACTGAGAAGAAATCTGGAAGACAATCCGTCCTGGAAAGGGATCTGGACCTTATGGGAGCCGGATGCCTTTGATGGCCGGGATAACGAATACAGAAACAAACAGGGCAGTGACCAAACGGGGCGATTGATGTCCTACTGGGCAAGAACGGAATCCGGCTTGGAACGCTCCGTAATCGAGGATTACGAGCACGAAGGGGAAGGTGACTTCTATCTCCTGGCGAAGAACAGCGGGAAAGAAATCATTATGGATCCGTACGTCTTCAAAGTAGGCAACGAAGATGTCATGATGACATCGCTCGTTGTTCCGATTATCGATAACGGAAAGACTGTCGGCGTGGTTGGCGTCGATATTTCCCTGGCACATTTGCAAAGCGTAATGGAGCAATTCCGATTGTTCGATACGGGGTATGCTCATATTTTTTCGAATACCGGCGTGATCGTAACGTCGCCGGAGGACGGGGTGATGGGGCAGACGTTGGAGGAGGCCTATCCTGGCAAGACGGTTCCCCTTATCCTGGATGCGATTCGGGAAGGAGATGTCTATACTGAGGAAGATTCCGAGCTGTACAAGCTGTATACCCCGATTAAGACCGGATTGACCGAAACGCCATGGTCTGCTGCTATCATTATCCCGATGGATGAGATTACGGCAAATTCGGATGCGTTGATTATCTCCATTATCGTTGCCGGACTGACCACTCTGGTGGCCATGGCGGCTGTCGTGGTCCTGTTAACGAGATCCATCGTGAAACCATTGGGCATTTCCGTTTCCATCGGAGAGTTCATGTCGAAGGGAGACTTCACGCAGGAGGTGCCTGAGGCTTATCTCCGCAGAGCCGATGAAATCGGCACGTTGTCCAGAGTATTCGCGCAGCTGCTGGAGAGCATGCGGGAGATGATCGGTAAAGTGAACCTGAACGCATCATCGGTAGCCGCCGCTTCACAGCAGCTATCGGCTGGTGCCGAGGAACTTGCGGTTGGAAGCAGCAGTCAGGCTGAATCCGTGCAAACGGTCAGTGAATTGTTCCATGAATGGTCAAATGCCATCAATTCTGTTGCGAGCGATGCATCAGCAGCATCCGAGCTTGTAAACCAGACCTCCGGCATTGCAACGGAAGGCAGCGGTATCGTCCAGCAGTCGGTGGAAGGCATGAATCGGGTACGAGAGCAGGTTGCCAAACTCGAAGCTGATTCCCAGCGGATTGGCGAGATTATCGAGGTGATTGACGATATCGCCAAGCAGACCAATCTGCTTGCCCTTAATGCCACGATCGAGGCTGCCCGCGCCGGCGATCAAGGAAGAGGCTTCGCTGTGGTGGCGGATGAAGTGCGCAAGCTAGCCGAACGTAGCGGAGGAGCCACGAAGCAGATCGCCGATATCATCAAGGGCATGCAGAAGAATACGGCTGATAGCGTGGAGGCGGTGAATCTAGGCGTCATCCACACGGAAAAAGCCGGTGAAGCCTTTGCCTACATTACAAGTATGGTGAATGAGTCTGCCGGTAAAGTAATGGATATTGCAGCTGCCAGCGAGGAGCAGGCAGCCCAGGCTGCCGAGGTGGCGACCGCAATTGAAACCATATCTTCGTCGACGGAGGAAACGGCGGCTACAAGCGAGGAATCGGCTGCAACGGCACAATCGCTTGCCGAGCTTGCTGAAGAGTTAAACCATACCGTATCGGCCTTCAAAATCTCGTAGCACCACTGGCATATTGATGATAAGCTTGGCCTAAGGGCCAGGCTTTTTTTATATATAAAGTTACGATTTATGTACGCTGTGAGATTAATACACCTATAACTACTCTTAAACGCGGTCTGTCTTCTGTGAAGTACGTCGATAGAAGTTTTTGTCCATAAATCATGCTGCACGGCTCGGACGAAGGGAGGAAGACGTGTTGTGAATGGCAGCTTGTTTCAGCAGATGTTAGAAGAGGGAGATTATGTCCCGCGCTTTTACGCCTATTACTATAAGCAGTGGATAGATTATGAAATGCCATACCATCAGCATGACTCAACCGAGATTATGTATATGATCCAAGGGGTGTGCCGGATTGACGTGAAGGTAGGCGATACGGAAAAGAGTGTCACGCTCAAAAAAGGGGAGTTTATGGTGCTGGATGCCGATGTCCCGCATCGGTTAATCGTTGAGCAGGCGGTCTCCTGCCGAATGCTGAATGTGGAATTCGGGTTTATGGAAAATGAAGGGAGGACGCTTTCTCTCGGGCAGATTGCAGGTGAGGAGCAAGAGGTGTCATTTCTCCTGAATCGGCCGTTTCCCTACTTGGTGCTAGCGGATCAGGAGGAGGTATATCCGGTGCTGCGGAGCCTCGTGCTTGAACTCGATCAGAGAGGGACGGAGGGTAGAATGATGACGCATATGCTGTTTATTCAGCTGCTTGTCTGTATCGCCCGTCTGTATGAAGAAAGGGAACGCAGCGAAGTGCAGCAGAGCGAGTTCTATATTAAACGAAGCGTCGATTTCTTGCATCAGAACTATGACCGCCATATTCAGGTAAAGGACGTTGCCGCCGAGGTGAATCTGCATCCCGGCTACTTGCATCGGGTATTCCGCAGAGGGACGGGCAGGACAATAACGGAGTATCTGACCATGATTCGAATGGAAAAGGCCAAAATGCTGCTGGAGCAGACGGATATCCCCATAGATGAAATATCGGACTATGTGGGTGTTGGCAGCAGGCAATATTTTCATATGTTGTTCAAGAAGAATACGGGAACCACGCCGGTGGAATATCGGCTGCGGAAGGATCGGAATGCCTGGAAATACGGTGATCAGGATGCCAGATCAGATAAGAAGTGAGGATTTTTGACTCAGAAGAGTCCAAGAGGTCATGATTTTGATAACGCTTTCTACCACTCGACTGCTACAATAACTACAATCTAATTTGCAGCTGGGGAGTGGATAGAATGTCATTTAAGGTTGCTTTTATCGGCGCGGGCAGCATCGGCTTTACCCGGGGAATTCTGCGTGACTTGTTGACTGTACCGGAATTTAGGGATATCGAGGTCTCTTTCACCGATATCAGTCAGCATAACCTGGATATGGTCACGGAATTGTGTCAGCGGGACATTACCGAGAACGGACTGTCGATTGCGATCCAGTCCACCACGGATCGAAGACAAGCCTTGCAGGGTGCAAAATATGTCATCTGCACCATTCGCGTGGGCGGACTGGAGGCATTCCGTACGGATGTGGACATTCCGCTGAAATATGGCATCGATCAATGCGTGGGCGACACGCTCTGTGCAGGCGGCATTATGTATGGCCAGCGGGGAATCCCTGAGATGCTGAACATTTGCCAGGATATTCGCGAGGTGTGCGCACCAGATGTACTGCTGCTGAACTACTCGAATCCCATGGCTATGCTGACATGGGCATGCAATCAGTATGGCGGCGTGCGGACGATTGGATTATGCCATGGCGTACAGCATGGGCATCACCAAATCGCCGAGGTTTATGGCTTGAAGAAACAGGAAGTCGATATTGTCTGTGCCGGCATTAATCATCAAACCTGGTATATTCAAGCCTCACATCAAGGCAAGGACTTGACGGCTGGACTGCTGGAAGCGTTCGAACGGCATCCGGAGTATAGCAGGACAGAGAAGGTTCGCATCGATATGCTGCGGCGTTTCGGATATTACAGCACCGAATCCAACGGCCATCTAAGCGAATATGTTCCTTGGTACCGTAAACGGGCGGAGGAAATTACGGAGTGGATTGACCTCAGCAGTTGGATAAACGGAGAGACAGGCGGATATTTGCGAGTCTGTACCGAGGGACGCAACTGGTTCGAGACTGATTTCCCGAACTGGATGCAAGATCCGGCTATGGAGTACACGCCGGAGCACCGGGGAGAGGAGCATGGCTCCTACATTATTGAAGGCTTGGAAACCGGCCGGGTATACCGGGGGCATTTTAATGTGGTGAATGAGGGCATTATCGCTAATCTGCCGAATGATGCAATCATTGAGGCGCCGGGTTACGTAGACCGCAACGGCATTTCCATGCCGCATGTAGGGAATTTGCCGTTAGGGCCGGCTGCGGTGTGTGGCGTAAGCATATCCGTTCAACGGCTGGCGGTCGAAGCGGCGGTTCATGGAGATGACAAGCTGCTTCGTCAGGCATTTATGATGGATCCGCTGGTTGGAGCGGTATGTAATCCGAAGGAAATCTGGCAACTGGTCGATGAAATGCTGGTAGCCGGTGAAGCATGGCTTCCTCAGTATGCGGTTTCGATCACTGAAGCGAAAGCACGTCTAATATCCGACAATCTGATCCCCACCCGTCCGTATGAAGGAGCAGCCAGACTCAAGGTGAAGACGGTGGAGGAGATGCAGCTCGATCGGGAGAAGGCGAACAAAAACGCAGGTGAATCCGACAAAGGGAAGGATCGCGAAAAAGTTTAAGCTGATTGCACAATAACGAAGGGATATAACAACAGAAGTACTTAGAGTTTTCATGAATGCGCATGATTGAAACACTTTGGCGAGGACGGTATAACGGACAAAAATCCGTTATAATCCCTCTGCGAGAAGTGTTTTTTTCTGCATGCAGTTCATCTTTTATCTGCATATACTACGGATACATAGAGATAAATTCGGATGGACAATCCCTGACCTTAGACAGGTACACAGTTTGGGTAAAAATGGTTACAATTCAATTAGATAGGCAAAATTCACTATTAAGGAGGCATGGGGATGATAATTGGGGTTCCCAAAGAAATTAAAAATAACGAAAGTCGTGTAGGCATGACGCCGGGTACGGTTGTCAGTTTTAGAAATGCCGGACACGAAGTGCTTGTACAATCCGGGGCTGGTCTTGGGATCGGTTTTACGGATGAAGCTTACAGAGCGGCTGGAGCCAAAGTGGTTGCATCGGCTGCAGAAGCGTGGAAAGCCGAGATGGTTGTGAAGGTAAAGGAACCCCTGCAGGAGGAATATGAATACTTTCAAGAGGATATGATCCTATACACTTATCTGCACCTGGCCCCCGAGCCGGAACTGACCAAGGCGCTGGTTGACCGTAAGGTGAGTGCCGTTGCTTATGAAACGATACAATTGACCGATGGCAGCCTGCCGCTGTTGACACCGATGAGTGAAGTGGCAGGAAGAATGTCCATTCAAATCGGAGCGCATTTCCTGGAAAAAGCGCATGGCGGCAAGGGAGTTCTTCTAAGTGGCGTACCCGGGGTCGCACCAGGTAAGGTTGCCGTTATCGGCGGCGGCATCGTTGGCACTAATGCGGCAAGAATCGCGCTGGGTCTCGGTGCGGACGTCAGCATCCTCGATATTAATCCCGGCAGGCTTCGTCAACTGGATGATCTGTTCCAAGGGAGGGTCAAAACGATTATGTCCGATCCGTATCATATTGCGGAAACGGTGAAGGCCGCTGACCTTGTCGTGGGCGCAGTATTGATCCCCGGTGCGCGGGCCCCGCGCCTCGTAACGGAAGAGATGGTAAAAGAGATGAGTCCGGGATCCGTCATCGTGGATGTGGCGATTGATCAAGGGGGCTCCATCGAGACGATTGACCGGATCACCACGCATGACAACCCGACCTACGAAAAGCATGGTGTTATTCATTATGCTGTAGCCAACATGCCGGGCGCCGTAGCCAGAACCTCCACCATGGCATTGACCAATGTAACGGCACCCTATGGACTGAGAATAGCAAGTAAAGGACTTCGGTCTGCCGCGCGTCATGATCAAGCACTTGCCAAGGGCATTAATGTCATCGACGGCAAGGTAACCTACGAAGCGGTTGCGGCGGCCCATGGGTATGCTTATACCAGCATTGACGATTATTTGCTTGCATAGAAATAATATGTTTTAAGCATGTAGAGCCATTTTTCAAATTTGACACGATACCGGGGTTTATGAAGTAAACCTTAGGAGTGGATTTCCTTGGCCGGCGTGGACAAAGTTGAAAAATGGCTTTTGTATGTTGCCTTACTGTTCCTCCCACGAGTTCGCCTTCGCCTAGTTCAACATGAACAGGAGGTTATGTAGTTCGGCTTCCTGCAAATGCCTCCATTTCCCCCGTTCCAGTTGATCCAGTGTAATATTCATAATCCGAATACGCTCCAGCTTCAGCACTCTGTACCCCAAGGCTTTACACATTCTGCGGATTTGCAGATTAAGGCCCTGTGTCAAAATAATACGAAATACATCTTCGCTTTGCCTGTAGACCTTGCATGGTTTGGTTATGACGTCCAGGATTTCAACACCTTGAGACATCGCTTGCATAAATTCGTCCGTAACGGGTTTGTCCACAGTCACCACATATTCTTTCTCATGATGATGTTCTGAACGCATCATTTTGTTCACAATATCTCCGTCGTTCGTAAGTAAA
Organism: Paenibacillus sp. NPDC058898; assembly: GCF_049316025.1. Lineage (NCBI taxonomy): Bacteria > Bacillati > Bacillota > Bacilli > Caryophanales > Paenibacillaceae > Paenibacillus > Paenibacillus sp. NPDC058898. Next base: position 186,950 of record NZ_JBMOSM010000013.1, on the reverse strand, counting down.
ATCAAACCTTCAGAGGCTTTATCCAGCCTTCCAATGGCAAAAATGCGCGATGGATAGTTAACAAACTGAATAATGTTTCCCGCGACATGTTCTGCTGCCGTACAGACAATACCGATCGGTTTATTGAGAGCCAGGTAAACCGCTTCCCTATCCTGATGAGGAATTCCCTTCCCATCTATTAACACAATATCGTGCAGTTCAACGTCCGCCCCTTTTTCACACACCTTGCCATTGATCGTGATGCGTCCGGCTGCAATCAATCGGTTGGTTTCTCTGCGCGAGAAAACTCCCGTTTCGCTTATATATTTGTTAATTCGCATGCTCCACCGCTTCTCATGTGTAATATTGCCACAGGTTCATTTGTTAGTTGATATTCTCTTTTCCTTGATTTTTGCGGAATGTTGCATAAAATGATTAATTTCGATAATCCATCAGAGAGGCAGACTTATGTCGAAAATATTTCCTTTAAGCTGACGTCTCTTTCAGGTTCTTCACATTGCTCCTCTGGTGGTTCTTGCTGGGGAGATTCGCCAGTAGGGAACTCTTCTGGCGGATCGAAGTGGTAACCGGGGAGCAGCAAACCTAGTAAAAATCCTGCGACATGTTCTCTTCGTCTGCAACAGCCTGTATCTCCTCCGAACCGATGCTGATGAAGCGGTAACCGTCCGCTGTCTGCTTCTTCAGCGCACGTTCTTTGATGAACTTGGGGCTGGCTTCGCCGCCATCTTCGTCATACACGAGCAGAATGCCATCGGTCTTGCGGAGTAACAGATCGTCTCTGGCCGTAAATTGCCACGGCCCCTGATAGGGGCTCTTGCTGACAGGCGCATAGAAGTCTACCCCCTTCATCAATTCCTGAAAATAAGCTTTTTTATCGTCGTTCCATTGCGCCTCGGGATTCTGATAGGCGGTCAGAATAGAGCATCTCAGGTGAGGGTATCGGGACTTTAGTTCTATAGCTGCTTCAACGGCCCACAGGTCCACGCCATACTGACCGGGCGTGATAACCCACTGAAGACCTTCCTCGAGCAGCGGAATCAAGCGGTTGGCAATCGCTTGACGTATATAAGGAATGCCTTGGTGTTTGTTGTTGTAAATACCGAGTTCATGAGCTCGATATCCGGTAACAAGAATGTTTTCCAATTGTGCACACTCCCTGACAAAGAATAGGTCTAGTGTACCGTTTTCTGAAAAATTGATCAATATTTGTCGCAGATCGTATAGAATGAGATGAGTAATCTTGGAATACATATTTTAGGAGGAAATTCGATTGAAGAAGTGGACAGCAGTATTACTAGGGGCAATTTTGGTAATGAGCATGACAGCATGCGGAAAGGACAACAAAGCAGCAGACGACGCCGCAACACCGCCAGCAGCGGAACAAGGGACGAGCGAGACGCCGCCTGCTAAAGAAGAACCGAAGAAGGATGCTCTTCCAACTGCTGACGAGCTTCTTCAGAAGGCGGCTGAAGCTTCTAAGAATTTGAAGAGTTTTGCGATGAAAGCCGATGTTAAACAGCATATCGTAGTTGAAGGCGAAGAGAAGCAGGAGCAAGATGTTAATATGGCGCTTGATTCGGAACTTACGCTCGAGCCGGTGGAGATGATGCAGAACATCGTGATGGATTCTCCGGAAGGCAAGATCGAGATGAAGCAGTATATAACGGAAGACGGTATCTACATGCTTATGGATGGTCAATGGATGCAGGTTCCGAAGGAATCGGAGCAGGAGATCCGCGACAGCCTGGATCCGAGCAGTGCGAGTCCGGAGCAGCAGTTAGAGCAGTTCAAGACTCTCGCTAAGGACTTCAAAGTAACGGAGGACGGAGACTCATACGTTCTGACGGCGGATGTCTCCGGCGACAATCTGAAGGAGCTTGCCAAGTCCATGATGAGCCAAGCGGGCAACGATCCGCAGATGGAAGCCATGATGGATCAAATGGATATCAAGAGCATCCATATTGTTTATGGCGTACAGAAGGAATCTTACCTGCCTGTAACAACCGATTTGGACATGGTAATGGCAATGGAAGCCGAAGGTCAGAAGGTATCCTTGGATATGAAAATGAAGAGTACTTACTCCAAGCATAACGAAATCAGCAAGATCGAAGTGCCGAAGGAAGCATTGAACGCGGAATAATGCTATTTGACTGATGAAATAAGCGAAATATGAAATTTATGATATTCCAAAATGAACAGGCTGCCCCGGTTCTGTAGATGCCTACAGACCGGGGCAGCCTTATTTGATGAACTTCAGTCTCGGATAGAAGTTCTGATAGGTTAGGGTAGTGAAAGCTTAGTCCTGATGTTTATCGACTTCCACAATGACGCTGCCAAACAGCTGACCGTTAATGGAGACCATAATACGCCATAGTCCTGGCGAAGGCAGCGACATGGAGGTTGGTACCGCTGCATCAGCACCGTTTATCGAGGAAGGCTGTAACCCGGCAACCTCAAAGACATCGATGATCTCGGTCGTGTTTCTTTTTATCGCCGTAATGTGCAAGTCACCCGTTAATTCCTCGGCACGCCCCCAGAAATGCCACATGTATTTATTGGGTTTATCTGCAATTAAAGGAGGATGGATAAAACCCATACGACCTTCCACACCGGTCATAGCATAATTACCGGATCTAAAACTCGGACTCGGCTCCCAGCTGCTGTCTGGCACATCGACCACGATATCGCCGTATTTCTCCTGATCCACCATCACGTCGAATCGCCATAACCCGGAGAGCGGCAGGGCAAAGCGGGAAGAGACCCGGGTGAAGTTATCGTAAGCCATATCGGAGGTAATCTCCGTCTCGACAAGCTCTTCAAGGGTAGTTCCCGTATCCCGGTGTACGGCGGTTATGTGGATCGTTTTCCCTTCAAGCTCTTGGACCGGGGTTAGCAGATTCCACCAGGCACCGGCCGGAGAGCCCGCGGCATAATCCGCACCCGGAAATGCCTGAAGTTTATCCACCCCATCCTCCGTGTATACGCTGCGGGGAGTCCACTTGGCAGCATATCCCAAGCCCTGGATCGGGATCATCCGTTGAAGCGCAGGGGACTCGCGCCATCCCCATACCGCCGCTATTAGAAAAATCATGAATGCACTTGCGGTTATACGCAGACGAGTTGGAGATTTCCGCTTTTTTCGACCCTTCTTTACAGAGCCGTTAGCAGCGCTGTTCATTACACTGGATTTCATCTTCTCGGTGAACATCGGCTCGTTGAATGGAGAAGAAGCGAGTTCCTGTATCCAATCGGGCGGCAGCTCTTGTTCGGTCTTCACTGGACATCCTCTCCTTTCAACAGCTTCTCCATTCGGGCGCGAGCCCGGTGCAGTCTGGATTTGATCGTTCCTTCGGATATGCCGAGCAGCTCCGCCATTTCTTTTCGCGGCAGCTGGTAATGGGATTCAAGGATGAGCACCTCGCGGTATTTGGGCGGCAGCTCCATCACGTATTTCCAAATCTGCGATACGGCAGCAGCATCCATAAACTCTTTTTCCGCAGAGGGTTCAGTCTGCTTGGAGGTTACCCAGCCGGTTAAAGACACCCTCGTCATAAAGGAAGATTTGAGATAGTTCAGGGAAAGGTTGCGGGTGATGGTTAACAGCCATGTTTTTACAGAACTTCGGCCCTGAAACTCATTCCAGTGCTTAAATGCACTCAAGAATACGTCCTGGCTGATATCATCAGCCGCATCTTTGCGTTTTGTTAGGAAGAACGCATAGTTCCACACGTCCTGGCCGAAGGACTCCATTAAATCGCTCAGCACCGTGCTTGCTTCATTTACGGCCACCATTTGTTTCAGGTACTCCAATCACATCACCTCAAATATTAGACAATTGAACATAGGATTGGTTCCCAGATTCCCCCCAAAAAATTGAAACAATTTAACGTGCGAATCGTTGTAATGAGTAACAGGTATGCAAGGAATCGAGGAAGGGGAGAAGGCGTATGCATTTATATTTCAAGGATAACTTTTTTAGCTCGGGTATAACAGATATTATGGATAGGGAAGGCAGTGTAATAGGAAGTCTGGATTTGAAGAGTGCTTTCGGTTCCTCGCTGGACGTGTATAACGCTACGGGAGATCCGGTATGCAGCGGCTCGTTTCGTTTCTTCTCCAACAAGTGGCATATCGTGAGCGGCAGCGGGGAAGAGCTGGGCGTGCTGCGTATGCGTATGAGCTTTTTCACGAAAAAATTTGAATACAACGCGGGATCGCGGGGCGTATACGAGATCACTTCGCCTGCTTTTTCCAATGAATATGAAATAATGGATGGTACCGGAAGGGGAATCGCCCATTTTTCCCGTATTAGCGGCTGGCTTCAGGCCGGAGCCTATCTGCTGGAGAATGAGAGCGACGTCCTTGGAGATTGGGAACTCGTGACCGTGGTGATGGGCATTCACCAAATACGCAAACGCAACAACAGCGCTGCCGCATCGAGCTCTCATTAAGTTTTAGGTTAACCCAGAATAAGACGATGATAGGAGGAGTCAGAATGAACGAAGTCAGCGATCATCTCGATTATGGATTGACTGTTGTTTTTATCGGATTTAATCCTAGTTTACGATCGGGGGAGGTCGGACATCATTATGCCAACCCCCGTAACAATTTTTGGAGGATTCTGCATAAATCCGGGTTGACCCCTCGCTTATATGATGCCTCGGAGGATGGGGAATTGCTTAAACTGGGGTATGGGTTTACCAATATTGTAGCCAGGCCTACACGGGGGGCCGAAGACATTACCCGTGAAGAGTACAAACTCGGAAGAGAAACGCTGCGGGAGAAGCTTGCGGAGTACAGACCGGAGGTTGCTTGCTTTGTCGGCAAGGGCGTGTACACCGAATTTAGCGGTAAAGCAAAAGCGGATTGGGGAATTCAGCAGGACTCCGTCGAGGACGGCGTTCATGAGTTTGTTGCTCCTTCTTCCAGTGGACTGGTACGAATGCCCATGGATGAGATTATCGAAATTTATCGACGATTGCATGATTTTATATCGAGGCATGAGTTCTGAACAGAGGAGTTGGACAAGAACGATTCATGAGGATCATGAAAAAGAGGAGCGTCCAGGAGACCCGATTTGTCGGACTCCTGGTGCTCCTCTTTGAACATAGAATACATAAGCTTTCAGCGGAAGCTAAATCTTCTGATTACCGCAAGAAAACTCTATTTGTAGTTTTTCTTCTATTGAAAGTACATCCATTGAGAATATATTTTAGGGTCAGGTCGCCATATTATGGACGCTTCAACAGTGCAGGATCGATCCGCGGCACAAGCCCTTCATCGGCTGCGCGGTTCAGCAGGGCGGAAATTGCTGCATAGCCGTCTTCGCCCAGCTCCACGGTAAATGGATTGACATATAAGTCAATGTGGGCATCGGCGACGTCCGGGTCCATTTCCTGTGCGTGCCGGAGGACATAATCCCGGGATTCCCCGGGATGTTCCCAGGCGTATTCGACCGAGGAGCGGATCCAGCTCGAGATGCTGGCCAGATCCAGCGACCTCCGGGCCACAATCGCCCCCAGAGGAATAGGCAGATTTGTATCGGATTCCCACCAGCTGCCGAGATCGGTCATCAGCTTCAATCCGTAGGACGGGTACGTGAATCGCGCTTCGTGAATGACCAGTCCGGCATCGATGGCACCGTCGCGGACAGCCGGCATGATCTGGTCAAACGGCATTACCACGATTTCGCCGAGTCCTCCGGGTACGTTTTGGGCGGCCCACAGGCGAAACAACAGATAAGCTGTGGAGCGCTCACTTGGAACGGCTACCCGCCGGCCGGACAAATCTGCAGGGCTGGCTGGTGTTTTTCCGTCCGTGAGCTTGTCCGCTGTCAGAACGAGCGGTCCGCATCCGCGGCCAAGTGCTCCCCCGCAGGGCAGGAGGGCATATTCATCCAGCACCCAGGGCAGCGCGGCATAGGATATTTTTAAGATATCATGTTCTCGATCTTCGGCTGCCCAGTGATTGGTGATATCGATATCCGCGTAGGATACATCAAGCTTGGGAGCCCCTGGAATCCGTCCGTGAACCCAGGCATGAAATACAAATGTGTCGTTGGGGCAAGGGGAAAAAGCGATTTTCATCGTAACACCTCCGGTAGTAATGAACTTGCAGTCTCAAGCGCCTGCAGGGCCTCCTTGATCTTCCATGCACTGCGGTCCCGCGGGCCGACCTGATTGGATATGGAACGGATTTCGAGCACGGGCACACCGGCTGCATCGGCAGCGGTCGCCACGCCGAATCCCTCCATCGCCTCGGCTGCGGCGTCCGGCACCCGATGGAGGAGGCGTGCGGCCGTGGCTGCTGTTCCTGTCGTGGTGGAGACCGTCAGGACGGGCCCGAGGGTTACGGCTGCGCCAGCAATCTTTAAGGCCTCCGCAAGTTTGCGGGCAGAAGCTGGATCTGCCTGCACCCGATCCATTCCGAAGCCAAGCTCCTGGACGCTGCTGAAGCCGTCTTCGGTTTCAGAACCGAGATCAGCGGCAATGATGGTGTCCGCAATGACGATGGAGCTAACCTCAGCCTGGCCGGCAAATCCTCCGGCAATACCTGCGCTGACAACGAAATCATAGGTGCCTTGAATCAGCTGGCGGGCAGTCGCAGCAGCGGTAGCCGCGGGACCGACTCCACCCGCGATGACATCAAATCCATGTGCGCGCTTAAGCCCGCGTTGCACGGCCTCTTTTTCGGCATCGACTGCCGTAACAATAAGCACGCGCTTGGAAGACGGGGCTGGCAAGTTAAGTGACTCGGTCATATCCACCGAGTTGGATTGGGTATGTTTCTGCATGTTATTAATCTCCTTATTGGCTGTAACGATAAACATCGTTATCCTTTTACGTTATAACGTTCTTGATGCGATGTAAAGTCTCGTGCATGCTAAGACTAGACTTTATGTGTAGCAGTAACTTTCCGATATAGAGTATAATGAACGGTAACTTACATACATCATGATTAGATTCGGAGGTTGGATAGCTTTGCGTAAGAAGGGTGCGAACGGACAAGAAAGCCGGGCTAGACTACTGATTGTCGCTGCCAATGAATTTGCAAAGTCAGGATACCATCAGACCAAGATCAGCACCATCGTTTCCCGGGCTGGATTGACGCAGCCGTCATTCTATTTGTACTTTGAAAGCAAAGAAGCCGTTTTCAAGGAGTTGGTGGAGAAATTTCGCTCTGAGCTCAAGATCCTGCTCGAGGGAAGCAGATTGGAAAGCGGAATTGATGAGGAGCATGTAACCGGTCGTTTGCAGAGCGTGCTGACGGGGTTGTTCGCGTTTCTTGGCAAAGATTCGGACCTGACACAAATTGGTTTTTTCATTGGGGATGACGCTGTCATCGTAAAGTCTGAAATGGTAGCCATGATTGAGCAAAATCTGAAAGCTGAGCAGCGGGACGGGTACTTTGACGGAGATTCCGATATGCACATCGTTGCGGAGTGCTTGGTTGGCGTCATTGAAAGACTAACCTCACAGCAGCTTCTGACAGGCAAGCGGACTCCTGAGGATCTTGCGCGTCACGTGGTAAGTTTATTTATGCACGGCATCAGCATTTATCCGGCTAAGCGGGCTACATAAGGCAATGAAATTTAATGTATAAAAATAAAGATAATTAAAATATCAGAAGCAGGCAGTGATATGGTTAGGGTTAACCGTGGACGGCCTGTTTTTTGCTGTTGACCAGAGCCGAATTCCAGCATGGGTTTGATCTTTTTCAAAGAATTGCAGTATATTCATTATACGTTATGTAACCGATTGCAACTGGAAATGGCGAACGAAGGATCAAGGAATCGGGGGTTTTAATCATGAAGAAGATGATGCTGGTGTACGGTGCGCTTCTATTGGCTTTTCTTACCTATGTGTTCATGTACAGACTGGAGGACAAGCGTTCTTCTGCTTGGGAGGAAGGCGGCCTGCACGGCAGCATTGGGGAGAATTATGTCATGGTGACTTTTCAATCCGGCATGGAATATTGGAAAAATATTTTAAAGGGCTTCGAGGATGGAGGGGATGCTCTGGGCGTATCTGTCGATTACCGAGGCTCTACACAATATGACGTGGAGGAACAGATCACCGTTCTGGAACAAGTGATTGCCAAAAAACCTGCCGGTATCGCCTTGTCGGCCATCGATTCCAAAGCGCTGACGTCGACAATTAATAAAGCCGTGGAAGCTGGAATACCCGTCGTGCTGTTCGATGCGGATGCACCTGACAGTAAGGCCTATTCTTTCCTGGCGACCAATAATTACAACGCTGGCGTTGCGGCCGCGGACAAAATGGCGCAGCTTCTCGGCCGAGAAGGGGAGATCGGGATTGTTACCCAGCCCGGGCAGCAGAATCATGATGACCGTTCCGAAGGCTTCAGGGACACTTTAGCACAGCGATATCCGGGCATGTCCGTGGTGGAGATCAGGGAAGGTAAAGGGGATACCCTCGTTGCCAAAGAGGCTGCTGCAGACATGCTGGACAAGCACCCGGATCTCAAAGGGATCTTCGTAACGGAGGCCAGCGGCGGAATGGGCGTGGCGGATGCTGTTATCGGCGCGAATAAAGCGGATCGGATTACCATCATCGGATTCGATACAAATAAAGGGACGCTGGACCGGATTTCCGATGGAACCATCGCGGCAACGATCGCTCAGGGGACGTGGAACATGGGCTATTGGTCGCTGCAGTATTTATTTCATCTGCATCATGGTCTTACCGTACCGGCCCCGACGCTCGGCAATGACGTGTCTCCACTTCCGACAAGGGTGGACACCGGGATCTCGGTTGTGACCCGAGAGAATGTGAATGATTATTATGCAAAATAGAATCAGAGCGGAATCCTGGCGCGAAGGCATCTCGCGGTGGCTGCGGTTCGGGGATTTACCGCTGAGATACAAGTTGGTCATCTTGTTCCTTATGGTTGGCATCCTGCCCTCAATCGCGCTGGGCGTCCTCGTCAATTGGACGGTTAACCGCATTGTGGATCAGCAGGTAACCTCGAACACCATTCAATTGATCGGAAAGGTCAATCAGACTTTGGACAATGATATGGAGAATCTTCAGAACATTACGTATTTGATCGGATTTGACCCGCGCACGGAGCGATTTCTGCAAGGGGAAATCCAAGGGGATAAGCCGGCCGCAGGAACCGAAGATACGGGTAATTCCGGCCTGCAGTCGTTCTCGGTGAAGCAGGACAATGAGGAAAATTATGAGATTAAGCGGTATCTTCAAGGCTTCACGACGCTGTACCCGGAAATCGCCTCCATTCTTCTGGTCAATCGTGACGGGGAATACATCAGTAACGAAATGTATGCGCGCGGTCCCGCCAGCTTGACGGAGGAAGCTTGGTACCTTGAGGCTGCTTCAAATGAAGGAATCTTTACAGTGCTCGGGCATCCGGCAGATCGTAACGTCACCACCCATGTTCATTATGGCAATGAGGAGTTGGTGTCGGTCGTTCGCTCGTTTGTGAATCCGGATACGAGGGAAGTAACCGGAGCGGTATTGATCGATTTGAAGCTGCGGGCGGTTGCGAGAGCGGTCCGGGATGTCACGCTTGGAAAAAGCGGATATTTGATGGTGGCCGAACCCGGCGGCTCCAGCATCTATAAGCCGGAGGATTCCATCATTCCGTCCATACCGCCTTCGTGGTTTCCGGAAGAGGACAGCGGTGCTTTCATCCGTGAGTCGAACGGAGAGCGGCTGCAATTGATATACGGCACCTCCTCCTTTACCGGCTGGCGGACGATCGGCGTATTTCCAACCAGCGAATCGGTGTATGAGGTCCGAGAGATTCGATTTTATATGATTTGTTTCTTGTTTGTGGTGTGCTTGTTTGGTATAGCTGCATCCTACACGCTTTCACAGTCGATATCCAGACCGATCTGGCAACTCATGTCCTTCATGCAAAAAGCAGAATCCGGGGATTTGACGACCCGTTACTGGGGAAACCGTCAGGATGAGGTGGGCATGCTTGGACGCAGCTTTAACCGCATGCTTCTGCAGATCCGCAAGTTGATGAAGCTGAGCGAGCTCCGGGAGAAGCAGAAGCGCGAAGCGGAGCTGCGCAGCCTACAGGCCCACATTAAGCCGCATTTTCTGTACAACACACTGGATACGATCCATTGGATGGCCCGCAAGAAAGGGGCGGACGATGTATCGGATCTGGTGGAATCCTTGTCGAGGCTGTTTCGGATCGGACTCAGCAAAGGGGATGATATCATCTCCATGTCCGACGAATGGATGCATATCAGCAGCTACTTGCAGATACAGAAGACGCGCTACCGCGACAGGCTGCAGGTTGAGATGGAGCTTTCGCCAGAGGCTGAGAAATTATACGTGCTGAAGCTCCTTCTGCAGCCGGTGGTGGAAAACGCGATATACCACGGCATTAAGGCCCGGAGAGGACCGGGGCGAATCTGGATCAAAGCTGATGTCGAGGGGAATGTGCTGGTGCTTGCCGTACAAGACGACGGGGCAGGTATGTCCAAGGAGCAGCTGGAGACGCTTCGCAATCAGCTTGCCGATCCGGTAACGGCCATGGAGACGACTCCGGGAGAAAGGGTAGGCGAAAGTCGCAGCTATGGCATGCTGAATGTGCAGGCACGCATCAAGCTAACGTTCGGCGATGAGTACGGAATTGCAATTGACAGTATAGAGAACGAGGGAACCACGGTAATGATTACGCATCCGCTGCTGCATACCGCCCCTTCGTCCTCCAATCATGATGGGAGAGACAGGCTATGAACAAAGCGTATCAAGTCCTGATTGCTGACGATGAGCCGATTATCCGTGAAGGAATTCGGGATGCGGTGGATTGGGATGCTCTTGGCATGGAGGTGGCTGCTGAAGCGGAGGATGGTGAGGAAGCGCTGGAGCTTGCGCTCAGCCGGCCGATCGACATTATGCTGGTCGATATGAATATGCCGTTCCTGGATGGCATCGGGCTCATGAAGCGGATGAAGGAAGAACGTCCCGAATGCCGGTTCGTCATTATTACTGGCCATGACGAATTTGCGTATGCGCAGGAAGCGATCCGGCTCGGGGTTAAGGATTATATATTAAAGCCGGTGAATGCGGATCACCTGATTCGAGTGCTTGGAAGCGTAAGGGATGAACTGAATGACCGGCATATCCAGGAGAGTTATCTAAAGAAGGCCTCCGAGCAAATCGAGAAGAATATTCCGCTGCTGCGGGAACGATTCTGCTTGGAATGGATGCATGGCCTGCTGGATGAGGAGGAGGCGCTGGAGCAGCTGGAGTTTCTCGGGCTTCCTCCTAGTAAGCCTACCCGGGTCGGCATCGCCAGATGGCCGGAGATAACGGCTCCGCAGCCTTTGATGAAGGAAAGCGACCGGCAGTTGTATCTGTTCGCGATGGAGAATATCATTTCCGAACTGATCCATCCCGCTCCTTGTGTTTTGTTCCGTGATCATACAGGATGGATTGGCATCTGTTTATGGGGTGAGACGGATGTGGAAATCGCAGCCGATGCCGAGCAATCCATTCAGAAGTACTTGAAGCTGACTGTCAACGTTCATATGGAGTTTGTATCGGAAGGAGCGGGGTCGGTTGCTGCAGCCTATGAGGCCTGCCGGGATGGGGTGTTTAAGGATGCGCAGCTGTCTCCGTTAGTACGGCGGGCCCGCCAGCTCATCCAGGAACAGTATGCCGTTCGGGAGCTGACGCTGGAATCATTTGCCCAAGTTTTGCAGGTTTCGCCGGTCTATCTGAGCCGGACGCTAAAGAAAGAACTGGGCACGTCCTTTATTACGCTTATGACCCAGACGCGGATTCAAAAGGCGATCCATCTGCTTAATTCCACCGATCTAAGCATCCTGGACATTGCGGAGCGGGTGGGGTATGACAGCCAGCATTATTTCAGCACGGCTTTTAAAAAAGTAATGGGGGTATCACCGAACCGGTACCGCAAAGGGGTGACGGTTCAGGAAGAGTAGGCGGTGTGCGAGGATCATGAAGGGGACATCCCGAACCTATGCCATTTCCTGCTGAGTCTCATATTTTTGCAAACGCGGGAGCAGATCTTTGCGGAGTGAGTGTATCGCTTTTTTGAAATTCTCGCGGACGGCATTGGCGATCTGACGAGAAGAGTAGATCCGTTGTGTGTAAGCGTAGACGTTGACTTTGGTGAGCATCTTGGGATGGTAGCTGTCTAGACTGCCGCCAGGGTTGCCCCATGGTATATTGAATGTACAAAAGAAACCGTTCCTTTCGTAAATGGTTTGGGTAGCACCTCCATTTTACCGAAGAACGGTTTCTTTGCGTCTAAAAAAGTAGGCAGTCCGCACGGCGTAGCGGAGAGGACGAATCGATTCCGGACAAGCGACAGCGATGGTAGGAACGATTCGTACATGGAGCGTCTTCTAACAGGAAGAAGGGGGGCATCCCGCAAGATCTAAGATCTTTTGGGACTCCCCCTTTTGGATGCCGGCAACCGCTTGGGGCATGGTGTGACTAAGCCGGAAAGTTACGCAGCCCAATGTACACTTGCGTAAAACCCAAACAACAAAAGTATGAAAATTATAAAAAAGGTTGTTTTCGTGGAAAGACCCCTACACCCGATGGGATGTATCCTTTTTAGTACAGAGAGGCTTTTCGAACCTTCGGTTGTAAGCGCTCTCGATTCCATTTTTCGGAAAGGGGAACTACCGATGAAGAGAGGATTGCCAGGATTGCTGATCGCGGTGCTGCTCTTGGCCCTGACGGCCTGCAACCTCGCCGAAAGCAAAACCGGCGATGCTGATAAGGGGTATGTCGGCCTTGCGATGCCAACCAAATCATCCGAGCGCTGGGTGGCTGACGGGAAGAACATGGAGCGGCTGTTTCAGGAAAAAGGATATAAAACCGACCTTCAATTTGCTGAGGACGTGATTGAAAACCAGATTTCGCAAATCGAGAACATGATTACGAAAGGGGTCGACGTCATCGTCATCGCTTCAATTGATGGAAATACGCTAACCGACGTGATCAAGAAGGCTCATGATCAGGGAATTAAGGTTATTGCCTACGATCGGTTGATCCGCAATACCGAGCATTTGAGTTATTATGCTACGTTCGACAACTTTCAGGTCGGCGTTCAACAAGCCTCTTATATTGAAGAGAAGCTCGGCTTGAAGGAAGGGAAGGGGCCGTTCAATATCGAGCTGTTCGGTGGATCGCCGGACGATAACAATGCTTACTTTTTCTATGATGGCGCGATGTCCGTTCTGAAGCCTTACATGGATTCGGGCAAGCTTGTGGTTCGGAGCAAGCAGACCACGATGGCCCAGATTGCGACCCTGCGCTGGGACGGGGCCTTGGCCCAGTCGCGGATGGATAACCTGATCAGCGCCAACTATTCCAGCGAAAATCTGGATGCGGTACTGTCTCCCTATGACGGGATCAGTATCGGCATTATCTCCTCGCTCAAGGGTGTGGGTTATGGGACGGCAGGTAAGCCCCTGCCGATCATTACTGGTCAGGATGCGGAGCTTGCCTCCATTAAATCGATCGTAGCCGGTGAGCAAACCCAGACGGTGTTCAAGGATACACGCCAGCTCGCCGAACAGGCAGTCAAGATGGCGGAGAGCGTGCTGAAGGGAGAAGAAGCCGAGGTCAACGATACCGAATCGTACGATAACGGCATCAAGGTCGTGCCTGCCTATCTGCTCCCTCCTGTATCCGTAGATGCTTCCAACGTGGAGAAAGAGGTTGTGAAGACGGGCTATTACTCCAAGGAAGAAATCGGATTGAAATAGTCTTAAGGCAGCGAACATGAAACGATAGGAAGGTGAAGCCAGATGTCAGAGTACATTCTCGAAATGCGGAACATTACGAAAGCGTTTCCCGGGGTGAAGGCGCTGGATAACGTGAATTTGAAAGTTCGCGAAGGTGAAATCCATTCTCTGTGCGGGGAGAACGGAGCGGGCAAATCCACGTTGATGAAAGTGCTGAGCGGCGTGTATCCACACGGCTCCTATGAGGGAGATATTTTGTTCAAAGGCAGCGTCTGCGAATTTAAAAATATCAAGCAAAGCGAAGATCTGGGCATCGTCATCATCCATCAGGAGCTTGCGTTGATCCCTTATCTGTCGATTGCCGAGAACATTTACTTGGGGAACGAGCGTGCCGAGAAGGGCATTATGAACTGGAATGAGACGATGATGGGTGCCAAAGCGCTGCTGGATAAGGTGGGACTCAGCGAGAATCCGAACACACAGGTCGGCAGCATCGGCGTCGGCAAGCAGCAGCTGGTCGAAATTGCAAAGGCCTTATCCAAGAAGGTGAAGCTGCTTATTTTGGACGAACCGACGGCGGCGCTCAATGAGGACGATAGCGAGAATTTGCTGGAGCTGATGCTGGAATTCAAGAAACAGGGAATCTCCTGCATCCTAATCTCCCATAAATTGAACGAGGTCTCGAAGGTATCGGATTCCATTACGATTCTTCGTGACGGTCAAACCATCGAAACGCTGGATATGAGAGGCGGCGAGGTGAACGAGGACCGGATCATCCGCGGCATGGTTGGCCGGGATTTGACGAACCGCTATCCGGAGCGGACACCGAAGATCAGGGAAGTCATTCTGGAGATTAAGGATTGGACGGTATATCACGAGCTGCAAGCAGGCCGCAAAGTGATTGACAACGTGAGCATGGATATACGCCGGGGGGAAGTCGTGGGCATTGCCGGGCTAATGGGTTCCGGCCGGACTGAGCTTGCGATGAGTATTTTCGGTAAGGCTTACGGCCGGAATATTACCGGAACGCTGCGCAAAGACGGGAAGGAAATCCGGAATCAATCCATTACCGAAGCCATTGATAACGGCTTAGCTTACGTGACCGAGGACCGTAAGGAATACGGGTTGATCCTCATGGACGATATCAAGCGCAACATCTCGCTTACCGGACTGTCCAAGCTTGCGAGGAACATGGTCATTGATGATAAGGAAGAAATACTCGTGGCGGAGGACATGCGGAAGAAGCTCAAGATCAAAACGCCGAACATTCTCCAGAAGGCGGGAAACCTCAGCGGGGGGAATCAGCAGAAGGTCGTCCTAAGTAAATGGATTTATGCCGAGCCGGATATTCTGATTCTGGATGAGCCGACGCGGGGGATTGACGTTGGGGCCAAATACGAGATATACGCGATCATTAACCAGCTGGCGGATGAGGGGAAGGGAGTGCTTGTCATTTCCTCGGAGCTGCCGGAGATTATAGGGATCTGCGACCGGATTTATGTCATGAGCGCGGGACGGATAACCGGTGAGGTTAGCAGAGAGCAGGCTTCGCAGGAAACCCTGATGAGATACATGACCAAGAACGGAGGGGCTTAAGCATGGAAACACTCAAAAAAATGTTCAAAAACAACATCCGCCAATACGGGATGATCATCGCCCTTGTTGTCATTATGATATTTTTCCAGATCATTACGGGCGGGCTGCTGCTGGAGCCGATCAACATCACAAACCTGATTCTCCAGAACAGCTATATCCTCGTACTTGCTATCGGCATGGTGCTTGTCATTATTACGGGCCATATTGATTTGTCGGTCGGTTCGGTAGCTGCTTTCGTCGGTGCAGTGGCCGCGATTATGATGGTGGATATGCAGCTGCATCCGGTCATTGCGGTGATCGTGTCTCTGATCGTCGGGGGCCTGATCGGTGCTTGGCAGGGATTCTGGGTGTCTTATGTAAGGATACCGGCCTTTATCGTAACGCTTGCGGGAATGCTGTTGTTCCGTGGTCTAACCATGATTGTGCTGGAAGGTCAATCGATTGCGCCTTTTCCTTCAGGCTTCCAGAAACTGAGCTCCGGCTTTATTCCGGATTTCGGTAACACCGGCACCAATCTAATCGCGATTCTGGCTGGGATCGTCTTTACGGTTATTTTCCTGATCAATGAGCTTCGCGAGCGAAAATCGCATAAAAAATACAACTTCGAAGTATTGCCAAACGGCTTGTTCCTTTTGAAGCTTATACTTATCGCGGCGGTGATCAATGCCTTTACGTTCATGCTGGCCAGTTATGCCGGCCTGCCGAACATTCTGATTCTACTATTGGTGTTGATCATCATCTATTCCTTCGTGATGAACAAAACCGTGATGGGCCGTCATATTTATGCGCTTGGCGGCAACGAGAAAGCGGCGGCTCTGTCCGGCGTGAAAACCAAGAAGGTCACCTTCTGGGTATTCGTCAACATGGGTGTGATGGCAGCGATCTCCGGGTTGATCTTTGCCGCCCGCTTGAACGCGGCGACGCCAAGAGCTGGCACGAACTTTGAGCTGGATGCCATCGCGGCGAGCTTCATTGGCGGCGCTTCGGCTACCGGCGGGATCGGTACGGTCTTTGGTGCCATCATCGGCGGTCTCGTCATGGGCGTGCTCAATAACGGGATGTCGCTTGTAGGTCTTGGCATCGACTGGCAGCAAGGAATCAAAGGTCTGGTTCTGCTCGCAGCGGTAGCCTTCGATATTTACAATAAAAAGAAGAGCAGTGCTGCTTAATTTAAAACGATGTAAATGATAAATGGCTGACTCCGGGGTAGATCTATTGCTTCCCTTGGATCAGCCATTTATTTTGCGTATATATTACATTTTAATCGTAACTCTTCGGGTTATCAGTCGAATCAGAATAAGTGTAATCAGGATGACGGCCACGGACCCTGCAAGAGAAACCGGCAGCGTGACGGAAAAGGCTGTCGTGACTGGCAGCCACTGTTCCCATATGGAAGCCAGCTCAAATTGCCACAATGCATCCATGAAGCCGATTAACACGAGGGCTACGGCGATCCACCCCAAGCCGCGAATCCAGCCAAACCGGTAAAATCCGGATCCGATCATCCACCCCATCAGATAATAGATAAAGATTTGGATGCCGTAGGAGGCAAGCATCAGCAGCCAGCTGTTATCAAACTCCTGCATCAGCGGGGTGCTGCCTGCATCATGGGATGTAACCATCCCGATGATCCAATTGCCTAGACCCACCACGACTGGGAAGGCCAATGACAGATAGACGGCAGCCACAGCGGCTCCATTGAAGAAATCCTTACGGGTTACTCCATGTCTTACATAGTAGCTAAGGAAGCCATAAGCAGAAATAATACCGATTACCAGCATGAAGCCCTTGGTTGAGCGGTAAGTGATAGAGAAGAAGTCCTCCTCTGCGATTCCTTCGCGAACATTGACACCAACGCTGGTACCGATGCCGACTCCAATATAGATCAGCAGCACAATAAATAGAAATCCCAAGGCCCAGCTGCCTTGCTGAATAAACATGTCTGTCGATACTCTGGTTACGGCTGATGACGTTTTTTTCATGCGGAATATTCCTCCCCCGTCAGATGGATAAATAAGTCCTGGAGCGAGATCGGCCCGATCTCAAGTCCTGCCCGATGTGCGGCTAGCTGGGATGCCTCGTTTAATTCCCCATAGACCATGACGGCCTTGGTAGAACCGAGCTGCTGTACGTTGAGCACCTTCAAGCCCTGGATGAATTCATCTACCTTTGCCGCCGGGCCCGTAATGGAAACGCCCCGGGACGTGAGGCTTTCATAATCGTCTTGCAGCACGAACTGGCCTTTGTGAATGATAATGACTTCTTCAAACAGATAATCCATCTCCGAAACCAGGTGGGTGGAGAGAATGAATGTACGGGGATGGTGCTCCTGGTCTTTCAGCAGTTCCCGGTAAAAAATTTCGCGTGACGGTGCATCCATGCCGAGATAAACTTCATCCAGTATGGTAACTGGCGAGCGGCTGGCAAGTCCGATGCATACGTTAAAAGCGGATTGCATCCCTTTGGAAAGCTGCTTCAGCTGTTTATCCAAGGGCAAATTGAATTTGCGTGCGAGCTCAAGGGCGTACATGGTATCAAAATGGGGCCGGTGTCTGGCTATGGAATCAATCGCTACCTTGACCTTGTCCGTCTCGTCTTTGTAGTCTACATCATAGATGAAGGAGACTTCCCTCATGATCTTCGCATTTTCGAACGGCTGCTCGCCGCCAATCGTAACCGATCCCGATGAGGGTTCACGAAATGAAGCAAGAACAGACAGTAGTGAGGTTTTGCCTGCTCCGTTGCGCCCCAGGAGACCATAAATTTTGCCTGCTGGGAGATGAAGCGAAACATTTCGGACGGCTTCGAGGTCACCGTATACCACCGATACGCGGTCAAACTGAACATCAAGATTCATGGAGGTCACTTCCTTTTAACTGGGTTATGATTTGAAAAAGCTCATTCGTGGACAAACCGAGTTTGTCTGCTTCCTGTACCATAGGCACCACATAATGTTCCGCAAATGCACTCTTTCGGGTCTGGAGCAGCATTTCCTTGGCCCCTTCTGCAACAAACATGCCGACACCTCGCTTTTTATAGATGAGTCCGGAATCAACCAGCAGGTTGATGCCCTTTAACACCGTGATGTGATTGATTTTGTAAAATTGGGAGAGCTGCGTCGTGGAAGGAACCTGTTCACCTTCAAGCAGTAGATCATTCACGATCTGGTCCTCGATCTTCTCCTTGATCTGGATGAACAGGGGCTTATTATCTGGATGCACGGTACCGCTCAATAAGAATCACCGCCTTACCTTCATGTCTTGTTAAGGTTATATACTCATATATATAACTATATAACCAAAAGGTGAATCGATTGTCAAGCATTTGGTTGGATGTCGCAAATTCATTAACACGCATTTCCAAAAAACAACGTCAAAAAGGCCGACCAGAAGGATCTGGTCGACCTTGATCTAAACGCTGATGCGTAATACCAAAATTCCAGTAATTTTTACGGACTCAGAATACGTTATTTCGTTAAAAACAGACTCTCTTCTCACCGTAACAGACAGGGGAGCTCTTATTTACGGTTAAAAGCGGAGGTAAACTATATTTACAAATTGCTATAGCCGTTCACTTTGCTTCCAAAGTCTCGGAAGCGTCCATGGGAGGGAGTTTTCCACGTTTCAAATCACGGATCGTCAGTCCGAAATCGATCTGTAGATGCGGATAATCCGGGAAGTTGGCCCAATCACCGCCCCACTGGAAGCCTAAATCTTTGGCAATTTCCACAACTTCCATCCAGTCGGCCTTGCCGTTTCCGTTCCCGTCATATTCCATATCCCAGATGATGCTTCCATCCTTTAGTCTTAGCGCAAAATCAATCGCAAGTCCATAGTTGTGAAGGGATTCTCCTGCCTTGGCATTCGTCACGATGTCGCCCTCGGTGCTGCGACCCTGATTGTAGATGCGGGTCTGCTCTTCATGACTGCGGTAACCGTCCGTTATGATGATCGAGATTCCTTTTTTCTTGGTGAGACGGACAAGCTCGTTCTTTTGCTGCAATACATACGGGTGGAGCTGGGAGACTTTAGGGGCTTCTTTACTATTAAAATCAAGATCGTTGATGAATCCCGGTATGGAGGTTTGCAGCTGCATATAAAATATGGCGAGTAATAAGGCAGCAATTAAGAAAAGTGTCGTTTTTTTGCGTTTGATCATGCGAACTCTTTAATCTACCTACTTTCATATAATGGCTTACTCTATTATATCGGCATCCCGCCTCGGATTCCAACAGAGGGGACTTCCTGACCAGATATCGACATGAATAGCAATCCATGGTTTATCGCATCCTATTCATTAAAATGGTCGCTATCCGAAAAAAAGGGGGGATTGCAATGAGCAATATTCAAAATATGTCGATGAGGCTCAACCAGCTATCAAGCGAATTGACTACGGCAGCGCAAAACGGGGGAATGAACGAAGTTGGGGTGATCGTGAGCCAGCTCAGCCAGATCCAAGCTGAACTTCAAAGCGCCCAGGCTGCAGTTTCGCCTGAAACTTCTGCTGCTGTCCGTCAGGAACTGGTGAATTGCCGGATGGTTTTGCATGGGATGATGAATACGGTGCAGGATATCCGAACCGCTACGGCGGAGCAGTACCGCCAAGTGCTGGGCGAGAGCAAAACGGCATTCGAACAAATGGACGAGACTGCGCAGCAGAGTGAGTACGCCGAAGCCTATCAATCTCGTCTGCTGTTCCAGCAGATGGACCAAGTCAGCCAGCAGCTTCATCAGCTGGATGGTTCGATGCTGGATGCAGGTTATCAGATGGAGCGGGGACAGGTGACCGGCGACAGTCTGAATGGAGCGGTAACGATCGAGGGGCTGACTTCTGGTACAGACGAAACCGGAAGCATGATGTAAGACTGCTCGATCGGAGGATCGAAACAGGATAACAGTTAACTACAATAATCGAAGCTGCAGATCCGATTCACAGGATGCTGACAGCTTCTTTTTTTAAGAGATATGAACGTATAAATACTAGTGCATACCTTCCTTATCTAGCACGAAAACCTTCTGCTAGTATGAAGTCTGTCCTTAGAGAAACTGCGTCAATATCCGTTTTTTTAGTGATTGAAAGAAAAATCCTTTTTAATATATAATTAAGGAGAAAATATTCTTTTTGCGCCTGTTAGAGGAAACGAGGGATGTGGAATGGCAAGAGTTGGCCCAAGACTGAATCAATCTAACACGCTGCTGATGATATCGAGCATTTATTCTTCCCTGACCAAGACGGAGAAAAAAGTGGCTGATTACGTGAAAAGCTACCCTGAGGAAACCGTGCTCGCTACCGTAACGGATTTGTCTGAGAGGGCAGGGGTCGGAGAGACATCCGTCATTCGATTCTGCCGCAAGCTGGGGTTTCGGGGATTTCATGAATTCAAGCTGTCTGTTGCACAGGATTTGGTGGATCGTCCTCCATCCGTAGTGGATACCGCTATCGATGAGCAGGATGACATGATGACGGTGGCCCGCAAGCTGACGATGCAGCATGAAATTTTACTTAAGAATACGCTGGATCTGGTTAACGCCGACAATCTAAAGATGGCGGTGGATAAGCTGCTGGCCGCAAACAAAGTGTATGTCTATGGCGTGGGTTCTTCAGGCATAACCGCACTGGATTTGCATTATCAGCTGATGAGACTGGGGCTTAATGTGGAAGCGCACCGGGATTCGCATATTATTGCCATGTCCGCTTCCTTGGTCAAGAAGGGCGATCTTGTATTCGCCATTTCCACTTCCGGCAGCACGCGTGACCTGGTGGATCCGGTGAAGGAAGCGAAGCAGAATGGAGCGGACGTCATCTGTTTGACCGGACATCTCCGTTCCCCGATTGTTACATACGCGGATACGGTTCTTCCTGTATCTTCCAGGGAAATGCCGACAGAGGGAGGAGCCCTGGCAACAAAGTTCATGCAGACGTATATGTTGAACATTCTTACAACGCTCTTAACGATGAAAAAAGAGGATGCCTCGAAGTCGTTGGAGAAAACCGCGAGGTCCGTTGTGGATAAGCTGTATTAGTGAATCGATCCTTGGGAATCGATACACTTCTGTTCATCTTCGGGCGGGGGCACGGGATGAATCGATCTTCCATTTTATTGATTACGAAGGGAGTGTTTACATACTATGAGTTACGCGATCGGTGTTGATATTGGGGGGACGAAAGTCCAGTTTGCAGTCATTGATCGAGAAGGAAAGATCATAAACCGGCATCTGATGCCTACCGAGGCGAACAAAGGGCCGGAGCAGCTTATGGACAAAGTCCTGCTTGGCATCGACATGATGATGGAATCCGCCGGTTCAGAGGAAGAAGTGCAAGGTATCGGTATCGGCAGCGCAGGCCAAATTGATTTTCGGGAAGGGACCGTTCTATACGCAGGAGATACGTTGCCAGGTTGGACGGGGATGGAGATTAAACGAAAGGTATCCGAACGTTACGATACCCGGGTGCATGTTGACAATGATGTTAATGTTATAGCCATTGCCGAGAAAATGTACGGCGTTGGCAAGGATTGTGATAACTTTGTGTGCCTTGCTCTTGGTACGGGGATTGGCGGTGCCGTTATCGAATCGGGGCGTCTTCTTCGAGGGGTCTTTGGCGGGGCAGCGGAGCTTGGCCATGTCAGTATTGACATCAACGGTCCTCGCTGCAGCTGCGGAAATAACGGCTGTATTGAGCTGTATGCTTCAGGCAGCGGCATTGCCAGATTAGGGCTTGAGATGCAGAACAGTGAAAGCGCTTCATATGATTGGGAACCTAACGCCCGGGATATTGTTAAGGCCTGGCACCGGGATGATCCGTCGGCCACGGAGGTGATGCGGGTTGTTATCCGAGCACTGGGAGCGGCTGTTGCCGGTTATATTCATGCATTTAATCCGGAGGTAGTGGTGATTGGCGGGGGAGTGGCGGAATCGGGTCCTCGTTTTTTGCAGGCGCTCGATCAGGAGGTCGATGTCCGGACTTCTTCGTATATGAGAAGCTGCTGCAGGATTATGCCTGCTAACTTTGGCAGTGATGCAGGTGTCATAGGCGCAGCTGCTCAAGTGTGGCATTACGGTGAGATATTGCGGTGATTAAAGCTGCCGTGAACGATCCGGTCATCGGACTGCTCAAACGGCAAATCGAGGATTATCCCGTTTATATTACCCCGACCCTTGAGGATGCCTTTGCCGTTCATGAGGCCGGCGCTGACACTGTAGCTATGGACGGGACACGGAGACCGAGACGGGATGGGAAACTACTGAAGAGGTAGTGGGCGAACGAGGGTGTCAACTAAGGCGGTTTTGCATCGTCTTAAAAAAGCAATAAAAGGAGCCGCGCGTTTAGCCCGGCTCCTTTTATTAATTGAGTTTGTTACTTATGCTTTCCGCCATTCCTCGATCGCTTTATGTAGGCGAGACAACGCCTCCTGAACGGTGGCGCGTGTGCAGGCCAAGTTCATGCGCATGAAACCTTCGCCTTCCTTGCCAAAGGCTGCTCCGCTGTTTAAACCAAGCTTCGCCTCATGAACCAGGAAGCGGTTTAACTCCTCGTGGGACATGCCCATCCCGCGGAAATCAATCCACAGCAGGTAAGTGGCTTCCGGGATAACCACCTTAAGCTCGGGCAGATGCTCCTGGGCGAAATTCGAAACCAGCTCCATGTTCTCGCGGATATAAACCAGAAGTTCATCCAGCCATGGTCCGCCTTCACGGTAAGCGGCCTCGGTGGCGGCGGCACCCATCGGTGTAATGGAGCCAATGGCGTAACGGTTCAGTATTTTGCGGAACTTGCTGCGCAGCTGCGCATTCGAGATGATGATGTTCGCCGTATTCAGACCGGCGATATTAAACGTCTTGCTTGGTGCGGTGCAGATGATGGAACGCTCGGCAGCATCCTCGGACAGAGCGGCGAATGGCGTATGCGCACCAGATTCAAACACCAGATCTGCATGGATTTCATCGGATACAACAAGCACATCGTATTGCTGACAGAGGGAGGCCAGACGATCCAATTCCGTTCTAGTCCACACTCGGCCTACCGGGTTGTGCGGACTGCACAGAATGATCATTTTGACGTTGCCGGTAGAAAAACTCTTCTCCAAATCCTCGAAATCCATCGAGTAATCTCCGTCCTCACTTCGAAGCAGCGGATTATGAACGAGCTCACGACCATGATCCTGAACGACGCTATAGAATGGCGGATAGACCGGCGTCTGGATGACAACTTGATCGCCCGGCTCGGTGAACGCATCCACAATAAGGCTGAGTGCCGGAACGACACCCGGACAGAATTGAATCCACTCCTGCTGGATACTCCAGTTGTGGCGTTTCTTCATCCAGTCGCAAATCGCTTCACGGTAAGAGTCGGACGGGAACGTATATCCGAATACACCATGCTCCACCCGTTGATGAAGCGCCTTTACAACGGCGGGTGGAGCGGCAAAATCCATGTCAGCCACCCACATCGGAAGCGCGTCGGGCACGCCGAAGATGGTGGGAACATTGTCCCACTTCTGACAGTCGGTACAGGTTCGGTCTATCGCAAGATCAAAATTCATATGTAAATTCCTCCTAGTAGAGATGAGTTAGCGCTAAGCTACAAATTTAGCTAATGTGATTAAGCCGGTAATCGTAATTACGTTTAGTATGGTCGATATAAGGACAGTTTGTGCAGCAAAATCTGGCTCATTCTGATATTCTTCCGCCAAGATCGATGAATTTACGCCAACCGGCATGCCTGAAGCAATGATGAGTGCTTGAGCCGGGATGCCCTTTAAGCCGAGCAGCAGCACGATCAGAATGCCGATGGCTGGCGCGACCAGGAGACGCAGCAGCACGCTGAGGTAGACATCGAGCCGACGCAGGCGGAGCGGATATTTGATGATCTGTGCGCCGAGCGTCAGCAGGGCGATCGCCACCATGGACTGATCCGCATACATCAGCGGCTGTGAGATAAAGACCGGAAGCGGCAACGCCAGGGCATGCAGCACTATGCCGATGACGAGGGCATAGGGAACGGGCATTTTCAGGAATCCGATGATGGCCTGTTTGTATAATCCTTCTGTCTTGGCCCCTTGAATGGAAATAACTCCGTACGTGAACGTAAGGAGGCTCTGAAAAGACATGATGAGCGCTTGCACCGAGCCGGCCATCGGATCACCCTTGAAGGCGAGATCATTGATCGGAAGGCCGTAGTTTCCCGAATTATCGAGCAGAAGGCTGTTGGTAAAAGCTGCTCTCATCCCCCGATTGAACTTGCGCTGCTTGGCAACCAGCATGCTGATCAGGTAGAGGACGCCGATATAGAGCGCATAGAATAAGGCCACCATGCCCAGCAGCTGCGGTGACATTTTGGACTCGTACATACTCATAAATACGGCTGCAGGCGTAATGTAGTAAAAGTTAATTTTAGCGAGTGTGTACAAATCGAGTTTAAAGGCATATTGCATAATAATGCCAAAGCCTATCAGGACAAAGATGGGAAGTACCACTTCAAGTAAAATGTCGGCGATCATGCTGTTGTCATCTTCTTTCCATGAGTGTAGCTTAAGGTAAATATCTGGCTGTCGTATGACGCCATGTCATTATATCATGACAAAGGATAGTTGACACTTGATTCCGTATGGAAAAAAGAACAATTGTCGCTGGTCAAAACCAATCGCTTTACACCTGGGCTGCACGCAAAAAGGGTGTTCCCTTGGCCGACGCCCAGGGAACACCCTTGGATGGTTATAGCAATAGTAGTGTCTGTTGACGCATCATTATTGCGGGTTGGTTGTCCAAATTCCGGCGGTTTTGACAAATACACGCTGCGGCAGCTTCAGTGCAGCGAGCACAAGCTCAGCTACGTCTTCCGGCTGCAGCATCCGGTCCTCGTCCCCGATCTTCAGGCCGGCATTGACGGCAAGATCCGTGTTAACGGTGCTTGGGGTCAGAGCGGTTACGCGAATGTTGTGTTTGCGAACCTCCTGCAGCACGGCTTCGGTCAGTCCCATAACGGCAAATTTAGAAGCGTTATAGGCAGAGCCTGTGGCGAATCCACGCTCTCCGGCCGTTGAAGAGATGTTGATGATATCACCCTTGTTATGCTCGATCATGCCCGGCAGTGCCGCGCGCGTCATGTAGTACGTTCCCATCAGGTTCACGTCGACGATACGTTTCCAGGCTTCAGGTTCCATCTCCAGCAGATTGCCGAATTGGGCAATGCCCGCATTGTTGATTAGAATGTCCACCGAGCCCAGCTCCATGTTTACCGCTGCAAAAGCAGCCTCTGCCTCGCTCTGTACGGAAACGTCGGCAACTGCGGCCACGGCTCTGACGCCATATTGTTCAGCAACCAGGGCGCTCAGCGGTTCCAGATCAGCTGCCGTACGGGCGACAAGCCCGACGTGCACACCTTCCTTGGCAAGCGCGATCGCCAGGGCGCGTCCAATCCCTTTACCTGCACCCGTGATGAGGGCTGTTTTATTTTTCAGGCTCATGTACACTCACTCCTTCACATCAATAAAAAAATATGGTTTCGTTGACCAGTATACCCTGTAGCATCGGCATTACCAAATGCTTGCGATCCATCGACAGGAATTTGTTATAATCGTAGCAGCGAAAAAACATAACCGTGTTCATTATTATTTCAGGAAGTGGAGGAACAACCTATGCTGCACGCGCTGGACATCATAACCGCTTTTCGGCAGGGGGATGAAGCGGCTGCCAAGAGGCATCCATGGTTAATGAAACTGGTATCGGCCGAAGAACGAATCGTGAATCTGGAACGGATTACGTCCATCGGCCAATTAGCCCATGCCAACCCCGTGCTGGATTATGTAGAACGCACCTTGAAGATACTGGATTCGCTCCCTGTCTCCTATTGGATCAAAGAATTGCTGGAAGAAGTACTGGTATGGGCGGAAACAGCCAAGGGCGGAACCATGCGGGAACGCCTCCGCTGGCAGCAGTCGGGCATCAACTTGTTCCTTCATAATATCGGGTCCGCCCAGCTATACGAGAGACATATTCGGGACGGTAATGGAATCCTGCCTCCGCATGAAGAGATGGTACACACACTCATACTTACCCATGGACTGCTTGGGCAACACATTCGGGGGGAAGTCGCTTTCGAGGAAAATTTGCCGCTGCATAAGCTTACGGAGGAAGGACGGCTGACCGCAGATGAGTTGATCCGGCTGCTAATCCCTTTGAATCACTGCATCATCGGTGGTGTATCGGAAGAGCTTTGGCATTCCGTTCAGGAAGAAATAACGCAGCTTATTCGCAATCTTGCCGAAGGGACCGTACCGGATCGATGGACTTATGAGGAGAGGCTGCGCCGTCTCCGGTCCGTTTCGATTGCCCGGGGAGAAGACTTCGATAAGCAGCTTCAAGGGATTCGTGAGCAGTGTGATCTGTCAGCTGCCCTGCATGGATTTCAGGATATGACGCTCTGGTATGTGGAGGCTGCCCTGCAGGATTTCTCGTTGGAGGAGTTCATGAAGGTTCTTTTGCTTGCTCTCCATTCGGAAAAGCAGAGCCCGGCTCAGCAAGTTGCGGAGGGACAGCGAGATCAGCTGCTACCGGATTCGGTGAGTCACTTAAGCTTTGAGCCGCTGATGAATGATATGTATTACGATTATAAAGGCGTCAAGAAGCTGAACGTATATAAGAAGAGAATGATTGAGCAATATTTGCGCCAAAATGATTGGACGGCTTGCCTTCACGGGCCGGTGATGGCCAACCCGCATCTGAGCCATCGGATCGAACGGAAGCCGGAGCTTCCGGATACGGTATTCTTTACCTTCGAATTCTCGCAAGCGGCCGAGAAATTAATTGAATTTTGCATCGAAGCGGAGAAGTCGCCGCTCTATGAGAAAGCGGTCCTGCTCCTGTTTGACCTGTTCGGCCTGCGCCGGGACGCCTACGACAGGTTTCATAACGAAGAGAGTTATTTGAGTGATATGAACAGCACGGGAGATTACAAAAAAGTGATTCTGGATTATATTACGGGAACGGCGGTGCTGGATATCGGTCCCGGGGGCGGCGTCCTGCTTGACCTGATCGAGGAACGGCTGCCGCATGTGCGTCCGGTTGGGATTGATATCTCCTCGAACGTGATTGAAGCGCTGGAGAAACGCAAACGTTTGGAGCACAAAGCATGGGAAGTGATGAAGGGGGATGCGCTGAATCTCAGGGACTACGTGGAGCCGGGAAGTGTCGATACGGTCATCTTCTCCTCGATCTTGCATGAGTTGTATTCTTATATCGAGATGGACGGATCCCACTTCAATACGGCCACTGTGGAGGCCGCGCTGACCAGTGCCTACGAAGTACTCGCACCCGGCGGCCGCATCATTATCCGTGACGGGATTATGACTGAGCCCGGGGACACCTGGAGAAGGATTCGCTTCCTGAAGGCGGATGGGCTGGAATGGCTGACCCGGTATGCCTCCGATTTCAAGGGCCGGGACATAACATACGAGCAGCTGTCCGAGACGGAAGTGCGCATGCCTATAAACGATGCAATGGAGTTCCTGTATACCTATACTTGGGGGGCCGAGGCTTATGTTCATGAGGTGCAGGAACAGTTCGGCTACTTTACGCCTACGCAGTATGCGGAATGCATACGCGGGACGCTAGGTCCCGAGGCGATCATCCGCGTGCAGCAGCATTATTTGCAGGAAGGATATGCCGAGGCATTGGCTGATCGCATCGAATTCATGGATGAAGATGGGAAGCCGGTGACGCTGCCTGACAGCACTTGCTTGTACGTCATCGAGAAGCAGGCCCATAGCTAGAAGAGACAATGACAGGTTGTAACTAAAAGGACCCGTACGCTCGTAATAGCGTACGGGTCCTTGTTCGTTGGTTGTCGTTTAATCTGCCATGGTCACTGTGTACACAAGTGGTCCGGCATGTGTAGCATTGCTAGAATTTGCGACGTAGTCCTAATCCGAAGAGATGCTATTCCTGCTTCTTGGGGTCCGGATAATCCTTGCCGAGCGTATCAACCGTCACTTTCTTCATGACGGGCACCTCAAGCGGCTTGTCCATCTGATCCCGCTCCAAGCCCACGATCTCCTCAGCCGTTTCCATCCCCTCGATCACCTTACCGAAGGATGCGTACTGTTCATCCAGGGAAGGAGCATCCGCAACCATGATAAAGAATTGCGATCCGGCGGAGTTTGGATCCTGTGCGCGGGCCATCGATAATACGCCTGTCGTATGCTTTAGGTCATTCTGAAAGCCGTTGGACGTAAATTCGCCGGGAATAGCGTAGCCAGGTCCCCCCGTTCCGTTACCGTCAGGGTCGCCTCCCTGAATCATGAAGCCGGGGATGACGCGGTGAAAGCCTGTCCCGTCATAGAATCCTTGTTCCACCAGGGAGATGAAATTGTTCACGGTATTCGGCGCAACCTCTGGATAAAGCTCCAGCTTTATCGTTTTGCCGTTCTCCATCTCAATTGTGACAATAGGATGGCTGGCGTTCGGGTCCGGCACATTCTGCTTAACCTCGGGCTCCTTCGGGGGTTCCGTTTCGGGTGCTGTTGCCCCATTTGTCGAACCTGTTCCGCCGCCTGAGCCGCTTTCGGATCCCTTGTCATTCTGACCGCATGCCGTCATCACAAGCAGCAGCCCAATGATGACAAATAGGGCGGGCATCCAGCGTGTTCTGCGTTTCAACATCATTGATTCCTCCTGTGTTATTCCTTATCAAGCCTTAAGTTTTAATCTGTATCATATTTTATCACAGGTTGGACAAGTACTGAAAATCGAAAAAGATGAGTATACATATCTAAAGCTTCTATCGAAGTAATCTCACAGAAGATAGACCGCGTATAGAGGATGTTTTCCTTGCGATGATCGAGTCGGTTCAGCTTCTCGTTCTATTTTCAAAAAATAAGCCTCCGGACTTGTAGCAAGTCTGGAAGCTTAAGGGAAGGAAAACTTTGAACTGTCTCTACTTCGCCGGAAATATGCCCTCCACTTTGTTTAGAGGGAGCAGAATCCGGGAACGGTTCTTATCCTTGGCAAGCAATTCAATAAAATCGGCTCCGATTCTGACCAGACGGATCCGGTTAAAGGCACCACGCGTAGGGAAGGTGGTCCGCACACCTACCAGCATCGTTTTGCCCGGCGGCTTGACATCAAATACCCGAACCGAGTTGAGACTGGACGGTATAAAGAGCTCGCCATTTACCTTGATGAAATTTTTCGGAAATACCCGCTGTAAACGTCCGGGTTCTAAACCGGTGTTCGGTGCGTTGACTTCAACCAGATGACCGGTTAAAGTGGCCAGTCGCTGCTGGAGCGTGATTTTATGTCCGCAGGGATGGAGCGGCAATCCTTTCATATTCAGCATCATCCTTCCAGGGTCGTATAGTGTAGTGTATGTTGGAAGGTATGACATGGGTGAACGTAGAGGTTCACATTTCCGGCGTGAAGGATCAGGAAGATGAAGAGTTTCCGCGGTTCCTCCTAGTGAATCTAGTCTTTGAAATGGTTGGCTAGTATAAGAACTGATAGCTCGACCCATACTGTTTTACTATAAAGATGTTGTATGGGAGGCATAGGCATGGAAAGAAAGGGAAACATATTAACAGCACTCATATGGGGTACCTTGATCGGCATCTTGCTGTGGATGTCATTTCTTGGCTGGCTGGATATCATATTCGGAAAATAGACGATCGTACCCATACTAGTATAAGACCCGCCTTCCTATTGGAGAGGCGGGTTTTGCAGGTTTAGTCGTCTCCGCCATGGCTGCCGTTTAGTAGATCGATACCGTGCATCTGCTCCGTCGGCGGGGCAGCGGGGTCCACCGGGCTATTGGCCGCAATAGCGTCCGCATCCGGTACATCCTCCAGCGGCTGGTATTCATCTTCTCCGGACGGGTAATCTTTAAAAATGTCCTGGTTTAAAAACGCGGTCCCGCTGCCGGTTAATGATGCGTCTGCTGCAAGCCGCCGCTCCGTATCGCCGGAGTATTGGCCGATAATTTCGTCTCCGGGACGAGAAGGGGGTTCGCCTTCGACGGCCCGCCATTCCCGAACCGTTACATCATCTGCGACATCGCGAATGTAGGTTTCATCGACTGGTCGATCCCCATCTATCCGGTCTGCTTCTGCCTGCTCTGAGGGTGAAGAGGAAAAGGTTCTCTCGTCGGCAATGGTCCACTGCTCGGGATCGGCACCGGTAGCTTCCCATGCATCGATGGCGCTGTGATCCGGGTTCATACGTTCTTCCGGTTTTGCATCCGCAGGTGCCGCTTCATTCTGATCGTACGCGATATGGTCCGCGTTTTCGCTGCTTAGGCTTTGCTCCGTGTAGGTGTTGACGTCTCTCAGATCATCTTGCGGAATCATCTCCGTATCCTCAACTCTCCGTTTGGCCTCGAATTCCAAATATGTCATGTCTGCCAGCGTATTCCGATTGTTTTCGTCTCGCATATTGCCCATCTCCTTCTATGATTTCAAATACATTTCAAAATACAACAGGTTTCTATACTTCGACTTTACCCGCTGAAGCAAGAATGAATCCGGGGTACGTTCAGGCGATGATGAACCATACAAGTTCTATCTTTCCCTGTCATTTGCAGCATTATGAAAATTTTAAAACAGGAAAAATGGACGAAATTCAAAACAAAAGGGAGAAAATGTATGATTTCGTGGAATAGGTCCGCTAAATAGATAATGAAATTTTGAAATGATCCCGTTATAATCGAAAAAGTGACTATCGGACCGGGACAATCCTGAGAGAGGATTGTCAATCAACTACAATAGGACAGGAAGTGATTAGGACTTTGTTTCAATGGATTAAACAAGGCTTCTTTGGCAACTCACGCAGAGATATTTTGTCAGGATTTGACGGTAAGCGTTCGCTCTCATACCGGAAGCAATCGCATTCTCTATCATGGCGGGTGTCGATCCCATGGTCGGACTCTATGCTTCTTTCGTGATTGCTGTCAGTATTTCATTCTTCGGCGGACTTCCCGGTATGATCTCCGCAGCCGTTATTTTTCGGCACGATGATGTATTTTATAAACCTGTTTGACGTGAATGAGGACCCTGAGCATGTCGTGATTGATTTTTCCAAATCCCATGTATGGGATCAGTCAGCCACGAATGCCATTTCCAAGGTATTGAATAAGTACAAGGAAGCGGGTAAAGCCATTACGCTCGTGGGGTTGAACGATGAAAGTCAGCGGATGGTTGATAAAGTCGGCCTTGCTTCAAGCTCCACACACTAGAAACGAAAAGGGATTGCTTTTTAGCCTTAGGGTTAAGAGCGATCCCTTTTTATTTTGCCTTTATGTAATAAAAATTTTACAAACGGAACAGACGTTTCATGTTATATTGATTGTAAATGAACACGAAGTTTGTCGAATCAGCCGGACGGTGAAGATGCGGACTTTTATTGACTATAGACGGTTAGAGGTGCTGACTAGATGAAGGATATGCCCAAATACATATTCCTGCTTCTGCTGGTAGTGCCGCTGCTGCTGCTTATATCGATCATATCACCGGGAAAATCGGAAGCAAAGAATGCTCAAACCGTGATACCCGATTGGCAGTTTATGTGGGATGACGAACAACAGGATGTTGTTTCGCCAGTCAACCTGCAGGGAAGAAGTTGGTTGGCGGGAATACCAGACAAGACGGGACCCCCAAAGTCAGATGGGGTGTATTCAGCATGGAATCGTTTTACTTTGCCCGCTCTCCCTTGGAAGCATTCGGCCATCATGATTGACCGCATTAAGGGACAGGATGTTTTGGCTTTTTTGGATAATGAACAGGTGTATGAAGCCAAGCGAGACTATATGTATACGAGTCATTCTCTTCTGCTTCCGATCCATCCGAATGATGCTGGCAAGACCGTTTATATATGGACAAACGGCGTCAGGGATATGACGTTAGGCATCGATGGCGATATTATACTTGGCGAATATGAGCATCTGCGCGGAAGCTTTATTAAGAATGACCTGGAAGATTTCATATTGGGCAGCTCGTTTCTGTTTATTGCGGTGGTCATGTTTTTCTGCTGCTTGTTCCTTCCGAAGCATACGGTATCCAGTTGGCTGTCGCTTAGTGTGATTATTCTGGCAAGCGGGGCTATGCTTATTACGTATTCGCCGTTCCTATACACCTTCTATGGAGACCTGGGCAACGTGTGGGTCGCGGTGTTTGATATTTCACTCTTTGCCGTGCTGCCGGCACTGTATTACTATTTTGAGAAAATATATGGTTCCGGGCCCTATCGAGTCATTCGCTACTGCCGAAGATTTCAAATAGCCTACTCCATAATGTGCCTGATATTTCTAGTTGCCCAGGTGGTCAGCGACCATTCATTTCACGAGATTTACTATCTTGTTTCGGTGAAGATCTTGGGCATTCTGATTATCCTGCAGATGCTGCTGCTTGTCGGCACCACAATTCTGTATGCTTCCAAGCGGAATAAGGACGCTTATATCTTTTCTGTTGGTTTCGGGATGATGGCGTTAGCAGCGCTCGGAGATCTGCTGGCCTTTTATTACCATGATGGACAATATCATTTCTTTCTATGGAAATGGGGCATCATCGGACTGATTGTCTCTCTGATCGTCATGCTGGGGCGTAAATTCGTCCGCAGCCATGAGCAAGTGCTGCAGTATTCCAGGAAGCTAGAGATGTTTAATAATGAACTTCAGCGATCGGAGAAAATGGAGATTATCAGCGAGCTGGCCGCCTCGGTTGCACACGAGGTTCGCAATCCGCTGCAAGTGACGCGCGGCTTCATGCAGCTTCTGGCACAGAACTCCAAGCAGGCGGAGAAGGAGTATTTTGGACTGGCGCTGAAGGAGCTGGATCGGGCTTCGGGGATCATCACGGATTTCCTCACGTTTGCTAAGCCTGAATTGGAGAATGAGGTCAAGCTGAATGTGTATGAGGAGCTGAAGCATGTGAAAGGCATCCTGCTGCCGCTGGCCAATCTTAGCGGGGGCACAATCGAGCTGGATGTTGCGAAGGAATTATACATGACCGGTAATTCTTCCAAACTTAAACAAGCAATGATTAATATCGTCAAGAACAGTATAGAGGCACTGGATGGAGAAGGGGTTATTCGCATATGGGCCTATGCCAAGGGTGAAGAAGTGGTCATTCACATCAAAGATGACGGCATCGGAATGGATGCTGCGGATCTTGAGAGACTGGGTGAGGCGTACTTCTCCAATAAGTCCAAAGGGACGGGGCTCGGCTTGATGGTCACCTTTCGAATCATCGAAGCAATGCAGGGCACCATTCATTTTGTTAGTGAAAAAGGAAACGGGACAGAGGCTATTATCCGCTTTCCGGCCGTACCTGCTTTGCAGGAGGGGGAAGTATAATTTTAAGAGGGATGCCGTAACGGTATCTCTCTTTGTTATATCTTTAATAGAAAATTTTATCATTTTTCCGAATATTAGAAGGTGGAAGGTTTTGTTGCATCGAATAACACAGTAAGAGTTTCACTCATTATAATGTTTGAGGTGCGTCAATGAGGTCTGGATGGATAATCGCTGTGTTCCTGATCATCGTTTTTACTTTAAGCCAGGGGTTTCCCAGGCTTGTCTTTGCCACCGAAGAAACGGCAGCTCGTGCAGCGATTAAGGAGTGGAGAATCCTCTGGTCGGAATCCCGAGGGATTCCGGAGAGCGTGCCCGTCCACATCAATGACTGGATGGAAACTTCGGTCGGTGATTCGAAGCCTTTTAAGCCCCATACCAAGGCATCCGCGTGGATTTATATGAGGATTCCCGAGATCGCCTCTACATCCCCTGGCATTTTGATTGATAAGCTCCACGGGCAGAAGGTTGCGGTTTATGTGGACCATGAGAAGATTTACGAATCTACCCGAACGTACAATTATGAGCTTAATTACATTTTGCTTCCTCTGCATCAGGATATGCTCGGCAAGGATCTTCACATCTGGCTGGAGACCGCTAGGGATCATGTGACAATTGAAGGGAAAATCCTCGTCGGCGATTATCAAGACATGTTTAATCGGTTTGTTAAGTCGAATTTGATGGACATCATTCTCGGGAGCGCCTTCATATTTATCGCATTGGTGATGTTGATCTGCGCTATTTTTCTGAACAGAAAATATTTGATCGCTGTATTATCCTTATCTTTAATTATTTTATCTGTAGGCATCCTGGTGTTTACATACTCCCCGTTTCTTTATACGATTTTTAATCAATATGGCAATATGTACACTCACTTATATGACATCTCATTATTTATCTTACTTCCTTCGTTCAGTCTCTTTTTTGAAAAAATCTTCGGGCCCGGCTGGAAGGGTTCGCTGCGTAAACTCCGCAAGTTCCAGATCGTCTACTCGCTGTTTTGCGGGCTGTTTCTGATTGCTAATCAATGGGGTTCAAATCAATGGTTCGACCTGTATTATTTCTTCTCCGTTCATGTCCTGGGTGTTGTGATGATCGTTCAATTTGTATTGCTGGTCGGAAGCTCCATGTATTATGCCGTTAAGGGA
Source organism: Paenibacillus sp. NPDC058898 (assembly GCF_049316025.1). Lineage (NCBI taxonomy): Bacteria > Bacillati > Bacillota > Bacilli > Caryophanales > Paenibacillaceae > Paenibacillus > Paenibacillus sp. NPDC058898. Next base: position 152,144 of record NZ_JBMOSM010000013.1, on the reverse strand, counting down.
AATAAGGACGCTGTTATTTTTAATGCAGGCTTTGCGGTATTCGCTGTTGTGGGCTTAAGTGAGCTGCTGCAATTTTTCCTTACTCGGGGCAGCTATAATCTCTTCCTTTGGAAATGGGGGATTGTCAGCTTTATTATCGCCCTGATTGTCATTCTCGGACGGCATTTTGCCAAAAATCACGAACGGATTCTTCAATACTCCAAGGAGCTTGAGATGTTCAACAATGAACTGCAGCGTTCGGAGAAAATGGAGATTATCAGTGAGCTAGCAGCATCGGTTGCGCACGAGGTTCGTAACCCGCTGCAAGTAACGCGGGGTTTCCTGCAGCTTCTAACCGGAAAAGCCCAAGCTGCTGAACGCGAATATTTAGATTTGGCTCTGGTGGAGCTGGACCGTGCTTCCGGCATTATTACGGATTTCTTAACCTTTGCCAAACCGGAATTCGGCAAAGACACCGTGCTTCGAGTTTCGGAGGAGTTTAAGCATATTGAAGGCATACTAAGCCCGCTTGCACACCTCCAAGGAGGCAAGATCACCGTAGATATTCCGGAGGATATTACGATTCGGGGGAATTCCTCGAAATTCAAGCAGGCTTTTATCAACATTGTTAAGAATAGCATCGAGGCGCTGGGCGAAGAGGGATTGGTCCATATCCGCTGCTATCGCCAGCAAGACCAGGTATATATTCATGTTGTGGATAATGGCGAAGGGATGGGGCCCGATGTGTTGGCACGGCTGGGAGAGCCTTATTTCTCCAACAAAACGAAGGGGACGGGGCTTGGCCTGATGGTGACCTTCCGCATTATCGAGGCGATGGATGGAGACATTTATTTTACGAGTAAAAAAGGAGTGGGGACGGATGCCGTCATTACGCTTCCCGCAGCTGGCGAATAATTCGCTAAGCTGCGGCAGCGATGACGGTTATCGTCCCCACTCTTTGTACCGATTACTTCTATTTATGAAATGTCCACGCTGTTATGTAGTCTTTACCAGATGGCTCTTTCTTTGGCTTCTGACTTGATCACGCCTGATGGATTCGGAGGAATGACCAGATACAGCTCGTTAGGGTTCTCTTCAAGCGTTCGAATCTCGATGTGGTCGGGAATCCGTACCCCAAGAACTTCCTTGATGGCGGATTTCGGATCGCTGAGCAATTTTGCCTTAAAGCTAGGATCCTCCCAAGCTTTCTGAATCAATTGTGTTTGAAAGATGGCTTCTGTCGTCATAAGAATCACCCTTTCAAATAAATTGGTTATTTTTTACTCTTAAAGAATACCATGGAACAAATATAAAATCTATTATTTTTTGCTTAGAATAGACAAATAATAGTTTAACCCGCCATAAGAAAGCGTTTCTTTGCTGTTTTCGATATGATTCGCTTCGGTTTGAAGCTCATCCACCAACGTTTGATGAAAGGAGATGAGATGGGGGGCATCTATATCTATCGATAAGAGATGAGTATGGGTCGCTGCGGCAATGTCTGCATAGGGCTTCATTATGTTGTTGATATAGATGGCTTCTTGAACTTCGGGCAGCGTCAGATTCGCGCCATGTGGTCGTCCCAATTCCGATTTAATGAGAGACAGCAGGCAGTTGTAGCTGCCATCCGCAAGATCCTGCTTCCAATCGGTCCAATCGTCCATCATCTGCAAGGTCAGCAGAACCTGGTTCATCACATCATTCGTTCGTGGAATGAGGCTTGCTTGATCAGATAACAGCAGTGCGGCAGTGCTTCCCAGCTTTACGGGAGCTGCCTTTTTTGCAATCATGGCCCTGTTGTGCTTAAAGTAATCGTCCCGGGTTTCGTGGAGGACGCCTTCAGACCATTCATGCGTGTAGTTTTTGAAATAAGACCAGAAGTCGGAATTCGCTGGAAAGTAGGGCTGATAGGATGTGAGAAACTCGTAATACAGCAGGTTGGCAAGTGCGAGATGGTGTTTAGGATCTATGGGAGACTGACTGTCATAAGGCGAGTCCATGATGTCGTCTTGAATGAAGTAGTACAACATGCCGATAATGTTGGCCGCTGAGAGGTGACGGTATACATCGGCGGGGAGTGAGGTCAGTTCTTTCATCCAGAAGGGAAGCAGATAACAAATGTAATTTTTGGAACTGTCCTGCTCGAACACGTCAAACTTTCTCAAGTATGAAAGACCGATTTCATTCAAGGGAGCAGGGAGCTCGGAAAGCCTTGCTTCGCAGGCTGAGAATGCGGCAGCAAGATCGTCCTCGAATGGCTTGAACCAGTTCATGGAATCACCAACCTATTCTATTTTTAAGGAACCAAGTGCTTACTTGCTATATTAACATGAATCATCATAAAGTTAAATATTACCAGCTGCATTGAATGGGGTATTATGGGATTTTTGATGCTGTGGCGGGTACTTTTGCAGGCGGTACATCGGTTTTCTTGTTTGATTATGGCGACTGACGTTTAAGTTAGGGGTGTACAGCGATAAACCGAAAATGACCACGAGGAGGAATTCATATGACTCAGAAAATTGTAGGAGCTTTTCGGACGGAGCAGGAAGCAACCCGGGCCATTGAGGAACTAAAGCAGCAAGGTTTCAGAGCCGATGAAATCTCGGTTATTGCCAAAGATCGCGGTGAATCTTCTCATATTCAGGACGAGACCGGCACCAAGGCACCTGAGGGCTTGGCATCCGGAGCGGCCACAGGCGGTGTGTTAGGCGGTGTAACCGGATTGCTGGCCGGTATAGGTGCATTGGCCATTCCGGGCATTGGTCCAATCATCGCGGCTGGTCCGATCGCGGCAACACTTACGGGAGCAGCCGTAGGCGCCGGCGCGGGCGGATTGGTAGGTGGTTTGATCGGCCTCGGAATTCCGGAAGAGCAAGCAGAAGAATATGGGGGCTATGTGGATGAAGGCCATATTCTGGTCATGGTGGATGCAGATGAAACGAATGGTGGCCGGGTATATGATATATTCCGCAGCAATAGCGCCATTAATGAACAGCATTACCGTGAAGAAGGCACTTATAGCGGTACCGGTGCGCCGATAGACTCACGCTCTGAAGCAGCGGCTGCTACCGAGGATGCAGTTCCAGACCCTAACCTATATCAAGGTTATGGTGATGGTAATGGCGGTGCCATAAGTCCGGATCGGAATGAAATTTCGAAGAGACGATAAAGGTTATTTATAAAAATATGGATTAACAATAACAAACCGCCCGGGATGAACCGGGCGGTTTGTTCATGCACCGTTAATGTGTGTTTTCCGCTTATTGCGCTGTCTCTGCGCTCCCCTCGAACCGGGACCCAAGGTCCGTGCCCGTGTCCAGGACCACCAGGACCCCCGGGATACCACGAACCCGGACCGTGTCCCGGTCTGCCAGGGTGCCATGGGCCATGTCCATGCCCGTGTCCAGGAAATCCGTGGCCACCGGGGTATCCCGGATAAAACGGAGGATACGGATAGAACGGATAGTAAGGTGGATAGTATGGATAAGGATAAAACGGGTATCCAGGGAAGAACCCTGGAATACCAAGGCTTGTTAGGGATTGAAGGCCTCTTTTAGGATGATGACTCAAGCCAAGCACCTCTTTCTATCAGTCCCATCCTATGTGAAAGCGGAGCTGAAACCTAGCAAATAAAAAGGTGCAAATGACCTCTCCGCTAAGGGGAAGGATCAAATGCACCTTTAGTGTCCACCTAAAGTCAAATATACTGAAGACCTGCTGTGTACGGGAGAGGAATAGGATCAAAGGTTACACTTCCGTTTGCCCGATAAGATGATTCCGGATCAAACAGGAGCGAGAGCAACCCCTCATCATCCAGTTCCAATACTTCATGGTTCAGGGTTATACGGTAAGGACCATGTTCGCCATCTGCCTGAATCAGCCCCTCAGGCAGCACAGGAGCCAACTGGCGAAGCAGTTCTGGGCCGCTAACCAAATAAACGGTCCCCTCATTCTGAATATATTCAGGCATGACGCCGGTAGATTGGATTAATGCTGCCAGCTCTTTATCCTGCCAAGGCAGCGGAACCGTTAGCTCTGAAAGGTTGAAGGACGAGATCGCCTCGGCTATGACCAGTGCCGCCGCTTCAGGGCTTCCCCCCCATTCTACAAGGGTAGACTCTCTCGAAGGAGTCATCACAACTCCGGGTACCGCGATGATGGCAAATGCGGTCAGCACGCCGTCTTCTTCGGCGACAAGCACCTGCTGCTCAAGGCGGATCACGTTGGAGTAGGCGCTTGCATCTAGCAGCTTGTTAAGCTCCGAAGCCGTGGTTACATAACCGGCTTCCCGCTGCTCCATTAGCCTTTGAAGGTGGAATAGATCCTGCGGCTGCATCGCCCGAATGCGCACTTGTTTTCCCGTCACCGTCCGCAAGGGCTCAATGGCGCCCTGGTCAAGTTGGAACCGGAATGCACGGCCGAACAAACGGCTGCCTGCCCGGGTGTACAAGGATCTGCCGCCGGAAATGAGGATTAAGGATGCCCCGGAAGCTTCCCCATGACGGATACACTGTTCCAGGAGACTGCCTGCGAGTCGCTGACCCCGGTAATCCGGATCCGTACAGACGGAGCCGATGGAATAGACATTTAACCTTGCACCGCGAGTTTGAATGGTAAATGGTACGAATCCCATGAATGAGACGAGTTTGTTTTGATCCCAGGCGCCGTAGGAATGGCTGATTCCCGGCGAGAATATCGGAGGAAAGGATGCCCCCATAGAAGGCTGTTCCGGCTGCTTCAGAAAAATACGGTTGGACAGCTCAACAGCTTGATGCAGTTGATCGCTTTTCATAATAGAAATGTTCACTCGATTGACGCCTCCCTTATGTATGTCGCTTGTTACCAGTATAAAGTCATTGGGTGTGGAATTTCCAGTAAACGTTTGCAACTTCTTTGTTTGTCCGGCTTCGTTGTAATCCGTTCTTGAAGAAGCACTTGTTGTGTGCGAGGAAGGGCTAGTTTTCGGGTAATATAACTTACGAATCTGACACCGGAGGGATGAGCTTGCCAAGTTTTGTTGATTCCATGATTTTATTATGCGGCGCTTTGCTTCTGACAGGCGTACTCACCACCAAGTTTTCTTCTCGCTTCGGCATGCCCGCCCTGGTACTGTTTATCGCCATCGGGATGATTCTCAGCCGCTTCATTTATTACGATAATGCGGAGCTCACCCAGCTGGTCGGGATATTTGCGCTGATTGTTATATTGTTTCAAGGCGGGATGCAGACGGATTTCAAAGAAATCAAGCCGGTTTTGGGGACGGCCATTTCACTTGCCACGATTGGTGTCTTGTTGACAACGGTTGTTGTCGGAATATGCGCCGCATTCATTCTGGATATTTCGTTACAAGAGGGGCTTTTAATTGGTGCGATTGTTGGTTCAACGGACGCGGCGGCCGTTTTCTCGGTTCTCGGCGGAACGAATCTGAAGAAACGGATTCGAATGACGCTGGAGGCTGAATCCGGAAGCAATGATCCGATGGCGGTGTTTCTAACCGTGTCCTTAATCGAATGGATCGAACACCCGAAATTACATTTGATCGGTCTTATTTTTTCCTTCGTGAAGGAGATGGGATTGGGCCTGATTGTCGGTGTTCTTATTGGAATGCTGGCTGTATATGTGATCAATCGCATCAATTTCGATTCCTCGGGTTTATATCCCGTGACGGCATTGGGATTCGCCGTACTGACTTATGCCGCTGCCGCATGGCTTGGTGCCAGCGGTTTGCTGGCCGTATACGTTATGGCTTTGCTGCTCGGCAACACCGAGCTGACGTACCGCAAGACAATTCAAGCATTTAACCAAGGTTTTGCATGGATGATGCAGATCGTCATGTTTGTGCTGCTCGGGCTCCTTGTTTTCCCGAACGAGCTGTCGGAGGTCGTATGGCAAGGACTGTTATTGTCTTTGATTCTTATATTAATTGCTAGGCCGATCGGCGTGTTCAGCAGCCTGTTGTTCACCAAATTTGCCATGCGGGAGAAAATATTAATTTCATGGGCGGGCCTTCGCGGGGCCGTTCCGATCGTCCTGGCTACATATCCCGTTCTGGCGGGCATCAGGCATGGAGAATTGTTTTTTAATGTCGTGTTCTTTGTTGTGTTGACCTCAGCGGTGATCCAAGGCACTACGATCTCTCCGCTTACGCAAAAGCTTTCGCTGGTGGAGAAGGATAAAGCCAAAGCACCGACTTTATTAGAGTTAATGGCTCTTGGACAAGCGGATTCCGAGATCAACCACGTTCTGGTGGATGGAGATTTGCCCATTGTCGGCAAGGAGATTCAGCAACTGAATCTGCCAGATGATATCCTCTTTACGGCTATTATTCGGGAGAAGCGTATCATTACGCCTAAGGGGAGTACGGTCATTGAGGCAGGGGACACTATTTATGTGATGAATCCAAAGCAAAAGCGGAAGGAAATGAAAACGATCCTGGGCTTGTCCTAGGGTTCTTAACGGCCGGAGAGATATGATGCCTGTCATTGCAGTTGATCTTAAAAATAAATTAGGATAGGTATAAATAGGAGGTAATTTCTTCATCCTATCTTCATCTGATGAGTTTCGATTTCCTTTGCAAAAGAGACAAGAATCTGTTATGATTAATACAAGGATTTAGAATAAGTCTAAATACAATATTAAAGGAGACGATATAAATGAGTAACTTAACCCAACAAGCACAAGGAACAACAACCAATGAACTTCTACAAATTTTGAACACGCAGGTAGCCAACTGGAGTTTGCTTGGTGTGAAGCTTCACCACTATCACTGGTATGTAAAAGGTCATCAGTTCTACGTGCTGCACGAGAAATTTGAGGAACTGTACAACACAGCAGCGAGTTATGTGGATGAACTGGCAGAGCGGATGCTGGCCATTGGCGGTAAACCGGCAGCCAGCATGGCGGAATATTTGAAGCTGTCCACGCTGCAGGAGGTTTCCGATGAGAATACGGCTGAACAGATGGTCGGACAGCTGGTTTCGGATTTCGAGCAGCTTGCCAACGAACTGAAGGCGGGCATCGAAGCCGCGGATCAAGAAGGGGACGACGCTACATCCGATCTGTTGACCGGCATGGTCAGCAATGTACAGAAGCATTCCTGGATGCTGAATGCCTTCTTGGGAAAATAAATCTCACATCTGTATGCTTGCCGTCTCATGACAGATTGTGGAAATAAAAGAGAGAGATCGACCTCATGGGGGTTGATCTCTTTTTTTATTAACCTTATGAGTGATGTTATAAGATTAAATTTGAAATTTATTGCGTCTTTCTTCCATGCCGTGCGTATACAGTTTATAGTTATTTTTTAATTGCGGATAGGAGTAGTGAGGATGACCGAGATGGAATCACGACAACAGCTGGAGTCACAGCTTCAAGAGATTTTGAAATGGGAGAAAGAGCAGAAGGACGTCATGTTCTGGGAGAAGCTCGGAAGAATTCCTTTTATGCTGCTGGATCGCCTCACGCCCAAGGCTGTACAAGAGAAAATCGGAAGTGCCTTGAATGAGGTAGGCGGATTTATTCAGAGCGGCGGGAAACATCTGGTTCGCGAGAAGTCGGTTATGAAGGTTCTGGCGCAAACAGCGGGATTGGACGGTCCAAACCCGGTTTCCGGCCCTTCCGTCAAGTCCGCTCAGGAGGAATACATGGAAGTGGAAGATGAGGACGGAGGGGTGGCAGCGACTACCGGGCTTACTTTGGCATCTGCAGCGAAGCTGCCGCTCCAGGTCATGGATAGCGCAGCGGATACGCTAACCGTAAAACGCGTCAAATTCGCTGCAGCGCAAGGAGCAGCAACGGGAATCGGGGGCATATTTACGATTGCGGCCGATCTGCCGATGGTGCTCGGTCAATCGCTTAAGGTGCTGCAGGAGATGGCGCTTTGTTACGGGTATGATCCGAACGATCCCCGGGAGCGGGTGTTTATCGTGAAGTGCTTGCAGTTTGCATCCGCCGATATCGTGGGGAAAAAAGCGGTGCTTGAGGAGCTCGCCAGTTTTGATGATGAACAAGTGACGGAGCAGGTATTCTCACAGCTGCAGGGCTGGCGTGAGGTCGTTCAGTCGTATACCGATAACTTCGGGATGAAGAAGCTGTTTCAGCTGATTCCGATTGCCGGCATTGTATTCGGTTCGATCAGTAACAAGGGGACGATCAGCGATGTGGCTGCAGCGGGGAAAATGCTGTACAAGAAGCGGCGCCTAAATTACCGACTTAGGAATATGGAATACCCTATGTAATCGTTTATTCCTCTTGTTGAAATGATAAAAAGGGTTATCCGCCATGCGGGCAACCCTTTTTATCATCATTATGGAAAATGGGACTGACGTATTCAGGAAAAAGGCTTCAGCTTCCTAGCGGTTGTCCACCTTTTCCGGATACAGGTCATGGTTCATCAGACGGTTCGCGGCGATCTCCTCGTATTTGGTTCCCGGACGACCGTAATTGCAGTACGGATCGATGGAAATGCCGCCCCGCGGGGTAAATTTGCCCCATACTTCGATATATCTTGGATCCATCAGTTTGATGAGGTCATTCATGATGATATTGACGCAGTCCTCATGAAAATCCCCGTGGTTGCGGAAGCTGAACAGGTACAGCTTCAAGGATTTGCTCTCCACCATCTTAATGTCCGGAATGTAGCTGATGTAAATGGTCGCAAAGTCCGGCTGGCCTGTAATCGGACACAAGCTTGTAAATTCGGGACAGTTGAATTTGACGAAGTAATCCCGGTAGGGATGCTTGTTGTCAAAGCTCTCCAGAATGCCGGGATCATATTCAAACGTGTATTTCGTGCCTTGGTTGCCAAGCAGGGTGACGTCTTCCATTTCTTCTTTTTGTCTTCCAGCCATATAGTGTAGCTCCTTTATAAATATATTAATAAATGCTCAATCAGGTGTAGCGTATTTTTAGGACAACCGTCACACTCCGCGTTTATTGCCCCAGACCAGCGTGTGCAATTGCGGCAAGACACGCACATCGTTCAACCGATCGGATCGCATGACGGCATCGACAAGCAACTCGTACCGATCCAGCAAATGGGAGACCAGCGAAGTGGTATCACCCGTACCTACATCGGGATTACCGGTCTGCAAGTAAAACGGCACATTCGGGTATCGTTCATGGACTGTTTCCGCATAGCTCAAGTCCTTATCGTCAAACACGACAACCTTGAGGCTGAAGGATCTACCGGGTGCCCGAGCGGACAGCCGGGAGACGATATCATCGAGCTTGCCCCAGTCCGTATCCATACCTGAGCTTGGTGGCTTGGGGGAGATGGTGACTTCATCGATATCATTCAGCCAATCCTGCCAGCGTGAACCTTGGGTCTCCACGGCAACGGTAATTCCGTGTCGGTGCAGCTCATCCACCAGCGTGCCGAGCTGGGAGAGGAGAGCGGGATTGCCGCCGGACAGGGTGACATGATCGAAGCGTTCTCCGCCCAGCCGGTACAGTTCTTGCCAAATCTCATCTGCACTCATGCGCGAAATGGTGTCCTTGGCGGACCCGTCCCACGTAAATGCGGAATCGCACCAGGAGCAGCGATAGTCGCAGCCCGCCGTACGAACGAACATCGTCTTGCGGCCAACGACCATGCCTTCACCTTGAACGGTAGGACCAAAAATCTCCATCACGGGAATCGGACGGTCCACCGCGATGACAGGGGAGGAGGCACTTGAATCGTTCTCATGCTTTACACGCACATTATTCATCGATCATCCACTCCCGTCTGACCTCAGCGTAGCTGGTCGGCGTCTCGAACAGGCGAACGAATTCGGTTCGTGTGCCTTGTCGCTCGTGCGACTCTTTGCTGCGGAGGGCTTCCTCCATTTTTTCAAACAGCCAGACCACCATGTTTTCCGCTGTTGTGTTCATTGGCGGCAGGGTCTCGTTTAAGTAACGGTGATCCAGATAAGGTTCGATTTCCGTTTTCCAGCAATCTTTAATGTCGCCAAAATCCACGGTAATGCCGATTTCATTGGGAATACCGCTGATACCAAAGACCACTTTGTACGTGTGGCCGTGGAGGTTCTTGCATTTTCCCTCATAGCAATGCAGATGATGGGCAGCATCAAAGGTAAACTCTTTGGAGACAAGTACCCGTTTCCGGTGGTAACGCAGGCTTCCGGTATCGATGTCTTCGCCAAGCTTCTGCAGTTGCTCTACAATGCGGAAAGCCCCGGGCTCGCGGCTCATACCAGGCGCCCCCCTTCGGCTACACGGTTACGTCGCTGCATATAGTTGTCGAGCCCCGCTTTTCTCAGCTTGCATGCAGGACATTCCCCGCAGCCGTCTCCCTTGATGCCGTTGTAGCAGGTTAACGTATGGTCGCGAACGTATTCGAGTGCATTCATCTGGTCGGCGAGCTCCCAGGTTTCCGACTTGTCGAGCCACATGAGCGGTGTGTGAATGACAAACGGGTAATCCATGGCCAGATTCAGCGTAACGTTGAGCGATTTGATGAAGCTGTCCCGGCAATCGGGATAACCGCTGAAATCCGTTTCGCATACGCCCGTGATCAGATGTTTTGCGCCGATGCCCTTGGCCAGTACAGCAGCAAAGCTGAGGAACAGCAGGTTTCGTCCCTCCACAAACGTAGTAGGCAAACCGTCGCCTTCGGCAATTTCGATATCGCTGCGCGTTAACGCATTCGGTGCCAGCTGATTAAGCAGGCTCATATCAAGCACTGTTTGCTTCACGCCTTGTTCCTTGGCGATTTGTGCCGCGCATTCTATTTCAAGCTTATGGCGTTGGCCATAATCGAAGGTGACGGTTTCGACTTCGGCGAAGCGTTCCTTCGCCCAGAACAGGCAGGTGGTACTGTCTTGACCACCGCTGAAAACAACGACCGCTTTTTCATTTTTAAGCATAAAAAAACCTCTCATCCTTCATAATTTAAGAACAGCCGAAAGGGCTGAACCTCTAGAAGAAAGAGAAGTTCATTGAACTGAATCCGTAAAAAAACAAGCCTTATTCTTAGGGTGTAACACCGAATAAGACACGATAGTTTTTTATAGAGGGAGTTCACGAACCTCTCCCACACACCGCGACAGGCGTATGGATTGTCTTCTGTTTGTCCTTGTGACCGCAGTGGGTGTTAGATCCAGCATACAGTCTGATTACGCCCTCCATTATAACACGGCCCGATTATTTGATAAACACTCCGCCAAAGGGAATTGCTTCCCGCAGAAAACGCTTGATGATGCCCTCGTCATTTAATTCGTCCACGAGCCGCTGATTCTGGCGTCCTGCTTGAAACAACACATAACCGTCACCGGTCAGCTTCCAGTGATAGTTCATATGCTGGCTGGCGAGATGATTGCCATATACGGTCAGGTCCAGCTTGGCCGCTTCGGGATAGGCGATGATACTCCCGGCGTCCACATATAATGGCTCGGTAGGATGCAGCTTGACTTTACATACGGGACCCTGGGTCAAAATCCCGATACTGCCGTTTCCCGAAAACTTCATCTTAATGGCGTCTCGCGTGACCAGCATGTTTTTGATCTTAAGGATTCGTGTCTGCATCGTAACATGTTTAGTATAAAAGAAAACATGCCGAAAATCATAGAGCATGTCCTGTTCGCCTTCCAGCTGAATTTCATGCATATTGAAGCCTGGGGGGAGCGCAGCCGTAAATTGACTAGGCCCCGTAATATCGGCACGAATCAGTTTTTTCTTACGGTATATGCCTTTTACGTTCATGAGACGGTCGCTGCGTCCGGAGGAGGGACCCCGATAGGCAACGATTTGCTCAGGATGGAGGACATGGGCCGTGTCGTCCTCAGTCAGGGAGAACGTGACCGCTTGTCCCGTTCCGCTGCCGGCTGCATCTTCCATTCGAATAATCATGGCCGCGCCTCCTTTTGCCTGGGTTGAATGGTGGGGATTTGGATCAGAGCTTGTCCTATTTGGATCGGTTCGTTCGGCGCATGCCGAATCGCAGGAAGCGAATGATCATAAAATAACCGGCAGCCAATGCCACGGCGGTGATCGCCACGGTCTTTAAACGTTCCGCCCCGCGATTTCGTGCGGCTTCAGCCTCCTGAAGCTGGCTTACCATTTGGGTTAATTGCTGGTTCTGCTCCGCAAGATTGGAGTTCTGTTCCGCCAGGGTTAGATTTTGCTGCTGCAGCCGTTCGGAAGCGATCATGGCTTTATCAAGTTCCTGCAGGGCTTGGTTGTAGTTGTTCTTGAGCTGGTTTATTTCATCGGGCAGTCCGGAGAACTGCTGGATATCATCATACATATTGTTAAAGTAATTGGCGCTGGCGGTCCGTCCACCGGCCGGCAGCGCCATCCCTGCCACCAGCAATATGAGAGAAAGTTGAATTAGCTTGGATTTTGTCGGCTTATGCAAGAGGGATCACCACCATTCGATTATTTATAGTAAATACGAATTAGATTCCGACAGGTTTCTATTAATATATATTACCCACATTTGCGGTGGAAGTGAATCTATTAGCAGGCCAAGTTGTTTAACTTGCTCATGTAAAGGGTAATGTATGTAAGTAAGCGCCTATCAAGCCATCCCCTGCGAATTATCATAAATTGAACAGTAGATAAAAGGAGATTTTGATCATGATGAAAGATAACAACGTGAAGAAAATTATGATTACAGTGAATGGAAAACCCGTGGGCAACGGATTATTAATTGATAAAGTAACGTACGCTCCCATTCAAGGCATACCAAGACATATGGGGAATACTAAGCCCGTTTCGGCAGCAGAAATAGGTTAATAGACTTTTATATGAAAACATAGCCTCTAAAATCCGGAGAACGCCTCCGGTTTTTTTGCGTTAAAAAACAGAGAATTCGTCTGAATATGACGGTTCATGGAAGATTTCATTACAAATTCATACAATTTTCCTTTATACTAGGTTGTAACATAACCAATATACATAAACCATAATAGGTGAGAAGGGGTTTTGAAGAAATGGCATTTTGTACACATTGCGGCAAGAAATTAACGGAAGGCGTCGCACATCAATGCGTTGACGACATCGCAGCGAATTCTATGAAATACACGGCGTCAGCGGCAGAGCCGGGACCAGAGCGTACAGCGTCCTCATCATCTGGAGCTTCAGATGCCAAGACTGCCTCAACCATTCAAGTCGATGGGCAGGTCCTGAAGAACTTATTGAAAAATCCGATGAGTGCTTTGAACATGCGGGGAGATCAGACTGGTTTAATCTACAGTCTCATCGGGATGGCTTCCAGTATCATCGGCTTTTGGTTGTTCGGCCTTGGCTTTAAGCAGCTTATCTATTCCGGCTTGGGCATGATGTCGGCCGTGTTAAGTAATTTCGGCATGGGGAGCCGGGCGCTTTTAATGGGGTTGTTCTCAACCGTTATTTTATTGGGTTCCTTCTGGTTTACGGGCAATATGGTTACGAAGCAGAAGCTTGACATAAAGGAATTCATTGCGAAGATCGGCTCTTTTCAGCTGCCATTCGGAGCGGCGCTTATCGTAAGTGGATTGATCAGTTTCATGTCCTTAAAGCTGGCATCCCTCATCCTTGTATTTGCTTTAATGACGGGATTGGCAGCGAACTGCGCAGCTGTTATCGAATTGTACCGCATTGGATCAAGCCAATGGATTAAATTTATAGGGATTGCTTTAGGCATTTATGTTTTAATCCTTGCGATTGTACAGACCGTTTTATTGTAGGAATAAGTCAATTTCAAGGTAGTAAAAGGCTTCCTTAGCCGACATCTGACAAAAATCTGCATATCTAAAAGACCGCAGCTGCTAGGGCTGTGGTCTTTTTTTGTCGAATTCATAATAGGAACATATATTCCATGACAGTAAGATGTCCATCTGTATTGGTACATTATTAGAAGAAGAGGAAAGAGGTGGATGTATTGCAGTCTGGCTTGTTTTCGGATTTTACATGGAGCCACAGCCATGTATTCGCTGGGGGCACTAGTCAGGTCTTTCTGCTGATCGAGTGGAGGGCTGGTGTGTTAAAGCAAAAAACGCAGTTCCATGGCTTTAATCAGTGCATGGCTGAAGATGTCCAGCTACACCTACAATTAGGGGAACGCGTTCAAGTGGAGCGTATGTATGGATGCCAAGGTGAGATATTGAATGATCGTAACATTTCGTTGTCTTTAGGCTCTTTGTCGGAAGGGAGATTCAAACAGTTGGTTCTTGAGCTAAGTGTCGGAGCTAGGCAATCGGGGGTGTATCCCATTATTACCGCTCTATGGACATATATGGATGTACAGAAGCGGAAGGTGGTTTTGCAGCCGTCCCGAACGATTCCGCTTCAATTCAGCAATCATACGGCATTGAAATACCGAAGGGCAGATTATCGTGTGGAGAAGGTGCTGAAATTATACCAGAATGCTTCCATTCTGGAGCAGGCTAGAGGAGAGCTGGAACGGGGAAAGCTGGCTCAAGGGGAAGAAATGATTCGTAGACAGGCAGATGAGATGCTTTTATACGCAATCCGATTTCGAGACGCGGATTATTTGAAGGAGGCAGAGACCCTTTATCAACTAATTGGTTTGTATCTGGATACATATCGGCAATTATCTTCTGAAAATGCGAATAGTAAGAGGGACTTTAGACTTAAAAATTAACTAGGAATGAAGAATCTGTATATAAAAAAGGAAAAATGGTTTCAGGGTCGAATGTACTATTTAGCAGTCAAACAAAATATGTCTAATTTACTAGAAAGATAGGGAGAATGCCATATGACAGACCGACTGATCCGACTAATGAGAATCATTACCCTTGTACAAGCAAGACCAGGTATACTGGCTCGCGAGCTTGCCGAACGTTGTGGAACCAGCGAAAGAACCATTTATCGGGATATGGATGCCCTCAGCGCCATGCATATTCCCATCACACACCAAGGCCGAGGCCGAGGCTACACATTTATCGGGCATTTTGCAATGTACCCGCTTGGTTTAACGGAAGAGGAGGTACAGGCGCTATTTAAACTGTTAACCATATTGGAACAAATCAAGCCGATGCTGCCCGATGAATTTGAAAGCGCTTATGAGAAGGTATTGGCTGCTGTATATAAGCAAAGCGCGGAAAAAGCTGAAATTCAGGCCGGGGACCGGGATGAATCCTCAACCGGTTTATAACGGTTCCACTACATGTAACAATTAAACCTCGAACGAAAGGACACATGTTCATGTGACTATCGTCGAGGTTTTTATCAGTTTATGAGGAATTAATCACGGTCATTCGGAGATGCGAATGTAGTAGTGAATTAGAATCAGGATAGGAATATTATACCAAAATAGATGATTATATGATAATATAACTATAATTTCTCTCATTCATCCAAAAATGTAATTGATGTTTAATTATGAGAGACGGCGGTAGATGTCCCTAAGCAAGGGCGTAGGAAGGAGATATGGAGCAATGGCATAGGTTTTATTCCACAACTTGTATAGGAGGATATTCATGAAGAAGATCTCGATCAGTGTATTTACGGCATTGTCCCTGTTTGTCGGAAGCTTCTATCTGAACACGGTGGAGGCAGCGCAAGAGAGCAACGCAGACAAAATGGCGGAGTCTCGTGAGACGAAGACGAGCCATTTTACGGATATTCAAGGCCACTGGGCCCAGACGGCTATTCAAGATGCAATACAACGAGGTTATGTCGATGGTTATCCGGATAAAAGATTCCTGCCTAACAAACAGGTAACTCGAGCGGAATTTATGAAAATGGCGGTTTCAGCTTTGGATATTGAGGTGGCTTCCTTAAGTTCAGGTTCCTGGTATGCTCCTTACGTGGCTGCCGCAGAATCGGCAGGAATTTATAAGGCCGGCGATTTCGGAAACAGTAACTTGACGGAACGAATGACGCGTGAAGAGATGGCTAAGCTAGCAGTAAAAGTGCTGGGATATAAGAATGTGGAAGACAAGCAGTGGATGTATCTTGCATCCAAGGATGGCATCATATCTGGGACGGCGCCGGGTGTAATATCGCCTACTGGCACTACGACAAGGGCTCAAGCCATTGCGGTTATAGAGCGTTTGCTTCAGGTAAAAAGCGGCAAGGAGCTCCCCGTTGATAAATATGCCGTAGCTGCGGCTGAAGTGTATTGGCATAAGACAAATATTTTCTCGGTGGCACCAGAGATTTTTAATGGGCCGGATAATCATAATAAAAATTTCGGGATTGATTCATGGAAAATGTCTAAGTTACGATTTGGAGCACAGGATGGGTCCGTTGTAGCGCAAGTAGATGAACTAATAGCTATTGATTGGAACGACCCTAAAGATCCAAATCGTAAACTTCTTCCGAGTAAAGAGAAGCTGGTTTGGAAGTTTGGTTCGAAAGAAAATGTATTCAGCAATGATCTCCAAGCCTATGTTATTGTATTGAAGTCACATTTGCCGGTAAATAAAAAACCTAAGTCCTACCCAATTAATCAATTAAATCTAGCGATCTTGGGATATAACGGTCAACCAACTGGAGAGCTATTGAATATGGCTTCTCTTGTTGAATCTAAAGATCTAAAAAGATATGTTAATGGCCTAGTCATCCCGAAAACTGGATTCAGCACAGATGGAAACATAAGAGTCTTGGTAGAAACAATCTCGGCGGGAGCTCCAATCTATCAGAGTACTCTATCTAAGTCAAAGCTTATTCGATAGGTAATTCAACATGATTAAGAATAACTCTATCAATAAAATAACGGTTTTTTTTCTTTTATTGTCTATTGTGTCTATCTACATTCCTCCAATTGAATCTGTGGATGCTGCTGAAACTACTCAGAATATCACGTATGATTTTGTAACAAATTCTAACGATTATGAATATAGCGGACTTTTATTTTCATCAAAGAAGGAGTTAGAGACAACAAGAATTAGTGTAAACGCACCTGCAGGAAAAATAATAAAAAAACTAGAGTGGATAAATAAAAGTACAAATAACCCAATCAGATCAGTCAAGGGATTCACAGCTGGTTCTACGACATGGGCTGGGAAGGATTCTCTTAGTGGAACAAGATTAAAGGTTTCATCCATAGATAATACCAATTATGGTGGCGTATATTACTGGGATAGATGGTCAGTAACAGATGCAGGTCATGATTTTGGTCAGTTATGGAAGGCATCAAGTACCAATGGTACTATCATGGATAATAAAAACTGTAATGGATATGTAGAAAAAGAAACAATTCAAGGGCATCAACTTCCCAAATACCCTGGCTGTACAGATAATAAATTATCTTTACCTATCAATCGCACCACTGCTTTTTTTATCAGTGAAACCGGGCATACTCTGGAAGGAACGTGGATAAAACATAACGCTATTTCTACAAATGATATCAGTTCCTCAAATACTAAAATTGACAACACATCACGTGTCCCTGACGTTCATGGATCTACCGGGACAACTGATCCAAGCACCTTAGTAGGTCAAATAGCAGATGTTACTTCAATTGATAGTATAAGGATGTATTATACTCAAACCTTTAACAATGACACTTATAATAAATACTGGGCAAATCCGGGAGCTAAGCAAGTATGGTACTTTGCTAAGTTTTGGGTGTCATTTGATTCTTACACTTATATGTACAAAGACAAACTCCTTCGAGCCACCTTTGCAGATGGAACATCAGGCTTAGAAATCACAGGCGCGACGTGCGTGCCACCGTCCGGTACCATTCAGCTCACAGCGAAATTAACGAAGGTAGACGGAAGTACATACAATCTGCAAAGACACGACAAGTTGACCTGGCGGAGCTCGGATAGCAGTGTCATGACTATCAATGCTTCAGGTGTAGTGACAGCCGTAGCAACGACAGGGCAAGCGACGATTACGGCTCATTTTAAGGATACGGCCCAGGCACTGGATGAAACCGACGATACCTCGATTCAGGTTGGGACAGGCTCGTCTTGCGGGAATACCGGTGGAGGAGATCCGGGAGGACCAGGTGGCCCACCCAACACATGCGGGATCCAAATCGGTACTGCGAGAAAGGGAACCGTTACATCGCATACGGTTATGGACCCCGTGGCAACGGGCGTAATTAAGGCGGACGATCGAGACGCTGAAAAGTTTGATGTTCTGGACGGGATACCGACTTCGGAATCCTTATACGTCAATGTGTTTGGACTCAATTATCTGTACAAGAACCAATGGGCGAACATGTTGGGGGAAATCACCTACACCGTCCCCGTCAAAAAGACGTACATTCTCACCTGGACGATACCGGGTGAACCAAGCTCGGGTCCGGATGATCCCGGCACGCCAGATGAACCTATGGAAGAAGAGGTTCAGGTAGAAGAACAAGTTACGATAACGAGGCCGTATTCCTACTGGCAAATCGATAACCTGGAGGTCTATAAGTTAGCCAAAACAACCGTTAGCAATTATGCATTACCGGGTGGTTCAGTGAACCTTACTCCAGCCGGTTACACTCCTCCTGTCCTTACATCCGATCATAGCGCGAACGTTGAAGATCATGTGGAACCTGCATCATGCGAAGAAGTGGATTTAGGGACGGAAACCGTTTCAGGCGGTTCGAGCAGGCCAGCAGTACCGACAACGGATTTTACATCCGTAGCGGAGTCGGCTGTAGGTCAAAACCAAGTGAAAAATGATAGAGTCCTGTTTAACGGATCTACCGTAATGAGTGACAGCTGGGCGCAAGGGACGGCACCCACACCAGGGATCATTCCTCCGGCTGCGACGATTCAAAGAGACGTCCTATACGGCAGAAACTATCTCATTAGCAATACGTTATTGAATAAAGCGAATACGACGAGCACAGGAACGATTGAATATGATCTCATACCCGGCAACATTAATGGCGGGTCTAATCAATCATTTCCGGTCAATGCCATTAACACCGTCACCGTCCATACGCCGGTAGTCAATTATTCGTCGGTGACGGATGATCAGGCCCACAATCAGAAGACGACCCCGAACCCGGACCGGTCTGCATTCATCTTGGATCGGCCGTTTACGGTACGTATTCCTACCTCGGGTCAGCATCGGAATATCCAGGGATACGGAGACCGAGACTATGCGAAATATGTAAGATCGAAGCAGGTGTATTTTCCGTTCGATGTCTTCAGCAGCGACAGGAGCACCTTTTATCCAAAAGACACCTGGATTACAATCCCGACATCTCAGCTGGACACGGAGTTTTTCCTGCCGGTATGGGTGGATGAGGGCGATTATCAGGTATACTTCCGTACGATTGCGGAGAACGCTCCTTCCGACTTTACGACACAGCCCAGCGCGAACCTGGATTTGGCTCACCATGTGGCTACGGATATTGAACCAGTTGAAGTGATCGGGCGCGTATATGATTTCCATATCACGGATATTGCCGATTATAACTGGGAGACGGTTTTCCGCAAACAAAAAGGGAATGCAACACCAAGTGGTGCGTCCTATTGGACAGGACTTCGGGATATTGACGGTGGAGCACGCGGGAACTCGCTTCCGTACACGCTTCCCATCGCACCGGGCAAACATCCGGCACAGGGGTATAAGAATGCGGCCGTAAAGACAGGCTACCACTTCAAATTCGATTTAAAGACGAAGGGCAATATGTTTGGTGTACAAGACGGCATTTCAATTACACCGAGTTTTTATTTCGTTAATCCAGACGGCAGCGGACGGCAGCCCGTTGATCTGTATTACCACAGCGGAAATCGGAAGTTCATTCGGATCGGTTCTCCGCAGGACACGGAGAAGCGTTATGTCATTCTGAATGACAGGCTGCGCAATGTTCCGCAAGGCGAGCTGCAGGATACCGCATCGTATTTGTACAACCGCGGCGGAGCCTCGGCGGGGATGTCCCTGGCCACCTATATGAAGCAATACTTGGAGAAGAACAGCAAGAGTAAGACCTGGGTAGGGAGGCTCGATTGGATGCTGCTGCCATTCGAAATACGCACACTGATTGGCCCGAAGTCAGGATTGCCTGCCTCCGTTGATACGGAGCGGGCCAACGCGGCTGTACAGCGCTGGTATGGTGAATACAGTCTTCCTGCCGATGTGTATGTGGTGAAGAAATGGACCGACCTGGCCGCTTATGGACGGACGAACCGACTGGACGAGAAATCCTCGATTTTTCTCAAAAAAGGGTATATCGTGGTCAATTTCAACATCGAGACGATCCGGGAGGGCAATACGGCCAAACCCCATCTGCAATACATTCATGGTCCGCTCATGAATCAATGGCAGCTTGAAGGGTACAGCCGCACGTATAACGATCCGTATGGTAAGCGGTTTTCTCTTATGGACGGGGACATCGTATTTTATCATGCCGATAAATCCAGTAAAGGAGATTTTAAATCCCAGGTGCCTCATTAAAATCGTGAAAAACCAGCTTCCCCCTGATCTTTAGGGAGAAGCTGGTTTTTGCAATTCAATAATGCGGCCAGACACCGTTATCATAGAGAAAACGGGCAAAGGCCATTGGATTGTGGTATGAGCATTTCCATGCATCAGCCATCCCAGCCTCCAAAAAACCATAACGTTGATCGCAGCCATTGCATTCAATGAAATAGAGCTTTCCATCCTCGGTAATGCCAATATCCATTCCAAAATCAGCGGCAAACGGAATAAACAAGGATAGCGTTTTGGCGATGTGGAGGGAAAACTCAGCGATTCTTTCTATGGTTGGCCCGACAGGCACACCAGGCAAACAGCGGGATAATATGTCCGGTACCCGATAAGCTGAGCCGCCTTGAGCAATGTTGGAGACAAACGTTCGTGGGGCCGATGTTTTTGCAAACATGCCGGCGACCTCCCAGCGCCCGCTTCCCCCGCGCTGAACGGTAACTCTGATATCAAAGGGGCGGTCATCATATTCGGCAAGCGGAATGCGCTGCTGTACAAGGAATGGAGCTTTCCTGATCCGCTGATAGATCAGGGGATGTAGCTTTCCGGGCGGCAGGGTAACCGTTCTCCACCCCTTGGCCGATGGTAATGAGCGGGAGTAAGTGAATTGACTGCGTAGGGAGTTACCTTTCAATCGCATAATACCAACCCCGATGCTTCCATTGCATGGCTTTAAAACGAGATCCCCGTGCTGACTAAGCATGGAGTGAATCGAGGCGGGGGTAGCTTTAACCGTATGAGGCAGGGATGGTGATATCCCCTGGTCCTGCTCCAGCATATGATGTATGACGTTTTTACCGTAGCGTGTACGCCCGTTATAAATAAATATCCCGCGATTGATTAGTTGATCAATCAGCGCCAGCTCCTGTTTTTTATGATAAATAGCTCGCATATGAACAACACGCGGGAGGGGGATATGCACTCGTGAATATCCAACTGGAGCCGGAATATAACCAGTCACCTTTCCAGTCTCTAGTGAAATATGATGAATGGTAAAAAAACAAGGAATCAACCCGTTCACGGCAGCAGCTTCTTCATAATTGGTCAGTGATTCAGTGCCGGTTTTCCCGCTGGAAATTCTGCGATACGTATTGTTGTTGAGTAGAATGCCGACATATTCCAGATGCATGGTCATCCTCCTTGTTACCACAGATCATGTAGTCTTTGTACCACATCGTATGCATGCAAGAGATTGTCCCGGATGGACGGGTGTCGCCCGTGGTTGGCCTATTCTTTACTGGATAATAGTCACCAATAGACCCTGATCCGGTATATGTTAAGGTATCAGACCATACAAATGACAGGTATGCGTTTATTTTGAATAAGGCAACGAAACGCTACTGGTACAAGGGGATTGATACCTTTGATATATCAGCAGGTGTTTTTCATATAGATAAGATGTGAGAAGGATGTGGAGTTATGGGTTTGCGGAAGGTGGCGGTTGTGACGCCGGGATCGTTTGTTATTCCATCGGGGAGGAGCAGCTCCGTCGAGCGGGTAGTGGAGCAGACCATTCCATTGGCCCAGGGTACCATGGATGTGCGCATATTCGGAGTGCTGGGAAAAGGGCTCCCTTCAAAAGACACGATTAACGGCGTTCCGTGCTACCGCCTGCCATCTGGTACGAATTATTATCCTTCCTTGCTGCGGAGACTTCAGAAGTGGAGACCGGATATTATTGAAGTTCACAATCGGCCGCTGCTGGCCCAGCGCCTCAAAATGCATCTGCCGGATGTGAAAGTCGTACTTAATCTTCATTCCAATACATTTATTATGCCTCCATATATGAGCGAGCAGCGCTTTGGGAACATTGCCCGCTGGATGGACGGCATTGTAGTAAACAGCCGTTTTCTGCTGGAGGATATTACTTCAAGACATGCTTGGCTTTTGGAGAAGATCACGATTAATCATCTTGGTGTTAGTCTTGATCATTTTACTCCGGCATTCAGCCCTGCTGCCAAGGCACTAAAAGAGGCAAAGCTTGCTCATTACGGATGGAGTGGACGCCGTATTATCCTGTTTGCGGGACGGCTTATCCCTGACAAAGGGGTTCACCATCTGATTGACGTACTGCCACATATTATTGACAAGCATCCAGATGTTCTTTTGCTTATTATCGGAAGTGCGGCTTACGGATCCGATCGGGAAACCGCCTATGTCCGGGAACTGAAAAAAGCTGCCGGACCTTATTTGCATTGGGTATACTTTCGACCCTTTGTCCCTTATCCAGCGATTGCAGACTGGTACTCGCTTGCTGATATTGTGGCTGTCCCCTCAGCGCCGAGGGAGGCCTTTGGACTCGTAAATGTTGAAGCAATGGCAGCTGGGGTACCTGTCATCGCTGCGAACGCAGGCGGTATCCCGGAGATCGTGGAGAACGGTGTGACGGGTTATCTGGTTCAAAGAGATGATTTTCCTGGCGGACTCGCTGAACGGATTAACGGATTGCTTCAAGACGAGAATCTGCGTACACAAATCGGAATGGCCGGTCGTGAAACGGTACGTCAACGTTTCAGGTGGGATCATACGGCAGAACGATGGGCTAACCTGATGCAAACCATCTAACCGGCAGTGGCAGTAGCCCTATCTCTTGAATAGGATGAATGTAACGATTAGAAGCAGAGGAGAGAGCCGACAGTGAACAAAGCCAGAAGGATCACCAGGATAAGAAGGGGAAGGCCCTTTCGGCGGTACGATGGCTATTATAAGAAGATGGCCATCAGAGGAACTTCCGCCAACTGGTCAGATTTAGAGAAGGATGTGATGGATCACGCGTTGACCGATGATGTAATCGGTGCTTCCCATCTGCAGCATCGTAGTGTAAGAAGTGAGGCGATTGAGGATTATGCCATACACAGTATTCATTTGTCATCCGAATCCATCATATCTTCCAAACTAGCACTTGAGTCGGTTCAACCGAGTCATCTTTCATTTAATCCGGTTCATGGGATACCTGACATCCCTTTACTTCAGCAGTTTGGATCCATCCCCTTTACCTTTACTGATAAACATGAAACGATCGAGATTACAGTACCGCTTCAGACCTCTTATCAAGATGAACATTACGTAGTGGCGGCATCGTGCAGTGATCCGGTGTTTCAAGCTGGTATACGAAAACGGCAGCATGAGGAGGTAGTCATCGGAATTACACGATCAGCAGGTACATTGATCTCAGAAGGCTGGTTGTACTGGATTTCAATAGGCCGGATGGAAACATAAGGGAGTAGAAGGATGGGGGAAGCGAGATTCCACCCATCCTTTTTAGTAAGCAGGGAGGATCAAAATCGTAAACATGCTGAAGATGCCATTCCGGAGATTCAAGTGCCAATCATCTGCGAAAGTGATTTTTAAGGAGTTCCCCGTATTACTCTCAGTATTCGCGTAATGCTGCTCCAATCAAGTTGTATACATAATTACAGATTATGATGTGTCTAGAGGATAGAATGGTCCCTGCGGATGCCGTCACGGAGCGAGAAAGTCAACATACAATAGAAATGAATTGCCAAAAGATTATTCGGTCCTCACGCAGTGATGAGAAACGGGAGGCGGAATTTATATGAAGGACTTTTTACGATGAGGAGACGAGGCGCTCGCTTACGGACATCTTTATCGGCGACTCTTCCCAAAGCTGATCCGGTTGAAGGACGGAAGGATGGATTTATCGTTGGCTATTCTTATGGCGTTCAACACGGACAAAATAACGGAGATTGCTCATTTGACGGCATCAGCATCATTATCCCCATTCATGATCCAAATGAAGATGCCACTGGCAAGATCAGAAGAATCGAAGCCTTAACGCCGCATCCATATGAGCTGCTCATCGCTGATGCCGGATCCTCGGAAGGAACAAGGCAATATGTACGCGGCCGTATCGGAGCGATACGACACATTGTCGGGAGAAGTGATCAAGGCATAGGGGTTGTTCTTAATAAGGCACTTCGTGCTGCACACGGGAAGAAGTTAGTTATTCTATATGGCTGTACACCTGTTATGGATAACTGGATTGGCGGTCTGACGGATGAGTTGGAACATGCCCCCGCTATCAAAACGGTTTGTGTGAGTTTTGCACAGTCAGGAACCCCCATACTGCCTAGGGATGAAGTGGATACTCATAATCGGTTAAATGCGTGCTGCGCTCTGTTCCGCCCGGAGCTGTTATCGGATGTTGGAGGACTAGATGAAGGGAGTCCATCATTACAGGAAAGCATAAGCGAATGGTTAGGACGTGTTCCACAGCAATATAGAACGATGCTGCAGGCTAA
The DNA here is from genome assembly GCF_049316025.1 of Paenibacillus sp. NPDC058898. Lineage (NCBI taxonomy): Bacteria > Bacillati > Bacillota > Bacilli > Caryophanales > Paenibacillaceae > Paenibacillus > Paenibacillus sp. NPDC058898. The sequence continues at coordinate 127,566 of NZ_JBMOSM010000013.1, read as the reverse complement.
GGATCTATTCACCTGATTCGAAAGACGGCATTATTCATGGCACCAGAAAGCTTGTCGAAGCATATGTTGAAAAATATGATGAGCGAAGGAGAGTTATGTCGTGGAGAAAAAAATTGATGATATGGTCGAACACCTTTCGCACTCCCAGCGGCAGTTAGCGCGCATTCTAGAAGCTCAACGTCATGCAGCAGTCCGCATGGCTCAAATTATACATTCATTACCCAATCATGAAATCCAAACCTCCGAAGAACCAAATTCACGAGAAGGACCATCGTTAGGGGGACAATTATTAGGAAGCCGATCGTCAGGATCCCAGGTGGAACAAGTCAATAGCAGCATTACTGCTTATTTGAACGCCATGGCCGACCTACAACAAACATCGGCAGACAGTTTGGAAATCGTAATGAAAGAGCTTAAAGCGACCGAGCAAGGTGAAGAATAATGGGATCCGACTTCGCTGGTTAAGGGGGAATGTATGTGAGTAAAGAGGAATCGTTCATGCGGATTCTCGAAGCATCCGTTACTATTCAATATAATACCTATCTCATTCTTCAAGGGAAAGCGGTAGAAGCCGAAAAGGTTTGTCAATGGGTCCTGACTCAATATCCTCGTTCCAAGGGAGAGTTGAAGGATTCGTTATCCATTCACGAGCAAATTGTTGAGCAAATCGAGGGCTTGACGAAAATAGGCTCCGGTCTGTGCCGGAATCTGCGAATTATCCTCGGAACGGAAGCTGAACAAGATGACGCCATGGGATTTGATGCATTCGATTTCGGAGACACGGACTCATGATCGCGCGCATACAGCGGGAACATGAAGCCAAGATTGCTATGGTATCATCCATTGCTAGAAGTCAGCAAGCGCTGGCAAGCATTTTGGAAAGTATCGCAGAGGTTACGGCACATTCTGAAACAACCGCGCGCACTCTCGCGGAGAATATTCGGCTGCTTGTCGGCTATCAATCCGTGATGGCTGAAATGTTGACAGGCATTCCGTTAAATCGGTACAAATTAGGCAGTCCGGCATCGCCCTGGATAACATCCGAGTGCCAGCTATCTTACAACGAGGCCGGGTTAGAAGCTACGAACTGAACCTTGCAGGAGGATTCGGCATGAACATGGCATTATCCGTTAGGAATCATCGAAAGACTTCAGAAATGGCACGGAAGAAGTCATTCGCAAAGGGGCTGCGTAGCCTGAAGTCATCAGGTACTAAACGCCGTCATGGCAAGAAAGGCAAGCGCCATCGAGCCGGTGGCCGTTACAGCTCCAGGCTTGGGGTCGGCAGACCCCGGCCTTTATCTCAAGTCCATGACCATGGATATGATCATTCCTACATGGAAGACTTTAAAGCTGGATTTGCGAAAGGTTATGAAGATGGGAGACAGGCGGATGACTCTGCATAACGACTCTGGTGGCATTCTATGTAACTTGAGCTGAAGAACGCTCCATCTTATATAGAATCAAAATTATTGAACAATCTACCGAGGCTAATTGGAGAACGAGCACAGCACACCTCCGTTTGTTAGGCAAATGAATGGATGCGCATCTCTATGTTCGACATACAATGGTTTAAAAGCGAAAAATGGAGTGAGGACTAATGAGTCCAACCAGCAGAATAGACAAGCGATTCATTCAAAAAACATGGCGTAAGATGGAGTTTTCCAAATCATTCAAGTCCTTTGGCACCGAAGTGAGATTAGATCATCAAACCATGGAATGTTTAAAAGACTCATACAAAAGCAGCATATGGAAACTTGAAATCAAACATGAAAAAAAGCGCATTCCCATCATTCTTAAAATTTCGAAACCGCTCGAAAAGGACCGGCTGGAAAGCACGGTTGAGAAAAATATATACCGTAAAGGAAGAAAAGTACTTCAGCCGTTCATGCCACTAGTTTATAAAACCAAAAGAAATGTAAACGGACGCGATTTGTGGGTATTCATGGAATATATCGAACCTCTTAAAGGGCGGGTGCAGTATAATCCGGATCACTTTGACAAAATCATTCCTACGTTAGCGAAGCTTCACTCCTCTACGATGAATGAACGCTTTAAACAACATGAGCGACTATTCGGTGATTGGCTACCTCAATTTAGCTCTAATGTTATGAGAGAAGAAAGAAAAAGCATAAATAAGTTAACCTTGTATTATTTAGATGAAGCGATGAAAAACAACCATTTAAAAGAAATGATAAATCCATATTACTCACTCGTGAAGGACCTGCTGCAGAGAGGGCCAGATTATTTCCCGGAGGTCGTTCATGAAGGCTGCAGCATTATCCACGGAGATCTTCACACTGCAAACATAGCGGCCTACAATGTTAAGGAGAAATCGTGGAAAATCAAATTTATTGATTGGGAAGGCGCAAAATATGCTCCGTGCTGGTTTGATCTCGTCAATTTGATCGGGGTTTTCTTGGCATACCGCCGAGAGTGGAAAGATCTGGAGGAGGTTATAACCCGCCGTTGTGTTCAGTTATATTCGAATGAGATGAGAAGGCATGGAGTTATCTTTAAAACCGATCCATTCAAACTGTATCAGATGGCATTCCTAAAACGAATACTTGAGAAGGGGCTGTATCTTCAGCTGAATTGGGCTGTTACCGGTAAAAAAGAGGCGAAGCTACTGCCGGTGTATTTAGAAAAGATCAAAGTTTTAGGAAAAAAATTGGAGCTTTATTAGTGCTTATTCGATCCAATGGATATTAAGTTGAGTACGACTTGGATAACCCGCGTGCTCAGCGGGTTGTTTTGCATTGTTTTTGATGAATCTATCTCACAATCGCAGCAGAAATTGTTGGCTAATCGTTATCCAATTATTCGAGTAATGTTAAATCATGTGTGTGGAATGTTAAATCGCATTTTTTTAATGTCATGTCGGAGGTCCTCCACATAGGATATAAAAGGAATACGGAGTGGAGGAACGCGGATATGACAAAAATGGGTAATTCGGAAGGATTCGAGCAAGGTCGTACGGATGGATTTAGGAAGGGAAAAGAAGATGGATACAATAAAGGGCTTGAGGATGCTCAAGCCTTATTGGTAAACCCGCCTCTTAATGATATCAGTCTGAAATGGCGAGAGCTTCGATGTGCTGACCAGATTGCAAGCCATTTCGGATCTTCTGTTGTTTTAAACGACAGAAATATGGAATGTTTGAAAGATACATTCAAGAGTGCAATCTGGAAACTCGAAATTACGGCAAACGGACACAATTATCCGATTATTTTAAAGATATTCAAAGCACCCGTGAACGAACAGAAATTAATCGAGTTAAACATGTACCGAAAAGCAACCAGTATTTTACCGGATTTGATACCTACCATATATTTGATCGTGGAAGGTATGAATGGTGAGGATGTATGGGTATTCATGGAGTTCGTACCTCAAGTTAAGGGTCAGGTTATCTTTACACCCGATTATTTCGACCGGATTATCCCTTCGTTGGCGAAACTTCACGCACTAACTTATAACGACAATTTTTATAATCATTGGGAAACATTCGAGGAATGGCTTCCGCTTTACGATTCCGAAACCACAACGCTAGAACGCCAGAAGAATCATCAAAAAACGTTGGAATATCTGGATAAGGCCATGGAACGTCCTGAATTAAAGCAGAGATTGGAGTCTACCTATGCTAATGTCCGTACCATGTTACAAAAGGGACCTATTTATTTTCCCGAACTCCTGCAGGCCGGTAAAAGTATCATTCACAATGATCTTCAAACTCCGAATATCGGCTGCCATAATGTAGCTGAAGAGACCTGGAATATTAAATTTATCGATTGGGAAGGAGCACGTTTCTCACCATGCTGGTTCGATATGTTTAATTTAATGGGTGTGTTTTTTGCATACCGAAAGGACTGGAGAGGTGACGAAAATGCCGTGATTGAGCGCTGTGCGCCTTTGTATGCCGCAGAAATGCTCAAATATGGAATCCGGTTCGATACGGACCCGGTTACGTTATACAAAATGGCTTATTTGCAGCGCGTTTTGGAACGCAGCTTGCTCCAGCAGCTTATTTGGGGAGTGGAAGATCTGAAGTCGGTTTATTTATTGGATCATTATTTAGATAGAATCAATGTGTGGGGCAAGGAGCTCGGGTTATATTAATGCCAATGACTTTAGCGGGATAGGATCTAGGAGTATCAGAATCATTGGAAGAATGGGCAGGTCAATGCTCTAACAACAGGAGGGAGGTATAGGAATGAATCATGTGTTAACCTATCTAGATTTAGCGGATTCTCTGCTGTGCTCCATTCCCTCCAGGGCTCGGATTGCAGGAAGCCCTAAGCTCCCATGCAATCGAACCTTCCGAATACGAGTCGACAGAACGATGCCCTTTGAGTTTGTTGCCAATTTGATGCCTCCGTTTTGCGGATTATGGGAGGCTGATGTCTGTTTTGATTACTCTGATTATGATAGCGCTCTGTCCGGTATTGGAGGGGAAACTCAGGCGGATGTATATATCATCTGGTTAGATTGGCGGATCTACGCCAGCTCAATGAGCGCACAGGAAGCTGCACATTGGCTGAATGAACGGATCGTTAAACTGCGTATGGTAACGGATAAACCGATCTGGATAAATAACTGGCCGGAGTCCTTGGAAGATGCCGATAGGGTGCTCAGCTTCCGTGCCAGTGACCGTGGATGGTTCCGGAAGTTAAATTCATATTTGTTGGAGTCCGTTGAGAACAACACAGGATGTGTTCTGATCGATTTAGCCGAATTGGCCCATGAAGGTACCGAGTCCTTCTATGATTATCGGAACGAGGAAATCAGCAGCTATCCATTTTCCAATCAGGCAACGATAATTATCTCCCGTCACCTTGGTGTACATCTCTTACCCGCTTCCTGTGCTCCGAGACTTAAAGCGATTGCTCTTGATCTTGATGATACGCTTTATCACGGGGTATTGGGAGAGGAAGGGGCTGAAGGGGTAACTTTAACGGAAGGTCATCATCGGTTGCAAAGGCTGCTGCTCAAACTTAAACAATCGGGAGTGCTGCTCACGTTATGCAGCCGTAATGAAGAAGAAGATGTTAAGGCTCTGTTTGATACCCGGAGCGATTTCCCGCTGAGATGGGACGATTTTGCCGCTGTCTGCGCGAATTGGCAGACAAAAGCAGAAAATCTGAATCGCTTGGCGCGAATACTGAATATTGACCCGTCTGCTTTCGTGTTTGTGGATGACAATCCGGCAGAGTTGGTGAAGATGGCCGCTGTACTGCCAGAGGTTCGTCTTTTACGAGCAAAGCAAAACGGTGAAGAAACGATGTTTGGATTATGTCATTTTCCCGGATTATATCAACTTCACCAGGATAACATGGCCGTATCCAGAACAACCGATATTCAGGCCAATCAGACAAGGGAGAAGATTAGACAATCAGCATCGGACTATCGTTCCTATTTAGACAGCTTGAACATGGTTGTAACCATCTATGAGAATGAAGCTTCCCATGTCACGCGGCTGCATGAATTAAGTCATAAAACAAATCAGTTTAACCTGGCGTTAAGGCGGATGACAGAAGTGGAGGCGAATGACGTTATGAATGCCTCGAAATATGCTACGATTACGATTCGCCTCTCGGATATACTGTCAGACAGTGGAATTATCGGCGCTTTTATATGCCGGTTGGATGGTGAGCAAGCGCATTTAATCGAAACGCTTTTTAGCTGCAGGGCGCTTGGCCGTGAGATTGAAACGGTAGCCTTTGCCTGGATCTTGGAGAAATTAATGGATCGAGGGGTGCAGCGTATCAATATCGAAATGGCTCAGGGGCCGCGAAATGCTCCTGCCTTGGACTGGATAAAGCGTTTTGTTACAGGCTCGCCTGAACAACTGGCGCTTAAAGATCTTTATGCACGTGTAAAAGCAGCTTGCGGAAGTCATCCTGCTAGAGTGGAGGTAAATCGATGACTACAGAATTACGCAAACAAATTGGGTCGATCTTATCCGAGGTATTAAACACTGCATTACCGCCTCATGATAATCCAAAGCGGGAAGAGCTGGCGAATTGGAATTCTTTAAAACATATGGAACTCATTCTTCGTCTTGAAGAGCAATTTGATGTTCGCTTCTCCATTAGGGAAGTAGCGGGAATTCAAAGCTTGGATGACATCGCCAAGATCATTGAGGTGAAGTCGTGAAGCACAACATCAAAGTTGAACGCTTTGGGATTCGATTAAGACCCATTACGATGGACGACGCTGATTTTATTTTCAAACTAAGAAGATCCCCTGATTTATCCAGGTATATTGGAGAAATCGACTCTCGTTATTCTACTCATGAATCATGGTTGAAACAATATTTTCACAGAGAAGGCGACTATTACTTCTGCATTGAGCTTCTCTCGGGCGTACCTATCGGAACCATAGCGATCTATGATATTGATGGTCAAGCCGGGAATTGGGGAAGATGGATTATTTCCGATTCGATCCCTGCCGCTCCTGCCAGCGTATGGCTTATTTTTCACGTTGCGTTTGATATTCTGGGTTTGTCCAGTGTGTTCTCCAACACGGTTATTGATAATGCGAGTGTCGTTTCTTTTCATGATAACTGCGGTTTGCCCCGGACCGGAATTGAACGTAATGGCCTTACCATTAGAGGCGTATCCTATGACATGGTTATTCATACGGCTACGAAGGAGAACTGGCCTATGATTCAACAAAGATTAGAGAAGCCTGCAATATTGGCGGAGCGTCTGCTGAGGGAGAATCCGGAAGAATAATTAACTTGCATTTCGGGATGAAAGACAATATGGCTTGTTTACTGCGACAGCGAAACCGTTCGCTGTCTTTTTGCTGTATATCAATCCTTTAATAGATCCGGATGGCGGATATTTGCATGATCTTATACAAAGGTCCAAGAACATATTTTGAGAGTTTCATATAGAAGCATTACGAAAACATAAATCGCAGCTTCGGGAAACTCGTCATTTGACATGCCCGAAACCGTCAGGAAATGGGCGGCAAAAAGAGGGATGGAAGTTGGTTACGAATATGCGGAGAAATAAGCGCATCGATATACGGTTTTCATCTTTAGGAAAAGTAAATAAACTCATGAGTTACATGAGTTTATTTACTTTTCTACCTCTATTGATATCCTATTCCTTGATAATAGTAACCCAAGGTCTTCATTCGTTCGGCGTCCAGTAGATTCCTACCATCAAATAGGTTCGGATGCTTCATACTCTGTTTCATTTGCTGCCAATCGATGTTATTATACATCTTCCATTCAGTGCATAGGAATGCGGCATCTGCTCCTTCCAGCGCTTCATCAGGGGAGTTGCAGGATGTAACTGACGGTTGGACTAATTCCGGGGGAAGCTTTGCGACTGGATCGTGTACCTTAATATGAGCCTGTTCGTTAAGAAGACTCCGGATCATCTGGATCGCGGGCGCTTCCCGGATGTCATCCGTATCCGGCTTAAAGGCGAGACCCAATATGGAGATTTTTTTTCCTCGTAAGTCTCCCAGCCGTATTCGAGCCTTTTCTAGTAAATATAAATATTGGGTCTGATTTACGGAAACGGCCTGTTCTACTAAGGTTAACGGGGAATCCAACTCATCCGCCAACTGGACCAAGGCGGAGGTATCTTTGGGAAAACAGGAGCCGCCGTAGCCGATCCCGGCTTGTAGAAAGCTTAATCCTATTCTGGGATCAAGGCCGATCCCATGTGCTACTTCTTTAACGTTAAGCCCCAGTTTGTCGCATAGTCTGGCTAATTCGTTAATGTATGAAATTTTCGTGGCCAAATAAGCATTGGCAGCATATTTAATCAACTCGGCCGTTGCAGGTGTTGTAATCACCATCGGGCAAGAAAGAAATTGATACAGCTCCTTGAGGAGCTTGACCGCGAGATCACTGTCAGCTCCGATGATGATCCTATCCGGAGACAGCGCATCCGACAATGCCATTCCCTCACGTAAAAACTCGGGATTCGAAGCGACATCGAACGGGGAAGCATGAGCTTGTGCCGAGCGGATCCACTGCACGATCAAACTTTGCGTTCCGACGGGAACGGTACTCTTGACGACGATAAGCTTATATCCGTTCATGCAGCGGCCGATATCCATAGCGATCTGCCTCACATACTGAATATCAGCTCGGCCGCCCTGCCCGGATGGGGTTCCGACGCATATAAAAATCACATCATTATCCCGGATGGCTGAGTCTGTATCCGCAGTGAATTTGATGTTTCCGGTCCGCAGATGCTTTTTTAACAAATGCTCAAGCCCTTCTTCATGAAAGGGGATGGATCCTTGCTGAAGCTGTTTCACCTTGTTCAGATCGGTATCTAGTCCCGTTACGTTCCAGTCCGACTCTGCCAGTACCAGAGCGGTTGTCGTTCCCACATATCCAGTACCCGCTATCAGTATATTCACAATGTGGTTAACACCTCTTTTCGAAAAGTAAGGCCGCCTTTGACTGAGTGAGCTTGTTACTTCCACCTTATGATGAAACGAAAAGGAATGACATGGGTAGTACGTCTGGTGAATTCGCCGTTTCTCCTCTGATGTATATTTCATATTTTATCAGGAAAAGGAAAATGATGATCAACCGGTAATTTCATCACGGAGGTGTTGATCTTAGCGACAATGAGATTAGAAGGGAGGGATCGCGTTGGTATCTATCATTTGCTGTACAATGAGACCTTCTTTCATGAATAACATATTTAGTAATTATGAACGTCAAAATTTTGAAAACAAAGAATTGATTATCGTATTGAACAGAGACGACATGGATATAGACCAATGGAGGGAAGCAGCAAAGGAACATAAACATGTATCCGTTTATAAGATCTCTGAAAATAGTAAATTAGGAAAATGTTTAAATTACGGAATCGGGCAGTCAACATATGATCTCATCGCAAAATTTGATGACGATGATTACTATGCATCCGATTACCTGAAAGAAGGCGTAAGCACGCTTAAGCGAACCGGGGCTTCCGTTGTTGGCAAACATACTTCGTTTGTGTATTTTGAGGAAAAAAAAGCGCTGATGCTGTTCAGAAAGGGAGGAGAGGAGAAGTACAGAAGGCATCTTAAGGGGGGGACCCTTCTGTTTAAGAGATCGGTATGGGACCAAATTAAATTCAATGAGGAGATGGAACGCGCAAGTGATGCCGAATTCCTGAGACGATGCAAAAGAAGTGGGAATCGATTATACTCCTCTTCCAGATACAATTACGTATGCAACCGAAGAAAGAATATAGATAGCCATACGCAAAAAACAAGTACAGAAGAGTATATGGCCAAGTGCCAATTCATATCATACACTGATAACTACATCTCAATAATAACTAAAAATTTCCATTTATAGGCTTGATTGTTTGGCTGTAAGTAAAATGAAATCAGGAGTATTCTTGCTAAAAGGGAGGGATGCTATCTTGGCTCATAAAAGGATATATTTATCTCCTCCGCATTTGAGCAATAACGAATTGAAGTTGATACAAGAGGCTTTTCATACTAACTGGATTACTACATTAGGTCCTCATGTAGAAGCTTTCGAACGGGAAATAGCTGAATATGTGGGGGTAATGGGGGCTGTAGCTGTAAGTTCGGGTACAGCTGCCCTTCATTTGGCTCTGATTTCTTTAGGTGTAGGGCCCGGGGATCTTGTTTTTTGTTCAACGCTTACCTTTGTTGCAAGTGCAAATCCTATAATATACCAAGGGGCAACGCCTGTATTTATCGACTCAGAACCGGAATCATGGAATATGTCCTCCCTGGCGTTAGAACGTGCTTTTGAACATTTTAAATTAAAAGGACAACGACCGAAAGCCGTTGTGGTCGTGAATTTATACGGGCAAAGTGCAGACATGGAGGCGATATTAAAGGTATGTGAACAGTACGGAGTTTCCATTATTGAGGATGCAGCGGAGTCCCTTGGAGCCTCATATCAAGGAAAAGCCAGCGGGTCATTTGGGAACATCGGTATTTATTCTTTTAACGGGAATAAGATCATTACCACCTCAGGGGGTGGAATGATCGTTTCGGATGATGAAGTAGCCATAGCGAACATTCGAAAATGGGCATCGCAAGCTCGGGATCCTGCGATTTATTATCAGCACAGTGAACTGGGTTATAATTACCGGTTGAGCAATGTGTTGGCGGCAATCGGGAGGGCGCAGTTAGGAGTACTCGACCAGCGGGTATCCGAACGCCGTAAAGTGTTCGAGTCGTATCATCAAGCTCTTTCGAAATGGGATGGAATAGAGTTTATGGCAGAGGCCGAATATGGCCGATCTACCCGTTGGCTCACTGCACTTACAGTCGATCCCGAACGTGCCGGAATAACTGCATTAGGGATCATAGAAGCTCTAGCAGAGCTTAATATTGAAGCGCGGCCCGTTTGGAAGCCAATGCATCTTCAGCCCCTTTATAGAGAATGTAAATATTTCCAGCATGACGAGGAAGACAGCATTTCTGATTTATTATTTCAACGAGGGCTTTGTCTGCCGTCCGGTTCCAATCTATCAAAGGAAGATCTTGAACGAGTTATTGAGAGTATTCACAAGATTTTAAGAAACGGCCGAAAATCATGAATCCTATCTCAAGCCCCTTTTTGTAGACAGATAGAAAAAACTTAGAATGCAGCTGGCGTCGGTATTCAACGGGTGCCAGCTTGTTTGGTTTGGTTTGGAATTGCTTCGCCCAACTTCCGATTTGAATGGGTTTATTAAGGCGTTTGCTTATGACCAAAGAACATATTAATTAATATACTGAATAAAAAGCTTTGCGGGAGGCTGAATAATTCAACTTATGAAGAGGAGAAGAGACGCAAAGAAAAGGGAGCTTATCATACGTAATGCTCTTGAGAATATAAGTATGGGGGAATTGCTCGAGAGAAGGGCGATTGATGTAAATATTGATAAAATAAGTAGTTACATCAAAGATAAGGTCATTCTTGTAACTGGTGCGGGAGGTTCAATCGGTTCCGAGCTTTGTCGGCAAATTTCTAGGTTTGAGCCTCGCCTGCTTCTGTTATTAGGGCACGGTGAAAATAGTGTGTACAACATTGAAAAAGAATTAAGTAACCATAATAAACTATTAAAAATGAGATCGCTTATTGCAGATATTCAAGATAAAAAAAGACTCGAAGATATCTTTTCCTTCTATCGGCCCCAGATTATCTTCCATGCGGCAGCACATAAGCACGTCCCGTTAATGGAACTAAACCCCTCCGAAGCCATAAAAAACAACGTATGGGGAACTAAAAATCTGGCCGATTGTGCCCAAAAGCATGAAGCAGAGTGTTTTATATTTATTTCCTCCGATAAAGCTGTTAATTCAACAAGTATCATGGGAACAAGCAAAAGGTTGGCGGAAATAGTGCTGCAAACGAAGGTGAAAGACATCGGGACCCGCTTTGTTACAGTTCGTTTTGGTAATGTACTGGGAAGCAGGGGAAGTGTATTACATTTATTTAAAGAGCAAATTATAAAGGGAGGTCCAGTCACAGTAACCCACCCTGAGATGGTTCGTTATTTTATGACGATTCCGGAAGCAGTTCAACTGGTCATACAGGCTGGGGCAATGGCCAAGGGAGGGGAAATCTTTATTCTTGATATGGGCAATCCTGTCAAAATCATTGATTTGGCTCATAAACTGATCTCCTTAGCGGGTCTTAAACTCGGTAAAGATATTCAAATTGTATTTACTGGGATGCGTCCGGGCGAAAAGCTAGTGGAAGAAATATTAACAGAGAGAGAGAGAGTGAGAGCTACTTACCATGATCATATTTATATAAGCGATCCTTCTGCAATTTCTGAAGAACTGGAGGTGAGTTTAAGAGAGTTCGAAAATTTTATTTCCTTGCATGACTCGGTTGCAGTTGCCGAAATTTTTACCAGGATAAGGACTTTGTTTCCAGAATTATACCAGCCTCAGCCCTCAGATATGGATTCGAGTAGAGAGTAGCAGAGGTGATGAGCATAAAAATGTGAAGATCTTATTCTTTTGTTTTTAGAGACATTTTAAGTAACCGGTGATTTCTAAAGGGAGGAGGAGGAATCCTCTTGCATAAACTGCGTATTTTATATTTCACCTTTGATTGGTCCGCATATACGTATAAACCCGATCATTACTTTAAACAAATCTTAGCCACTCAGCCGGATGTGCATGTACATTTCACAGAGCAAGGTGGTTACCTACCTGAGATTATTAGAAATCTCGATTTTACACCCGATTTTATTTATATTGATAACTTTACTCATAACAGACGAATAAATACTCTCCCAACTGGTTTAAATGAAGTCAATATTCCTAAAGGTATACTTCTGCATGATGTCCAAAGGAGGAAAGATGCTTTTAGGAGCTATCTGTTGAGTAATGACATAGATTTAATATTTGTTCATTATCGTGATGCATTTCATAAATACTTCCCAGAATTGCGTAACAGATTAAGATGGATGCCGAATCATGTATATAAACCGATCTTTCATAAATATAAAGTCAAAAAAACGATTGATTATCTAACGATGGGGAGAGTTAACAAACTTTATCCGCTTCGGAAAGAAATTGTAAGCAAAAGTCGCAAGTTGAAGGGGTTAATCATCCACGAGCATCCTGGGTACAAAAGTTTCACTAACGAAGATAAGGAATCTTTATTCTTGGATGAAAAATATGCAGAGGAAATCTGTCGTGCCAAGATGTTTCTGACATGTGGATCAAGGTATGATTTTGCAGTGAGTAAATACTTTGAGGTACCTGCTTGCGGAACATTACTTCTAGCTTCAAATTTTTCGGAGCTTACTGACTTGGGGTTTAAAGATAAAAAGAACTTTATTAGTATCAACAAAAACAACTTCTTAAAGAAAGCTAAATATTATCTTGAACATGAAGATGAGAGAAAAAAAATAAGCCGAGAAGGCTATAAGCTAGTAAAGTCACGGCATTTAACCGATATTCGAGTCAGAGAATTCGTCAATGAGCTCTGGAATTTCCTTGGGAATACAACAAGTGAAAGAAGTTTGAGCATCTATGATAAGGGGGGACAGAGTTGAATAAAATCAATATTCTATATTTTACAATCAATTGGTCTACCTTTACGTATAAACCCGATCATTATTTTAAATTGGAACTTGCCAAGCTGCCGGATGTGCGAGTTCATTTTAGGTATGGATTTAGAGATAGAAAAGGGAAAAGTGGAGGGCATCTTCCAGACATCATTAAAGGCCTAGATTTTGTTCCAGACTTTATTTATTTTGACGATTTTGAATCGATTCGAGGCGTGTATGGTTTCCCGACAGGAATGAATGAAGTAAACATACCTAAGGGAATTCTGTTTCACGATGTCTATCGGATTAATAGATCATTTAGAAAGTATGCAATTGAGAATAAGATTGATTTGATTTTTGCCCACTACCGGGATGCCTTTATTAAATATTTCCCAGATCTTAAGGACAGGTTTAGATGGCTTCCGAATCATGCCTATAGTCCAGTTTTCCACAAATATAAGGTTGAAAAGAAAATAGACTATTTGATGATGGGAAAAATCAATGAGTTATATCCTCTTCGTGAAAAAATGTACCATAGCATGCAAAAGATGAAAGGTTTTGTTTCCCACGATCATCCAGGCTATAAATGGATCTCGGAGGAAAAAAAGAAGAAAACCATATTTATTGATGATAAATACGCAAAAGAAATATGCAGAGCAAAGATGTTTCTAACTTGCGGCTCCAAATACAATCTTGCGGTTGGAAAATATTTTGAAGTTCCGGCGTGTGGAACCTTATTATTAGCCACCGAGTTTCCTGAGTTGGAGGATTTAGGTTTCATCCATAAAAAGACATTCATCAGAATTTCTAAAAACGACTTTCTTGATAAAGCAAAATATTATTTGAGGCACAAAGAAACAAGAAATCAGATTGCTGAGAATGGAATGCAATTAATCCGTGATCGCCATACAACTGCAATTCGCGTCAGAGAATTCGTAGATGAGCTTTGGAAATTCACTGGGAAGACGAGAGCCTAAGTGGGAGAAGGTGATCAAACCTAATGATGGAATTTAATATTTTGTTTACTAGTGCAGGTCGAAGGGTCTCATTAATACGATATTTTAAAGAGGCTTTGCTTGAGTTGGGCATTGAAGGATTAATGGTGACTGCCGATATGCGGAGAAATGCTCCTGCAGCATGGGTTAGTGATGCTCATGAAATACTGCCTCGTGTTACGGATTTGGACTATATTCCAAGATTAATGGACATTTGCGAGAAGCATGCCATCAAGCTTGTGATCCCACTAATAGATACGGAGCTGCAAGTTCTTGCCGATCATCGTTTTGAGTTTGAAAAAATAGGTGCTTTCGTTCTTGTTAGTGCTCCCGAGGTTATCCAGATCGGAAACGATAAAAGAAAAACAGCCTTGTTTTTAGAAAGTATTGGAATCAAGACGCCTAAGCTTATGGATCCTTATGAAGTCTTACAAGAAACTGATACCTGTTATCCCCTAATGCTGAAGCCTTTTAACGGGAGCAGCAGTATGGGCGTGAATAAAGTAAATAGTGTTGAAGAGTTAAAATTTTTTATGAATAATATTCCAAATCCAATACTTCAGGAATTTGTGATAGGGCAAGAGTATACGGTTGACGTCTTGATGGATTTTCAAGGAAAAGCTTGTGCGGCGGTGCCTCGTTTGCGGATAGAAACCAGATCGGGCGAAGTCAGTAAAGGGATGACCGTGAAGGATATACAAATCATGACCGCTGCAAAAAAAGTCGCAGAGGCTCTTCCTGGAGCAGTAGGATGCATAACTTTACAGTGCTTTGTCACTGACTTGAAAGAGATTGTATTTATCGAGATCAATCCTCGATTTGGCGGTGGGGTCCCTCTTTCCTTAGCGGCTGGCGCCCACTATTGCAAAACTATTATACAATGGCTATTAAACCGGCCTGTAGACTGGAATGATATGGATGGATGGCGTGACGGTTTAGTCATGCTTCGATACGATGAGGCTTTCTTTGTACAACAAGGCGATATAAAGTGATAAAGGCTGTCGTGTTTGATTTGGATGATACGCTTTACATGGAAAAAGAGTATGTCATTAGTGGTTTTCAGGAAGTGGATCTTTGGGTACGAAGGCACTTCAAGGTGCAAGGTTTTTTTGAAAAGGCGATTCTGCTCTTTAATCAAGGACATAGAGGTCATATTTTCAATGAAGCGCTTGAATTATTGAACACAGACATCGACTACGGGAAGGTCCAGCAAATGATAAGGGTTTATCGCGAACATTTGCCCAATATACAGCTATATCCGGATGCGCGGTGGGCATTGCAATATTTCTTTGATAAAGCTGTGACAGGACTGTTAACCGATGGTTTCCTAGAAGCGCAACGTCAGAAGGTGAAGGCTTTAGGCATAGGCTCCTGTTTTAAATCCATCGTGTACTCGGATGAGATGGGTCGAGAATATTGGAAGCCTAGCCCGATTCCTTATATTAGAATCTCTATGAATATGGGTATTGATCCTAAGCAATGCGTCTATATTGGCGATAATCCTCAAAAAGACTTTATTATGGCAAAGCGCTTAGGCTGGACGACGATATGCGTAAAGCGAGCAGATGATCTATATTCCGGCGTTGCTATAGGCTCTGATTATCTAGCAGATTATCAAATCTCAACGTTGTACGAGCTTAAACACATAAACTTTCTTTGAGGCAGTCGTTCATAATGATAAGGGTAAAGCAACATTCTAGCGTTATCTAAATTTGTGTCTAGAACTCTTTGATTATCAATGAATTTTACAGTGAAGACAGATTTAGTGCATGACGTGCGGCTCTCATAAACAGAAAGTGTGTCAAATAAAGCCATAGCGGTGCTCAGGATGTTCTTCCCGAACCGCTATGGCTTCTGTTTTGATCATTGGCTGCCTTCTTGAGCAAATGATGGGCAAGCGAAAGCCGCCCTATCTCCAGGCTCACTCTGTGCAAGCCTCGAAGCAGAAATCGCCGGAATCCATGAATGTGGCGCCGGGATTGCAGTTTCTTTGCTTCCAACTGCTGTACCAGCGATCTCCAATTTTTACTGGTTAGCGCGGACGACCCGCCGAGTTCGGCGAGGTCTTGTCTCCCTCGTTCAATTCGTGGCGATCTGCCTGACATACTGAATATCTGCGTGCCTGTCCTGTCGTGAGGGAGTCCCAACGCCCACCTTATGATGAAACGAAAAGGAATGACATGGGTAGTACGTCTGGTGAATTCGCCGTTTCTCTCCTAATGCATTTTTCATATTTTATCAGGAAAAGGAAAATCATGATCAACCAGTAATTTCATCACGGAGGTATTGATCTTACCCGCTCATTACAAAAAGTTTCCGCTAATGGGTTCATATATAACAAGACGTATTCTTCAAGAAAGGATGGACAAACCAGGATGAGCGAAATCTTGCAAAAAATAAGAAGCAGGACGGCGACGGTAGTGGTGATCGGACTCGGTTACGTCGGACTCTCCGTGGCAGTGGAAGCGTCAAGGGCCAACTATAAGGTGTACGGAATTGACATAGATGAGAATAAAATCGAACGGCTGCAACGCGGAAAATCGTATGTTACGGATATCAAGGATGAAGTTATCGCATCTTTAATCCATCAAAAGCTGTATGCCGTTACGGAGTTTTCGGTGCTGACCGAAGCGGATATCATTGTCATTTGCTTGCCTACCCCGCTTAATATCAACAGGGACCCGGATGTTTCCATGATTCGATCTGCCGTTGATTCGATCATCCGGTATGCAACACAGGACACGCTGATTATACTGGAGAGCACCACCTATCCCGGAACGACCGAAGAATTAATTAAAAATGTTATTGAAGCCAATACGCAATGGGAAGTGGGAAAGGATGTTTTTGTATGTTATTCTCCGGAAAGAGTGGACCCTGGAAACCATAAATTCAATGTAAAAAACACACCTAAAATCTTAGGTGGAATCACAGAGGAATGTACCCATCTCGGCCTTCAATTTTATCGTTCTTTTTTGGATAACGTGATCCCGGTAAGCTCAACGGCCGCGGCCGAAATGGTCAAATTGTTGGAGAACACGTTTCGGAGCGTCAACATTGCGCTCGTGAACGAGATGACGCTTATGTGCGACCGTATGGGAATTAACATTTGGGAGGTCATCGACGCGGCTGCCACCAAGCCGTTTGGTTATATTCCTTTTTTTCCTGGCCCGGGTATCGGCGGGCACTGCATCCCGATCGATCCGGCGTATCTGTCATGGAGAGCGAAGAAGTTTGGATTCTATAACAAATTTATTGAACTGGCCAGCGATATTAACAGCAATATGCCCCGATATGTGACATCGCAAATTACGGATATCCTCAACGACCATGAAAAGCCGCTTAAAAACGCAAACATCATCTGTATTGGAATGGCTTATAAAAAGGACGTCAACGATATGCGCGAATCGCCTGCACTCGAAGTGTTCATGCTTCTTCAGCAGAAGGGGGCTGCCGTATCCTACTACGACCCCCTCATTCCATCATTTATGAACGATGGCCAAAGAATATCCTCCATCGAACTTTTGCCGGATTTGCTTGCCTCCGCCGATCTGGTCGTGATCACGACGGATCATAGCACGATCGATTACCAGTTCATTGCTGAGCACGCCGCTTTGCTGTATGACACAAAAAACGTGACTCAATCGATTAAGGGCAATATCGTATTACTGGGTGGACATCGAAGATTCGATACAAGGCTGACTCAAGAAGTGTCGATACAAGATGATGGGGAAGGGAGGGATGGGATTGATTGATGTTGTCATATGTGTTCATAACGGTTTGGACACGGTAAAAGCATGCTTGGAGTCGATACACGATAAAACGACGCAAGAAATAAATGCCATCATCATTGATGATGGGAGCGACAAACCCACAAGGCAGTACTTGGAGCAGAGGGCAAGACGATTTGACTACAAATTGATTAGACACGATAAAGCACAGGGTTATACCGCTTCCGCGAATCAAGGATTAAAACAGTCGACATCACGATACTGCGTGCTTTTGAACAGCGACACGGTCGTAACCGACCAGTGGCTGGAGAGGCTGACGGAAACCATGGAATCCGATAGCAGGAACGGTATCGTCGGCCCGCTGTCGAATGCGGCCAGCTGGCAATCCATCCCTCACCTGGATCGCAGCCAGAATGGACTTTGGCCCGGCATGACGATCGATCAAATGGCCGAGCTTGTCAATCGTGCCTCGGATAAGATATTTCCGAGAGTTATGTTATTGAACGGCTTCTGTTTAATGATCAGGAAGGAAGTCATTGAAAGAATCGGTTATTTCGATGAGAAAAACTTTCCGGTCGGTTACGGGGAAGAAGATGATTATTGCCTTCGTGCCCGCGCTGCCGACTTTAAATTAAAGGTTGCCACCCATTGTTACATTTATCATCAAAAATCGGCAAGCTTTGGATCCGATAGGAGGAAGGAATTAGCCTCGAACGGGAAAGCTGCCCTATATCGCAAACACGGTGAGAAAACGGTGAAGCAATCGGTACAAGAAATGGTCGAACATCAGTCGCTCAAAGAAACCAGGGCTAAATTAAAATGGTTGTTAGCGTGCAGAAAACAAATCGGGACAAGAAACCAACGGAAAAACGTAATCTATACGGCTATCACCGGAAATTACGATGAGCTGCAGGACCCTGTGCAATTAAGCAAGCATTGCGATTACTACTGTTTTACGGATAATCCGCAATTAATATCCCGAACCTGGAACATCATCTACTTGGACAAAATTTTTGCTGATACGGCCCGTCAAGCTAGATGGGTGAAGATTATGCCGCACTTATTATTCCCGACCTACGAACACAGTGTTTGGGTGGATGGGAATATCCGAATTGTCGGAGATATCGACCGATTCATCTTAAAACACATCGGAACCTCACCGCTCGTGTTCTATAAACATTCGCATCGGAACTGTATTTATAAAGAAGCCGAGGCCTGCATTGCCCTGAAGAAGGATCAGGAAGATATCATACTCAAGCAAGCAGCCTTGTATAAGAATGCGGGGTATCCGATGAATAACGGACTGATTGAGTCCGGTGTGATCTTAAGGCGCCATAACGATCCAATCGTAACCAGGACCATGACGACGTGGTGGAGGCAAGTTATAAGGTTCAGCAAAAGAGATCAAATCAGCTTTAATTACGTTGCATGGAAAAATAATGTTCCGTTTACCTCGATAAACGACAATATCCGCAATAACGAATTTTTTAAATGGAGCAAGCATCAGAATAAGCTATGAAAAAAATGAAGCACTAGCAAATATGACCTTGGGGGTCTGTTGACGTACAACGGGCCCCTTTTGATGTCTTTATTATGTTGCTGCAAGCCATGAGAGTCGTGCAATG
This sequence comes from Paenibacillus sp. NPDC058898, assembly GCF_049316025.1. Classification (NCBI taxonomy): domain Bacteria; kingdom Bacillati; phylum Bacillota; class Bacilli; order Caryophanales; family Paenibacillaceae; genus Paenibacillus; species Paenibacillus sp. NPDC058898. Next base: position 108,212 of record NZ_JBMOSM010000013.1, on the reverse strand, counting down.
TAACATTTAACGCTGTCTAACCGCCTGCTTATCATTTCATTCTTCTTCAACTCGTTTTATGCAACCTCTTGTACTCGGGAAATATCCAGCGGAAGTTTCTTTTGTCTGATTAATCCTCCAAGGTAGGAGTGGAGGCTGTGAGGAAAAATCGCGTCGATATCGTAGAGTTCTTCGAATGACTTCAGTATTCTTTATATTGCGAAGACAGCACGATCTTCGGCAGCAAAGAACCTTGATGGGAGAGTCAACTATTGTATGCTCCAAATCAAAGAACCATATTTCTCCTGAGATAGCTTTGTAGAGAGCTCGGCAATCTGGCCCGTTGATGAAAAAATCCCCGATTGCTTTTGTGCGGTCAATTATGGTCGTGGGATCGCGGCATCTTGAATTGTAGGCATGCGATCACCTTTCCATTAATGGGAGGCCAACATCGCCCCAGTCTTGCGTTTCGTCAATCAATCCTTGGAGAAGAACTTTCCAATTTTCCGCGCACTTTTTGATCGTAAAGTTTTTTTTCGCGGTCTTCCCTGCCTTTTGTGCGATTTTTTTTCGGATCTGGGGATTTTCGATCATTTCTCGAATCCCGAAGTACCAACCCCGTTCGGTTTGGGGAACAAAATACCCGGTTTCTTTATGGAATACGCAATCACGGTATGCAGGGGATAAGGAATAAATGCCGGGAATGCGGCAAGAAGCATAGTCGCGGAATTTCACGTTGCTCTTGCAGTGGTAGAACAGATCATCTTCCATAGGCGCAAGCCCGATATCCCAGTTGGCCTGGTACAGTTGCTGCATGAATTCGCCTAAATCCCCATTATACTCCTTGTGCGAGACGCTGGGATGGTCCTTCAATTCTTCGGGACAGTACCCGAAGAACTCCAGTCGAACATCTTCGTATTCCTTCAATACTCGCTTCAGTGCGGGAATGACGGGTCGGAAAGAACTCTCTTTCTTGGAGCCTTGGTATCCGATTACCAGTCGACCTTCCTTCTTCTTTTCTCTGTACCATTGTTTAAAAGAAAAATCGATGCCGCTTGGGAAATAGATCGCATTCGGATTATATCGATTCTGAATCAGTTGGTGCATGACAGGGGATTCGACTTTAACCCTGTGTACGTGCTTCAAAAAACAAGTATAGGTTTCTTTATGAGCAGGTTGCGAGTATATCAGGCCAAGCCGAGTCGTCGAAGGGATTTCGAGAAAATGGTCATCGATGACGTACACGGTTTTCTTTCCGTTAAGGTGTGCCCATTCCAAGCATAGGAGCGCTTCGGGCTCAATGCTTCTCAGAAACACAATTATATCGTAGGAAGAAACCAATGAAGGAGTTACCTGTTTATGGGGCAGGATGTCAAAGCTGCAATATCCTTGCCGTTCCAAATAACGTAGAGGATGGAGAAGAATGATCTTGCATGATGCGGTTCCCTCTGAGCCGATAACAAGAATGTTACTCACCCTGTGACCTCCAATCTGCTTTGCTTTGCGAAAAAGCGATATGCTATGGATATCGTGTTAGCAAAAAAGTGCTTGCCCTCATCACGAAAGAGGAGAGCAAGCAGAAATATGAACAAAGAGCTTTAGAACAGGTTGTTGTCCAGTCCCGGGATTGCCTGTAATGACAAGTATACTTAATCTAGTAACAGTTAATGCATGAGAAGATAGTTATGTAAAGGCAGATGGATGAGATGAAAAGCACATTTTGGCATGCTAGAGCGAACAGAACGGTTTTAGCGAGAAGAAGGAATCGTTAATCGCCACGCATACACAGGTTATATTGCCGGTGAACCGGTTCCCGTAGCGGTGCTTTCAAAGTTGCCGGAGCTCGCGGCTCTGGATACGTTCCATCGTAGGCCAAGACGACGTCACCAGCCACGGCCTCAGCCACCGCATTGACAATCGGTGTTCCTGTGGGTGAAGGGCAGACTGAAATAATGGCCATCACTTCTAACCTCCTTCTATCGAATGGATTCAGCCCACTTATCTAGGAAAACTCGCCAAACCATTTGGTTCCAGAGGTTTTATGCACAGGTCTTCGCATTCTTTCTTTTGTGATGTTCTAGTTTATTCTAATTCGATAGAGTCGGTATGATTGGTCCATCCGTACAACCCAATTTTATTTCGTTGTAAGGTACGAACGCCGTTACAGTAAATCAACCTATACATAAAATGAGGAGGAAGTGTTCTAAAATTCAAACCTGGCAGGTGAGAAACATGTCGAAACGAAGTCCTGCGCGTCCCGTTAACAGAAAAAAGGGGAGAAGATCCCCATCCCCGATCATCAATGCGGAGCTTCCGAAGGTATCCGTCATCATTCCTGCCATGAACGAAGCAAAGACCATTGCGGCCGTCATTCGGCAAGCCAATCAAGTCCATCCCGACACGGAGGTTATCGTTGTTGCCAATGGCTCAACGGACGGTACAGCCGAAATTGCTCAAAGTCTGGGAGCGAGAGTGATACATCTGCCCTTTCCGCTGGGTCATGATGTGGGACGAAGTATCGGCGCTGCAGCGGCTAGAGGAGACATCCTGCTGTTTACCGATGCAGACATCGTCATTAGAGCAAGCGATATGATCCCTTTAACGAAAGCCGTGGAAGATGGAGTGGACGTGGCATTGAACAAGTATCTGGGTCCAACCGCCAAGCATCACGTTCACAGCGTGATCCTCGCCAAGCATACGTTAAACATTTTGGTATCCAATCCCGAATTGAAAGGAGCTTCGCTAACAACCATACCGCATGCAATGAACCGGAAAGCGGTACATTTGATTGGCATCGACAATTTAGCCGTTCCTCCAAAAGCTCAAGCAATCGCTATTTTTAATGGCTTGAAGGTACGGGGGGTCCATCACGTGGATGTAGGTAAAAGAAATCCCAGAAGGGGCAGAACCAAAGGAAACGATCCCCTTGAAACGCTGATTGTGGGGGATCATTTGGAGGCGATAGATTGGTTAATCTCTAAAACCGGCATGCGGGGAAATCGGTCAGATCTCGCACGAAAAAGAGAAAGCGTGTGGTGATGAGATGGTGCGAAGAAAGCAGAGACGAGGCAGGAGGCGCGCCTCAACTTTTTTTAGAAGAGTTATGAGGCCAAGAAACAAAAGAACAAGGGCCAACAACAAACGCAGCGGTCACCAGTTGGGGGTTCGCATGAACAAGAATCGCCGGACTCCAAACGCAGTCTTAGACGCTTGGAAAGAGAGAGCATATTCCGGCGGCTATCAAACAGCAGTCCATGAAGCTTCAACAACGACGGATACGTCTGCAAATCGAGATCCAGCGCATGAAATTGTCGATCCTCTTATCCGATTGAATGAGGGGTGGAATCGCTGGTACCGCTCGGTCAAACCGCTGCCATGGACTGTTTACCACGCGGCGTCGGCCAAATTCGTGGAAGGATACCATAAGCAATCCGGAAAATATCTAGGTAATGCCGTGCTTCTGCCTACCGACAAAAGGGTTGCGGTGATCGTCTTGGTGATGAACGAGAAAGATACCATTTTAAAATTGCTGGAGCAGCTTCATCGGCTGCCGCTTCATGAAATCATATTTGTGGTGAACGGATCTACCGATGAAAGCTTTGAAATGATCCGAAACCAATCGAAAGCCATCATTGTGCACTACAAACATGCGTTGGGACACGATGTCGGCAGAGCAGTCGGTGCGAAGCTGGCCGACTCCGATATTCTGCTGTTCCTTGACGGGGATGTTCCGGTATTAGCCGAACATCTTGTGCCTTTCATCGATGCCATTGAACAGGGCAGCGATATTGCTTTAAACGATATTTCTCCATATATCGGGTTGTTTTCCGAAAGGGACCATGTAACGACAATCAAGGAGTTTATTAACCGGTCCATGGGCCGAGCCGATCTTGAGGCCAATTCGCTTACCGCGGTGCCCCACGCGATGAAGAAGGAAGCCGCGCAGATCATCGGGTACCCCCATTTATCCGTCCCTCCGAAAGCGCAAGTGATCGCCCTTGAAAAGGGCTTAACAATAAATGCACCGGCCAGTGTGGACGTAATCACCAAAAATCGGCTTCGTGCCAGAAATGTCGGACTACAGAATGCGGTTTCCGATTTGATCATTGGAGATCATATCGAAGCTCTAAAAACAGCATTCGATTTAAAGGGATCACGGCTATCTTTTTCGGATCAGATTAGACAAAGGCAGCTAACCAAGGTTTAGAAGGTGGAAGCTATGCAAAAAACAAGTATCATTATTCCAACTTTCAATGGAAAGGATCTGCTAAAGGATTGTATTTATTCCATTAAACTTCATACGAAAGAGCCCTATGAGATCATTGTTGTCGATAATGGTTCCTCCGACGGTACCGTTGATATTTGCCGTCAGGAGGGGATTACCTTCATTTCATTGGCAAGTAACGTTGGCTTTCCTGCAGCATGCAACAAGGGATTAAAAATCGCAACCGGCGATACGATACTTCTGCTGAATAATGATGTCATTGTCACCCGCAACTGGTTACAGAATATGTTGAATTGTTTGAACAGCGAAACGAATATCGGCATCGTCGGACCGCTTACCAACTATGCGAGCGGCAAGCAACAGATCGATATGCCTTATACCAGTTTGGAAGAGATGTCGAGCCAACTGAATGAGCCGGATTCGAAAAAGTGGCTACAGGTGGAACGAATCGTCGGAATGTGCTTCCTGTTTAAACGGGAGTTAATGGACCGCATCGGACTGCTGGACGAACGTTATTCCCCGGGTCATTTTGAGGACGATGATTATTGTCACCGGGCTAGGAATGCGGGATATACGTTCAGGATAGCTGGGGATGTCTTTGTTTTTCATCATGGGAGTGCCAGCTTTGCCAAGCAGGACATGAGTAAAGTGAAGCATCTTGTTGATAAAAACAGACAGAAATTTATTGATAAATGGGGCGTCGATCCAACGATCTATGTATAATTATATAGTTTGCGAAAGGAAGGGTTATATGAAAGGCGTCATTCTGGCAGGAGGTACGGGCACCCGTCTTTATCCATTGACCAAAGTCATAAATAAACATCTGCTGCCTGTCGGGAAAGTACCGATGATATGTCACGGAATAGAGAAATTCAAAAAAGCGGGTATTGAAGATATTCTCATTGTGATCGGCAAGCAATCTGCGGGTTTATATATAGACCTGATCGGCAGTGGAAAAGAGTGGGGAGTAAATGCCACGTTTAAAATCCAGGAAGAAGCCGGGGGGATTGCCCAAGCTTTATACCTAGCTGAACCGTTCGTAACACCAGGCGAAAAGTTCGTTGTACTTCTTGGGGATAATCTGTTTGAAGATCATCTAACAACTTATGTTCAAGATTTTGAAAAACAAGCCGATGGAGCGCGTGTACTTCTGAAGAAAGTTCATGATCCAAAGCGATACGGGGTTCCAGTCTTGGAGAAAGACAAAATAGTAATGATTGAAGAGAAACCGGAGGAACCCCAATCTGATTATTGTGTAACCGGTATTTATATGTATGATTCGACTGTGTTTGAAACGATCCGAGCCATTAAACCATCGGCACGAGGTGAATTGGAAATAACAGACGTTAACAATGTGTACGCGTTGAAGGGGAAACTTGCCTATGACATTTTAGAGGGGTGGTGGACGGATGCAGGAACCTTCCAGTCCTTATACCAAGCCAGCGGCCGATTGTAGAGAACTCAATTTTTGGAATGAATAAGTCCGGAGGCATGACTGCATGAGAATAATGAATGATCATTTGTTGCTTCAGGGAGTGGAACAATCGGCTCACGTGGAAGGATACAGAAACGGTTTTACAGAGGGGCGGAGAGAGGGGTTCCGGATTGGTTTTTCCGATGCAGTTATACAATCTTTACCCAAGGAAGAGGAGCCGATCCGGGATCTCCGAATTCTCTATGTCACTACAGGCATTGGCGTTCCGTATCCTGCGCTTGATCAAGCGGTGACTGAAGCTTTAAAGGTATTGGTTCGAAGTCTTTCGGTTGCAAATCCTTCAGATGATATCGTTCTTTCGGCTAAGAAATTTCAGCCGGATCTAGTACTAGCGTTAAACGGAGTTGTTTTGGAAGCTGATACGCTCAAGCAGCTGCGGGATAGCGGATTTAAAACGGCCATTTGGTTTACTGACGACCCGTACTATACGGACTGGACGGTATCGATCGCTCCCCGTTACGATTACATTTTTACGCTTGAATCAAACTGCGTATCTTTTTATCGGGATTTAGGTTGTGAACACGTCTATCATTTGCCTTTTGCAGTCAATCCTAATGTATTTTACCCGAAGCATGTACCCACCTCATATCAAACCGATATCTGTTTTATTGGAACAGCGTATTGGAACAGAGTGGAGTTAATGGATCATCTCGCCCCGATTCTGAAAAATAAAAAAGTGGTTATCTCCGGATGGTGGTGGGACCGGATGCAGCATTACGCCCAGCTGTCTGACAAGATCAAACTCGGAGATTGGATGACGTCAGAGGATACGGCCACCTATTATAATGGTGCCAAAATTGTGATCAACCAGCACCGTTCATCCGATGATGATACGATCAATGCCAACAGTAGAAAAGTACAGGCGCTTTCCGTTAATCCCCGCACTTTTGAAATATCCGGCTGTGGCACACTTCAGTTATCGGATATCCGCCATGATATGAGCCAGTTATATTCCCCAGGATCGGAGATAGAGACCTATGGTTCTTATGGTGAATTGATGGATAAAATCGACTATTATTTGCGTCATGAGGAAGAGAGACAGCGAATTGCGTTGAACGGCTTGATGAGAACAAGAAAGGATCATACCTATCATAAACGTTTGGGTTTGATGCTTCGTACTATTTTCCCCTAGTTGTCGGGTCAAAATGGATTGTTATACCCGTTTCCTAATGAATTCTAAAGAATATATTGTGCGTAAGACGGGGTGATTATCATACGACAGCACTTGGAAAAAAAAAGAAAAAGGTTGGTAAAGAGGCGACCTAAGCGGAAGTTAACTCTTCAAAGAACAAAAGTCCATGCACAAAACGAGTGCACCCAAAAATTGCTGGAGCAAGCTGCAGCTTCTTTTAATGAAGGCTTTGATACCGGTTATGACGAAGCCATGATGCGGTCGCAGCATTCCGTACCCGAAACGAAGGTCAAACCAAGCTCGGGAGAGGGGTACGCTAAGGGATACTATGATGGAGGAGAAGGGATTGTGGACTCGATTCTCCCGGAGCTCGAGGTTCTCCCCGAAATTTCGGTTCGCCAGGTTATTGAAGAAGGGATGAAGCAACTGAGTTCTCAGTATTATCGTCTGATGAGCGCGGCGGAAGTTGCGGAAAGGATTAAAGAAGCCTTAGATTCAAGTTCCCCGCTGTCTGTAATCCGATTAGGGGATGGAGAACTGCTTACGCTTGCGCAAGAAATGGTTTTGAACGAGGATGAGGTGCGAAAAGAAGGCCATTTTTTAAGCTATGCCGGTGTTAGTTTACCTGATCTAAAAGCAAGGGATATGCTGGCAGCCTCTGTGAGAAATGCAGATATTGTCGGAATTCCCAAATTAAGATTGTCAAACTTTCAACCTCTGTGCTTTTCCGTGTTTAGAGCTCACGGCATTGATTATCGAAAGTTACAGCTAACGTTATCGACAGTCAACTATGCATTACATTTGGAAGGTTTGTTGCCTGGGATCCTAGCAGGACGTCGAGTTCTCGTTGTGGGCAATTCTGCCCCTGGTCTTTCACGGGTGTTGTTAGATCATGGAATCAAGGTGACTGGCACGGTTGCTCCCGTTGAAGGAATGAACGATATTCCCAGAACAATGGATGAAATTCGAGGTCGTCCATTCGACATCGCACTTGTGGGTGCCGGCATTCCGGCTGTCGTGATTACAGAGCGCATAGCTTCCGAGCTCGGGAAAGTCGCTATGGATTTCGGGCATTTGGCTGATTCCTTGTCCAGTGGAGAATCAACCTTATGAGCCACATTAGCAAACATAAAAGAAACGGTTACAACGACGGAGCTAACAAAGGATTCAATTCCGGCTACAAGGCTGGATACACCCGTGGTCGGCATGTGGGAATAACCCAATTCACAAATGTCTTCGAAGGTACAAGTATCATTGTGCCGACCTATAATCAGCTTGACTATTTAAAAGAATGCATTGAAAGTATCCTCCACTATACTGATGCGCCGTATGAACTCATTATTATTGATAATGCATCTGATGACGGTACAGCAGAATTTCTCAAATCCTCCCAAGGACTCCGCTTTCAAATTAATGAAGAAAATTTAGGCTTTGCAGGTGCTGTCAATCAGGGACTTATGATGGCAAAAGGAACAACGTTGATGATCTTAAATAATGATTCCGTAGTAACGACCAACTGGCTCTCGAATTTGCTCAACTGTTTGCAAAGCGACTCACGGTTCGGAATTGTCGGACCGGTGACAAATTATATCAGCGGAGATCAACTGATCCATGTAAGCTACCAAGATATAGCTGAGATGCAGCAATTCTCCAAATCATACAATCAATCTAATGCGAACAGCTGGATCGTAACAGAACGATTGACGGGTTTTTGCATGTTGATTCGGCGAGATGACTTTAACCGATTGGGTTTTTTTGACGAAGGTTTTGAGATTGGAAACTGTGAAGACGACGATTTTGGGCTGCGTGCCCGGCTTCTTGGCATGCAGCTAGTTATAGCAAAGGATACGTTTATTCATCATTACGGCAGCGTCAGTATGAAGACGTTAAATTCCAAATTCGAACAAGTGTATGCAAATAATCTTACGTTCTACTCCAGTAAATGGGGAGATCCCCATGATATGTTGTCCCTGAAGTGGCAGCAAAACATGAACAGCACGATAAAGCTGTGTACCATTGATTTGTATCCGACATGTATCTTCGTGAGAGGCGCCAGTTCGAAAACGTATTGGATAGAGAACGGGATCAGGTATCCGGTTCATGGTGCCAGCGGAATTCAGCCAGTCCGAGTTTCACAGGTTGATCTGCGTTGCTGGCCGCTTGGAGATGGTATTTCTGCGGAGGACGCCATTGGGCGTATGAAGACTGTATATTTCTCATCGGATTCATGGGAGCAAGAAGGCAGGCTGATCAAACTTAAGAATGACAGTGTATATCAGTACAAGGGGAAGAGACTGCACCGATTCATGAATCGACTCGCAGTGGCCGCTTGGCATCTTGATTCTTACGAGCCATTGCTAGTGAACGAGCAAGAGGTTCAGAAATATGAGGAGGAAGCTCCGATCATTTCTCCTCCGGTAATTAAGGCGGATAACATTTAATAAAGAGCAGAGGGTGAGATGAATGAAAGCACGGAGAAAAAATGGCGGTGTATCGCTCAGATTGAAAAGAAAAGGTATCCGTGGAAGAGGTTTACGAGGTAAGGGAACAGATAGAGCTTTTGCTGGAAAGAGAAGGAGGGGAACCGGGAGAATAGCTCCGAGTCAAACGGCTGCCGAATACAATCAATCCTATGATGCGGGGTTTGATAAAGCGTATAATGAAGGATTTAACGTTGGTTATGCGGAGGGTATGGAGGCCGGTCATCAAGAAGCTTATAAAGGAGAAGGATAAGATGGCTTTAAGAAAAAAAACAAGGCCTCGAAAGCGAGTTGGAAAAGGAAAACGTCGACCTGTTCGTCTTAGCGCATATCAAATAGGGAGTTTGGATGGTTTTCAGCGAGGAAAAAAGGAAGGTTTTGCACAAGGGCGCGCGGAAGCCCAGAAGAGGTCTCATAACGCTGTGGCCGTTATCGAGTCGGAACTGCCAAAGATGGATGTTCTCGTTATCGCGGCAGGCATGATACCTTCGCTTGAAATCGGCGTTATTCAGCCCCTTAATGCACTGAAAAAACAAGAAAATCTGCAATTCGACGTGAAATTGGAAACCGATGTGACCCATGAAATGGTTGCTGCCGCAAACACGATCGTATTTGTTCGTAATGTTGAGCCAGCGGCTTATGCATTACTGGAGATGGCCCATCAGCTGAAAAAAAGGACGGTATATGTTATTGATGATAATTTTTTGGAGATTCAGCCGACGACTTCAGTGGGGGAATATTATAACGATCCGATCCGAAGAGAGACGTTTATTAAGTTTTTGAAAAACACGCAAATCATTAAAGTAGATGCGCCTGATCTCGGCACCTATATTCATGAGCGATACAATAGACATGTCATTTATTTTCCTGCCAGCATTGATTTTGAGTGGCTGGATCAGAACGACAGGGGAGACAAGAGTCAGGAGCAAGTTGTCATCGGTTATGCAGGAGGGGACAAAGAGGAAGATTTCGTTCCCGTCATTTCCGCTCTGAACAAAATTCTGGATTATTACGGGGGATTTGTGAGTTTGGAATTTTTTGGCTACCTTCCGCCTTCATTGGCGGAACATCCAAGCGTTAAGTATGAAGGCGGGGGGATGGAATACAAGGAATTCATGAAGAAATTAAATCAAAGCAACTGGAACATCGGAATTGCGCCCCTCGCCAACAATTCATTTAACAAAGGCAAAACGAATACGAAATTCCGTGAATACGGCGCCTGCGGTATTCCGGGTATATACTCGAAGTCTCCTGTTTATATGCATTGGGTCGAGCAAGGGGAAACAGGCTACCTAGTTGAGCATAACGAGGAGCATTGGTATGAGGGAATCAAGGCCATGATCGAAGATCCAGCGATGCGGCAGCGAATCAAGGAGAATGCGCAAAGGGCAGCTCGGCAGCATTTTGCGCTTCAGACATGCATCGATAACTGGAAGAAATTCATATTCAAAACGTAAAATCGGGGGAGAGAGCGGGAACATGGGGAAAAGAGGGGATATAAACGTTCTCATCATCGGATCGGATAAAATCGCATCCTATAAAATCGGTATTGAGCAGCCGCTTCGCCATCTGCAGAAGATGGGAGTCTGCGAATTTGACGTCAGATCCGATAATGAGATGGACAGATCAAGGCTGGCTGATGCGGATATCGTGCTCTTCTTCCGAACGGTTCAGCCTGAAGCATATAAGTTTCTGGAGATGGCCCGGGAGATGGGGAAAAAAACGGTGTATGTTATCGACGACCATTTTATCGCGATGTCTCCGGGGTCGGATATGGGAAGATACTATCATGATTCCTCACGAAGAAAGGCGTATGTTAATTTTCTGAAAAACGCTCAAATCGTAAAGGTAGCTTCCGGTTTTTTTGCCAAACATCTTGATACGCATTTTAGTCCCCAGAAAATCGTCTGTTTTCCGGGAAGCGTTGATTTCGCTGCTATCTCCGGATTGAGAAAGAAACGCAAGGAAGAAGGTAAAGTTGTGATCGGGTATGAAGGTGGAAAAAAACAGGCGGCTTTTGAACCGGTTACCAGTGCATTGATTAAAATCATCGAGAAATATGGGGATAAAATCAAAATGGAGTTCTGCGGGTATGTTCCTGATGAACTCAGAGAGAAGCCACAGGTCTTTGCGGAATCCTATGACGAGAACTATAAAAACTTTCTAAAGCGTCTCTACCGGTCCAACTGGGATATCGGGTTGGCGCCGTTGGAACGAACGCTGCTGCATGATTGCAAAAGCAACAATAAATTCCGTGAGTATTCCGCCTGTAGGATTCCGGGCATTTATACTTCCTCTCCAGCGTACGAAGAATGGGTAACCGGGAAGGAAAACGGTCTGATTGTTTCCGGTACTAGTGATGATTGGTATGAAGCTATGGTCCAACTGATAGAACAGCCAGAACTGCGTCAGAACATTGCAGACCATGCCGAACAAGTAGCATGGGCAAATTTTTCAGTGGAAGCTTGCGCCGAACGATGGCGCTCACAAATTCTAATGTCGGAATAACGAGGATAACGAAAGGGGAGGTTCACTTGGACCATAAGCTGATACCTGTTCTTCAACCGAGTATAGGTCAAGAGGAAATTGACGCTGTGTCGGATGTTTTACGGTCCGGATGGCTTGGTCTTGGCCCCAGAACGGAACAGTTTGAGCAAGAATTTGCCAAGTATGTCGGCAGTCGTTTTGCGGTTGCTCTTAACTCCGGTACGGCTGCGCTCCATCTAGCCATGGACATTTTAGGGATTGGGCCCGGTGACGAAGTAATCGTTCCTTCCATCACGTTCATATCCACAGTCCATGCGGTTAGCTATGTGGGAGCAACGCCGGTTTTTGCGGATATTGAACCCGATACGATGAACATATCTCCGGCAGATATCGAACGGAAGATTACGGATAAAACAAAGGCAATTATCGTTGTTCACATGGGCGGGCATCCCTGCGACATGGATACGATCCATGAGTTGGCGAATTCCAGAGGCATCAAGGTAGTGGAAGATGCTGCGCATGCGTGCGGCGCGGAATATAAAGGCAAAAAGATTGGCTCCATCAGCGATATCACCTGCTTCAGTTTTCACGCCGTCAAAAATTTGACGAGTGGTGAAGGCGGCGCAATCACCTGCAATACCGAGTGGATGAACCGTAAGCTGCGTGAGAAGAGGTGGGTTGGCATTTCACGCGATACGTGGATACGGTCGTCACATGAGAAGGTGTATGCATGGCAGTATTTCGTTGATGACGTAGGATACAAATATCATATGAACGACATGCAGGCTGCCATCGGGCTCGTTCAGTTAAATAAGCTGAGCCAATTGAACGGAAGACGAAAAGAAATAGCGGCTCGTTACCAATCCGAACTGAAGGATTTGGAATGGCTGGAACTTCCTCATGAACAGCCGTATGCTCAAAGCTCCTGGCATTTGTTCCAGGTTAAATTCAGCAAGGAAAGCCAGAGGGACCGTATGATTGACCACTTGCAGGAACACAATATCGCGACGGGCGTCCATTATTATCCGTGCCATCTGCATCCGAGCTACCTGCATCTAAAAGCGATCGTGCCGCTCTCCTCAGAGATCTGGAAAAGAATTCTGACCCTTCCTATTCATCCGAACATTACGGAGGAGGACTTGGATCGGATCATAACCCGTATAAGGGAGTTTAAGCCATGAGAAAACTGTTGGTTCTAGGTGCGGGAATCTCCCAGGTCCCATTAATTGAAACCGCGAAAAGAATGGGATTATACGTTATTGTTGTGAGCCGCCAAGGAAACTATCCCGGGTTTGCCAAGGCAGACAAGGTTTACTACGAGGATACGACCCATATGGATAAGATTGTCGAAATCGCCCGGCATGAAGGAATTCATGGAATCTGTACAACGGGTACGGACGTGGCCGTCAAGTCGGTTGGCAAAGTCGTGGATGAATTGGGAGTTAGCGGATTGAGTTATGAGTCCGCTCAACTCTCCTCAAATAAATGGAAGATGAAACAGGCCTTTATGAAACATGGCGTAAGAACAGCCCGGTTTCTAAAGGTCACAACTTTAGAGGAAGCTTACAGCGCTTTCGAAGTATTGTCGCCGCCGCTTATCTTTAAGGCAGTGGACGGGGGAGCAAGCAAGGGCATTGTGAAGGTTTCGGATATCGCCCATGTGGAATACGCATTTGAAACCGTGCGGAAGGATACGAAACTGGATTTTTTCATCGTTGAAGAGTTTATTGAAGGAACCGAGTTCGGCGCACAGGCATTCGTCTACGATAACCAAATTCAATTCATCATGCCGCACGGGGATTTCGTCTTTTATGGGGATACTGGTGTTCCCATCGGTCATTATGTCCCATATGAATTGCCCGAAGAAGTGCAGCAAGATCTGTTTTTCCAGTTGAAACAAAGTATCGAAGCGCTGGAATTAAATCATTGCGCAATCAATGCGGATTTTATTTTGAAAGACGGGCATGTGTATGTTCTTGAAATCGGAGGCAGAGCAGGAGCTACATGCTTACCCGAACTGGTGTCCACTTTCTATGGATACGATTACTATGAGCAGATCATCAAGGCTGCTCTTCGTATGAATCCGTCATTTCCCTCTCATACTTCACAGCCTTGTGCGTGTGAACTACTGATCTCCGATAAAGATGGGGATATTACTGGACTTGAGAACGGAAATGATCAGCATGAGAATATTATTCAAATATCATTTGATTATCATATAGGCGAGAAGGTAAATAAATTCAGGGTTGGCACAGACCGAATCGGCCAGATCATCGTGAAAGGGGACCGTTTGGAAGAAGTGCTAAGCCTGCTGGAAGAAGTTAAAGAGAAGATAAGAATCGACTTAGGATAGATCTCATATATATCATATCGAAATCTCGATCTGCAGCAGCGATCGGGATTTTTGCATGGGGGAGCGCATTGCCTATATCTTAATTTGGGATTAGACATATAAATAATTGAGAGAGCGGCAACCGACGTTTTCGGTAAAGCTCTCTCTAATCCATGTACCGGAGGCAGCAGATGAAAATCACGGATACAAAGCTCCAAGGCGTGAAACGGATTGAACCGGCCGTTCACCAAGACCATCGGGGATTTTTTATGGAAAGTTTCAATGATCGAGTTCTTAAAGGATGCGGCATTAACGACCATTTTATTCAGGATAATCACTCGATGTCACGTGAGGCGGGTGTTATTAGAGGACTGCATTACCAACTGTCTCCCGAGGGACAGACGAAATTGATCCGCGTTGTAAGCGGGGCGATCTATGATGTGGTCGTTGATATTCGGTCGGGCTCTCCTACCTATGGACAATGGCAAGGTTTTATCTTATCTGCAGCCAATTGCCTTCAACTTCTCGTTCCCAAAGGATTTGCCCATGGTTTTTGTACCCTTGTTCACGATACGGAGGTCATATACAAGGTCGATGCCTACTATTCGCCAGAGCATGATCGAGGTATAGCCTGGAACGATCCGAATCTTAATATCGACTGGCCTGTGAACAAACCTGTTCTCTCAGACAAAGATTCAAAGCATCCTCGATTGGCTTTGGCAGAAAATAACTATATATACGAGGGGTGAGGTGGCATGAAGATCGTTGTCACAGGCGGTGCGGGATTTATAGGCAGTAACTTTATACGATATATGCTGTCTCAACATCCGCATGACGAATTTATTAATGTGGATAAACTAACGTATGCCGGCAATTCAGGAAATCTGAGCGAAGTGCGAACGAATCCTAAATATCGTTTTGTGAAAGCGGATATCAGAGACCGGGCAGCTTTAGAACCCCTCTTTAAGGAGGGGGTCGATGCGGTAGTAAATTTTGCAGCTGAGTCTCATGTCGATCGAAGCATAGTGCAGCCTGAATTATTTGTCATGACGAATGTGATTGGAACTCAGACGCTCCTCGATTTGTCCAGGCAATATGGTGTCTGCAAGTTTGTTCAGGTTTCTACGGATGAAGTTTACGGAACGCTTGGAGCCAATGGATTATTTACCGAAGAATCACCGCTTCAACCCAACAGTCCTTATTCTGCAAGCAAAGCAGGCGCCGATTTGCTTGTTCGAGCTTATTATGAGACGTTTGGATTACCGATCAATATTACTCGCTGTTCAAATAATTACGGCCCATATCAGTATCCTGAAAAGCTAATACCGCTTATCATCTACAATGCTTTGCATAACAAGCCCCTTCCGGTGTATGGGGACGGTTTGAACGTACGCGATTGGCTGTACGTAGAAGATCATTGCCGGGCAATCGATCTGGTTTTGCGCCAAGGCGTTGATGGAGAAATATATAATATTGGAGGACACAATGAACGGAATAATTTGCAGGTCATCCGAACGATCCTGACTGAACTGAACAAACCTGAATCATTGATTCAGCACATTGAAGATCGCTTAGGACATGATCGTCGTTATGCGATTAATGCTGATAAGATAAGGAAGGAGCTTGGCTGGACTCCCCAATATAATTATGAAAGCGGCATTCGTGCGACGATCCGATGGTATCAGGACAACATAGCTTGGCTTGAACAAGTGCGAACACCGCTTGAAGAGGGTGATTAACAGGGCTTGCCCTGATTTCGTTTAACTGAATAAACCAGGGCATTATAATGTAATGAAACACCGATGCTGAATGCTTTAATCGGCGTTTTCGGTGCATAAAAGGTCTAGTCAGCATTTATCTTCCATGTTAAAACCTTTCAGCATACCGGCTCTGCTGCAAGGTCATCCTATACGATGTTAACACACTCACTATAGAGATGGAGGATGAATCATGATTAAGTCCAAAGCCCTCAACCTGACCGTCTCCACAGCATTGCTGCTTAGTATGGCTGCGGTAGCAGGGTGCGGTAACACTACTGACGGCAAAACGACGCGTACCCAAAGTGTGGACGGTGGCCGTGTCGGTGTGAAATCCGTGCGGAATAATAACCTGCACGTGCGAAGCACGCAACAGCATGACCTGACGCACCTGAAGTACAGCAAAACGTTGTCCAAAAAGGTGTCTGATCTTGGCGTTGGTACAGCACATGTATTTGTGACCAACCACAACGCCTACGTTTCACTTTCCAAGGATGGCGCGCACACCAACAACATTGACGGTCATGTAACGGGTATGAGCACTCCAAACCGTTATACAGACGGCCGGACGACGACAGGCATGAACAGAACAAATGTTAGGAACCGTACGTTCGGAACTTCAAGCACGGGCAGCGTTGGCCTTCTGAACAACATGGCTAGGGGTACAGAACGTGTCGTGGGAAAAACCACACGTGCTGTAGAAAACACAACAGGCCTTGGTCGCACTGCTGATAACCGCGGCTTCGGTGTAAACGGAACGACCACCCATGGCGGATTTGGCGGCAGCAATTATAATACGTTAAACGGAACACGCACGAATGGACTTATGGGTACTAACGGCACACGCACTGATGGAATTATGGGAACACGCACTGACGGACTTATGGGAACACGCACTGATGGACTTATGGGTACTGACGGTATACGAACCAACAGCCTTACAGGAACTAGGGGAACGACTAATAACACTTATATGGGAACAGGCATCAATGGCGTTCCTTATGGAACTTACAACAATAACAACATGGGTATGATGAGCACTCGTGAAGAGGTTCCTCAGCATGTTCATAATGAAATAACGAACAAGATTCGCAAAACCGCTCCACATATCAGTCAAGTATATGTTTCCACAGATGAAGGATTTTATCAGCATGCCCGTCGTTTTGGAACGGATGGTCATGCAGCGAAAACGGTTGGTACGCTTTCGCGCGATTTCGGCACATGGATTAACCGCGTATTCCCGCTTCATGTTGGCGGTCGTGACGGAATGAACGATACCCGCGGCAACCTGATGAAGAATGATACGGATGACGGTTGGTTTGGCGGTAATCGTAACAGCCGGTAAAACCTCAATACCAAAAGGAGCTGCCCTTTAGGAATGAAATTATCCCTAAAAAGGCAGCTCCTTTGCTTTGCTTGCTATAGACAATCATCAATCAGATTAATGTTTGCGTTGTCCTTGAATCCAAACGCCTTGAAGCTCTAGATCACTTGAAAGGACTAGTACGTCAGCAAGCTTGCCGACTTCAAGCGAGCCTGTAAGATCAGCGATGCCGATTTTTGCGGCGGGATTCAGACTTCCGACGCGGGAAGCCTGTTCGATGCTCAATCCAACCTCTCGGACCAACAGCTGAAAGCCTTTGATCATCGTCAGCGTACTGCCAGCCAGACTGTCCCTGTTGCTCTTGAGCGTGGCGATGCCGTTCTCCACAACAACCGGCAGGTCACCCAGCGTATATTCGCCGTCAGCCATACCGGTAGCGGACATCGCATCGGTAATCAGAATTAGATTTCCGTCCTGCTTCATACGGGCTAGAATCCGAATGGCAGCGGGGTGAACATGGATACCATCGGCAATAATCTCGCAGCTTAAGCGATCATCACTCAGCATTGCGCCCACCACGCCAGGCTTGCGGTGATGCAATCCTGTCATCGCATTAAACGTATGCACGCCATGGCTAAGACCTGCTTCCACGGCGGCTTCGACTTCCTCATAGGTGGCATCCGTATGCCCCAGAGCGGCTACGATCCCGTGGTTGTTCAGCCAAGAGATGGCCTCTAACGCTCCCTCACGCTCCGGTGCCAGCGTCACCTGGCGAACCAGGTCAGGGTAAGTGGATACCCACTCTTCCAGCCAATCGATATTAGCATGGACGATATGCTCCGGATTTTGTGCGCCAGGCCATTTTGGACTGATAAAAGGGCCTTCCAGATGTACGCCTACCAGTCTTGTGTAAGGCATATCTTGGCTCTGGTAGTCGTTAACTTCTTGCAATACATGGTCGATGGCTGCCTTAGGGGCCGTCATTGTGGTAGCAAGCATGGCCGTAGTGCCCTGAGAGCTGTGGAACGACGTGATTTTATCCAGGACATCCTTGGTGGCATCCATGAAATCTTCACCGTTACCCCCGTGTACGTGGATATCAATAAAACCGGGAATAATGTAACCATCCGGTTGATTGATCACTTCCGCTGCTGCCTGCTTCAGATCAGCAGGGAGCCCGGAAGTATCACCGGCGTATGAAATGCTCTCTCCTTGAATGGCCAGCACGCCGTCTTTGCAGATGCCGTTTGGCGTCAGGACTTGACCATACAGCAGTTGGACAGATTCTTTTCGTTCGCCACTCATACCAGGAGTCTCCCTGCGCCTTGATCCAGAAGGACAACCACGTTCGGATGACATTGAAGCAGCGATGCCGGACACTCTGTGGTAATCGGTCCTTTCAATGCGCGGTGAACAATTTCCGCTTTATCCTCACCGCGGACGAGAAGAAGGATTTGACGGGCTTTCAGGATCGTAGCAACACCCATCGTAATCGCATGGGTTGGCACATCATCCAGGGTAGGGAAGAACCTTGCGTTGGCGTGACGTGTTTTCTCCTGCAGCTCAACCACATGCGTACCGCCGCTTAAGGATTCGCCAGGTTCGTTGAAACCGATATGTCCGTTATGTCCAAGGCCTAGAAGCTGGAGATCAACCGGGCCGAATTCTTCCAGCATTTTATCGTAATTCAAGCATTCTTCTTCCGGATTGGTGGCATTGCCGTTTGGTACATGGGTCCGTTCGATCTGGATGTCCACATGATTAAAGAACTTCTCATTCATGAAGGTGCGGTAGCTCTCCGGATGATTCTCGGGAAGGCCTACATATTCATCCAAATTATATGTTGTGGTTTGGGCGAAGCTGACCAGGCCTTGACGATTCATTTCAATCAGCTTGTTATAGAGCCCGACCGGCGTGCTTCCTGTAGCCAGTCCCAGTGTGGCGCGGGGATTGGTGTGGAGCAGGCTGGAGATCTGGTTAGCGGCTGTTTGTACAAATTGTTCTTCATCGCTGAATGTGTAAATATTCATTGGTTATTGTCCTCCTCGGCTTTTGCGATAGTTTTGAACATTAAGATATGATTGCTCCAGACGGGGAACATACGTAGAGAAGTCCCGACTGGCCATACCCATGAACAGGATGTCAATAATGTGAAGCTGGGCGATACGCGAAGCCATGTCTCCCCGGCGCATTCCTTCCTCTAATGAAGATGAATACAGTGTGATGTCTGCCAGAGCGGAGATGGCACTGCTTCGGTACGACGTGATGCTGACCGTGAAGGCGCCGGCGTCTTTGGCACAATTCAACGCATCGATGGTCTCCGGCGTTTCGCCGGAGTATGAAACAGCCACGGCAACATCGCTTGAAGTCAGTGTGGATGCTGATGTGATCTGCATATGCGAATCTGCAAAAGCCGTGCAGTTTTTGCCGATCCGGATCAGCTTCTGGTAGAAGTCCTGTGCTACAATGGAAGAGGTGGCCACTCCGTACAGATCAATGCGCTTCGCGCGGCATAGGGCATCCACGGCACGCTCCAGCTGACCCAGATCGAGCAGCTCTGTCGTATCCCGGATCGAAGTCAGATGATTGGATTCAATCGCCTCAACGATGCCGGCAAGCGGGTTGCCGGCAACGATATCCTGGTAGCGCGTATTTCCCGTGCGCGAAGCCATCTCGGCATGAGCGATCTCGGCGGCAAGCTTGAGCTTAAAATCAGGATACCCCTTACACTGAAAGTTCTTACAAAAACGGGTTACAGTGGCAGCGCTGACCTCACACTGCTCTGCAAGATCTTTAATGCCCATATGCACAATCTCGGATGGAGCTGTCAAAATAAACTCTGCGAGTCGTCGTTCCTGACGGGGCAGACTTTCCTTTTCGACAGAAATAATATGCAAGATTGGTGTCATCAAAAGCCTCCTTCAAGGTTCCCGGTGAGCTTATTGCCTGGGCATAACGAATGGGATTCTCATTTTGAAAATAATTTTTAAAAATATGAAAAAATAAAGAAAATAATTTTTACACCCCCATCATAGACCAACTTACGAGAGGAAGCAAGGACAAAAATCGCCATTATGGACCAATCGCCCAAATTGTTCACCTTATTCGCACCTTCTCTCCTGATCTGACATAAGATGAGTTGACTGTATCCCTTACCCTTGTTAGACCACACATACCCGGGCAAGGAGGGGTGACACCATTGAAGGGGACCGACCACAACAGTAAGTTCTTGTTAACCCACCGTGAACGCGAAGTTTTTGAATTGCTAGTGCAGGACAAAACGACTCGCGATATCGCCGGGCAGTTGTTTATTAGCGAAAAGACGGTGCGTAACCACATCTCCAATGTCATGCAAAAATTAAACGTCAAGGGCCGTTCGCAAGCTGTCGTTGAGTTGATAAAACTCGGTGAGTTGAAGATCTGACACCATGCCGGTTGCATGAACGAAAGCACAGCGAAAGCCTTCCTTCCCGTAGCAACGGGAGTGAGAAGGCTTTTTTGTGTTTTCATTCCGGGAAAATATATTCTGTGATTGGAAATGGTAGGAACCGCCATGACAAATAGAGATATGTTAAAATGTTCGCAGTTGGTATTAGTTGTAGCATTCGTCGTTTATACGTGATCATGGGGTGCGAATCTGCTAATCGTTTGGTAGCTATTTTGTACAAATAGCCTGTACATGTCGGAGGTGAAATAAACATGGGATGGATGATCGGGATGATGGCCGGAGTGGTTCTTGTTCTTCTTGTATTTGTAGGGTTCAGGCGCAAGAAAAGCAGCGGAAGTGAGCGTAATGTCATTCATTTGAAAACAAAAACGCGGACCCGCAGCGGACAGGATGGACAAGCGTGCAGTAAATGCCGCCGCAAGCGCCAATTAATCTTTTGCGCGGATGACTCCGGCGCTGTAAGAGGGCTGTGCACCGATTGCAAAAGAGAGCTTGAACGGCATCAGGAATTATATCCCCTATAGTGAATAACAGTTCCCAATCGAAAGGGAGTGCAGAACTTGAACAGGTTTGGCAGGCTGAATACACTGCGGAATCAAATTTTCCTTGGATTTATGCTGGTGATGGTTATCGTATTGGCATTGGTCGGGGTGTTTGTATATGATCAGGTTTCGGCCTTGCTGCGCAACAGTGCGGAGAAGCATATTCAGCAGACGGCCGTGCAGGCCACGGGTAAGCTGGATGCGCTGCTCAAGCAGGTGGATACATTGACGGCTCAAGTCTCGACGAACGCAACGGTTCAGCGTTTTCTGGCGCAGGAGACTGCGGGTAAGTCGATTACATTCGGAGAACGGCAGTCCCTTCAACAGGAGGTTCGTAAATATGAAGCCTATGCTACGGGCATCCGGTCGCTGGAATTATATACGAAGGACTATCGGCGGCTGTTTCCGCTGGATGAAGGCCGTCTGACCAGCCGGGTTAGGGGCGATTGGATTGCTGCGGCAGACCAGGGCATGGGGAAGCTGGTATGGTTCGGTCAGGATCCCCGGGATCCGGATGTGGTGGTAGCGGTACGGAGAATCCGTCTGATTGACCATTCCTTTGCCCACGGCGGGTACTTGCTCGTGAAGCTGGAGAAGGACTATTTTGCGCTGGCGGATTCAGCTGGCGGTACGGGCAGCGATTCGCGTGAAACGATGGGATTGTTTGATCAGGCTGGGAATGAAATCTCGTCGGATTTTGTTACCCCGGTGGATGCGAAGGAGGTTTTGCAACGCGAAGGGGAGACGGTTACGCTCGGTCATGAAAATTACATTGCCGTACAGAAACAGTCTGAGGCCACGGGTTGGAACTTGGTCATCTTGACACCTGTCGATTATACGACTGAGGGGATATCGGTGCTGCGAACCGCGATTATCGTATCCGGGGGCGTTGGTGCGCTGCTGTTTCTCATTTTAAGTTTTATTCTGACCACGATGATCATCCGGCCGATTTTGAATCTGATCAAAGCCATGCGCGGCGTGAGGCTGGGGACGCTGAGGCCCATTGCCGTCACCTCGAAGACGATGGAGATCAACGAGCTTAACAATTCATACAACCAGATGGTAGATTCGCTGAACGAATTAATCGAGGTCGTGTATCAGAAGGAAATCATTCAGAGCCGGACAGAACTTAAAGCGCTGCAGGCACAGATCAATCCGCACTTTCTCTTTAACACATTGGAAGCGTTTTATTGGGCGCTGGATGATCAAGGCGAAGAAGAGCTGGCCCAAATCGTGGTTGCGATGTCCGGCTTATTCCGTTACGTCATTAACCGCAAAGACGAGGATGAGTGGGTAACAATCAGGGACGAGCTGGATCATGCTGAACGTTATTTGATGATAATGAAAATGCGGATGCTGGACCGGTTATCCTGGAAAATTGAGGCCGATGAAGCTAGCAAAAGCGTGCCGATTCCGAAGCTGTTGATTCAGCCGATCGTGGAAAATGCGATCCTGCACGGGGTTGAACAGCGATTGGGGCCAGGCGCCGTCATTGTGCGGGCGAATGCCTCCGATCACCCTGGATATACGGTCATTTCGGTTACCGACGACGGCCCCGGAATGGACGAGGAGACGGTGGCCTCTCTTTATTCCTCCATGGAAAAAGGATACACGGAATCTTCTAAAAAAAGCGGTGTCGGCATTGCCAATGTAGAGCAACGAATCCGGTTGTATTACGCTTCCGGACAAGCCGGCCTGCTTATTCACAGCGTGGTGGGTCAGGGAACGACGGTCTCATTTCAAATTCCGAATGATGTTCAGGCTAACGATGTCAAGGGGGAGAAGCATGAAAACGATACTGATCGTGGATGATGAACCGAGAACGAGGGAAGGGGTAAGAAAGACCCTGGAGGCATGGTCGTCTGGCCGCTGCAGAATCGTGACGGCATCAAGCGGCGTAGAGGCGCTGGAGTGGCTGCAGGGACAGGTGGCTCATCTGGTGGTGACGGACATCCGCATGCCGGAAATCGGGGGACTCGAGCTCATAGAGAGATTGCATGAATTAGAGCATCCGCCGGTCATTATTGTCATATCCGGTTATTCGGTATTCGATTATGCCCGGAAAGCGCTGCAATATGGCGTCGTGGATTACCTCCTGAAGCCGCTGGATAAGCGGAAGCTGGTGGCTGCGGTCGAATCGGCTCTGGAACGCCGGGAAAAAATAGATCGGATCGAGCGGATGGAGAAGCTGGTGGATCCCAAACTGCTGGAGACGTCGCAGCAGGATAAGCGCTACAGCATCCAGGTACAGGAAGCCCTGAAGCACGTGGATCAGCATCTTCAGGAGTCGGTATCGCTTAAGGAAGTTGCAGACGTGCTTCATCTGAATTCCAGTTATTTCAGCGTGTTATTCAAAGAGCAGACGGGGCTCACCTTCAGCGAATATCTGACGCGCCGCAGGGTGCAGCGGGCCAAGGAACTGCTGGCGGGCACCTCGCTGCCTGTCGCGGAAATTGCAGAGAAGGTAGGATACCAAACGGCAAAATATTTTGTGAAGGTGTTCCGTGATCTTGAGGAAGTAAGCCCGAGTCAATACCGCCAGAGCGTATCCGATAACGGAGAGGAAATCTAATAAAAGTGGAATTAGTTCCAATCATTATGACCTTATACAATCATCCCCTCACTGATAAAATTTGATTAAAGCGGTTTCAATACGCGAACAGCATACTAGAAAAGGGGTTGTAAACGTGTTCAACAAAAAATGGACGGTTCTGCTTTTAACATTGTGTCTCGCTCTGGTTGCGGCTGGTTGTGGATCGAGCAACAGCAGCACGGGGGATTCAGGTAGCAGCGGCAGCGAAGGCGAGAAAGTTAAGGTGAACTTCATGCACTTATGGCCGGCAGGCGTTTCTGCAGGACAGAACAAAATCGTGAATCAGATCATCGAAGAATATCAAAAAGAGAATCCGAACGTGACGATCAAACAGGAAGTTCTGGATAATGAGCAATACAAAAATAAATTGAAAGTGCTTTCCGCGTCGAACGAGCTTCCGGACGTAGGGGTGACCTGGGCAGCCGGATTCCTGAAGCCTTATGTAGAAGGCAGCTTGTTTGCGCCGGTAGATGATTTGCTGGGGGGTCAGCTTAACGGTAAATTCGTAGCTGGCACGACCGAGGCTTATGCGATTGACGGCAAAACGTATGCGCTTCCACTCGAGTTCAATATCGCGCCGGTATATTACAACAAAACGATATTCGAACAGCTTAACTTGGAAGTGCCGCAAACCTACGAAGAATTCAAGAATGTTGTGAAGGCGCTGTCCGATAACGGGATTGCTCCTATCGCACTAGGCAACAAGGACCGCTGGACCGGTTCGCTCTGGTACATGTACCTGGCAGATCGAATCGGCGGACAAGAAACGCTTGCCAGTGCAATTAGCGGTTCGGGTTCCTTCAAGGATGAATCGCTTGTAAAGGCAGCCGCAGAGGTTCAATCGCTGGTGGATGGCAATGCGTTTGTCAAAGGGTTCAACGGCTTATCCAACGAGGAAGCGAAATCCGAATTCCTGAACGGCAAAGCGGCCATGTACATGATGGGCACCTGGGAACTGCCTAACTTTACGACCAATGAAGAGATCCCGCAAGAGTTCCGCGACAGCGTCGGTTTCTTCAAATTCCCGACGGTTGAAGGCGGCAAAGGCGATATTAACAGCTGGGTAGGCGGACCGGGTGTTGGCTTGTTTATTGGCGAGAACTCCAAGGTGAAAGAGGAATCCAAGAAGTTCGTTGAGTATTTCGTAACCAAGTGGGGCGAGCAGTCAGTTACAGGTGCTGGTGTCATCCCGGCAACGAAGGTGGATACCTCAACGCTTGAGCTTCCACAGCTGTACATCGATCTGTTTGATGAAATGAATCAAGCAAGCAGTATCACCTTGTTCGCGGATGTACAGATGGAGGCGAATGCCGCCGAGACGCATCTGAACATGATCCAGGCGCTCTTCGGCAAAGCCGTAACGCCGGACAAATTCTCCGAAGAGCATGATGCAGCGATCTCCAAAGGGAACTAAGACTCTTTAGGACAACAAAGAAACGGGACCCTGGTTTATCCGGCAGTGATGCCGGATAAATCTTTCCTCTAGACCATATGGAGAAAGGAGTCGGACACTTTGGATAAAGTGATGTCCAACAAAAAAATCATCGCGCTGTACGTGCTGCCTGCACTGCTTGTGATTATGGCCGTCGTTTATATTCCAATTCTATTGACCGCCTATTACGGACTGAACGAATGGAACGGCATTGGTGCAATGACCTTTATCGGACTCGATAATTACCAGGCGCTGCTCTCGGACGGCAAGTTCTGGGATAGTGCATGGCACTCCCTGCTATTAGCCGTATTCTCGGCTGCAAGCCTTATGATCTATCTGGCCGTGGCGATGGTGCTGGCCTCCAAGATCAAAGGCGCCAACCTGTTCCGCAAAATCTATCTCATACCCATGCTGCTGTCTTCCGTTGCGATCGCGCAGCTGTGGCTCCGCATTTACCACCCGACGAACGGGATTGTGAACAGCTTCCTGGAGTCCATCGGGATCACGAACCCGCCGGCATGGCTTGCTGAGTCGTCGCTTGTCTTGTTTGCTTTGTTTATTCCGATTCTGTGGCAGTATGCCGGTTTTTATATTTTGATCTATTATGCAGCTCTGAAGAACATCCCGGCATCGCTGGTTGAAGCTGCCAAGATCGACGGGGCCACCTCCATGCAAATTGCGTTCCGGATCAAACTTCCACTCATCATGGAAGTGATTAAGGTTACGATCGTGCTGGCGGTGGTAGGTTCCTTGAAATATTTTGACCTCATCTTTGTCATGACGGACGGGGGGCCTAACGGCGCGAGCGAAGTGATGGCTTCCTATATGTATCATACGGCTTTCCGCGCTTATGATTTCGGTTACGGCAGCGCGATCGGGTTCTTCCTGCTGGTGATCTGTCTGATCGTAACGTGGGTCATCCGGAAATTAACGGCATCAAAAGAAACGATCCAATATTCATAAGGAGGGAAACTTCATGATATCCGGAGCCACAGGACAACTCCAAGACGGGCGCGCTCGGTCCGGAAACGGAGTGGGAGGTAAGCTGGGTTACACGCTGCTGTATATCGTGCTGATCGGAGTAGCCGTATTTCAGCTGTTTCCGCTCGTATGGCTGCTGCTGTTCTCATTAAAAAACAATCAGGAAGTATTCGATCTTCCTCCGCTGTCCCTTCCGATGAATCCGCGCTGGGAGAATTACGAGAAAGTATGGAGTGCCGGCAACATCAGCGTTTATTTTCTGAATAGCGTCTGGATTACCGTCGTAGCAACAGCACTAACGGTCATATTAGGGAGTCTTGTCACCTTCGCGATTACGAGAATGAAGTGGAAGGGCAGTTCCTTTGTCCTCGGTTTGTTCATGGTTGCCATGATGATACCGGTTCATTCTACCTTGATCCCGCTGTTCAGCATGTTCAACAAGGTTGGCTTGACCGATCATCCGGTTTCTTTGATATTGTCGTACGTGGCTTTCAATATGCCGATTACGATTATGATTCTGCTCGGGTTTTATTACACACTGCCAAAGGAAGTGGAAGAAGCAGCGGTCATGGACGGCTGCTCGGTTCACCGGGTCTTCTTCCGGATTGTGCTTCCGATGACGGGCTCGGTGCTGGCGACAACAGCCATTATTAACATGATCTACAACTGGAACGAGTTTATTTTCGTGAATACGTTTATCAGCTCGGATATGTTCAAGACGCTCACCGTTGGCGTGCAAAACTTTATCGGACAATATACAACCGATTGGGGTGCTATTGGCGCAACCTTGATGATCAGCATTTTGCCAATTCTGCTGATGTTCCTTTTCCTCAGTGATCGTATCGTGGAAGGCATCGCTGCAGGGTCGGTGAAAGGTTAAGTTTCATAGAACTCATCCATTTCCGGATAAAAAAATATCGAGCCGCTTCAAGAGACTTCTTGGGGTGGCTCGTTTGCTTTATATATGTTTCTATTTGCAGCATGGCTATCAGAAGAAGAGGCATCCCAAGGTTGGATCAACCTTTTGGGATGCCTCATAGAATATACGATTTTGCTTTGTTTGATGCAGATTCCATCCCTATCGTTACGTTAAACCCATCCCAATGCCCGGGCCACTTGAGTAACCAGGAAGGTAACGCCGATTGCGATAGCCGTCGGGATGGCAAAGGACAAGAACGTCCACTTCGCGCTTTTGGTTTCCTTCCAGATGTTGACGAGCGTGGTTCCGCAAGGATAGTGGAGCAGCGAGAACAGCATCATGTTTAGCGCGGTCAGCCAGGTCCAGCCTTGATCCAGGAAGATTTGCTTAAGGGCAAACATATCGGTAACCTCGGTCAGGGAGCCCGTAGCCAAATATCCCATCAGCAGGATTGGCAGCACGATTTCATTTGCGGGCAGTCCGATGATGAAGGCCATCAGAATGAAGCCGTCGAGTCCGAGCGCGCGCGCAAACGGATCAAGGAATTCAACGAAATGAACCAGAATGCTGGAATCGCCAATATAGATGTTGGCAAGTACCCAGGTAAGCACGCCTGCAGGCGCCGCTACGATAATGGCTCTGCGCAGGACATAGATGGTTTTATCCAGGGTTGACCGGAGAATCGTATTCAGAATCTTCGGTTTACGGTATGGCGGCAGCTCCAAGGTGTAGTGGGAAGGAATGCCTTTCAAGGCGGTTTTAGATAATCCCCATGATACCGCGAGCGTGACAACGACACCGATCAGCACCATGCCCATAACAACGGAAGCCGTCACGAGCGTCTGGGCTCCTCCCGAAAAACCTGCAGCCATGAACAAGGAGGCCAGCAGGATCAGGGTTGGCCAGCGGCCGTTGCAGGGCACGAAGTTGTTGGTCAGAATGGCGAGCATTCGCTCCCGCGGCGACTCGATAATCCGGGTCGACATAATGGCCGCCGCATTGCAGCCGAATCCCATCGCCATGGTAAGGGACTGCTTGCCGTGCGCCCCCGTTTTTTTGAACAGGCGGTCCAGGTTAAAGGCTACCCGAGGCAAATAGCCATAGTTCTCAAGCAGCGCAAAGGCCGGAAAGAAGATGGCCATGGGAGGCAGCATGACACTGACGACCCAGGAGGTACCCCGGAACAATCCGAGTATCAGCACACCATAGAGCCAATCGGGAGCATGGAGGGCCTGAAAGGCCATCGTCAGGTATCCTTCGATCCAGCCAAAGAAACTTGCCAGCATGGAGGAAGGCACGTTAGCGCCTGCGATCGTTAAGTAAAAAATAACGCCGAGCATGGCCAGCATGATCGGAAATCCCCACAGCTTGGAGGTGAAGATGCGGTCCAGACGCTCGGAACGGTACAGAAGCTCCCGGTTGGTCACGGTGACGGCTTCACTGCACAGCTCGCGGGATTTTTTGAATAACTCACCCACGATATCTTCCCGAACATCCTCTACCTGCTCAGCAGGAATGATGGCTGTTAGAGCTTCCAAGCGCTTTAGCTGTTCCAAGTGAAATCCCCCCTTTATCCGAAGCCTTTAATCGGTCTTTCAGCGTCGCGATCAGCTTCCGGTCTCCATCGAGAAAGCGGATGGCCAGCCATCTGGCTGGATATTCATCGCCGAAAATGTCTCGTAATTCAGACTCCAGGCCGGAAATTTGCGATTCCAACTGTTCGTTATATTTCATCCGGTACGGCGTAGTCGGAGTCTGCCCTGTGCACATCAGAAGCAGCTGCTCGGACAGGGTATCCAGCCCATCGTTATTTCTGGCTGATATCGGAATGACGGGAACACCGAGCTGATTCGTTAGCTTGCGTGCGTTAATCTTAATTCCTTTTTTCTTCGCTTCATCCATCAGATTCAGGCAGACGATGACCCGGTCGGTCATTTCCAACACTTGAAGCGCAAGGTTAAGACTTCTTTCCAGTGCCGTAGAATCCAGAACCAGCAGGGTAACGTCCGGTTTCTCAAAAATAATATAATCGCGCGCCACTTCTTCATCGGCCGAGTTGGAGAACAAGGAGTACGTCCCGGGCAGATCGATAAATTGGAAGCGGGTGTCTTTGTAATCGTAATTGCCGCTTGCGAGACTGACCGTTTTGCCGGACCAGTTGCCGGTGTGCTGCTTTAGGCCGGTGAGGGCATTAAAAAGCGTGCTTTTGCCCGTGTTCGGGTTGCCAGCCAGTGCGACAGTAAAAGTTCTCATGATGACATCACCTTACCCCAGATTAACTGACTTTCTTCTTTTCTTAATGCAATGACGGTACCTGCTACTCTATATGAGGTGGGGTCACCGAGCGGGCTGGCTTTCAGCACTTCGATAACGGAACCCGGAACGAATCCGAGGTCCAGAAGCCGCCGTTTATGCTCCCCGCGGATATCCACCTGTTCAATCAGAAACCGCTCGCCGAGCGCTGCCTGATGCAAATGCTGCCTATTCTTTGTCTTATCCATAAAGTTTAACCTCTCCCTACTAAATTGGGCCGAGCATATAATGTTTCCTCGAAGCAACTTTATGCCTATAGTATGACTGAATGCGTGAGTTGTCAACTGAATTCATCAGATATTTATTCGAGTTTCATGCGGCGTCTGACGATGCAATCACCATTTTATGCTTGAAGGGAGAACAAGATACATATAATATGTATATATGAGCAATTATTCATATAATTGGAGTGATACCTATATGATGTGGGATGTAATCGTTATCGGCGCGGGGCAGGCAGGATTGGCAACCGGCTATTGGTTGCGGCAGGCAGGGATGAAGTTTCTGTTGTTGGATCGGGGATCGGAGGCAGGCGATGCATGGAAGACGAGATATGATTCGCTGAAGTTGTTTACACCGAGAACTCACAGTGCATTGCATGGAATGAGGATAGATGGGGATCCGGACGGGTTCCCGGACAAAGATGAAATGGCTTCCTATCTGAAATCCTATGCAGAACGGTTTAAGCTGCCCATCCAATTTGAGACGGATGTGAAGTGTGTCCATAAGGAAGAAGACAGGTTTATAATCGAAACCCATGAGGGAGAATATCATGCGAAGTCGCTGATTATCGCTACCGGGCCGTTCCGGCAGCCTCGCATTCCGGCGTTTGCAGCATCGGTTCCAGCGGATATTGTCCAGCTGCATTCATCCGATTACAGGCGACCTTCCCAGCTTCAAGAGGGCGGCGTTCTTGTCGTTGGCGGCGGGAACAGCGGGGCGCAGATTGCGGTCGAACTGTCTGGCGGTCGGGAAACGTATTTGGCTCTTGGACAGCAGCCGCGGTATTTACCCATGACCGTTGGGGGCAAGGGGATGTTCTGGTGGTTGGACAAACTCGGCATTTTATCAGCCAGCGGTTCCTCCTGGGTGGGACGTAAGCTGAAGCGTCGGGGAGACCCGATTTTTGGATATGAATTGAAACAAGCGGTCAAGTGCGGTAAAGTGGTGTTGAAAAAGAGAGCCGTTGATGCCGGCGCTTCCGGCATGCGATTCGAGGATGGAACGGAGCTTAAGGTCCGGAATATCATCTGGGCAACCGGCTTTGTTTCCAGCTATGATTGGCTTCATGTGGATCAAGCGCTGGATCATAAGAAGGCTGTTATTCATACACGCGGTATCAGTCCGGTGAAGGGGCTCTATTATGTAGGTTTGCCTTGGCAGACGCATCGGGGCTCCGCACTCTTGGCTGGAGTTTCACGGGATGCCCGCGAAATCGTTCAAGCCATTATGGAGAAGAGGGGATTAGTTTATGGAAAAAGAGCACCATGAGCTGCTGCATGAAGACGAGGCCATGGAAGCGTCACGACTGCTGAAGGCCATTTCGGATCCGACGCGGATTCGCATTCTTCATTTGCTCTCGCAAGAAGAATGCCCGGTCGGCCATATTGCCGAGGTGCTTGGCATGAGTCAGTCGGCGGTATCCCACCAGCTTGGCTATCTGCGCAGTTTAAGACTGGTCAAATTCCGCAGGGACGGGAATACATATTTTTATACGTATGAAGATGAGCATGTCATCGGGATCTTGCGGCAAGTGCTGGATCATATCGCTCATTAAGTATGCCTGTCCTTTTCATGCTTGACATTCTGAACGTCCGGCTGTAATGTATTGGAAAATGAATTTCCCGTGAATAACGATCATCAAGGACATGAGGATGCATGATTCGGCGAGACAGAAAAGAAGCCCCCGGCTGAAAGGCTTCCACCGCTTGGCTGCGTCCTTCCTACCTTGTAGTTGCCCGCTGTCAACAAGCGGAGCCGGTTCGGCCCGTTACCGCCTTATGAAGCATCTTGCATGGAGCACCTTTTGCGCCTCACAAGATGGAATCAGGGTGGTACCACGAGCACATTCGTCCCTAGGAGCGAATGTGCTCTTTTTTGCGCTCAGGCAGGTCCATTCATGGAGATAAGAAGGAGTATGAGGAAGATGCGGCAAAGCCAATTATTGATGACAACGATGCGTGATGTGCCTTCCGAGGCGGAGGCACTGAGCCATCAATGGATGCTCCGCGGCGGCTATATCCGTCAAACGGCGGCAGGAATCTATTCGTATTTACCGCTGGGATGGCGGGTCTTGCGGAAGATTGAAGCGATTATTCGGAACGAAATGGATGCCTCCGGCGGGCAGGAGATGCTCATGCCCGCTGTTCAGCCCGCGGAGCTGTGGAAGGAATCGGGCAGGTACGATATTTACGGATCGGAACTCATCAGGCTGCATGACCGCCATGACCGGGAGTTCGTGCTTGGGCCAACCCATGAAGAAGTGATTACGTCTATCGTTCGCCAAGAGATTTCTTCCTACCGGAAGCTGCCGGTGAACCTGTACCAAATTCAGAGCAAATACCGGGATGAGCGGCGTCCGCGTTTCGGCCTGCTGCGGGGCCGTGAATTCCTGATGAAGGATGCGTATTCTTTTGACCGGGACTGGGAGGGCCTGGATGTGTCCTACCGGAACATGTATGAAACGTATGAACGAATCTTTAGGCGCTGCGGTCTGACGTTCCGGGCGGTGGAAGCTGATGCAGGTGCCATTGGTGGGCAAGGGGAAACCCATGAGTTTATGGCGCTGGCGGATATAGGCGAGGATACCGTTGTTTCGTGCAGCGATTGCAGTTATGCAGCAAATCTGGAGCGTGCGGAGTCTAAGGCTCCGGCTGAGCAGGCTGATAGGAAGTCCGCGGCCGCTGACGGTCATTCTGCCATAGAGCAGATATTGACGCCAAATGTGAAGAGTATTCAGGAATTGACTAACTTCCTCCAAGTCGGCTCGGAGCAATTGATCAAGACACTGATTTACCAAGTGGACGGAGAACGAGTCGCGGTCCTTGTCCGGGGAGACCGTGAAGCGAACGAGGCAAAAGTGAAGTCTTACCTAGAAGCAGAACTCGCAGAATTAGCGAGTGCCGAAGAGGTGATGCAGGCGACGGGAGCCCCAGTTGGGTTTGCGGGACCGGTAGGCCTTTCCCTAAAAGTATTGGTCGATTACGAAGTAGCAGCGATGGCAGAGGGGATTACCGGTGGCAGCCAAGGGGATCTCCATTTAAAGGGGGTCCGCCCAGGACGTGATTTTTCGCTGGAGTATACCGGCGACTTTCGGAATGTAATCGAAGGAGAACCTTGCCCGCGCTGCGGAGCGCCGCTCGAATTTCATCGCGGGATTGAGCTTGGACATGTGTTTAAGCTGGGTACGAAATACAGTGACGCCATGAACGGTATGTATCTGGATTCCGACGGGCGGGAGAAACCGCTGATCATGGGCTGCTACGGTATTGGCGTCTCCCGCGTCATGGCCGCCATCGCCGAGCAGCGTATCTCGGATGAGCGATTGGTCTGGCCGATGTCCGTCGCTCCGTTCAAGGTGCACATTATCCCGGTTGCGGTTAAGGATGAGGCCCAAATGAAACTGGCTGAACATATCTACAGCGAGCTGAACAAGGCTGGTCTGGAGCCGCTGTTGGATGACCGGGACGAACGGGCCGGCGTCAAGTTCAAGGATGCCGACCTTGCCGGCGCTCCGCTGCGTCTGATCGTTGGCCGCGGTGCAGCTAACGGAGAGGTCGAATGGATGGGCGAGGACGGAATCAAGATCCACCTGCCTGTCGAGGAAGCCATCCAGCGCTCACGCGAGGAGGTAGCCCGCCAACTGAAGTGAATACTACGGAACCTCTCAATATGAGTTGGGTATTCATTAAGCTGGAGATGAGTAGAAGGAATGAAATTGGAGGATCATGAAGTTGCAGAACGTGCAATTCACCGAGAGGGACTTTATGGATCGAAAAGAGAGCGCAAACGTCTTGCAAGTTCCTAAGAAAGACATACAGGATTGAAAATGAAGCGTACGCAGCTAGCTTGTAAGTCCCCAAGAGGACTTTGACCTACCATTTCGTCAATGGAGAAGGCATCCCCAAGGCTGTATGACTTTTGGGGGATGCTTTTTTGTTTATGAAGATTGCTTATTTAATGGTTAGCTTGATTATGAACGAGCACGAAGCAGCGGAGCGGACGAATCGATTCCGGAAAAGCAACAGCGATTGGAGGAACGATACGTACGTGAAGCGTCCTTTATTGGAACATA
Source organism: Paenibacillus sp. NPDC058898 (assembly GCF_049316025.1). NCBI lineage: Bacteria > Bacillati > Bacillota > Bacilli > Caryophanales > Paenibacillaceae > Paenibacillus > Paenibacillus sp. NPDC058898. The sequence continues at coordinate 74,479 of NZ_JBMOSM010000013.1, read as the reverse complement.
CTAGCTGCTCACTTCAATCTTTAAATCCTTGCACTAACATTGCACTACTGTGATGCCTTATCTTCCCGTGAAACCGACACTTCGGTCAGGAAACAAACCATCCCAGCCTGCTATACTTATCCTGAATACAAGCTTATGATGAAAGAGTCGAATTTGAAGTCATAATGCGGATGGAGGTTGCATCTACAATGAATCAGGAAGAGAAGGGATCAAGCCCGGACATTCATTATATAGAAGAACATCAGCTCAGTCAGGTGAAGATTACATTGTCCAATCCCTTAAGATGGGTGAACAGCTATGTGCTGCGCGGAGATGACGGTATGACCGTCATCGATCCGGGGCCGCGTACGGCTGCTTCGGAGCGGGAATGGCTTGCGGCGATGGAGCAGCTCGGGTTCGGATTTAGCGACATCAACTCGATCGTGCTGACCCATCATCACCCGGACCACTATGGGCTTGCCGGGTGGTTTCAGGAGCGGTCGGGCGCCAAGGTGTGGATGTCAGAGCGGGCGCATCGGGAAGCGATGCTCATGTGGGGAACAGATTCCACGATGGACCACGAGCTCCCGGCGTTCTTCCGGCAGCATGGCATGCCGGAAACCAAGCTTTCCCTGCTGCCGGAGCATCTGAACGGCTTCTTCCCCCAAGTCACGCCGCAGCCGGACATATCGTTTATCGGCGAGGACCTGCCGTTTCGGATGGGCAACCGGATATGGGTACCGGTGCAAACGGCCGGCCATGCTCCGGGGCATCTGTCGTTCTTCCATGCGGAGAGCGGCGTTCTGTTATGCGGCGATGCCGTGCTGCCGCAAATTTCGCCCAACGTGAGCCTGCTGCCCGGCAGCGACGCCGAGCCGCTGGCGCTTTTCCTTGCAGGGCTCCGCCGCCTGCACGAACTGCATGTCCGGACGGCGTACCCCGGACACCGCCACCCGTTCACGCATTTCCGTGAACGGATCGATGCGCTCCTCCTCCATCACGAGGAGCGCCTGGTTACCATCGCCGGCATGCTGAGCGCTGCCGGACGGCTAACGGCCTTCGAGGTCTGCACCGCCCTCTTCGGCGATAAACTCGGCATCCACCAGCTGCGCTTCGCCATGTGCGAAGCGCTGGCCCATCTCGCCGAGCTGGCCCGCCGCGGGGAAGCCAAGATGATCGAAAACGAGGATCGAATGTGCTATTTTTCTGTACGGAAACAGCCGCATTCCTGATATAATCAAGACATGAATAAAACCGTCTGCTTGTACGTTGACTTCCATCATGCGTAGAAAGGGCGTTTTTTTGTTTAATAGATTTAGAAGGTTACAATGTGGAGCATCCGTTGTCTGATATTGACCAGATCGTTACCCGCATAACCGCCGCAATCCGGATGCTTGGTAAGCGGCAACCACGGCACTTTTTCTCTAGAGAAGAGAAGGCGCCTTCATACCTGAGACGGGGACGTTCCCCTGATTAGAGTCAGAGTTTCTCTCCACCCCGCATATAGTTGATATACCTTGCTGTTTAAGCAGGGCATTCCCTCAAGCTTTTTTTCTAAATCACTCATCACCATGATCCACTCCACCATATTCGTATCGAAGCTTTCCCAAGGTTCAATCCGCAATTTTCATGTTATAGGATTCGTATCTTATAAAGCCCCTTAAAGGAGAATCTGTCATGAAGAAAAAAGATGTGGTCGCCATGCTGCTCGCAGGAGGTCAAGGCAAACGGCTGAAAGGTCTGACGAAGACGCTGGCCAAGCCGGCTGTTTATTTTGGGGGTACATACCGGATTATTGATTTTCCGCTGAGCAACTGCTCCCATTCGGGAATCGACACGGTCGGGGTGTTAACCCAGTATGAACCACTGGTTCTGCATTCTTACATTGGCGTAGGAAGCGATTGGGATATGGACCGGTTGAATGGGGGCGTATTCGTGCTCCCGCCTCATGAACGCGAGGACGGGACGACCTGGTACCGCGGGACGGCGGATGCGATTTATCGGAACCTCAAGTTTATTGACCAGTACGATCCCGACCACGTTTTGATTTTGTCGGGAGATCACATCTATAAGATGGATTACGACCGGATGCTGACTTATCACAAGGAGAAGGATGCCGATTGCACCATCTCCGTCATTGAGGTGAGCCTGGATGAAGCGAAGCGGTTCGGCATGGTGAATACGGATGAGAACTACCGGATTTTCGAGTTCGAGGAGAAGCCTGCGCACCCGAGGAGTACGACGGCATCCATGGGCGTTTATCTGTTTCGCTGGAAGCTGCTGCGATCCTATTTACTGCAGAATGCGGAGCTTCCGGATACAAGCCATGATTTTGGCAAAGACATTCTGCCGAGCATGCTGGAGGACGGAAAAACGCTGTACGCTTATCCGTTTGAAGGGTACTGGAAGGACGTCGGCACCATCGAGAGCCTATGGGAAGCTAACATGGATCTGCTCTGCGAGCAGCCCAAGCTGGACTTGAACGATCCGCTGTGGCGCATTTATACCCGGAACCCGAATCAGCCCGCAGAGTATATTTCTCCAACCGGCGTCGTCCGGAACAGCATGATTAACGAGGGCTGCACCGTATGCGGCGAGGTCGAACATTCGGTCCTCTTTTATGGGGTGGAGGTGGGGGAAGGCAGCGTCATTACCGATTCCGTCATCATGCCCAAGGTGCGCATTGGCAGCCATGTACGAATACACCGGGCGATTGTGACCGAGGACATGGTTATTCAAGATTATGCCGTCATCGGCCCGCCTGAGGAAGATCCATCCCGGATCGTGCTTGTAAGCGATCAAGATGAAGACGTCCTGAAGCTGCTTCAATCGTCGTCTTCGTCCCATAATAATCAAGGTTAGGACGGGATTCGCAGATGAGAGAACTCATGGGTATCATTAATTTGGAGCATGAACGGGATGTGCTGAGTGAATTGACGTATTACCGGTGCGGGGCTGCTGTGCCATTCGCGGGAAGGTATCGCCTGATCGACTTTGTAATGTCCAATATGATGCATGCGGGCATTGAGGATATTGCGCTGTTCGTTCGCAGGAAATACCGATCCCTGATGGATCATCTGGGTGAAGGCAGGCCGTGGGATATGCATCGCAAACGGGGCGGCCTATTCATACTTCCGCCGGATTGGAATGATGAAGCGGATGTGTCCGCCGGCGAGCTGCGGCATATTTATAACAATCTCGATTTTTTTGAGCGGGGAGCTGCGAAGCATATCGTGCACTCCGGCAGCCAGCATATCAGTACGGTCGATTTGAACGAGGTGTACGAATACCATTTGGAGCAGGGCGCCGACGTGACGCTTGTTTATACAAGGGTAAATACGCCGAGGGAAGAGCATCGTTCCTGCACCCGGCTCGATGTCGATGAGGACGGCATGGTCACGGATATTCATTACGATCACAAGCAAGATGCGGTATACATGGAGATGTTCGTGATGGAGAAATCGCGGTTTCTTGAGATGGCCGATCATTGCATCGCACATGGGGGCAATCACTTCTTCCGGGACGCGATTATGCATAACCGACACAAGCTGAACATTGCGGGATATGAATACCTTGGGTATCACGCGGTGATCAACTCGCTCGAAAGCTATTACCGAACCAGCATGAATCTGTTGAATCCGAAGGCATACAACAGCTTGTTCCGCAAGCAGGCGGTCCACACCAAGATCAAGTATGAGGTTCCCGCCAAATATTTGAATTCTGCCGATGTGAGCAACGCGCTGGTCGCCAACGGTTGCCAGATCGACGGGGAAGTGAAGAACAGCATCCTGTTCCGCGGGGTGCAGGTAAAGCGAGGCGCAAGCATCCATAACTCCATCATCATGCAAAAATGCGTCATTGGCGAGAACGTGAGGCTGGAGAACGTCATACTCGATAAAGATGTGATGATCTCGCGGGATCATAAGCTTCAAGGCGATTTTCGCAAACCTTTTGTCATTGCCAAGGACATCTCGATTTAATCGCAAAATAATACGAATCCGTCAGGAGGAACTTTCTTTTGTTTAACAACAAGGAAACATTCAAGCAGGTCTTTACGGAGCAGTTGGTGAGTCGGTTGGGGAAGGGACTTGAGGAAGCGACGGCTGAGGATGTATACAAAATACTCGGCGGCATGATCCGGGAGTATGTCGGACGGGAATGGGCGGCTGCCAATCGGATATACCGGGATACCGGGCAGAAGCAGGTGTATTATTTCTCGCTCGAATTTTTGATCGGGCGGCTGCTGGGAAACAATCTGCTGAACCTGGGCGTGCTGGATATGGTCCGCAGCGGCCTTTTGGACCTGGGATGGAATTTGGAAGAGATTGAGGAGCAGGAACCGGACGCAGGCCTCGGCAATGGGGGGCTCGGACGCCTTGCGGCATGTTTTCTCGATTCGTTGGCGTCGCTAAGCTATGCAGGCCATGGATGCGGCATCCGATATAAGTACGGATTGTTTGAGCAGAAGATTATTGACGGCCATCAAGTCGAGCTGCCGGACAATTGGCTCCAGCGGGGCAACGTCTGGGAAGAGCGGCGGGCTGACAAGGCGGTGGAAGTCCAATTCTGGGGCCGCGTGGAAGTGGATGTGCAGGAGGGGCGAACCGTATTTCACACGGTGGATTATGAGCGTGTTCAGGCTGTACCGTACGACGTTCCGGTGATCGGTTATGGCGAGGGGCAGGTAAATACGCTGCGGCTGTGGAGCGCCGAGTCCGCTTCGGATATATCCAGAATCCGTTCGGCCCATCATCATAACAGCTATTATAAATTTTTGGAATATAACCGTTCGGTCGAATCGATATCGGAGTTTTTGTACCCGGATGATTCGGCATACGAAGGCAAGCTCCTTCGGCTGAAACAGCAGTACTTCCTCTGTTCCGCAGGCGTTCAAAGCATTCTTAGAACGTTCGACAAGCTGGGACGGACCTATCATGAACTTCCCGAGCATGTTGCCATTCATATCAATGATACCCACCCGACGCTGGTGATTCCGGAGCTGATGCGGATTCTGATCGATGACAAGGGCTTCGGTTGGGATGAGGCCTGGGACATCGCGAGCCGGACCGTATCCTACACGAACCACACCTTGCTTAGCGAAGCGTTGGAAAAATGGCCTGCCGGCATGGTTCGTGAGCTGCTGCCGCGCATTTACATGATGATTGAAGAGATCAATAAACGCTTCTGCGGCATGCTGCTGGAACGCTATCCAGGGGACCATGAGCGCATATCGCAGCTCGCCATCATCGAAAGCGACCAGATCCGCATGGCCAATCTGGCGATTGTGGGTAGCTATCATGTGAACGGCGTAGCTGCGCTGCACACGGAACTGCTGAAGACCCAGGTGATGAAGCCTCATTATGAGCTGTATCCGGAGCGATTCAGTAATAAAACCAACGGGATTACCCACCGGCGCTGGCTGATGCACAGCAACCCCGGCCTGAGTCAATTGGTCTGCGACGGTATCGGCACTTCATGGATCACGGATCCTCATCAATTGATCCAGCTCAAGTCACTTAAGACCGACACCGCCTTTCAGCAGGGGATTCAGCGGATCAAACGGAGTAATAAAGAACGGCTTGCCGAATATATCGCGAATAAGCAAGGGATCGTGATCAATCCCGATTCCATATTCGATGTCCATGTGAAGCGGCTGCACGGTTATAAGCGGCAATTGTTGAATATTTTACGAGTGATGCACGTGTATAATGAGATTAAGGATCAGCCAAGCGCGGAGCGCGTTCCCCGTACCGTCATTTTTGGAGCGAAGGCAGCGCCGGGTTACTATCTGGCCAAAAGCATCATCAAACTCATTAATGTCGTTGCCGAAGTCGTCAATAAGGATCCGCAGGTCAATGACAAACTCCAGGTGCTGTTTCTGGAAAATTATTCGGTGTCTCTGGCGGAGAAGATTATTCCCGCAGCCGATGTGAGCGAGCAGATTTCCACGGCTGGCAAGGAGGCATCCGGCACGGGAAACATGAAGTTCATGATGAACGGTGCGTTGACCATCGGCACGCTGGATGGGGCTAACGTGGAGATGTTTGAGCTGCTCGGCAATGAGAATATGTTCCTGTTCGGTTTGAAGCTGGAGGAAGTGCTCGAGTATTACAGGACGGGAGCTTATGTATCCAGGGAACGGTATGAGCAGGATCCGAGAATCGCCCGCGTGCTGAATCAGTTGATATCCTCAGGACCGTTTTGCTGTCATGAGTTGGAGTTTGGTCAGATTCTTCAGTCCCTGCTGGATCATAACGATGAGTTTTTTGTATTAGCGGACTTTGCCAGTTATGTGGCAACCCAGTCGAATATCGATGATGCTTATTTGAATAGTGGATCCTGGACCGAGAAGTCAATTGTAAATATCGCACACTCGGGACATTTCTCCAGTGATAACACGATTCACCGTTATGCATCCGACATCTGGAATGTTTCTCCTGTTAAAGTCGGTGTGAATAGATAATCTATCTCTATTACAAAATCTAAAAAAAGAACCCCGCCATAGGTTTGGCGGGGTTTCCATAGGTGCTCTATTGGAATGTTCTTCATCATAGCATATGATGAATGCTTGGAAAATGACTAGATAGATTTACCGATTTACGTGATTGGACAGCCCGTTTTTTCATAGGTGAGAAGAGCCTTCTTCTTGGTTAGCGGAGGCCTGCTTATTATAGAAGAAACTCATCGTTCCGGCCCGAAATGCTAAAATGCTTTCTACTGCAATCGTCTATCATTCTTTGAAATCACCCAGTTCACGATTGGAATAGGATAGGTTCGGTGAGTTCCTTCCTTCTGATAGGCAGGGAAAAAGGAGATTCGCATTCTGTGAGAATCTCCTTTTTTGGGAGAGTGGTTTATTCTTTTGGAAGCTCTTCGGTCGTTCCGAACAGCTCGATCTCCCGCTCCGCTTGCTTGCGATGGGCGATCCGGCTGCTGGCGGCCGCGGCAACCGCGCCGACGATATCGTCGAGGAAGGTATGTACACGGCCGCTTGATTTATCATTCAATTGCTCGAGAATGCCGGGCTTGAGCTTGTCAATATACCCGTAGTTCGTGAAGCCGATGCTTCCATATACGTTAACGATGGAAAATGCCAGGATTTCATCCACGCCGTATAACCCTTCGTCATTGGCCAGCATTTCTTGAAGCGGGGATATGAGATTGCCTTCCTCCGCCAAAATATCTAATTGAATTCCGGTTAACACCGCGTTTTGGACTTCGCGTTTGCTAAGTACGGCATCCACATTCTCCATGCATTCTTCCATAGTCAAATTCGGGTAGTATTTTTTCTGAAGGATCATCACTAGTTCAGCGATTTCCTCCAACTTGATTCCACGCTTATGCAGCAGGCTCCGTGTCGCTTCCGCTACCTTCTTGCTGTTCAGACTGTATGGAATGTTTGAATCGTTTTCTGCCATGATGGAACTCACCTCATTTTCGTGGTTGATGAAGATGCTTACGACGATTGTACTTTTTCCACCCTCCTTTGTCCAGAAAGGACAAAACTGCGAGTTATTTTTTTGGAAAGGGCTCGTATACATAGGAGTACAACCTGTACAAAAAAATGTTAGGGAGGAACAATACATGAAACGTAGTAATCGTAATCTTCGCAGGCTTTCCGCCGCCGGGCTGCTTGCTGTTCCGATCGTGTTGTCCGGCTGCGGCGTGTTTTCCGGGAAGCAATCGGAGGCGATTGACCCGCCGCCTGCGCAAGTGGAGAAGCAGATGCTGAACACGACCGGATCCACAGCGGCACAAGGAGACATTGGCACGCAGACAACGGTTTATCTTTCGGATGCGCGGGGAATGCTGGCACCTGTAACCTTGGGTATTCCGAAGGTAGAAGGTGCAAGCGCAGTGAAAGAATCTCTTGAAGTGCTTGTGAACGGAGGCCGCTATGCTGGCTATGTTCCACAGGGCTTCCAGGCGGTATTGCCTGCCGGTACGCAGATCCATAATGTGACGGTTGATCCGGAGAGTAAATTGGCCGTTGTTGAATTCAATAAATCGTTTACGGAGTATCAAGCGGCAGATGAACGAAGAATCTTGGAGGCGTTGACGTGGACGCTGACGGGACACGAAGGCATCGAGTCGATGCAGGTATGGGTGGACGGAGTCAAACTGACGGAAATGCCAGTCAACCACACGCCGCTGGACCGTCCGCTTTCACGTGCGATGGGTATCAACCTTCAAAAGGCGGATGACGCATTGTATACTTCCTCTTCGCCGGTTACCGTTTATTTCTCTTCCGTGACGCCTGACGGCATTCAGTATTATGTACCTGTTACAAGACTTGTTCCAACCGGACAGGATGCGGTTAAGGCTGCCTTGAATGAACTGATCCGGGGACCGCATTATGGTGATGGGCTTGTCGAGGTCATCCCGGACGATACCACCGTTGCATCGGTGGAAAAAGGTGAGGACGGCGCTGTTACCGTATCGCTTCAGGACAGCATGTTTGAGCAGGGAGAGCAGGTTCCAACCGAATTGCTGCAGGCCGTCGTGCTAACCGTAGCCGAGAATTCGGATGATGCGAAGGTGAAAATTCGGATGAATGATCTCTCTGAGGTGGTTGGAACGGATAGCCGCAATTATAGCGAGCCTGTCGGCCGTCCGGAGTTCATTAACGAAATTTCGATTTGACGCTTCACCGTTATCTTTGAAATATGCGCCGGAAAAGGTGCTTTTGTGCCTGCACTTTGGTAGAATAGGGAATGCTAATCAGGATTGCGATAAGAAGTAGGAGGCAGAAAACATGAGATCTAACGGACGTAAGAGCGATGAGCTTCGACCGATGAATTTATCGACCCATGTGAATAAATATGCGGAAGGCTCCGTGTACATCGAGATGGGAGACACCAAGGTGCTGATTACGGCGACCGTGGATGAGAAGGTTCCCCCGTTTCTGAAAGGACAAGGAAAGGGCTGGGTGACGGCTGAATACTCAATGCTGCCGCGCGCAACACAATCCCGGAACCAACGGGAAGCCAATCGCGGTAAACTCAGTGGCCGGACGATGGAAATTCAGCGGCTGATCGGCAGAGCGCTTAGGTCTGTTGTGAATCTGCATGCTCTTGGCGAGCGGACAATTACGCTGGACTGCGATGTAATCCAGGCGGATGGCGGAACGCGGACCACCTCCATTACAGGAGCATTTGTAGCTTTAGCCATAGCGGTAAATAAAATTGCAGAACAACATAAACTAGCGGTATTTCCGATAACGGACTACCTGGCCTCCATTAGCGTGGGCATTGCTGGCGGACAGGCGCTGCTGGATCTGAACTATGAAGAGGATTCCAAAGCGAAGGTAGATATGAATCTGGTCATGACCGGAAGCGGCAAATTCGTTGAGGTTCAGGGGACTGGCGAAGAGAGCCCGTTTTCTCGTGAGGAGCTGGATCAGATCCTGGAGCTTGGGGAACAGGGAATCCGCGAGCTCATCGAGCGTCAGCAGGAGGCACTTGGCCCCATCGCAGCTAAAATCGGTTCCGTGAATGCGGGTACTGGAGTATAGTCCCATGACATTAACACTTGGAGACACGCTAATTGTAGCTACCCGCAATCAGGGGAAAGTCAAGGAATTTGCGCATGCTTTTGCTGCTTTCGGTACGGAGGTCAAGAGCATGTACGATTACCCTGATCTGCCGGATGTCGTTGAGGATGGAGCAACGTTCGCAGCCAATGCATTTAAAAAAGCCAAGGCGGTTGGCGACGCACTGGGATTGCCTGTCCTGGCTGATGATTCCGGATTATGCGTGGATGCGCTGAACGGCGCGCCAGGCGTTTATTCCGCGAGGTATGCCGGCGAACACGGCGCGGACGAGGACAATAACGAGAAGCTGCTCGGGGAATTGGAACGATTAAGGCTCGGTGAGGATACGGAGCAGCCCTTGCTAAGTCCGGCCCGATTTGTCTGTGTGCTGGTGCTGTATGATCCGGTCTCGGGAGAAAAGCTCGAGGCTGAGGGGAGCGTTGAAGGCTGGATCACGTCGGATCCGTCCGGAAAGGGCGGATTTGGATATGACCCGCTGTTCTACCTGCCAAGCCATGAGAAGACGATGGCCGAGCTTTCCCTGGAAGAGAAACAGGAGATCAGCCATCGGGGAAAAGCACTGCGCAAGCTTGTAGCGGACCTGCAGGCGCGATAACCGAATAAGGTGCTATAAAAAGAAACCATACCGGCCTGCTGCTGGTATGGTTTCTTTGATTTTTTAGAACAATAAGGACTTAACGTATGGATACGTTATACTCTTTGAGCCAGTAATGCACCTGGGCCAGGTAGGCGAACAGCTGCGGACCGGACATCAATTGACCGAACCAAGGGAGATTGGAGGACGCATCCGGCGAAGAAGCCAGCTCCCGGATTCGTGCCGTATCGACGAGCGGAAGCAGCGGCGAAGAAGGATCGTCCAGAATGGACAGCACCTGCGCTTTGACGGCTGCCAGATAGTTCGGATTGTGAGTTTTGGGATATGGGCTTTTTTTGCGGTACAGGACATCTTCCGGAAGCACACCTTCAAGGGCTTTGCGCAGAATGCCTTTTTCACGATCGCCTGTCGTTTTGATGCTCCAAGGAATGTTCCACACATAGTCGATCAGTCGATGATCTGTGTAAGGTACGCGGACCTCCAGTCCAACGCCCATACTCATCCGGTCTTTACGATCGAGGAGCGTTGGCATGAAACGGGTGATATTGAGATAGGACATGACCCGCATTTTGGCCTGCTGCCCGGTCTCCCCGGCCAGCTTCGGCACTTCGGCTACGGCATCGGTATAGCGGTCTCCAAGGTAATCCAGCGGCTTGATCCAGTCCCGGATCTCGGCAGACAACAGCCCCGCTCTCATATCTGGGGCAACAGACCATGGGAAAGTACCGGAATTCAGCATTTCTTCCCGGTGAAACCAAGGGTAACCGCCGAATATTTCATCAGCGGCTTCACCGGATATGGCGACGGTTGCGTCTTTTTTAATCTCACGGCAGAAGAGGAGCAAGGAGGCGTCAACGTCAGCCATTCCCGGGAGGTCCCGCTTCTGCGTAGTGACATCTAGCGCTTCGACCAGTTCGGGGGTGTCGAATTCGATCCAATGGTGGTTTGTGCTGAGCTCCTCGTGCATCCGTTTAATCCATGGCGCATCCGCACCCGGCTGGAAGGAATGGGATTTAAAATGTTTGTTGTTGTCCACATAATCGACGGAGTAGGTGTGCACTTGTCCTTGGCCCGTCCGCTTGTAGTAATCGACAGCCAGCGAGGAAAGCGCGCTGGAATCGAGCCCGCCGGATAACAGCGAGCAGACCGGTACATCGGATACCAGCTGACGTTCAACGGTGTCGCGCAGCAGATCGCGCAAGAAGCTTGCCGTCTGATTGACATCATCTTCATGGGGCTTGCTTTCCAGTTTCCAGTAAGTATATTTGCGCAATCCTTCCCGGTTAAAGATCATGGCCATACCAGGACGAAGCTCTGCAATATCCTTGTAGACACCGTGTCCCGGGGTTCGGGCCGGACCGATAATAAATACTTCAGCAAGCCCCTCTGCCCCGACCACAGGCTCCACTTTCGGATGTTGAAGCAATGCTTTTGGTTCCGATCCGAATACGAGCGTTCCGTCAATGTAACTGTAGAACAGGGGTTTTACTCCAACTCGGTCCCGTGCCAGAAATACCTGTTCCCGTACGCTGTCCCAAATGGCGAATGCAAATATTCCATTGAGGCGTTCCAAACAATCGGGGCCCCATTCGATATAGGATACTAACAAAACTTCCGTGTCGCATTTGGTATTGAAACGATGACCACGTTGTACCAATTCGTCTTTAAGCTCCGCAGCGTTATATAATTCCCCGTTATATATAATGGCATAGACTTCCTCTTCCTGATGAATGATCATCGGCTGAGCGCCATTTTCGGGGTCGATCACGCTGAGTCTTCGGTGACCGAATGCGCACGGGTTGGAAATCCAAGTGCCGGATCCGTCAGGTCCGCGGTGAGCCAAACTTTCTGTCATTTTTACCAGCAGCTGCGAATCCTGCGTCAAATCGCCGCTCCATTGTATAAAACCGGTTATTCCGCACATGACGGTTCATCCTCTCTTTATCTTTGTCATACGCTGTCCCATCTTTTTAATCCTACGTCGCCAAAGTGATACAGATATATGCCGAAGGAAGGCATAAAATGTCTGTCCTTTTACGAAAACTAAGAAAGAGGACGAATATTCAAAGAGAAGGAGAGATGCGTCCATGAATAAGTCGACCTATTACGTTTCCGTACAGAGCCGCTCTGTGTTGACTGAACAGGGAGCGAGCCCTTATGAATGGGAGATTGAAGCAACGCAGGAAGAGGCGGATCAAGTTCGGATTGAGCTGGACATGATGCAGGAGAAGGACGAAGAAGCGATGGGATACATGTTTCCTTGGGCGGATACGCCGCAACAAAGCACCAATGCCCTGTTTCAATCCTCCCTGGACAAGGTGTATCGAACCATTTATCAATTGGGTACACCGGCCACACGCCAGCAAATGGAAGAGCTGCGATTGCTCTCGGATTTGACATGACAATAATAAGGATTGTGCAGTCCCTGCACATCTTGATGAAGGAGAATGTATGATGTATGCAATCAGAGATGCAAAAATCCGCCGCATTACGGAAGTAAACGGTGCCCCTTGCGCTGAGGTTGAGGTCTATCCAGCAGTGGAAGGAGAAAGTGCATTGCTGGCTTATCTGACGCCATCTTCCCCGCTGGGAGGCTATGAGCTGGTGAAAATCGTCCGCAGCAACGCCAGCACGGATGTGGATTGGTTCGACAACAGCATGCATGATGCATTTGTTGATGCCACGGACGAAGCGTTCGAGAACGACGTTCAATCCACCGCGGAGGAAGACCGGGATGCCTTCAAGCAGCAGCTGCTTTCTACAGGCCAGCTATATGAGCAGTTGAATCATAGGCTCAGTGAAGGACCCCAATATTTCTAGAGCCTTGAAGAATGAAGAGATCTGTCCGGCACTATGGGCAGATCTCTTTTTGTATGGATTCGGCACCGCGGATGGTGAAAGGCACCACAATGGTGCCGCTGCCGTTTTTGTGGCATCCACGCTGGGCTATGAAGTGAAGACGGCAATGAGAAAATGGACTGATTACAACAAAATAACACAAGAAAGACCATACGGTTAACCGCATGGTCCTTTTAGGATAAGATGCTCAATAAGCATGCTCCCTCAGCACTTGAATGCCCATGATCACGTTATAAACAAAAGCCCCGAAGTAGAGGATGCCGAAGAGGATAAGGTATCCAATGATGGAACCGAAGGACCCTGAGGTAACGGCCATGTAAATCAGCGGTATCGCTGCTATGACGGGAAATACGTGCGAGAACAGGGCGCGACGGGCGTGCTTGGCAACATAGGCGTCCGGGGAGAAAATCCATACGAGGAGAGGAAGGAGGAAGGGGGCAAAGAAGATGCTGAAATACGATAAAGAGGATAAAAGCTGTCTCATGATATCACGCTCCTGAAGTCATTTTCATGATATACATATTACCCAGTAAGCCCGCTCCTGATTCGGTTCTGAACCATTCCGAAAAAAAGTTCTTTGAAAAATACAAAAGATGCGATATAATATACTTCGTTACTGTTTAAAAGATTTTCATACATATATGTCCCAGTAGCTCAGCTGGATAGAGCAACGGCCTTCTAAGCCGTCGGTCAGGGGTTCGAATCCCTTCTGGGACGTAAAAAGGCACCGCCTCTAAAGGGCGGTGTTTTTGCGTCCATGAGGATGAGAACCCTTGGTAGGGGTTCGTCGGAGGCTAAGCTTCGGGAGGGCATTTCGCAGTCGGCCTGATTCGCGCTTGGAAACAGGCGAGCCGCAGAAGGAAGCCGTTCAGTTTATAAGAAGCTGGGGTATGCCCAGATTGAACCAATTGGTGAATACATCGGGAGCGAATATAGCGTATGTTTTGAGAAGTGTCTGACATCCTAGCGGTTTCGCCTTATAATAGAAGAAAAAGTATTTTACGAACCATATCGAGGAGGCATCGAGCATGCAGCTTACTAAAATATCACAAAATACCGCCATTTTATTGGAGCATGCCAGAAAATCGGGGCTGACTTCCTCCCAACTGCTGGAGGCTGTGCGCTCTGGCGAGGTAGAAAGATTCCAAGTCGCGAACAATGGTCATTTTCACTACGAGGAACTGTTCTCTTATGCCGGAGAGCATGGGGAAGATTTGGAGAAGGCCGTTAGCGAGGGATACAAAATTACGTTTAACACCCGCAACGGGTTGAAAATCTGGCTGGAGGAAGCCTTTTGCATCAGCTCGGAATCCGATTTTAGTGTAGGTGAAGGCATTATTGAAGGGCTGAAGTTCCAGGAGGAGCAGGTCGCACGCTTGAAGGAAGCGCTGGCTGTCAACTGGACCCTGCAGGAAGAGCCAGCTGCAGATGGTATCCAGGTCAGACTGACCGTCAGAGGATTGCAATAATATCTAAGATAGCCACCGTACTTGTTCAACAAGACGGTGGCTTTTTTTAAATACAGCATGATTCGTTAATTTCTTCAGAGGGAGATTTACATCCGGCTTGGCGTGGGCAGTCCCAGCACCTCCAGCGCTTCGCCAAGGGTGTTCTTGAATAAGGAAGTGAGCCATACACGGAATTGGAGCACTTCATCCGCCGATTTTAGAATAGGGCATGCCGAATAAAAATTGTTGAACAAAGAGCACAGCTCATAAGTAAAGTTGCAGATGGCGCTTGGGGATAGATCCCGCCCGGCGACGTATAGGGTATCATGCCAGGTACTGATATGGCGAAGCAGAGCATGCTCCGCTTTTTCCATAGCAGGGAACCGAGCAGGCACAGACGGCGCAACACCGGCTTCTTGAGCTTTATTGAGCACGCTGAGTGCACGCGCGTAGGAATAGAGCAGGTATACCCCCGTATTTCCTGATATTTCAGTGGCCTGCTTCAGATCGAACACCACCTCGGTTTGCAGTGCAAAGCGAAGCAGGTAGTAACGGATGGAGGCGGCTGCGATCGTATGACTGGACAAACCGTTTTTATCGGAACGGGTATCTTCGATGACCTTGGCTACTTGGTGGATAAGCTCGGTGATTTTAATTCCGATTCCCTGACGTCCGGACATCGCATAGGACGCTTTCCCGTCGGTAGTATCGATTCCGAGGTCCGCAGCCGCAGAAGGGCTTAACGAAACAACGCCGTAGCTGACATGACGGAGCTTGTCGGCCTCTTTATGGAATCCCAAGCTTTCCAGTGCCTGCTTCACCATCGCCTGCGGGTACTGCTGTCTGTAATCGATGACGTTGATGACCATGTCTGCTTTGCCGAAAGAGAGCTGCTCGCCATGGGTACTCGTCGTCCACACCTCATCCGTGAATTTTTTGTATACAAAATCATTGGAGAGCACACCGTACTTCCACAAGTGGTAGGCGATGTCTTTGGCCGTGTAAGTCAGAATGCCATTGGAGCGGACGAGCACTTTATCCATACTGTGGTCTGACTCCGGATCGTCCACGGCTTCCGTTCCTGTTTGCTTGAGCACCCAGCAGCCTGCAAGTTTACCCTCGGTTTCCTGATGGAAGAGCGGCGTATTCTTCAACAGCTCGAAAGCGGACGACCAAAATCCCTCTCTGACAATGCTGCTCTCCCACACAAGCAGATCATAGTCAATGCCGAACTGCTTCATTTCTTCAAGATGCTCTTTGACGATTCTCTCGGCAACGAGCAGTCCGATCCAGGATAAATTCTGGTTGCCCTCTTCCAGTGCGTGCAGAACCTCAGTCCGATGCTGAACCAGCCCAGGCTCCCTTTCATAGGCTTTATTGGTACTTGAGTACACGTCCCAGCAGTAATCGCCGAACCGGGCATGTTCCTTCGATAGCGGCGTGTGGAGCATCCCAACCACCGTATCTGCCAGTTGATTGCCAAGGTCGTCGATATAATTATGAACCTCTACCTCGTAACCAAGCTTCCTCATCAACCTGACCAGCGTATCTCCGATACAGGAGTTTCTTAGATGGCCGATATGGGCGGATTTGTTCGGATTAATGGAAGTGTGCTCAATGACAATCTTCTCGTTAGCTGCCGGAGGCAGTTCAAAGTGGTGCCCGGCCCAATATTCCCAATCGATACGCAGATTCATAAAGCCTGGGGCTACAATCTCCGTGGAATAGACCAGCTGTTTGTACGACGCGTCCTGCTCAAGCTCGGCTTGAATCAGCTCGGCAATGTGCATCGGAGCCTTACGAAGCAGCTTCGCAAGCTGCATCGCAATATTGGTGGCATAATCCCCATGCTCCATGCTGGCAGGCTGCTCAATCCGGATTGGAGTGGAATCCGGCAGTTTGGAGCCCAGGGCTTCACACACCTGGTTTACAGCTTGTTGAAGGCTTGAAGTAATCAAATGACTTAACAAATTAAATCCCCCTTTTTGAAAAAAACACGTCAGAAAAATCAAAAAAGCCCTCATCTCCTAAAGAGACGAGGACTTGTGCTCGCGGTACCACTCTTGTTGTTAAACCGAAGGGTTTAACCACCTTTTTTACGATAACGGTGTAAGCCGGGGCTTCCTACAGTATTTCACTTCGGAAGACCATCTCCTGGGTCCGCTTCACGGCCGACTTTGTACCGGTTTCCACCCTCCCGGCTCGCTTGGACTAAAGTCAAGTGCAGTTACTCTCCCAATCAACGAAAATCACATGTTCAAGTTTTTCATATTATTAACCATTCTATTTAGAAAATCAACCCTAAAATGACTAAACCTTCTCTGCAAAGACACGCAGGCGCCTGTAATCTCCATAAAACGCATCCTCATGCCAGAGTGTCGCTTGGGCAGCTTGGCTGATGCGGGCAATGGCTTCGTCCTTCTCATCAGCCGAGAATCCAGTGAAGAAACGATCGCCAAAATGCAGCAGCCAATACTTCACGCCATCCTTGCCCTCAGACAGCTTCGTAGGACGGTCAAAGTGATGGGCGATATGCACGTGGAACCCTTGGGATTCAAGCAAGGTCGCATACTGGCCCAAGCTGGGAAAATACCACGGATTCCGGCTGTCGGCATCAATTCCATAATGATCGGCGAACACTGTTTTCAAGGCTTGGTAAATTCCGTCGATATTCCCCTTGCCACCAAACTCTGCGACGAATCGACCACCGGGCTTGAGTGCGCCATAGACGGAGCGTACCACACCAGCAGCATCCTTCATCCAGTGTAGGGCGGCATTCGAGAAGACGGCATCATACGGCGTTTCGGTTTCGAAGTTCTGTCCGTCTCCGGTCATAAACGTCAATTCAGGATATTTGCTTTTGGCGCGCTCCATCATCTCGGCCGAATCATCCATGCCGGTTACATGAGCACCCGAAGCGGAGATTTCATAAGCCAAATCACCGGTTCCGCAGCCGAGATCAAGAATCCGTTCTCCGGGTTGAGGCGCAAGAAGTTCTGCCACTCCTTTTCCATAAACCGAGACAAACGATAACTGCCGATCATAATCGTAAGCTTTCCATACTTGCTTTGACATAACAACACCCCTTCACCCATGAATTATCCTCATTGTGACATGGTTACCTTATAATTAGAAATATATAAATGTGATAATGTTGATAGGTTTTAGCAATAAACAAGCGAATAAAAAGCCGCTGAGCAGCGGTTTTATGTAGAACATTATTTAACGGCAACAAGAAGAGCGCCAATGGCAATGAGTGCAACGCCGGCTGCGTTAATCCAGGATATCTTTTCTCCAAGAAAGACAAAGGCCAGAATGACCGCGATGACAACGCTCAATTTATCGATAGGTCCGACCTGCGATACTTTGCCGTATTTGAGTGCGAGAAAATAAAACAGCCAGGACAATGCCCCCGCAATGCCGCTGAGCACAATGAAGCTTAATGCTTTCTTCTGAACCAGAATGTCACCAAGTTCCGAGAATTTGCCCTGAACCCCCACGACCCCCAACAGAAACAGTGCCATGATGACAGAGCGAATGGCCGTTGCTGAATTGGCATCGATGTTTTGCAGTCCTATTTTTCCGAAAATAGCGACTAGTGCCGCCGTGGCCGCCGACAGCAATGCGTATACAAGCCATAATGGCAATGCTGATCTCTCCTTCCTGACAAAGATAAAGTCTCTGATTAATGTACCGGATTCCTTTATAATAGTATAGAGCAATTTTACCGATATCATGAATTTCTATGAGATCTGAACAATTTGGAAGGGAGTGGATGAAAAATGACGTTTCCTATAGCACCTTACGCAGAAGAGTATCATGATCAGTTGGTGGAGCTGTGGCATCGTGCCGTATCCCAAACCCACGATTTCCTGACGGAGGAAGACATCCGGTTTTATTATGACATGATGCAAAACGGAGCTCTGAGAGCCGTGGAGATCTGGGTGTGCTTAAATACGGAACAGGAGCCGGTTGGATTTATAGGGCTGGATGGTTCCAAAATCGAAATGCTGTTCGTGGATCCCCTCCATCACGGACAAGGTGCGGGAACGAATCTGATCCGGCATGCCGAACAGCTGAAGGGGCGGAGGCTGCAAGTCGATGTGAATGAACAGAACCCCAAGGCCCATGCCTTTTACAAAAAATACGGATTCGTGCAAATCGGCCGCTCCGAGCTGGACGGCTCCGGGAAGCCATTCCCGCTTATTCACATGGAGCTGCAGTAAGGTCATGGATCAGCGCAGCTGAGCCCATCGATAATCGTAAGCATAACATCCTCAGCCAAAAACTCCGCGAGATCGTGTTGCGTTGCCTTAACGGACTCAGGAGCCGTTAATTGAGGAAAAAACACTCGTACAGGTATGGTAACGGACCTGAAGTCCGTTATTTATGACAAAAGAGGGTAATTTGCCTGTGAATTTGCTAAATAACGGCTGTGGTGTCCGCTAAATTCTAAATTAGGCCGCTTTTTCTGAAATAACGTACCTACGGTCCGATAGAGTTTGTTTTCTGTGCGCGATGTTGGGAAACTGCTATTGGAAGTCATATGCCACATTGCCTCTGAAGGGATGCGGCCTTGCAGTCCGACTGCGAAGTGGTCCTCCCGAAGCTTAGGCTCCGACGCCCCCTCATAGGGTTCTCATCCCCGTGGACGCAAAAACACCGCCCCTAAGAGGCGGTGCATTTTTTACGTCCCAGAAGGGATTCGAACCCCTGACCGACGGCTTAGAAGGCCGTTGCTCTATCCAGCTGAGCTACTGGGACATAGGAATTTTTCAAGCAAAAAATATATTATCACATACGCTGGAGAAATTCAATCATTATTTTAAGATGCAAAGTTTTTTGGTTCGCAAGATTATGAGAGCAGCATATCGGGTTATATTGATAAAATATACGCTGGACTATATAAAGATAGTCGTCCACCCGTTGCCGGATGTGGCCAAGTACGATGGATGTCAGCCCTTTTTTAAACTTGGCAGTACATATGCTATAATCAACGAATACGAAAAACAGGACTAGAAAGGAGGTGTCCTTATCAAGGACTCTTACTCCCAAGAACAAGAGGACAAGAACATCATCCTGTTTCCGAAGACGCTGGATTATTACCAGATTCAGCTTACGGTTATGCTCGAGAATGAACGTTACGGTGAAGCGATGGAGGTTCTGCGCTTTCTGCTGAAATGCGGAGGACAGAATGAACGGCATTATGAAGAGTGGAATTCGCTCCTCGACTGGCTTGAAGCCGCATTTCCGGAACAGGCTGTCCCCCGTTCGGTTGATTCCGAAGCAGAGCCCGAGGAGGATGATCCGGACGAAGCGGAAATGGCAAGGCAGATGGTTAGGGACAAAGTCGCTCAGGATGCCGGATATGCCGACAAGCTGCTGGCTTCGGTCATGAACGGGCCGCTGACAGAGCAGACCATTTTGGCGCTGGAACAGCTCGCTTATTTGGACCGTCCGGAGATCGACGCTATTTTGGTCGAGTGGCTGCATGATACGCCGCTTCATCCGCTGCTGCAATTTCGGGTGTTGCAAACGCTCCGGAGAAGAGGAATGGAAGGGAATGTGAGTCTTCATCGCGGGCAGGAAGCCGTCGAGATTGAGATCGATTCGGTTCCCTTGGACCCAGGAAGTTTCCCGGACGCCATTTCGAAAATTTTGGAGCGTGTGGCCGATCAGACTGAGATTCATGAACCGACACTATTTTATTTTGCACAGGAATTATGGTCTCAGTTCATCATGGCGATTTACGGCACCGAAGATTACCATTCCATGCTGGATGAAGAAGAATCCACGCTTGACATATGGGCGGCTGCTCTGCATGACATTGTGTCGGAGAGTCTGAAAGGGTTTCGCAATGAGGAGGAAATCCGCCCGCTCTACGGCATAACGGACACCATGCGGTTCCGCTATGAGGGAGCCTACCGATCTCTTAAACAATTTGTTGCTGCGGGCGTGGAAGATTAGCGAGAGTTGGAAAACGTTTACGGTATCGTAGCATAAGGGTTCGCCCTTGAAAAAGAATTTAATGTTGTTTATACTATAGTGGTTATTCGGTACGTGATACATTATTGCGTCGACCACGTGAATTATTTTGGAGGGGAAAGCATAAATGAAAGCAACTTGGGAAAAAATAGAGAAGAACCTTGGGGTTCTTGACGTTGAGGTTGATGCGGAGCGCGTTGCATCCGCCCTCGACAAAGCTTTTAATAAAGTAGCCAAAAAAGCAAATGTACCTGGATTCCGTAAAGGTAAAGTACCTCGCTCGATCTTCGAAGCTCGTTTTGGCGTTGAGAGCTTGTACCAGGATGCAATCGACATCCTTCTTCCAGAAGTATACAGCGAAGCTGTAGAACAAGCGGATATCTTCCCTGTGGATCGTCCAGAAGTGGACATCGAGCAATTCGCTAAAGGCGAAACTTTTAAGTTCAAAGCAAGAGTAACGGTAAAACCAGAAGTTAAACTTGGCGAATACAAAGGTGTTGAAGTTGCTGCAGTAGCTGCTGAGGTTTCTGACGAGGAACTGAGCGAAGAGCTTGAGCGTCTGCAACAACGTCATGCTGAGCTTACCGTAATCGACGAAGGTGCTTCCCAGTCTGGCGATATCGTTGTGATTGATTTTGACGGTTCCGTTGACGGCGTTCCTTTCGAAGGTGGACAAGCTGAGCGTTATTCCCTTGAGCTTGGAAGCAACACGTTCATTCCAGGTTTTGAAGATCAAGTCATCGGAATGGCTACTGGAGACTTCAAAGACGTGGAAGTGACATTCCCTGAAACCTACCATGCTGAAGATTTGGCTAACAAACAAGCTATCTTCAAAGTGAAAGTTCACGAAATCAAACGCAAGCAGCTTCCTGAGCTGGATGATGAATTCGCTAAAGACGTAAGTGAATTCGATACGCTTGATGAGTACAAGGAAGATCTGAAGAAACAACTGCTGACTCGCAAAGAGCAAGAAGCACAAGGCGTTCGTGAGAACGAAGCCGTTGAAAAAGCAGCAGCTAACGCTGATGTTGAAATTCCTGACGCTATGATTCAATCCGAAGTTCAAAACATGATGCGCGATTTCGACAACCGTCTTCGCCAGCAAGGCATGAACCTGGAAATGTTCCTTAGCTTCTCCGGCCAAACGAATGCCGATCTGGAAGGTCAAATGAAGGACGATGCTGCAAAACGCGTTCGCAACAACCTCGTGCTCGAGCAAATCGCGAAAGAAGAAAAACTCGAAGTATCTGAAGAGGAAATCAACAAAGAGCTGGAAAACATGGCTGACACATACAAACGTCCTGCTGATGAAATCCGCAGCATCTTGGGTGCTAACGGTTCCCTTGACAGCCTTCGTGAAGAACTGCTTCTTCGCAAAACTATCGACTTCTTGTTGGAAAACAGCGTAGAAGGCGCTCCTGTTGAGAAGAAAGAAGCAACTGAAGAATAATAAATAGGCGGCTGCGAAAAGCTGCCCTCACATTAGATAAGGCACGTACATTTCATGCGTGCCTTATTTTTAACTAAGAATAGCCAATTTAATACTAAATGTGACATGAATTGGTTATTAATTTCGACATACATAATGAGACAAGTTGGCAGGATATAATTCTTGGCAAGTTCATAGGATGTAAGCAGGGTTAAAAAATGACATCGTGCTGTGAACATGTTAGAATAACTTTTGTAACGTTGTAGTATATTTTTCAAGGAAAAGAGGTTGGTCGCATGAGTCTTGTACCTATGGTTGTGGAACAAACCAGTCGAGGCGAAAGATCTTACGATATCTACTCAAGATTACTGAAGGATCGCATAATATTCCTCAGCAGTGCGATCGATGACGATGTTGCCAATCTTGTCATCGCCCAGCTTCTGTTTCTAGCTGCGGAAGATCCGGAAAAAGACATCTCTTTGTACATCAATTCCCCTGGCGGTTCGGTTACAGCCGGGATGGGTATATATGATACGATGCAGTTGATCAAGCCTGATGTGTCCACGATTTGCGTTGGCATGGCTGCCAGCATGGGGTCACTGTTGCTTACTGCAGGAGCACCAGGCAAACGCTATGCTCTTGAGAACAGTGAAGTGATGATTCATCAGCCGCTCGGAGGCATTCAAGGTCAGGCATCCGATATCCAAATCCATGCAGATTGGATCATCAAGACCAGACATAAGCTGAATCAAATCTATGTGGAGCGCACGGGTCAGCCCCTTGAAAAAATCGAACGCGATACGGACCGCGACTTTTTCATGAGCGCGGAGGAAGCGAAGGCGTACGGGATTATTGATGATGTTCTGTCTTCACCGACCAAATCTTAAGGGGTGGTAATAGCATGTTTAAATTTAACGATGACAAAGGGCAGCTGAAGTGCTCCTTCTGCGGTAAATCGCAGGAGCAGGTCCGCAAGCTGGTTGCGGGGCCCGGTGTTTATATATGTGATGAGTGTATTGACTTGTGTTCAGAGATCGTTGAGGAAGAACTCGGCCATGAGGAAGAAGTGGATCTGAAGGATATTCCGAAACCTCGTGATATTCGTGACATTCTGGATCAATACGTAATCGGTCAGGATCAAGCGAAGAAGTCCCTTTCCGTTGCCGTTTACAATCACTATAAGCGCATCAATACCCAGAACAAAATTGAGGACGTTGAATTGCAAAAGAGTAATATTTTGCTGCTCGGACCTACAGGTTCCGGTAAAACATTGCTCGCGCAAACCATGGCCAAAATTCTCAACGTGCCGTTCGCTATTGCAGATGCAACTTCACTGACCGAAGCTGGTTATGTAGGTGAGGATGTTGAAAACATTCTGCTGAAGCTGATTCAAGCAGCGGATTATGATGTGGAAAAAGCGGAACGCGGCATTATCTATATTGATGAGATCGATAAAGTGGCTCGTAAATCGGAGAACCCGTCCATTACCCGTGACGTTTCCGGTGAAGGGGTTCAGCAGGCCCTGCTGAAAATTCTTGAAGGTACCGTTGCTTCCGTGCCGCCGCAAGGTGGACGCAAGCATCCGCATCAGGAATTCATCCAGATCGATACGACGAACATCCTGTTCATTTGCGGCGGTGCATTTGACGGATTGGAGCAGTACATTAAACGCCGGATCGGTAAAAAGGTCATCGGCTTTAATGCAGCCGGAGAAAACCAGAAGGATCTTAAGCCAGGTGAATACCTGACGATGGTTCTGCCGGAAGATCTGCTGAAATTCGGCTTGATTCCGGAGTTCGTTGGTCGTCTGCCAGTTGTGTCTACGCTCGAACCACTGGATGAGGCAACATTGGTACGGATTCTGTCCGAGCCGAAAAACGCGCTGACAAAACAGTACCAAAAGCTGCTTGAATTTGACAACGTAAACCTCAAATTTGAGCCAGGTGCGCTAGAAGCAATTGCCCGCGAAGCCATTAAGCGCAATACCGGCGCACGCGGACTGCGTTCCATCATTGAAAGCATCATGCTGGATGTGATGTACGAAGCGCCGTCAAGAGATGATATTAAGGATTGCGTCATTACGGAGCAAGTCGTTCGTGATAAAGTGATTCCTGAACTGCAAGCCAAAAGTAACGAAGACGATAAGAAACAAGAAGAAAGCGCCTAATGTGCTCTAGCGCATTAGACGTGGAATAAATCTACGCTGATTCTCCACTTCCAGTTATACCCAATCGGGTTGATTGGAGTGGAGCTTTGGCGTTATATGGGAGAGATCGTACCATGTTTTTGAGACAAGACACACGGCCCGTCAAGGTGGGGAATCTCACTATTGGGGGAAAGAACGAAGTCATTATTCAAAGCATGTGCACCACCAAAACAGCAGATGTGGAGGCGACCGTTGCCGAGATACTCCGTCTGGAAGAAGCGGGATGTCAGATCGTTCGCGTTACGGTGAACAATGAGGAAGCAGCTGCAGCCATTAAGGAAATCAAGAAACGCATTCATATTCCGCTTGTGGCGGATATTCATTTTAACTACAAGCTTGCCCTGATGGCGATCGAGAACGGTATCGATAAAGTCCGGATTAATCCGGGAAACATCGGTAAGCGTGAAAAGGTCGAAGCTGTCGTGAAAGCATGCAAAGAGAAGGGGATTCCGATCCGGATCGGAGTTAACGCCGGTTCCTTGGAGAATCATCTCATTGAAAAATACGGGTATCCGACACCGGAAGCCATGGTGGAAAGCGCCTTGTATCATATCGGCATCTTGGAAGAGCTGGATTTCCATGATATCATCGTTTCTCTTAAAGCTTCTGATGTACCGATGGCAATTGCGGCTTACACCAAGGCGGCGGAAGTTATACCATATCCGCTTCACCTGGGCATAACCGAAGCAGGCACTCTGTTCTCGGGTACCGTCAAGAGTGCTGCCGGACTTGGCGCACTGTTATCTCTTGGAATCGGCAGCACGATGCGTATTTCCTTGAGTGCCGATCCTGTGGAAGAGATCAAGGTAGGCCGGGAGCTGCTCAAATCCTTCGGTCTGATCTCGGATGCGGCAACCTTAGTATCTTGCCCGACCTGCGGACGTCTGGATATCGATTTGTTCTCCATTGCCAACGAGGTGGAGGAATATATCTCGAAGATCAAAGTGCCGATTAAGGTTTCCGTTCTGGGCTGTGCCGTAAACGGCCCCGGCGAGGCAAGAGAAGCCGACATTGGTATTGCCGGCGCTCGGGGTGAAGGTTTGCTCTTCCGATACGGAGAGATGATCCGTAAGGTACCCGAAGAGACTATGGTTGAAGAGCTCAAGAAAGAAATCGATCATATCGTGAAGGTGTACGAGGAAACGGGTGAAATCCCGGGCCGCAAGCACAAATCCACGGTCTAAGCTAGATAACTAAGTCATTAATATATCCGCTTATATTAAAACGGCAGTCTCTGGATTGGAGAGACTGCCGTTTTGTTTGTTGTTTTCTAAGGAAGCAATAGGTCCAACGAAGTCCAAGGTCTGTTTCTCACATTTCATTGAACGTATTTTGAACTTATAAGGTATAGCAGTGTGAACCAAGACAAGTGGTCGCTTTTTAGTATAAAGTTGCAATTATGCTTTCTGTTGTTCCAAGTATAATCGCTCCTAACTGAGCTTCTGATAAATGAAGCTCAGCCCTCCCCACTACCCACTCCCCACCCCCACGATTAAGAAGGATGCCAAACGCCGCACCAGCGGAGCGGACGAATCGATTCCGGAGAAGCGGATGCGTTCGCCTTTGTTTCCGAATTTCTACATTGGTACTCGTCATTCATGAAATTCGGAAACAACAGCGATCGGAGGAACGATACGTACGCGGAGCGTCTCACATCACAACGTCTCACAACGTCTCCCATCCACTTTTTGATACTTTACGACTTCGTTAATGCATCCTGATTAAATCACCCTCTTTTACAATTTGTTCCCCCTCCCGCGTTTTACCATCCGAGGAATCGGCAATACTACCATGTATTAACGTTTGGATGAAGACATAATGGAGTACAGGAGGAATGACTTGTGAATTTAAGTATCGTAATTATGCTGGTGCAGCTGTTTTTTGCGGTCATCATCGGCATTTATTTTTGGAATTTATTGCGCGGACAGAAGACAAGCAAAACAGCGGTGGATCGGGAATCGCGCAAGGAGCTCGATAAACTCCGCAAACTCCGGTCGATATCGCTAACGAAACCGCTCGCTGAGAAAACAAGGCCGCAAACGATGGATGACATCGTGGGGCAAAAGGACGGCTTGCGCGCCTTAAAGGCAGCGCTATGCAGCGCGAACCCTCAGCATGTCATCGTTTACGGACCCCCGGGGGTCGGTAAGACTGCTGCTGCCCGCGTCGTGATGGAGGAAGCCAAGAAGAACCCGCAATCGCCGTTTAAATATGACGCAAAATTCACGGAAATCGACGCAACGACGGCCCGTTTCGATGAACGGGGAATTGCCGACCCGCTCATCGGGTCTGTTCATGATCCGATTTATCAAGGTGCCGGCGCCATGGGGGTTGCAGGCATTCCTCAGCCGAAGCCGGGTGCGGTGACCAAGGCCCATGGGGGGATCCTGTTTATTGATGAAATCGGGGAATTGCATCCCATCCAGATGAATAAGCTTTTAAAAGTGCTGGAGGACCGCAAGGTACTGCTCGAAAGTGCATATTATAATTCGGAGGATGCCAATACACCTGCCTATATACACGATATTTTTCAAAATGGCCTTCCGGCAGACTTCCGTCTGGTGGGTGCTACGACACGTTCGCCCGAAGAGATTGCTCCTGCACTTCGCTCGCGCTGCATGGAGATTTTTTTCCGTCCGCTTTTGCCTGAAGAAATTGGGAGAATTGCAGAGGATGCCATTCAGAAAATTGGTTTGAATGCAGCGCCTGAAGCGGTGGAAGTTGTGAAGCAGTACTGTTCCAATGGACGGGAAGCGGTCAATATGATTCAATTGGCTGCCGGTCTTGCTTTGACGGAGAAGCGAGATTCGCTGCGAGCGGCGGATGTAGAATGGGTAGCCAGCAGCAGCCAGCTTCAGCCAAGGCCCGACCGGAAAATACCGGAGAAGCCTCAGATTGGCGTAGTAAACGGATTGGCCGTATATGGCCCGAATATGGGGGCACTGCTTGAAATTGAAGTATCTGCGGTTCCTGTCGAAGAGGGCCGGGGTACCTACAATATCACCGGGGTTGTGGATGAAGAGGAATTTGGCGGAGGCTCGCGCAAGCTGCGTCGCAAGAGCATGGCCAAAGGCTCGATCGAGAATGTACTAACCGTGCTGGGTTCGATGGGCTTTACACCTAAAAACTATGATCTGCACATCAATTTTCCCGGAGGAACACCGATTGACGGTCCTTCCGCCGGTATTGCGATGGCAACAGCAATTGTATCAGCCATCAAAGGGATTGAAGTCGATAACAAGGTCGCCATGACTGGCGAGATGAGTATTCATGGAAAAGTGAAACCGATAGGCGGGGTCATCGCTAAAGTGGAGGCGGCATTCCAGGCAGGTGCTACCCGCGTCATCATCCCTAAAGACAACTGGCAGACGCTGTTTCAGGATTTGAGCGGCGGTTTGCGGGTAATTCCGGTAGAGTCGCTGGATGAAGTATTCAGCCATATTTTTGGTGGAACGTTCGCTCCGGAGGTGGTACAGCTCCCTGCAAACGAGGTATTTCCATCCGCATCCGCTTCATTGCTGCAGGCGACGCCTCCGCGCAACGGCAAAATAACGGACGCCGGAGGATGTTAAGCTTCGTTTGGTTGGTTTTTTATACGCAGATTTGATAAAATAGGAATAGTGTCAACATTGAGAGCCATTGGAGGTGCGAAAGCGATGGGACCCAGTAAATCCAAAGGTCGTCGTTTTCCTTTACTGCCTTTGAGAGGTCTGTTGGTCTATCCAAGTATGGTGCTTCACTTGGATGTAGGCCGGGAGAAATCGGTAAAGGCTTTAGAAAAGGCGATGGTTGAAGACAATTTGATTCTCCTATGTTCTCAATCGGAAGTGAACATTGAAGAACCGACGCAGGATGATATTTTTCGGATTGGCACAGTTGCGAATGTACGCCAGATGCTTAAGCTTCCTAATGGTACCATACGTGTGCTAGTGGAGGGTATGGAACGGGCGGAAGTTATTGAATATACGGATCAAGAGGAATACTATGAGGTCATCGCTCGGGAGCTTCCCGAAGAAGAGAATCATGACCCTGAAGTTTCCGCATTAATGCGAACCGTACTGTCTCAGTTTGAGAATTATATCAATCTGTCGAAGAAGGTGACACCAGAGACACTGGCGGCCGTTTCCGATATTGATGAGCCGGGCCGACTGGCTGACGTCATTACGAGTCATTTGTCACTGAAGATCAAGGATAAGCAAGAAATTCTCGAAACAATTGATGTTCGCAAACGCCTCGAGAAACTTCTAGATATACTGAATAACGAGCGTGAAGTGCTGGAGCTGGAGCGTAAGATCAACCAGCGGGTCAAGAAGCAAATGGAGAAGACCCAGAAGGAATACTATTTGCGCGAACAGATGAAGGCCATCCAGAAAGAGCTGGGCGACAAGGAAGGCCGTGCAGGGGAAGTAGAGGAACTTCGAAGTCAGCTTCAGGAGCTTGAGCTGCCGGAGCGCGTACATGAGAAGGTAGAGAAGGAAATCGACCGACTCGAGAAAATGCCGGCGAGCTCTGCAGAGGGCGGTGTGATTCGGAACTATGTCGATTGGCTATTGGCGCTGCCATGGACGAACAAGACCGAGGATGATCTGGACATCGTCAAAGCGGAGCAAGTGCTGGATGAGGATCATTACGGTCTCGAGAAGCCGAAGGAACGCGTGCTGGAATATCTGGCGGTCCAAAAGCTGGTGAAGAAGATGAAGGGGCCTATTCTATGTCTTGTTGGTCCTCCAGGGGTCGGTAAAACATCGCTGGCCCGTTCTATTGCCCGATCTTTGGAACGCAAATTCGTTCGTGTTTCATTAGGCGGAGTAAGAGACGAGGCGGAAATCCGCGGTCACCGGCGCACTTATGTTGGGGCTATGCCGGGACGTATCATTCAAGGCATGAAAACAGCGGGTTCGATGAATCCTGTGTTCCTGCTGGATGAAATCGATAAGATGGCCTCCGACTTCCGCGGGGACCCGTCTTCCGCACTGCTTGAGGTACTTGACCCTGAGCAAAACAATACGTTCAGCGATCATTTCGTGGAAATTCCTTTTGATTTGTCTAACGTCATGTTTGTCACAACGGCGAATGTGCTTCACAACATTCCAAGACCGCTCCTGGACCGGATGGAAGTGCTGTACATTCCAGGCTATACGGAGCTGGAGAAATTACAGATTGCCAATCGTTATTTGCTGCCCAAGCAGAAGAGTGAGCATGGTCTTGCGCCAGAGCAGTTAATTCTGGACGAGGAAGCACTCATGAAGGTGATCCGGGAATATACCCGTGAATCTGGGGTGCGGAATCTGGAGCAGCAAGTGGCTGCCCTATGCCGCAAAGCCGCCAAACAGATCGTGACTAATCAATCGGAATCCATTGAGATTAAGGCTGACGATATTAAGGAATATCTCGGTATTCCGAAGTTTCGCTATGGTATGGCCGAGCTTGAAGATCAAGTAGGTACGGTAACAGGGCTTGCGTGGACGGAAGTGGGCGGCGAGACGCTGACCATTGAGGTTACCGTGGTGCCTGGTACCGGCAAGCTGATCTTGACGGGTAAACTGGGTGATGTGATGAAGGAATCGGCTCAAGCCGCCTTCAGTTTTACCCGCTCGAAGGCGGTAGAACTGGGCATTGATCCGGATTTCCACGAGAAGCTGGATGTCCATATCCATATCCCGGAGGGAGCCATTCCGAAGGACGGCCCTTCAGCCGGCATTACGATTGCGACGGCTCTTATCTCATCTTTAACCAAACGGCATGTAGCCCGTGATGTGGCCATGACGGGGGAGATTACACTTCGGGGACGTGTTCTTCCGATTGGTGGCTTGAAAGAGAAATCCCTGGCAGCCCACCGTGCCGGCTACAAAAAAATATTACTCCCTAAGGATAACGAACGTGACTTGCGTGATATACCTGACAGCGTGAAGAACGACGTTGAGTTCGTTCCGGTATCCCATATGGATCAGGTTCTGGAGCATGCGCTCGTTGAACAAGCGGGAGTGCACTAGAGAGGAAAGTCTAATTATGAAAGTTACGAAAGCCGAGTTTGTCATCAGTGCTGTCGTACCTGCTCAATATCCTGAAGACGCCTTGCCGGAAATTGCTCTGGCAGGGCGTTCCAATGTGGGCAAGTCATCACTGATTAACCGTATGATATCCCGTAAGAACCTGGCCCGAACCAGTGCAACACCGGGGAAAACCCAGCAGCTCAACTATTATCGGGTGAACGACGACCTGTATCTGGTCGATTTTCCCGGCTATGGTTATGCGAAGGTATCCAAGACCCAGCGT
This sequence comes from Paenibacillus sp. NPDC058898, assembly GCF_049316025.1. Classification (NCBI taxonomy): domain Bacteria; kingdom Bacillati; phylum Bacillota; class Bacilli; order Caryophanales; family Paenibacillaceae; genus Paenibacillus; species Paenibacillus sp. NPDC058898. The sequence continues at coordinate 44,149 of NZ_JBMOSM010000013.1, read as the reverse complement.
GCGGCATTTGGCGAAATGATTGAGAGATATTTGCTCAGCCGGGAAGAACTGAAGCTTGTATTACTGATTGTGGACATGCGTCACCCGCCCTCAAAAGATGACATCAGCATGTATGAATGGCTGCAGCATTATAACCGGCCGGTATGCGTGGTTGCGACCAAGGCGGACAAAATTCCGAAAACGCGCCGTGAGAAGCATGTAAAGATCGTGAAGGAAACACTAGGCTTCAAACCCTATCACTCTTTTGTCATGTTTTCATCCGAGCTCGGTCTGGGTAAAGATGAGTTATGGGCCATCATGGAGTCCCATATGGGGACTATGAATGAAGAGGAAGAGCCATATCTGGATTCGGAAACGGAAGGCAATGAGCAAGCCTGATCCGGTTAATTTCGTGATATTTTTTTCAAGGCTAATATAGGGAATCGGTGAATTCTTTACAGGAAAGTGAGCATCTTGTGGGAAATATCGCTCTGATTCCGGCTAATTCCGTTTTTTTATGAAATATGATGGATATTCTCATTCGAACGGCAGGAAAGACCGCTTGGATTTGCTGTATAATGGTAGTAAGTTAAAAGAATTGAGGGAGATTTTTATGGCTCAGCGGTTAGCCACAGAATATGTTAATGCCACAATGCAAATGACGGATATTCAAATGGATCAATTTCTGCAGTATACCCAAGCTTTCCGGGTTACTAACCGGGTAAAAGTCATGGATAGCGGAGAGCAGGAGTTCGTGCTCGAAGATGAAAGCGGGGAAGAAGTTCATTTGCCCTTTGAACGCAAGAATGGCTTGTACGTCTGTGAGCTGTCGTGCCGATTGGTTACTCCCCATCTGACAAATGCCGTACGCAAACTGTTTGCGGCTTTTAAGGGATCAGGTAAAGTGAATCGGATTTATCGCGGCTTTACGATGAGCTACGACTACCACGCGGGAACGGTGCACAGAATTACGCAAGTCACCGGGAACGACAGCATTGTCATTTATGAGTACAAGAATACGGCAGGAGAGCTGCAGCGACTCTTCAACAGCAATGAAGCAGAGAAAGAGATCGAATCCATCCAGCATCATATTAACGTGCTTCTGGACCAACGGATTGCAGCAGGGAATGATAATCTTATTACGAAGACCATAGATGAGCGGCTGCGACGGTTTAATCAACGCCTATTCGTGCTAGAGGCCTAAGGAGGCTGCCCTGTAACAGGGCGCCTTTTTTATTCACGGATCCATGACACCAAGTGGTTCATTCGCACATATATTGAGCTGTAAAATATTTATGGGTTATTTTCGAAAAAGGTGTTGCATTTAAGCGTCATAGATGTTATTTTTAATCTCGTTGAAAAGAATATAGGAACCAGGATTCACTCAGGACATGTAATGTTGCGAGAGATTATTCCCTCGGGAAGTGAATGACGTAGGTCCTAGCGGATGAAATTTTCAAACATTTTATTCCTAGGAAGGGGGAAACCGGAAGATGGAATACTCAACTTTCGGAAGACACGTTGCTGTTGATACTTGGGGAGTCGATTTTGAACTATTGAACAGTGCAGAATTTTTGCAAGCTCAGATGGTGGAAGCCGCTGAAGCATGTGGAGCAACGGTAATGTCCGTCCAATCCAAGCAATTTGAACCACAAGGTGCAACTGTGCTGGTGTTGCTGTCGGAAAGCCATCTCTCGATTCACACATACCCTGAGAGAGGTTTTGCTGCGATTGACTGTTATACCTGCGGGGAGACAGTAGATCCGCAACTGGCTATTGACTATCTGGTATCCGCTTTGAAACCTGAAAAATGCTATGCTAAGAAACTCGTGCGAGGACTCGGCGAAATGACCGTGGAAACGCCTGAGATGAACCAGGCTGAACTCGTTTAATCCAGCCTTCTAAAAAAATGCCTATACTGATAACCATGGAGGTTTCCATGGTTATTTATTTTGGGGATTGAGAAGTACGGTCGATTTCCAGTCCGTCGTTCTCTGAAAAGAGATTTCGTAGAAAATAACACGTATATCTAAGGTGTTCTATATCCACAATAGTAAGGTACGATCTACAGTAGAAATCTTCATGAATGGAATGAAGAAGTATGGGGATTTCATAAACATTTCATAAAATAGACAAGGGTGCTCAATATACTGTGATATAATGAACAGGGTCAAGACAGTCCGTTGTGAACGGCAAAACTACTCGGAGAAATAGGCAGGTGAACATGCAATGCACATCGTCGTTGTTGGGTTGAACTATCGCACGGCGCCCGTGGAAGTCAGAGAACGTTTTACATTCTCGGAAGAAGACATGCCGAAGGCGTTAGAGCAGCTAAATTCGACCAAGAGCGTATTGGAAGGCGTCATTGTCGCTACCTGCAACCGTACTGAGATTTATGTTGTGGTAGACCGCCTTCATATGTGCGGCTACTTTATCCGCAGTTTTATGGAACAGTGGTTCGGCATTAATCGTGAAGAATTTACACAGCACCTCTATATATATGAAGACGAACAAGCGATTTCCCATCTGTTTAAGGTTACTTGCGGCTTGGATTCCATGGTCATTGGAGAGACGCAGATCCTGGGACAGGTGCGCAATGCTTTTTTGACGTCGCAGCAGCAGAATGCCACCGGTACTTGGTTTAATATGTTGTTTAAGCAAGCTGTTACGCTCGGCAAGCGTGCTCATTCCGAGACATCGATCGGAGAGAGTGCTGTTTCTGTCAGCTATGCTGCGGTGGAACTGGGTAAACGGATTTTCGGTACGTTTAACGACAAAAAAGTAATGATTCTCGGCGCAGGCAAGATGAGCGAACTTACCGTGAAGCATCTTTATGCCAACGGTGCTGCGGAAGTAATTGTAGCCAACCGTACGCTTGGCCGTGCGGAGGAACTTGCACGCAAGTTCCAAGGGACGCCGTGCACCATAGCCGAAGCCAAGAATTTGCTGCATGAAGTCGATATTATTATTAGCTCTACGGGCTCGAATGAATATGTTCTGAATGCGGAGCGGGTTAAAGAGAGCATGAAGAAACGTCAGGCCCGCCCGTTGTTCATGATTGATATTGCTGTGCCACGGGATATCGATCCGGCGATTGGGGATCTTTCCAATGTGTTCTTGTACGATATTGATGATCTGGAAGGCATTGTAGAGACCAATATGGAAATGCGCCGGGTGGAAGCAGCGAAGATTGAAGTAATGATTCAAGAAGAGATGGATGCATTCCACACATGGCTGAAGACGCTCGGTGTCAGACCAGCGATTCGGGCCTTGCAGGAGAAGTCGAATACCATTCATGAAGAAACGATGGAAAGCTTGTTCAACAAGCTTCCAGAACTGGATGAACGCCAGCGAAAAGTCATCCGTCGTTTGACCAAGAGCATCGTTAACCAGATGATGCATGATCCCATTAACCGGATTAAGGAAATGACGGGCGGCAAGCAGGGCGGTGAAGCACTGGATTATTTTTCACAAATCTTTGCGCTGGAAAGCCTGATCCATGAGAATGAGCAGGAAGCCCGCAGCCGCAACAAGAAAGCAACTGCACCCGTTAAAGCTGAACGGACGAAGAATGCTGTAGATCAGCAGGCAGAAGAGAAACCGCTTAAGGTGTCTCTAGCCCCAGCCACCCTTTGAGGAGGGTGAGTACAAACCCATGCTGTTAAACTTAATTTATATCACCGGCATTTGTATCTATGCCCTGAGCCTTCTGTTTTATATCTCGGATTGCGTTTCACGCAATTCGGTGGCGAAGCGGATAGGCACAGGGCTTCTTGTTATTACTGCACTGTTACAATTCACCGGAATCAGCATCAGAGCGATGGAAGGCGGACATTTCCACTTCCCGGTGTTTACGCTGTTTGATTTCCTGTTCCTGCTGGCGTTCTGCATATCGATTACTTCGATTGCCCTGGCGTATTTGAAGCGGTCGGAATTTGCCGTCCTTTTAATGAACCTCGTCGGGTTTAGCGTCATGCTGGTCAATCGTTTATGGTTCACGGCGGGAGACAATGCATTGTATAGCTGGGAGACGGAACATCGTCTCTTGCTTATTCATATTGCCCTGGCGAGTGTCAGCTTCGCCGCTTTGACTGTCGGGGCTGTGTTTGCGGCGATTTATATGTTCCTTCACCGGAAACTGAAGCACAAGCAATGGAATGATACGATCCGCAGGCTGCCGAGTCTGGAGAAGCTTGATGTTTATTCTTATAAAGCGCTGATGGCTGGAACGATTATTCTGGTCATGTCGCTCATTTTGGCCGTCATGTCGGTGGCCATGGCTGGGCGATGGACCTTGTTCTTGGATATCAAAGTCCTGTCTACATTGACGGCTCTTGCGATGTATTTGGTTTATTTCATCAAACGTCGCCTGTGGAGAAGGTCAGGCAGGGAAGCAGCCATATGGGCCTTAATCGGGTATGGATTCATTATTTTGAATTTCTTTCTCAATACGTGGTCCGCTTTCCATAGTTGGTCAGGAGTGTGATGGCAGATGGCATATGATGATCATTATGTGCCCATCCTGCTGAATTGCAGGGGACGTCTATGCTTGATTGTCGGCGGCGGCAAGGTGGCGGAACGTAAAGCCGACACCCTGCTGAATGCCGGAGCAAGCGTACATATTGTAAGTCCCATACTACGAAGCGAGAAACTTCAACGTTTGGCCAATGAGAAGGCTCTTCGATGGACGAAGCGGAAGTATCAATCAGACGATCTGACAGGCGCGTTCATGGTTCATGCGGCAACGGACGACAGCATGCTGAACCTGAAGATAGCGGAGGACGCCGATCGTCTTGGCGTGTTGGTTAACGTAGCCAGCAACGGCGAGGCTGGGACGTTTATCAACCCGACGGTGCTGCGGCGAGGGAGGCTTACACTGGCTGTATCAACATCAGGAGCTGGGCCGATGGCCGCACGCGGTATACGCGACGATCTCGAAGAACAGTTCGGGCCTGAGTATGAGGATTATTTGGATTTTTTATATAGGATGCGTTCGATAATCAGGGAAGAGGTGGAGTCTGCTGATGCACGCAGACGGCTGCTGCACAAGGCATACCGCATGGATATGCTCGGAGAGATCCGCCGCGAAGGTTATGCGCCCTGGAGTGAGGATAAAATCAAGCAGTGGATTGCGAATAATCAGGAGGAATGAAAGATGCGCACAATCGTAGTTGGCAGTAGACAAAGTGCTCTGGCACTGACACAGACAGGACAGGTTATCGATGATTTAAAGCGTTTAGCCAAGGAGCATGGTCTGGACTATGACTTCACCGTCAAGAAAATCGTCACCAAGGGGGACCGCATACTGGATGTTACGCTTTCCAAGGTAGGCGGCAAAGGATTGTTTGTCAAAGAAATCGAGCAGGCAATGATCGACGGTGAGATTGATATGGCGGTTCATAGCATGAAGGACATGCCCTCTGTTCTGCCCGAAGGTTTGGTGTCCGGCGCGGTGCCGGCAAGAAAGGATCCTCGTGATTGCCTGATCTCCAAAGAAGGGGCAACGCTGGATGACCTTCCTACAGGTGCCAAAGTGGGGACAAGCAGTCTGCGCCGGTCCAGCCAGCTCAAGGCCTATCGGCCGGATCTGCAGATCGAATGGATTCGAGGGAATATCGATTCTCGCATTCGCAAAATGGAGGATGGTGAATTTCAGGCCATCATTCTGGCGACCGCAGGTCTTCAGCGCATGGGCTGGGAGGACCGGATCACATCGTACTTGCCGGTTGAAATTAGCCTGCCTGCCGTTGGCCAGGGCGCACTCGGGATTGAATGCCGCGAGAACGATGCTGAGCTGCTGCATTTGCTCTCACTTTATAATGATGATGTCACCGCTCGAACCGTTGCGGCTGAACGCAAGTTTCTGAGCGAGCTGAACGGAGGATGCCAGGTGCCTATCGGGGCTTACGCTGTCCTGAAGAATGTGGATGCCGAAGATTCCCGCGGAGCACAAAACGTTATACAATTAACAGGAATGGTTGGCTCTCCTGACGGCGAAATCGTATTGAAGGAAAGCGCCGAAGGAACCGATCCTGAATCGCTCGGAGTGGAAGTGGCTGCAAAGCTGAAAGCTAAAGGAGCGGAGAAGATACTGGCACAAGTTAGGGGTTGAGGGGATGGCAGGCAAGGTTTATCTCGTGGGAGCAGGACCGGGCGATGCACGCCTGATCACGATTAAAGGCAAGGAATGCATTGAGAAGGCAGATGTCGTGGTGTACGACCGATTAGCCAGCCCTCGGCTGCTGCGGTGGATGAAGCCCGGAGCGGAGAAGGTCTATGTAGGCAAGCTCCCCGATCGGCATACGATGAAGCAGGAGCAGATCAATCAGTTGCTGGTTGATTATGCTTTGGAAGGCAAGACGGTCGTCCGTTTAAAGGGCGGCGATCCAACCATCTTCGGTAGAGTAGGCGAAGAAGCGGAGCTGTTATACCGTAATGGCATCTTGTACGAGATTGTACCGGGGATCACCTCAGCGATCAGCGTTCCGGCTTATGCCGGGATTCCGGTGACGCATCGTGACCATGCTTCATCTTTATCCATCATTACCGGGCATGAAAGTCCCGAAAAGCTGGACCGGATGATTCAATGGGATAAGGTGACCAATGCAACGGGGACTTTGATTTTTATGATGGGTGTGGCCAAGATCGGCTATATCAGTCGTCAACTGATCAAACATGGCAGGCCGCCAGAAACCCCGGTGGCTCTTATTAGATGGGGAACCCGAGCGGAGCAAGATACGCTGACGGGGACGCTGGAGGACATCGAGGACAGAGTCAAGGCAGCGGATTTTCAGCCGCCTGCCGTCATCGTTGTTGGACAGGTGGTGCTTCAGCGGGAGCACCTGAAGTGGGCAGAACGGCTGCCTCTGTTCGGTAAACGAATTCTGGTCACGAGGGCCCGAAGCCAGGCCAGTGCATTGGTATCCCAAATCGAAGAGCTCGGCGGAGAGCCTTATGAATTTCCCGTCATCGACATCGTCATGCCTTCGAAGGACGAAGTGCTTGCTGGCGTTCAACAAGCACTGGACAAGCTGAGTACGTATGACTGGGTATTCTTCACCAGCGTGAACGGAGTCGAATTCTTTTTCCGCCACTTGAAGGAGAATGGGCGCGATATTCGTTCCCTAGCCTCTGCCCGCATCGTCGCGGTTGGTCCAGCAACAGCCCATGCTCTTGGTAATTACGGCATAGCCGCTGAAGTCATTAAGGAGCGGTACCAGGCGGAAGGCATTATCGATGCTTACGGTTCAGAGCTCAAGCCTGGTCAGCGTGTGCTGCTGCCTCGGGGCGATCTGGCACGCAAGTGGCTGCCAGAGAAGCTGACGGAAATGGGTCTGCTCGTGACGGAAGCCGTGGTCTATGAGAACGTGCTGTGTGGTGAGGACGATGATGAGCTGTTGAAGCTGCTTCAAGATGGCGGCATTCACGCCGTTACTTTTACCAGTTCCTCTACCGTTACCAATCTGCTGAAGGCGCTGAAGGGGATGGGCGTAGCAGATCCTGCCGAACTGTTAAAAGGATCGACGATTGCTTGCATCGGACCTTTGACCGCCCAGACGGCAGAGGAAGCCGGTCTGCACGTATCCCTCCTCGCCGAGGAAGCGACGATTGACAGTCTGGTGAAGGCCTTGTGCATTTGGAATGAGAACGATCCACGCCGCGTTGCGCCATAATATCCTTATCTTTTAAATACATGATCAAAAATTACATCATCAGGAGGTATACGTCATGAGTTTTCCAATCGTACGCCATCGTCGGCTGCGTCAAAATGCCGGCATTCGCAGCATGGTCCGTGAGACCGTGCTTCATACGGAGGATCTGGTTCAGCCAATCTTCGTTACCTATGGCAGTGGTGTGAAATCCGAAATTTCCTCGATGCCGGGGGTCTATCATTTTTCGCTCGATACCTTGAAAGAGGAAGTAGACGAAATCGTAAGTCTAGGCATTCCTGCTGTGCTCCTGTTCGGAATTCCTGAGACCAAAGACAGCGTAGGCACATCCGGTTTTGCGGATGACGGGATTGTCCAAGAGGCTACCCGTCTCATCAAGTCGTGGTATCCCGATCTCCTGGTGATTGCTGATACGTGCCTGTGCGAATTTACCGACCACGGCCACTGCGGTATGGTGCATACCTTTGAGCGTGACGGTCACACCTGCGGCGATGTATTAAACGACGAGTCACTGGAGCTGCTCGTTCGTACAGCGGTTTCCCAAGTGAAGGCGGGAGCCGATATTATTGCACCTTCCAATATGATGGACGGTTTTGTTCAAGCCATTCGTTCCGGACTTGATGAAGCCGGATTTTATAACGTGCCGATCATGTCTTACTCGGTTAAGTACGCTTCGGCCTTTTACGGACCTTTCCGTGAAGCTGCCGATTCTGCTCCGCAGTTCGGCGACCGTAAAACCTATCAGATGGATCCGGCCAATGTGAGAGAGGCGCTTCGCGAGGCGGAGACGGACGTGCTGGAAGGCGCCGATATGCTGATGGTGAAACCAGCTATGGCCTACCTTGACGTTGTCAGATTGCTGAGAGACCAGTTTGATCTGCCGATTGTCGCTTATAACGTAAGTGGGGAATATTCCATGATTAAGGCGGCTGCTCAGCAGGGATGGATCAGTGAGCAGGCGATTGTGATGGAGCTGCTGACGGGGATGAAGCGTGCCGGTGCGGACATTATCATCACGTATTTCTCGAAGGATGCAGCACGCTGGATGCGCAGCAAGTAACCAATAACGACTAAAGAGTTAGGAGTGCATAGTATGAGCCAAGATATGCGGAAAGAAGAATTATCGCGTTCTGCTTTTGAAGAAGCGAAGTTATACATTCCCGGCGGTGTCAACAGTCCGGTACGTGCGTTTAAATCTGTGGGACTAACGCCGATTTATATCGATCGCGGAGAAGGCAGCCGCGTATATGATATCGATGGCAACAGCTTTATCGATTACGTAGGTTCTTGGGGACCGCTGATTATGGGCCACGCGCACCCTGAGGTCGTTGAAGCGCTTCAGGAGACCGCTGCGAAGGGGACCAGCTTTGGTGCGCCAACCCTGTTGGAAACGAAGATGGCGAAGCTCGTCTGCGAGCGCGTGCCGTCGATGGAGGTTGTGCGAATGGTGAATTCCGGTACGGAAGCTACCATGAGCGCCATCCGGCTGGCGCGCGGTTATACCGGGCGCAGCAAAATCATCAAATTCGAAGGCTCTTATCACGGTCACGCCGATAGCCTTCTGATCAAGGCGGGATCGGGCATCGCAACGCTGGGTCTTCCCGATAGTCCCGGTGTCCCTGAGAGCGTGGCTTCCAACACCATTGCCGTTCCTTATAATGACTTGGAGTCGGTAGAGCTTGCCTTCAAGCGGTTCGGCGAAGAGATCGCCGCAGTCATTGTTGAGCCGGTGGCCGGCAACATGGGCGTGGTACCTCCACAGCCAGGGTTCCTGGAAGGACTCCGCAAGGTCACTTCCGATTATGGTACAGTGCTTATTTTCGACGAGGTCATGACCGGATTCCGCGTGGATCTAAACTGTGCGCAGGGACGTTATGGCGTTACGCCGGATTTGACATGTCTGGGCAAGGTGATCGGCGGCGGTCTGCCAGTCGGTGCTTATGGAGGCAAGCGTGAGCTGATGGATCAGATTGCTCCGGCAGGGCCGATCTATCAAGCAGGAACGCTAAGCGGAAATCCGCTCGCCATGGCGGCCGGCTACACGACTCTAAAACTGTTGACGCCTGCTATCTATGAACAGCTGGAGGAACGGGGAGCCCGCCTTCAGGCCGGATTTGAGCGAAACGCTAAGGAATTCGGGATCCCGCTTACGATCAACCGGATCGGGTCCATGGTATGTCCTTTCTTCACGAATACGCCGGTTGTCAATTTTGATACAGCCAAGACAAGTGATCTGGATCGTTTCCGTCAATATTTTGCAGCGATGGTAGAAGAGGGAGTAAGCGTACCTCCTTCCCAGTTCGAGGGCATGTTCATCTCGGGAGCGCATACGGTGGAAGATATCGATGCCACCATCGAAGCCAACTACAATGCCTTCAAGAGCCTATGAGTTACGGGGGCAATTGGAGCAAACGCGGCGAATGGCTGGAGATGACGCCGGGCAAGGCGCTGTTAGGTCAGCCGGATCGGAACGAGGCTGCTGCCAAGTGGCTTATGGAAACGGTCGGTATGCCCGAGAAGCTGTATCGCAAGCTTCATCATGAGCAAGGGATACAATGGGGAGGGGACCGGCTTCGGCTGGTCCTTTTTCCTTATCGGGATTACGGCATCGAACCGAGATGGCAGAAGCTAGATGTATTGTACGAGGACGATTTCTGCCTGGTCGTGAACAAACCGGCCGGCATGGCGGTCCATCCGGACAACGAGAGCACGGAGACGACGCTGAATCATGTGGTAGCTGCATATTACGAAGCCGAAGGCATTCATACGGCAGTCCGGCATATTCATCGGCTGGATAAGGACACAACAGGTCCCGTACTGTACGCCAAGAATGAATATGCGCAGCTAAAGCTTGACGAGGCCATGCGGGAGAAGAAGATCGTCCGGATTTATGCGGCTATCGTTCAGGGGAGGGTCTCGCAGGATCTGAAGAGAATCGATTTGCCGATAGGCAAAGACCGCTATCACGCAAGCCGCCGGCGAGTTTCATTAACCGGGCAGGCTGCGATCACGCATATTCTCTCATCTGAAGTGTATCCAAAAGCCAGCCTGCTGCAAATTCGTCTGGAAACCGGCCGTACGCATCAGATCCGGGTGCATCTAAGTCATATGGGACATCCGCTTCTGGGAGATTCCTTATACGGAGGACCCGAGACGTTCCCGCGCCAGGCGCTGCATGGCAAACGTCTGTTGTTTACTCATCCTCTCTCGGGCGAGAGTATCGAGGTGGAAGCGCCCTGGCCTCAGGATATGTTGGAGTTAAGAGAGCAAATCATAGAGTCAGCAGGCCGTTAAGAAAATTTGCAAAATCCTGAATGAACCGGTAACTTTCACGCACAATTCGCAAAAAAGTCATGCTCTCCTATTTTCGGCATATAGATAAATTGAGTGGCAAAACTTAGGCTCATGCCGTGATAACAGATCACGGATAGTATATGCCAAAAAGGAGGACATTCCCGTGTTTGACCAGTCCTACGGATTGCGGTTCGATATTTACGAGCGTATTAATTTAACGGAAGATTTGCCGGGAATCGATGAATTGGAAGAGGCGGAGTTGATCCCGCACATTCAGGTGATCAGTCAGCAGGACCAGGCCACGCTTCGGGGTCATCTGCTTCTTGCAGGCCTGTATAAAGGTGACACCGAAGCTGGAGAGACGGAGCCGCTCGAACACTGGATTCCGGTCGAAATCACGGTCCCGTTGAACCGGGTATCATCATTGGATGACATCGCGGTCGAGATCGAGAATTTTGACGTGGATTTGTTATCTAAGCGCAGCTTGAACATTACAGGGGTTCTGTCGCTCAAAGGAATTCAGGCGGCGGCTCCGGGAGCCCGTGACCAAGTATGGGCCAATGAGGAATTCACAGTGGTACATGCTCCTGAAGCGACAGATTATTCGAACGGGGAGCAGCAGTTCGCAGCCAACCCGTATGACCAGTTTCAAGACGGAGCCAACACTGATGCGAATTCGGCTTCACCTTCTTACTTCAACGAGGCTCAGCCCCAAGCCCAAGAGTCCGGGACGGATGCACGCACACAGCAGTATCTGGCATCCTGGGCGCAGTATGAGAACCAAACTCGGGATTCACAGGCCTCGGATAGCACCCTAAGCATCTCCGGTGCGACTGAAGCCCGGGATACGGTCGAATATGCCTTACATAGCGAGACGGAAGCTCAGGCAGCTGAGCCGTCGATTCCAAGTGTATGGCAATTCGAACGGGCTGCCTCCCAGCCGGAGCCGGTGCAGGAAGATTCAGCAGCCGGTTTCCCTGGTGTCACTGAGCGTAAGGGTGAAGAAGTTGAAGCCGTACCGGTGCTGGAATCACCGGAAACGGAGGAAACCCAGCCTGTTTTTGCTGAGGAAGCAGTACCTTTGGAGGATATGGATGATATAACGGAGGAGGTTTCCGTTAAAGTTGAAGAGGTTCCAACCAAACCGGAGTTAAAGGTGGCCTTCAACTCAAAGAACAGCAGCACAAACAGCACATCGGGTGTAGGCTTATCTTCATTGCTTCAATCGAGCAGAACGGTTCAGGATCAAGCCGCTCGGGACGAGGAAGAAGAGGCGGAGGAATTGGTTGATTCGGCTTCGGCCGAGGATGTGGAGTGGAAGAGTCTGTTCCTGGGTAACCGCCGCGAGGAAACGCCGTTCCGCAAGGTCCGGATGTGCATTGTACAGCGTGAGGAGACACTCGACGAGATTGCCGAGCGTTATCAACTGACGCCGCGGGAGCTTTTGTTATATAACCGCATGTCCGAGCAGAATGTGGAAGAAGGACAGGTATTATACATTCCCCAGTAATCGGTGGGGGGAGCAATTGCGTAAGAAAAAGCAGGTCAAGGTAGGACATCCTTGGCCTGCTTTTTCAATGTATAAGATTTATTGATTCGGCAGGTATGATGTCTAAATCGATCGGAAACACTCGAAATATTGACTATATGCAACAACCACGGTATATTTGAATAGAATATGTACAGGTATTTCATAAGCTAGAACAACGTTGAACGGGAAGAGTAGGAAGGTATGGCCTTCAGAGAGCGGAATTGCTATCAAGCGCTGTGAGATTCCGCAGGAACCAGCTTGCCGAAGTCACCCCGGAGTTGCGGACTTGAGATAGAGTAGGGATCGATTGCTACCCTGGTTAGAGTTCGTCGGCCGCAGCCGTTATCTGCGTAAAGTGTCGTGCTTGATCGTAAGCCTTTCATGTTCTTCATGGGAGGACACGGTTGATGAATTATTTATAAGCACGAAACAAAGGTGGTACCGCGAGAGAACAGTCTTTCGTCCTTTGAGGACGAAGGGCTTTTTTTGTTTCATGCCAAACATTGATATTCATGCCCACGCCCGGAGGCTAAAACATTTCGGGTTGGCAAAACTGATTAACAGTATCGGAGGTACGAAAATATGGATCAAAAACAAAACCAATCCCAGTTAGAAATGCCGACGACGTATGATCCGAAGGCAGCTGAACAAAAATGGTATCCGTACTGGAAGGAAGGCGGCTTCTTTGAAGCTGGCAAACGACCGGATGCGGAACCGTACACGATTGTTATTCCTCCACCAAACGTTACGGGAATGCTTCATATCGGCCATGCCCTTGACTTTACGCTGCAGGATATTCTGATTCGCGTAAAGCGGATGCAGGGTTATGATGCGCTGTGGCTGCCGGGCTCTGACCATGCGGGCATCGCTACGCAAACCAAGGTTGAGCAGAAGCTTCGCGAGGAAGGCGTTACCCGATACGATCTGGGACGTGAAAAATTCCTTGAGAAAGTGTGGGAATGGAAGGATCTATATGCGAATACAATCCGTGACCAATGGTCCAAGATCGGCCTGTCCCTCGATTACTCCAGAGAACGTTTCACGCTCGACGAGGGGTTGTCGGACGCGGTTCGGGAAGTATTCGTTAAGCTCTATGATAAAGGGCTCATATATCGCGGTAAACGCATCATCAACTGGGACCCGGCTGCCCGCACGGCTTTGTCCGATATTGAAGTGGAGTACAAAGAGGTCAACGGCCATTTGTATCACTTGCAATATCCTCTAAAAGACGGCAGCGGCTCCATTACCGTAGCAACCACCCGTCCGGAGACCATGCTTGGCGATACGGCGGTAGCCGTTCATCCGGAGGATGAACGCTATAAAGACATGATCGGCAAAACATTGGTCCTGCCGATTGTCGGCCGCGAGATTCCGGTTATTGCCGATGAGTACGTTGAGAAGGACTTCGGCAGCGGAGCGGTTAAAATTACGCCGGCGCATGATCCGAATGACTTCGAAATGGGTCAGAGACATGACCTGCCGCAAATTACCGTGATGGATGAATCCGGGACGATGAATGAGTTTGCCGGTAAGTACCAAGGTCTTGACCGGAGTGAATGCCGCAAGCAGATCGTAAACGACATGAAGGAATCGGGCGTATTGCTCCGCATCGAAGATCATGTCCATCAGGTTGGCCATAGCGAAAGATCCGGTGCGGTGGTTGAGCCTTATCTGTCGACGCAGTGGTTCGTTAAGATGCAGCCGCTTGCGGAAGCAGCTGTGGATGCGCAGAAATCCGGCAAGGGCGTTAACTTCGTGCCTGACCGCTTCGAGCGAGCCTACCTGCATTGGATGGAGAATGTACGCGATTGGTGCATTTCCCGTCAATTGTGGTGGGGCCACCGGATTCCGGCCTGGTATTCCGAATCGACGGGCGAAGTGGTTGTTGCCATGAATGAAGAGGAAGCGCGCGCGAAGCTTGGCAAGGATGATCTGAGACAGGATGAGGATGTGCTGGATACCTGGTTCAGCTCCGCATTGTGGCCGTTCACGACCATGGGCTGGCCGAATCTGGACAGCGAGGATTTCAAACGATATTATCCAACGAGCGTTCTCGTGACGGGTTATGATATTATTCCGTTCTGGGTATCGCGGATGATCTTCCAAGGGCTTGAATTTACGGATCAGATGCCGTTTAAAGATACGCTGATCCATGGTCTGGTCCGGGATAGCGAAGGCCGCAAGATGTCCAAGTCGCTCGGAAACGGTATCGACCCGCTTGAGGTTATTGAACAGTATGGCGCAGATGCCATGCGTTATATGATATCGACCGGCAGTACGCCGGGTCAGGATCTTCGTTTCCGCTGGGAACGCGTGGAACAAGCGCGTAACTTCGCGAACAAGATCTGGAATGCGTCACGTTTTGCGCTCATGAACCTGGAGGGCTTCACGGCGGCGGATATCGACATTTCCGGAGAGCTGGGAACGGCCGACAAGTGGATTTTGCATCGTTTGAACGAAACTTCCCGCGACATTACGCGTCTAATTGATGCCTACGAATTTGGCGAAACTGGTCGACTGCTCTACAATTTCATCTGGGATGATCTGTGTGACTGGTATATCGAGTTTGCCAAGCTGTCCCTGTATGGAGAGGATCAAGCGGCCAAGAAAAAGACGCAGTCGGTGCTTGCCTATGTGCTGGACCGCACGATGCGTTTGATCCACCCGTTCATGCCGTTCATCTCCGAAGAGATCTGGCAGCATTTGCCGCATGAAGGCGAGACGGTGATGTTGGCTTCATGGCCGACCTATGATGAGGCGTTTGAGAATACGGAAGCTGTTACCGAAATGAACCTGCTGATGGATGTCATCCGCGCTGTACGTAACATCCGGGCGGAAGTAAACGTACCAATGAGCAAAAAAGTGGAGCTGCAATTAAAGCCGGTAAGCGAGCAAATTGCCAGCATTATCGATCGCAATGCGGATTATATTTGCCGCTTCTGCAACACGTCGGAGTATCAGTCCTCCCTTGCGCTTGAGGCGCCGGATAAGGCGATGACCGCTGTGGTTACAGGTGTTGAAATGTATCTGCCGCTTGCCGGGTTGATCGATATCGCTCAGGAGATCACGCGTCTGGAGAAGGAAATTCAGCACTTGAATAGCGAAGTCGAGCGTGTGGAGAAGAAGCTGAACAATCCTGGTTTCGTATCGAAAGCACCGGAAAAGGTGATTGAAGAAGAACGGGCGAAGCTTGTGGATTACTCGGACAAACGCAGTAAAGTGATCGCACGCATCGAAGAATTGAGAGGCTGAGGGCAAGATGAACTTGGACCAGAAGGTGAGAACGATGGTTGATCATTCGGCAGCAGCAGTTGTAGCTCCGTTCCATACCTATGAGGAAGCGGTAGCTTGGATCAATGGGCTGATTCCGTTTGGAATCCGCCCTGGCATGGATAGAATTCAGCGATTGATGGAGCTGCTGGGCCATCCGGAACGGCGGTTGAAATTTATTCACGTGGCCGGAACGAATGGAAAAGGCTCCACATGCGCTTTTTTAACAAAGGTTTTGCTTCAAGGGGGATTCACGGTTGGCACCTACACTTCTCCCTATATTACGAAGTTTACCAATCGGTTTCAGTATAACGGCGAGGACATACCGGAAGAGACGCTGCTGGCGCTCGCGAATCGCTTAGAGCCGCTTGTAGCCGAAGTGGCGAGCTCCGGGCTTGGATCGCCCACGATGTTTGAGGTGTCCACCGCCCTTGCGATCCTGTATTATGCCGAGGTATCTTATCCGGATGTAGTGGTATGGGAGACGGGACTTGGCGGTCGCCTGGACGTGACCAATATCGTTCATCCCATCATTTCGGTGATCACGAATATCGGGATGGACCATACCGACGTTCTGGGTGACACCATTCAGGAGATCGCCACCGAGAAGGCTGGCATTATCAAGCCTGGAGTCCCTGTGGTGAGTACGGTAACTCAGCCTGAGGCTGTCGAAATTCTGAAACAAGCGGTAGAAAAAAACCGTACAAGTCTGTATCTCGTAGATGAACAATTCTCCTATGAGCGACTGCGCGGGGATGAAGAAAGCCAGACTTTCCGCTTTAAGGGCCCGTTCCGGGACATGGATCTGGACATCTCGATGCAAGGCGAGCACCAATGCGCCAATGCTGCGCTTGCCATGATGACGCTGGAAGTGCTTCGCCAGTACATGGCTTTTATCGTGGATGAAGAAGAATTACGTACAGGGTTTAAGGATACTTTCTGGGCGGGAAGACTGGAACAAGTACAGTCCTCCCCGCGGATTGTTCTCGATGGTGCGCATAACCCTGAAGGGGCTGAAACCTTGGCCAAAAGCTTGCCGCAGATCTATAAGTATCGGAAACTGAACTTAATGATGGGAATGCTGGCAAATAAGCATCATGAATCGTATTTGCAGCATATACTGCCAATAGTGGATACGCTTATCCTGACTGAACCGGATTTCCGGAAGAAACTGGACGCCAAGGCGCTTGGTGACATCGTAGAGCAGGTAAGGGAGAAATACGCCAAACATACACTGCAAATCATCATAGAACCAAATTGGAAAAACGCACTTGAAGAGTTGAAGTCACGGACGGAAGCGGAGGATCTTGGGGTGGTGTCGGGCACGTTGTACCTGATTGCCGACGTGCGTTCCAACCTCCTGGGCCTTTCCGATTCTGAAAAAGGTTGGTGATATCTGTTGAATACATCGGAACATGTTCATTTTATAGGAATTGGCGGCTACGGGATGAGCGCCATTGCAAGAGTTATGCTGGAGATGGGTTATAAAGTCACGGGTTCTGACGTGGCATCGCAAGAATTGACAGAAAAGCTGGCGGCCAAGGGCGCCAAAATATACATTGGACATACCGCCGAGCAAGTCCAGGGCGCGGACCTTGTGGTTTACTCGACGGCATTGTCCAAAGACAACGTGGAGCGGGTCGAAGCAGAGAAGCTGAACATTCCTGTCCTTCACCGTGCGCAGATGCTGGCGCGTCTTTTGAACGAACGCAAAGGAGTCGCCGTAGCGGGTGCGCATGGTAAGACAACCACTTCATCCATGATTGCGCTCGTGATGGAAGAATGCGGAGTCGATCCGACATTTATCATCGGCGGGGAAATCATGAATGTTGGCACCAATGCCAAAGCCGGCGAAGGCGAGCACGTGGTGGCCGAAGCCGACGAGAGTGACGGTTCATTCCTTCAGTACCACCCATGGCTCGGCGTTGTTCTGAATATTGAGGCCGATCACCTGGAGAATTACGAAGGGGATTTCAATCGTCTCAAGGCAGCTTATGTACAATTCCTCAGCCAGATTAAGGCAGACGGGACGGCCGTGGTTTGCGCGGACGATAACAACATCCAGGCTATTTTGCCTGACCTTAAATGCAATGTGACCACATACGGCATTCATGCTGATGCGGAGTATACGGCAAAAAATCTTGTGCTCGGCGACCGTCACGTCAGCTTCACGATGCTTCATAACGGAATGGAGCTGGGCACCGTGGAACTGTCCGTACCGGGTAAACACAATGTCTACAACGCAATGGCTACGGTGATATGCTGCTTGAAAGGCGGAATCTCGTTTGAAGCGATTGTAGAGGCCATTGTTAAGTTCAACGGCGCTAAGCGCCGCTTCCAGGTGCTTGGTGAAGCAGAAGGCATTCTGGTGATTGACGACTATGCGCATCATCCGACGGAGATTGAGGCTACGATCAGTGCCGCTAAAGCGACGGGCAAACGGATTATTGCCGTATTCCAGCCGCAGCGGTATTCGAGGACCTTTTTCCTTCTGGATGCGTTTAGCCGCGCGTTCGGAGAAGCCGATGAGGTGATTATCACCGATATTTATTCTCCTGCCGGCGAGAAGCAAATCGAGGGTATCAGTTCCGGTAAGCTGGTGGAGCTGATTGTCCAGAACAGTAATGCCGGTGCCCGCTATTTGCCTACCAAAGAGGATGTTCTGAACGATCTCAAAGGTCGTGTAAAAGAAGGCGATCTGGTTCTCACGATGGGGGCGGGCGATATTTGGAAAGTCGGCGCTGCTTTAGCAGAGTCTATTAAAGGCAAGAAGTAAATGGATTGCGCGCATGCTTTGCTGCTTCGCTGCAGCAGGGGATTGCATGGGCTTTTGTCTTTCGAACGGAGGCAAAGCGAGCGGAATCGCTAAGTATAACAGGCTGATCAAGATGTTTTCTTGATCAGCCTGTTTGTTTTGTTTTTCGCACACTCATAAGTTGCCAAGCTTGATCATATAGCTAGGTGTAGAAGGACAAGTGAGGTGTGTGGATATGAATAAAGCACGGATGACGATTCGTTTTGATCACGATCCGCCGAAGGACAGTCATAAGGATCATATGCGTGAGGAACGGGATCCGTATCAAAAAGTTCCAGCAAGACGCAATGACCAAGTTGATGACCGCCATCTCGTATTCGACGAGTTTGACACAACGGCGCCAGATCGGTTTGCCGATGTGGGCACTTCGTTCGAACCTAGGAGCAGTATGCAGCATGATCATCTACGCGTCGTTCCGCCTCTCCGGGAGGAGGGGGAGACCCCGAATGTGAACGGTCAAGGGTGGAGAACCTCGCGTCATAACCGGTCCAGGGGCCGATTAGCTGAGGAAAGACGGCGTCTGGATCATATCGACGGCGGGTCGTTTGGTGACGGACCTGAACATAACGATACATATGACGATATGCGTGAGCGTAAGGAACTCTATGACCTTCATGATGACGTGTATCCCGGAAGAGTGGACCCCGAAGCGAACGACTCCAACTGGAATCTCGGGCCTGAGGCGGATCTATATGAGTCATCTGCTGATGACTACAGTTATTATCGCTCACGCAAACCTACCTCCTTCTGGAAAATGGCTGTGTCTGTGACAGCGGCTGTTGTTACGGGTTTGCTGTTTGGGTATATGGTGCTGTCTATGTTTAACGGCGGTATTGCAGGTGAGGATCCAACATCGGGACAGCTTGAAACCAATGATGCAGTGAATCAAGCCCCGGCTGATTCCTCTGGTGTAACGGGTGCAACCATCGCACCTGATTTAACTGAATCGGCTGTTCACATTCCAGGTCAAATCTTTTATATGCTTCAGTACGGTGTGTTCAGCACCCCGGAACGGGCTGAGCAAGCGAAGGGGGAGCTGCTGCAGTCCGGTATTGCCGCCGGCGGAGATTCGGATGAGGAGAACCGGGTGTATGCGGGCATTTCACCAGACCGCGAGCAGGCCAAGCTGCTCAGCAATCAGCTTAAGGCCGAAGGCGTCGAATTATACGTAAGAGAAATCGCGCTCCCTAATATAGAGTCAGCTGTCTTTGCGGGCGAGGAGCAGACGCTGACGGACTATTTTACGATCAGCGGGCAACTGGTATCGGAGCTTAGTAAACTATCGGCATCGCTGCTGGGGAAGCAGGAGGCGGGCGCGGTGGCGCCGGAGAATATGACTGCGATCACAAATCTGCACCAGCAGTGGATCCAATCGATGCAGTTGCTGTCCGCCGGCTTGGGTCCGGAGACCGGGGCTGTGCTGCCGGCGATGGAGCAATCCATGAACAGTTCAATCACTGCGCTCTCCGAATATAACAAAAATCAATCCAAGGGGCATTTGTGGGAGATTCAAACAGGTATGATGAACTATGTCATGGGCCAAAAGAAACTCCTGGATGGCCTATAAATTCAAATTTACGTAAAATCCGGCTTGGAACTGGAAATAGTTCCCCCTGCCGGATTTCTGTTTGTATTGCTTATCGATTCACCGTATAATAATTAGGGTGTCAAAATATGGCGAGGGAAGAGGATGCATGAAGAAAAACAAAGGAATGCTCATCTTGTTTTTGCTGCTGGGGTGGCTGACGGGAACATGGCTTGCTAAGGCGCTTCAGCCTGTCAAGGCTTTGTCGTTTTTAACGTCTACTACACCGATTAAGTGGTCGCCTCGCGCTGATTTTGACATTATTCGTTATGATATTAACCTTGAACTTAACTTTTGCCTGCTCAGTCTGCTCGGCATTATAGCTGCACTTTGGTTATACCGCAGGCTCTAAGACATGACAAAGGAGATTATCCCCCTTGAATGAGAAGAGAAACCGCCGTATCATATTGGCCTCCACCTCTCCTCGGCGTCAGGAATTGATTGCCTCCCTTCGTATCCCATTCGAGATTATGCCTAGTGAAGCTGATGAGGACACCCCGCAAGGGTGGTCGCCAGAGCGAATTGTGGAGTCACTGGCACTACGTAAAGCGGAAGCGGTTCTCCGAAAGCTGACGGATGATCCGGGAGATGGTATCATTGTGGGAAGCGACACGATTGTAGTTGTAGATGATCATGTCCTCGGGAAACCGGAGGATCATGCTGACGCGGCAAGGATGTTGTCCATGCTTCAAGGACGGGCTCACCTCGTGTACACGGGCGTGGCTTGTGTTGATCGGGAATCCGGTCATACAAAGGTTGCCCACCGTGTGACAACCGTAAAGATGAAATCGTTAAGTGATGATGCGATCGCGGCTTATGTAAAGAGCGGGGAACCTGCTGACAAAGCAGGCTCGTATGCGATTCAAGGCTTGGGTGCAACCATCGTGGAAGGAATCGAAGGCGACTATTTTAACGTTGTCGGTCTGCCGCTTTCTCTGCTGTCGGACATGCTGTCTGAAATGGGGATGGATGTACTCACCGATTCATAGATATAGAACAACGGCATGCGAAATGTAGGGGAATCCTGAAGTTTCGGTGACCTGCTGATTTAAATCTTAGAAAAGAGGGGAATATATGGAGTCGCCAACGCTATTGCTGCGCGACATCCCCCATGATGAACGACCTAGAGAGCGCATGATGCAATATGGGGCGAGCGCTTTAAGCCATGCAGAATTGCTGGCGATATTGCTTCGGACCGGTACCCGCCAGGAATCTGCCGTACATATAGCCCAGCGGCTGCTGGGGGAAGCAGGCGGCATCCGGCAGCTCGTTGATCTTAGCATTGAGGAAATTACGCAAATCAAAGGAATTGGAACCGCTAAGGCTGTTCAGCTGAAGGCTGGCATAGAGCTTGGACGGCGCTTAGCCGCATCGAGACATGTAGAGCCAGTTATTATTCGCAGTCCGCATGACGCGGCAGAACTGCTCAGTGAACAGATGCGCTATTTACAGAAAGAGCATTTTGTCTGTGTATTTTTAAATACGAAAAATCATGTCATTGCCCAGGAAACGTTATCGATGGGAAGCCTTAATGCTTCCATCGTTCATCCCCGCGAGGTGTTCAGAGCGGCCATCAAATGCAGCAGTGCATCCCTGGTGTGCGCGCACAACCATCCTAGCGGAGATCCGACGCCCAGCCCGGAAGACATATCGCTGACTGCCCGCTTAGTGGAGGCAGGACAGATTGTCGGGATCGACGTGCTGGATCATCTGATCATTGGGGACGGATCGTTTGTAAGTTTGAAGGAACGGGGCTTGATGTAATATAATAGTTCAGATTGACGAAGAAAGGGAGATACATCATGTTAGGTGGTTTTACGAAAGATTTGGGAATCGATTTGGGGACGGCAAATACGCTGGTTTATGTTCGTGGGAAAGGAATTGTCGTAAGAGAGCCTTCCGTGGTTGCTCTGCGTACAGATACTAAGAGCATTGAAGCCGTCGGAGAATCGGCTAAGAAAATGATTGGACGCACACCAGGCAATATTCGTGCCATTCGTCCGATGAAAGACGGCGTCATCGCTGATTTTGATACAACAGCTACGATGATTAAATACTTTATTCGTCAAGCACAGAAGCAACGTTCCATATTCCCGCGCCATCCGAACGTGATGGTATGTGTACCTTCCGGCATTACGGCGGTAGAGCAGCGTGCGGTTGAAGATGCGACCAAGCAAGCTGGTGCACGCGAAGCTTATACGATCGAAGAACCTTTTGCAGCTGCAATCGGTGCCGATTTGCCTGTGTGGGAACCTACAGGGAGCATGGTTGTTGATATCGGCGGAGGTACGACCGAGGTTGCGGTCATTTCTCTTGGCGGTATTGTAACCAGCCGCTCTGTACGCGTGGCAGGCGATGAGATGGATGAATCTATTATTTCCTATATCAAACGTCAATATAACTTGATGATCGGTGAGCGCACATCCGAGCTGCTCAAGATGGAAGTCGGTTCCGCCATGCCGCTGGAGACCGTGGAAACGATGGAAATTCGCGGCCGTGACTTGGTGACGGGTCTGCCGAAGACGATTACCATTACTTCGGATGAGATTAGCGAAGCGTTGGCAGATACGATTAATGCGATTGTTGAAGCTGTTAAGGTTACGCTTGAGAAATGTCCTCCGGAGCTTGCTGCGGATATTATGGACCGGGGCATCGTGCTTACAGGAGGCGGCGCATTGCTTCGCAACCTGGACAAGCTGCTCGCTGAAGAGACCGGCATGCCGGTGATCGTTGCAGAGAATCCGCTGGATTGCGTGGCCATTGGTACAGGTAAAGCGCTCGAGAACATTCACTTGTTTAAATCCCGGAGCAGCTCTGCCGTCCGTTCCAAACGGTAGAAATCAAAATAGAAGTGTAAACCCCTAATGTTGGGAGAGAAAACAGTAAGTTAGAGGGTGTTGCAACTGTTTAAGCTGCTAGGTAATAAGCGATTGTTTATTATGCTCATCGGGCTGGTAGCGTTTATCGCTATTATGGGGTTTACGCTCGGCCCGAGAGCTTCTTTATCTTGGCCTGAAAAATTTGTCAAAGATACGGTCGGTTTTGTGCAAAGTGTGTTTTATAAGCCCGCTGCCTATATAGCGGGTTTCTTTGAAGATGTACGGAACATGAAGGAGATCTATGAAGAGAATGAGGAGTTGCGTAGAGCGGTTGCCCAATATTCTCGAGAGAGTGCGAACTATAACACGATGAAAGCTAATTACGAAAAGCTTCGGGATCAGCTCCATTTTACAGAAAACCAGAAAAATCGTGACAAATATGAGTACCGTACGGCCCAGGTGCTCAGCGTCAACTCAGATCCGAATAACCGGACACTTGTCGTCGATCTGGGCGAGCGCGATGGGGTTCGCCCTAATATGTCGGTCACGACAGTGGACGGCATGGTCGGTATTATTAGCAGTGTGAGCAATTTCACCTCAACGGTGAAACTGTTGACATCGATGGACGCCCAGGATCCGAACCCGCAGCCGATTTCGGTAACAGCCATCGGCAAAGAGGACAAAACGTTTGGCGTGGTTGAGAGCTACGATGAGAAGACCAACACACTGCAGATGACGCGTATTCAGGAGAATGATCCGATCAAGAAGGGCGATAAAATCATTTCATCCGGTGCCGGAGGCGTTATACCACAGGGCTTGATCATTGGTGAGGTAAAAAGTGTTCAGGTAAGCCAATACGGTCAAAGCAGAACAGCTACAATCAAACCAGCGGCCAAGTTTGATGACTGGAAGTATCTGATCATCGTCTTTACGCCTGAGGAGCCGGAATAAGATGGCACGTAAACAGATTCTGGTCCTGTTGCTGTTCGTGTTGTTTATCCTGCAGGGCACGGTGGTTTTCTGGTTAACGCCAAGCTCGCTGCAGCTTCAGATTTATCCTAATTTTGTATTGGTCTGCTTGTTTTTTGTATCGATTTATTATCATCGCCATACGGGGCTGGTGCTCGGACTCATATTCGGCATGCTTCACGATATCGTGTATTACGGCGAGATGATTGGCACTTATTCATTTGCTATGGGCGTATCCGCATATCTGGTGGGACTTGTATTCAAGTCCCCGCGGGCACCATTGCCCATGATGATGACCGTTGTCATCCTGGGAAGTTTGTTGTTTGACAGTACGCTTTTTGGCATATATAAGGTGTTTCGACTCAATCCGACTTCTTATAATTGGTCACTGCTTCATCATATGCTACCCAATCTCCTTGTTCATTTTGCCTTTGCTCTGGCGATTTACGTTCCTCTTCGCAAGCAGATTGAGTTGGTTACGAAGAATCAGAGAAGGAAGGCATCCTGAACCCTCCATTATGACATTTTACTAGACTAGCAGGAACTTGAAGGTTTGAGCGCGAAATGTATAGGGATGGGAGGGACAGGCTTATGGCTGTAAAATCCAATCATGTAACGATTAAGGGCATCAAAGATGGCCTGGTATTCCTGCTTGATGACCAGTGCGAGCTGGAGGAGTTGCTCGACGAGCTGCGCTATAAGCTGGAGCACAGTCATCAGAATATTTTGACCGGACCTATCATTCATGTGGATGTGAAGCTGGGTTCCCGGAAAATTTCCGAAGAAGAGAAGCAGACGATTCTTGACATATTGAAGCAAAAGGGCAACCTGCTGATACGTAATGTGGAGTCGCCGCCGCTTGAGTCCGAGCTCATCCCAGAGGAGAAGCTTACGCTTAAGACGGGAATGGTGCGTTCCGGACAGGTGCTGCATCATGACGGCGATCTCTTGTTCCTCGGCGATGTGAATCCCGGCGGGACCATAACGTGTACCGGCGATATCTACATATTGGGAGCTCTGCGTGGAACCGCGCACGCCGGTGTAGAGGGCAACGAGGAAGCGATTATAGCGGCTTCGTATTTTGCCCCCACCCAACTCCGTATCTCCCAGATGATCAGCAGACCGCCGGATGAATGGGAGACGCGGGAAACGGTCATGGAGTTTGCGTATTTGAAGGATGGAAGCATGGAGATCGATAAGATCAGCAACATCTCACGTTTGGGTCGGGATTTTAATGTGTTTAAAGGGGTGTAGAACATGGGAGAGGCAATCGTCGTAACTTCAGGTAAAGGCGGAGTCGGTAAAACGACGACATCAGCGAACATCGGCACAGCTTTGGCACTGCTCGGAAAAAAAGTGTGTCTGGTTGATACGGACATCGGTCTTCGTAATTTGGATGTCGTGATGGGCCTGGAAAACCGGATAATATACGATTTGTGCGACGTTGCAGAAGGGCGATGCCGACTTAACCAGGCGCTAATCAAGGATAAGCGCTTTGATGAGCTGTATATGCTTCCTGCAGCCCAGACCAAAGACAAGAATGCCGTTTCTCCGGAGCAGGTGAAAGATATCGTACTTGAATTGAAAAAAGAATTCGAATACGTCATTATCGATTGTCCGGCTGGAATCGAGCAAGGATTTAAGAATGCCATTGCCGGTGCAGATAAAGCGATTGTGGTTACAACGCCCGAGAATGCGGCCGTGCGGGACGCGGATCGGATTATCGGCCTGCTGGAGAGCTCGCATGTCGAGTCTCCGAAGCTCGTGGTGAACCGGATTCGCCCGAACATGGTGAAATCCGGCGACATGCTGGAGATTGAAGATGTGCTGCAGGTGCTGAATATTGATCTGATCGGTATCGTGCCAGATGATGAAATGGTCATTAAAGCGGCCAACATCGGGGAGCCTACGGTGATGAATCCGGACTCCCAGGCAGCCATCGCCTATAGAAACATCGCCCGTCGTATCCTGGGTGACACCGTTCCTCTGATGCAAATCCATCAGAAAAAAGGAATGTTCACCAAATTCAAAAAGTTTTTTGGAATGGGTTAAGGGATTAACACGAACCGGTGCCGGAAGGCATCGGTTTTTTGTTTACTTCATCGACGCTGTTTTGATCTGCATACGTTCCGCTAGCTTCTTCAATAGGGCTTGTTCTAAATATCTTTCATCTCCTCATAGGATAGAGTAAGAAAACAAGCCCCAAGGGGGAAAGAACAATGGACATCAAAACTTCAGTTAAGAACCGAAGAGAAGCCCGCATTCGCGAGCTGCTGGAAGGGGAACAGTCTCCGGCACCGCATGATAAGTCGTCATGGACGCCCGTTCCCGAAAGGAAGCTTGCCAATCTCAATCTTCACAAGACAGGCTTTGTACAGGATCACAGAGCGAACCCATCCCCTCGTCTCGCAGACAGGGAACCGGACCCCGAGCAGCTTTGGAAGCAAGGGCACCGCGGTTGGTATAGTACGCTGGATCCCGGTGATCCAGGGGAACCTCCAAGAAAAGCTTCGTTTCTGTCGGGTTTGGTGCGCCGCGTAATCGTCAGTGCGCTGGTGTTTGGGTTGGCATGGGGGGTATTTTCGTTTCAGCAGCCGTGGGCTCTTCGTACACAAGCTTTTATTGTTGAGGGACTGAGCCATGAGATGGATTTTCAGGCAGCTCAAGTATGGTACGAGGAGCACTTTGGAAGCGCGCCT
Source organism: Paenibacillus sp. NPDC058898 (assembly GCF_049316025.1). Lineage (NCBI taxonomy): Bacteria > Bacillati > Bacillota > Bacilli > Caryophanales > Paenibacillaceae > Paenibacillus > Paenibacillus sp. NPDC058898. The sequence continues at coordinate 17,518 of NZ_JBMOSM010000013.1, read as the reverse complement.
TCCTTTATTCCGATTTTTGGACAAACTGACGAGCACTCGACGAAGGTAAATGCCGGGACTACTTTAGTTCCTCCGCTTTCCGGAAAGGTGGTCCAATCCTTTGCTGTGGATCTTAAAGGCATTGTTTTGGAAGCCGGAGGGGGTTCTTTAGCAGACCGGGCGGTTAAGAGTATAGAGACTGGACGCGTGCTTGAGGTTAAAGATCATCCTGAGAATGGGATCACCATTCTCATACAGCATACAGGAGAGAGAACGGCGATATACAGCAGGCTGGCAGAAACGGGACTTAAGGTAAACGATTGGGTCCAAGGTGGAGATATTATCGGCACATTGGCGTCTTCAGGCATAGGCAGCCCGCCCGCCCTTTATTTCGAACTGAAAGAGGGGAATCGTGGTGTCGATCCGGCGGAAGTGATTCCGTTTGATTAAGTTTAAGGGAACGGTATTGTCGCTGCATCCTCTCTTTGTTATTGTCATGCTGGCCTCTGTATTCACCGGTCGCTTTTTAGAATTGCTGACCCTGTTTATTATCGTGTTTATTCATGAATTGGGACACGCCGCCGCAGCGACAGCGATGGGGTTCAAGGTACGAGCCATTCAGATGCTGCCGTTCGGCGGCGTTGCTGTCATTGAAGATGACGGCAGAATGACCGCGATGAAGGAAATCATCATTGCGCTTGCAGGTCCGCTGCAAAATGTCATCATGATTGGAATTACCCTGGTGTGCAGATGGGCGGGGTGGGGAGACGAGCAGCTGTTATCTTATATCATTCAGGGGAATCTCATCATTGCGCTGTTTAACCTTCTCCCGATTCTGCCACTGGATGGCGGCAAAGTGCTGCAAGCTCTCATGAGCCTGCTCGCCCCATATCATGCGACCTTGCTGTGGGCTTCCCGCGCCGGCATTTTGTGCAGCTTGATCATGATTGGATATGGCTTGCAGCCGTTATTCTCCGGCGGCGGTATCCGTTTAAATGTGCTGATGATCGGTCTCTTTTTAGCGTATTCCAATTTTGAAGACTATCGGAATGTGCATTACCGGTTCTTACGATTTTTGGTTAATCGGAGCGGGATTTATGAACGAAATTTGGATGGACTCGGTCCTGCCCAGCCAATCGTTGCAGATTCTTCGAAACCTTTGGATGATATCATGCGTCTATTTAAACGAGAGAAGTATCATCTCATTTATGTCATGAGCGGACGAGGCAGCCTGCTTGCCGTCGTTCCGGAGCAGCATGTGATCTCTTCTTATTTTGCATCAAATGGTCCGCCCTGGTATGCGTAAATCGTAAACACCATGAGGAAGACGCAGGGCGGGCCATGATTCTTTATCCATTCATATCATCTGAGATTGTGTTAGGATAAAAAAATAGAATATCGTCTTCCATTTGAGGGGTGAAGCCATGAGGCAAATGATAGTTCATTGTGAACATGAGACCATTCAGATGGCCCTCATCGAAGATGGGAGGTTAGCAGAATTCGCCGTTGAGCGGAGTCGTGAGGAAAGTGTAGTCGGTAGTTTTTATAAGGGCAGGGTCGTTAATGTGCTGCCGGGGATGCAGGCGGCTTTTGTAGATATCGGGCTGAAGAAGAATGCATTTCTATATATTGATGATGTGCTCCATCCTCATTTAGAGAAGCAGCCCAAGCAGAAGCCGTCAATATCGGAACTGCTAACAGTTGGCCAGGAATTGATCGTGCAGGTGATGAAGGAACCGAGAGGTGGCAAGGGGGCGCGGGTCACTACCCATTTCTCGCTTCCTGGTAGATGCATGGTGTACATGCCTACTGCGGATTATGTTGCCGTCTCCAAGAAAATTGGACGTGATGCGGAAAGAGCAAGGCTCAAGAGTATCGGCGATCAGCTCCGCACAGACGAAGAGGGGATCATTATCCGCACGGTATCGGAGGACGAGCCTTTAGAATTTCTTAAGGGAGATCTTGAATATCTGCGGAAAGAGTGGGCGCGAATTCTCGACAAGGGCGAATCTTCTCCTGCTCCAACGCTTCTTCATCGTGATCTAGGTATGCTGCAGCGTTTTCTCCGCGATGCTTTTGATCCACTTCATGACGAACTTGTGATCGACAGCAAGCTCAAAGGCGAGGAAACCAAGAGCTATCTGAGGGAAACCGTTCCTGGTATAGAGCCAAAGGTTACATATTACTCGGAAGGAAGTCCGATTTTTCATGCTTACGGGTTGGACGAGCAGATGAGAGCCGGCTTTGCAAGGAAAATCACGCTTCCCGAGGGTGTAACCATCGTTGTAGATCAGACGGAGGCCATGACCATCATGGACGTGAATACAGCCAAATATATTGGTGGCGATAATTTCGAGGAAACGGTGCTGAAGACAAATCTTATGGCGGCGCAGCAGATTGCAAGAATCTTGCGGCTCTGGGATATCGGAGGCATTATCATCGTTGATTTCATCGATATGGATCGTGAAGAGTATCGGGAGCAGGTTGTTTCTGCCATGGAGGCTGTGATGCGCAAGGACCGTGCCAAGAGCTTTGTGGTGGGTTGGACCAAGCTGGGACTGCTGGAAATGACCCGCAAAAAAGCTAGAGAAAGCTCTTCGCTCCCATTTGCCAAGCCCTGCGGGGCTTGTGGGGGCAGAGGCGTTGTTATCGAACAATGATGTTGACGGTGAACATGGGATATGATATTATCATTGGGTATGTGTCTAGTGATGAATTGCTGCACATGCTGTAACCGCTCCGGTTGGGTTAGCAAGGACGTTCCTGCTTAGGACGGACACCTTAAACTAGGCGAGTCTGAGACATAGGGAGGTGCAAGCAAATGTACGCTATTATCGAAACAGGTGGTAAACAATACAAAGTTCAAGAGGGCGACGTATTGTTCATCGAGAAGCTGACTGCAGGTGACGGCGAGAGCGTGACTTTCGACCGTGTACTGGCCGTATCCAAAGAGGACGGTTTGGTAGCAGGTACGCCGGTTGTTTCCGGTGCAACTGTAACTGCGAAGGTAGAGAAGCACGGTAAAGGCCGTAAGGTCGTTGTATACAAATACAAGCCGAAGAAGAACTACCACAAGAAGCAAGGTCATCGTCAACCTTACACTAAAGTAACCATCGAGAAAATCCAAGCGTAAGTAGGTGCGGTAATTGATTACTGTACAAGTACTGCGCGGGGGAGATGGACGGATCCATAGCTTTAAGGTTACGGGGCACGCGGGATATGCCAATCCTGGAGAAGATATTGTATGTGCTGGAGTTTCCAGCATTACAGTGGGAACGGTCAATTCCATTGAAGCGTTAACCGGAACTGTTATGGAGACCCGGATGAAGGGCGGCTTTCTAAGCGCGAATCTTCCGCCGACGGCAGACGATTCCGTCTCGGGACAAGTTCAACTGCTTCTCGAATCCATGGTTGTTATGTTACAGGGAATTGCCGATTCATACGGCAAGTATATAAGAATACAAGAATTGACTACTTGAAGAAGGAGGTAGACAACATGTTGAAATTGGATCTTCAGTTATTCGCATCGAAAAAAGGTGTAGGTTCCACAAAGAACGGTCGCGATAGCGAATCGAAACGTCTTGGTGTGAAACGTGCGGACGGTCAAGCAGTGACTGGCGGCAGCATCTTGGTTCGCCAACGCGGAACGAAAATTCATCCAGGCACGAACGTAGGTATCGGTAAAGACGATACTTTGTTTGCGAAAGTTGACGGCGTTGTGAAATTTGAACGTTGGGGTCGTGATCGCAAGAAAGTGAGCGTCTACCCGGTTGATGTCGCTCCAGTAGCGGCTGCAGTAGAAGCTTAATCGTTTCTTATGCTGCATACAGAAGAAGCCTTTCGGCATCGTTGCCGGGGCTTCTTTTTTTGTAAATTGCGTAAAGATCATCATCCAGGGGATGAACCGTCCTGAAAGTCTATGATATACTGGGATTTGGTGAATGTAACCAATTGCTGTTGAAAGACGAGGAGAAGCGATGAAATCCTGGAAATGGATAGCAGCTGGGGCGGGGTTAACCTCCGTAATACCCGTAGCATGGATGGTATGGAAACCGACTTTGGCTGCAGGAGCAGTGTTGACGGTTTGGGCTGTCACTGCGTCTGTCTGCAGTGCATGGCTTGTCCGAAAATCGGACGAGCGTAGACAGCAAGCCATCGTTCGGAATATGGAGTCGACGGCGATTCAGATGCTGAATCACCATCGTCATGATTGGATGAATGAGCTTCAAATTTTGTACGGCTACATTCAACTTGGAAAGCTTGATAAAACAGTGGGTTCTGTGGAAAGAATAAAGGACAGAATGGCGACGGAGAGCAGAATCTCTAAGCTAGGCATTCCTTCGCTGGTTTTTTATTTACATTCATACCGTACGTACAGCAACAATCTGCAGCTCGACGTTGAAGTTGTGGACCAGGTACAACTGGAAGACAAAGTATCGCCACAAACGGCGGAGTCTTTTACCGAAGCAATCATTCAAACGGTGAGAGCTTTTCAATTGAGCGGAAAAGCGTCCTGGGGGGATACCCGGCAATTAACATTAACATTTATGCAGCAAGAACAAGAGCTGATGGTATGGGCACAAGGAGAAGGATCCTTTGGTGACCCGGACAGCTTGAAGCTTCAGATTGAACAATCCGTAAAAGGCGAAGGCATTCGGGTGGAGCAGACGGAGCCGGGGGAGACCTCGTATCGTTTGTATTTGCCGTTTGTGACTTGAGGAAGGTGATTTCATGTTTGTAGATAAGGCAAAAGTATATGTAAAAGGCGGAGACGGAGGAGATGGTCTCATTGCGTTCCGTCGAGAGAAATACGTTCCTGAAGGCGGACCTGCCGGCGGTGACGGCGGTAAGGGCGGCGACGTGATTTTCCGGGTGGACGAAGGACTGCGCACGTTGATGGATTTCCGTTATCAGAAGCATTTTAAGGCAAAGCGTGGGGAAAAAGGCCGCAATAAAAGTCAGCATGGCGCCAATGCGGATAGCATGATTGTCCGTATCCCGCCGGGCACCATCTTAATGGATGACGATACCGGTGAGGTGATTGGGGATTTGACCCGGCACGGTCAACAGGTTGTTGTTGCCAGAGGAGGTCGTGGAGGGCGTGGAAATATCCGCTTTGCTACGCCGAACAATCCGGCGCCTGAACTTGCCGAGAACGGTGAGGAAGGCGAAGAGCGTTACGTAACCCTGGAACTTAAAGTGATGGCTGATGTAGGTCTCGTCGGGTTCCCTAGCGTAGGCAAATCAACCTTGTTATCCGTTGTATCTGCGGCTCAGCCGAAGATCGGCGCATACCACTTTACGACCATAACACCGAATTTGGGAATGGTTGAGGTTGGAGACGGTCGCAATTTCGTAATGGCTGACTTGCCTGGTCTGATTGAGGGTGCTCATGAAGGCGTGGGACTTGGTCACGAATTCCTCCGGCACGTGGAAAGAACACGCGTCATTATCCATGTTGTGGATATGGCAGGCACGGAAGGAAGGGATCCGTTTGAGGACTGGGAAAAAATCAATGATGAAATCAGGCTTTACAACCCGGTTCTGGTCGATCGGCCGCAAATCGTAGCCGCTAATAAAATGGATATGCCGGAGGCGGAAGAGTATTTGGCAGCCTTCAAAGAGAAGGTGAAGGAAATCCGTCCGGACATCGAGGTCATGCCGATTTCCTCGCTGACCCGACAAGGTATCCAGGAACTTCTTTATCGCACGATCGATGTGCTCGAAAGTATTCCGGATGAGCCAGCGATTGAAGAAGTATCCGAGGTTTCCGAGCGTAAGGTGTATAAATTCAAAGCTCAAAACGATAACTCCTTCACCGTCACTAGGGATAATGAGATGTATGTGGTGCATAGCGAGCGAATTGAGCGGATGCTGAAACGGATGCAGATGAATTCACATGATGCGATTCTGAAGCTTGCAAGAACAATGCGTCATATGGGCATTGATGAAGAACTCCGGAAACGGGGCGCGACAGAAGGCACCATTGTACGGATTGGCGATTTCGAATTCGAATTTGTTGAAGGCAGCAGCTACTATTAATGCGTAAAAAGTACGTTTTGAAGAAAAATACCGCAAAGTCTGTATAACAGCAGGCTTTGCGGTATTTTTTTTATGAACGAACTTGTATCTCTATGAATCGATAACTCGTAAACATGAACAGTGATTTATGGCATCTGCCTGTGAAATTGTTTCGATATGTCTTTTTCCATTTAGGTTTCCAAATTTTGCATCCACATATCGGGTAAATCGTATACAATAGTAGTACAATAGTCCTTTTCCATAGACAATCAGGATGGAAGGAACGGCGTAAAAAGGAGAGTAGAACTATGGCTATTATTGAAGTTGTAAAATATGAAGGGCCGCCGGATGTGTTTGCATGGCGTTATCCGAATCAGGAGTTAGGGACTTGGACCCAGCTCATTGTTCATGAGACACAGGAGGCAATCCTGTATAAGGGCGGTCAGGCCCTGGACTCCTTCTCAGCGGGGCGGCATACGCTGAGCACAGCGAATATACCGATTTTATCCAATGTGATTAATCTTCCATTCGGTGGGAAGTCTCCCTTTACGGCAGAAGTCTGGTTTGTGAATAAACTTCGTTCACTGGACGTGAAATGGGGGACCAACTCGCCGATCCAGCTGCAAGATCCGAAATACAATATTATCGTATCGGTCCGGGCTTTTGGCCAATTCGGCGTACAGATCAGCGATCCGCGAAAGTTTCTGGCGACCATGGTCGGTACGCTGCAAACTTTTGACCAGGGCACCCTGATTAAATATTATCGCGGCGTACTGATGTCCAATATTACGGAAATCATATCCTCCTATATCGTTCGCAAAAAAATCAGCGTTGTGGAGATCAATGCTTACATAGCGGAAATATCGAAGCATATCATGGAAGCGATTGCGCCTTCATTTGAAGAGATAGGGATCACTCTGCTGAATTTCTATGTAGATTCCATCAACATACCGGAGAATGACCCTGCAGCTGTTCGAATCAAGGAGGCGCTAGCGAAGAAAGCGGAGATGGACATCATCGGATATACCTATCATCAGGAAAGAACCTTTAATACGCTTGAGGGGGCAGCGAAGAATCCCGGCAGCCCGGCAGCGGTCATGGGGACCGGGCTGGGAATGGGGCTTGGGATGGTCGGCCCGATGTACGAGACCGCCCGGCATATGTTTGAGAGTTCAAAGGAACTAGAGAAGGATGATATGCCAATCAACCAGAAGGCATGTACCAAGTGCGGAACACGGAACGGGGAAGAAGCCCGATTCTGTTCGGGATGCGGCCAATCGCTTCAGGCGCAAGCCGAGCAAGAGCCAGCGAAAACTGTCCGGTGCAACGATTGCGGGCAGCCTCTACCTCCGAATGCCAAGTTTTGTCTTCACTGCGGAGACCCTTACCATGCATGCCCTAAGTGTGGTCATGACCATCCTGCCGGTGCTGTTGAATGTCCGGAGTGCGGTGCACCGCTGCCTATGCCTTGCCGGGCATGCGGTGAATTGGTGGATGCGGAAGCCAAGTTTTGCCCGCACTGCGGGTCGAGCCATGAACTTACATGTCCTGGGTGTCATCATGAGATCAAACCGGGCCAGAAGTTCTGCATGGAGTGCGGTCATAAATTGATGTGAAGTGAAAGCGGGGGAATAGAGTGAACACAAGGACCACAAGTCGAAACAGATTATGGCTGGCTGCCGTAGCGCTTCCGGTCGTAACCATCCTTCTGTTCGGATTGATCAGTGGGATCGTTCAGCTGAATGCTTGGATATCGGGCATAGCCCTCGGATGCGCCGAGGCGGCCATTCTCGTATTTATCGGTTTTGTCATGCACCAGCGCAAAGCGGCTTCGTCAGGAGCACCCTTTCATATTGCTTCAGGCGTTATTATAGGGATCTATACAATCTCCGTCTTGCTGGAGGTTATTCTGCTGGGATATTTATTTAAGCTGCCTGAATCTTCGTATTTGATGATTCATCTGATAACCTTCCTGGGGTTTTCGGTTGTTCTAGGACTGATAGCTTTGGCGGGAAAATATGCAGGAGCTCATGAACGGAAGGAAAGTGATCATCTTTCGGTTAAGAAAGAGACGGTGGCTTGGATCGGGGGAATCCGGAGAAAACTAGGGGAGATGCCAGGAGAAAACATTCATTTGTTAGACCGGCAAATGGCCGAGCTTGAGGAAACGCTTCGGTATAGCGATCCAATCACACACACCTCATTATATGAAGTGGAGCATATGATCCAGCAAAAAATCGCGATGTTGGAGGACCAAGTGGCGCTGATCAGGGAGACACAAGCGGAACAACGTGATGAGCTGGTAGAGCAAACCGTTCACATCATCTGCGATATCCTTAGAACGGTACAGGATCGCAACACGGAACTTCTGAAAGCAAAAGCGGGATCAACCTAATGCAGATGATAGAGGGGATAGAAAATGGAAGCTTCTGATCTCAAGCGCTTTAAACAGAAATTCACAACAGTGGATTATTCTATTATTGCGGTGGCGGTTCTGTTTTTTCCGCTGGCCATTGTGCTGACAGCTGTTCGGGTCCTTGTCACCCATCGCCATAATCACTGTAAGGGACGAAACAATCGGCTCTTCGGGTGGGTTTTGGTCATCACCTATGGAATCTTTGAATTGCTTATGATTCTGGCGACTATTGATGATAAAGATGTTGATGGCCTCTATTCGGCTTCCATCGTTTGGGGCGTTATTATACTGGTTCCAGCTATCATCATGCTGTTGATTGCCAAAAAAGAAGACAAGAAATTCAACAGTTTGCTGCAATTTTATTCGAATGCCATTATGAAAAGAGGACTCGTCCAGATTGAATATATCGCTCGTGAGGCAAGACAAACGCCGGCACATGCCGTCCGGGATATCACGTTCATGTTTGAACGGCGTATGCTGCCTAACGGAAAGCTCGACAATGGAGTCGTCATCATCCCGTCCTTACAGAGGAGAACCCAATCCCCATTCCAAGGGGAATTTGTTTCGCGCAGCGGACAGAGAATGCAGTATTCACTGGGAGAAGTTGCGGCTGAACCAGCGCCATTAACTCGAAACGAAGCGACGCCCGATCCAGGACCGAAGTCTGTGGAATGCCCGGGCTGCGGGGCAAGGTCGGTCGTGACGCATCTGGAGAAAAAAGAATGTGAGTATTGCGGTACGGTGATTGTGGCTTAGATTTTACGCGGAGCGTTTGATCTCAAATCTTAAACATGGTTGTTTCATCGGCAGTTTCCGCATACCGGAGACTGCTTTTTCTTACGCATCATTTACAATTTTGACGTGAATATCGATGTGTTCCGAATCGAATTGCGATATAGTATAGGCTATAGAGTTGACATAAGAAATATCGGGATATCTAAAAAAACTGGACACTTATGTATTGCCCTTACTTGGTATATCCAGTATAATGTCCACTATACGAATACAGTAGTCTTTGAGGAGAGGACGTTTGTGAAGGAACGCTACTATTTGGTCCGGGAAGACATCCTTCCCGAGGCTGTGGTTAAGACGATGCAAGTGAAAAAATTGCTGGCGTCGGGAGACGTTAGGACGGTCCATGAAGCCGTTGAGCAAGTTGGGCTTAGCCGAAGCGCTTTTTATAAGTACAAGGATGGAATCCATCCTATCAATCAACTGGAACGAGATGAAATCGTAACGATTTCTATCGATATGGAACATCGCTCCGGGATGCTATCCGAAGTGCTGGGGCTGGTAGCGGGTGAAGGCGGGAATGTATTAACCATTCATCAGAGCATTCCACTGCAGGGTATCGCCAATGTCGTGATTTCCGTCGAAGTATCCCGGCTTAATGAGGAGCTGGATGATCTGCTCGACGGATTGAGACGAATAACCGGAGTAAGAAGAGTGCAGATGATAGGCCAGGGTTAAGTTATGACGAATAAATAGATATCTATGCGATGGGATACAGGAGGTATGTATTAATGAAACCGGTCAAAGTAGGACTTTTGGGATTAGGAACCGTAGGAACAGGGGTTGTCCGCATCGTTGAGGGGCATCAGGAGGATTTGAGCAGCCAGGTCGGTTCGCCGATTACGATAGAACGCATCGCTGTCAAACATTTGGAGAAGTACCGCAGTATCAATGTGGACCAGAATAAACTGACGGAAGATCCATGGGCGGTCATCCGCGATCCTGAGATTGATGTCATCGTTGAAGTGATGGGCGGTATTGAACAGACGAAAACCTATATCCTCGAAGCGCTTGAGCGCGGCAAGCATATCGTTACCGCGAATAAGGATCTGATGGCTCTCCATGGTGCCGAAATATTAGCCAAGGCACAAGAGAAGCAGTGCGACGTGTTCTACGAGGCAAGCGTTGCTGGCGGTATTCCTATTATCCGCACGTTGATTGAAGGCTTCTCCTCGGATCGAATCATGAAAATCATGGGGATCGTGAACGGTACAACCAACTTCATTTTGACCAAGATGAGCCAAGAAGGCGCATCGTATGAGGATGTCCTGGCTGAAGCTCAGGAGCTCGGTTATGCAGAAGCCGATCCGACCTCCGATGTGGAAGGCTTGGACGCGGCCCGCAAAATGGCGATACTAGGGACACTCGGCTTCCGCACGAACGTTGAGCTCCAGGATGTAACCGTTAAGGGAATCTCGCAAGTGACCAAAGAAGATATCGCCTATGCGAAGCGTTTGGGCTATGAGATGAAGCTGCTCGGTATAGCGGAGCGTCAGGACGATGAGTTCAGCATCACTGTTCAGCCTACGATGGTTCGAAAAGGACATCCTATCGCGGCCGTGAATGGGGTATTTAACGCGGTTTATGTATACGGAGAAGCTGTAGGTGAAACGATGTTTTACGGAGCCGGCGCCGGCGAGATGCCAACCGCTACATCCGTTGTTGCAGACTTGGTTGCGGTCATCAAGAATCTGAAGCTCGGCGTCAACGGGCTCAAAGCCATCGTTCCTTACAAACCGAAGAAACTCAAAACCGATGAGCAGATCATGTACAAGAACTTCATTTTGCTTCATGTCGACGATAAAGCAGGTGTACTTGCCCAAATTACGCAGGTGTTCGCCGAATATAACGTCAGCCTGGAATCGGTTGTTCAGCAGCCGAACGAACATAATCCGGACGCAGAGATTATCATCGTCACGCACAATGCGAGCAAAGCCAATATGGATGAAGTGTTGAATCATTTTGAAGGCCTGGAAGTCATCCGCCGGATTAAAAGTGTTTACCGTGTTGAAGGATAAGGGATTAAAACTTATTAAATACCCGATATAATTTTTTCAAAAGAAAAGGAGAACATGAGAGATGCCGTATGAAGGATTGCTTCAAACCTACAGAGAATATTTGCCGGTGAATGAGCGTACTCCGCTTCTAACGCTTAAGGAAGGAAACACACCTTTGATCAAAGCCGTGAATCTATCTGAAGAGCTCGGGATTGATCTGCATTTCAAATTTGAAGGGCTTAATCCAACGGGTTCATTTAAAGACCGTGGGATGGTGATGGCCGTAGCGAAAGCAATGGAAGAGGGAAGCCGTACTATTATGTGCGCTTCCACGGGTAATACTTCTGCAGCAGCTGCTGCTTATGCCGCTCGTGGCGGATTAAATTGTATCGTTATCATTCCGAACAATAATATTGCGCTGGGCAAGCTCGCCCAGGCAATGATCTACGGAGCGAAGGTTATTGCGATTGAGGGCAATTTTGACCGCGCGCTGGAAATCGTGCGCGAGATTACGGCGAAGCATCCGATTGCGCTTGTGAACTCCGTGAACCCTTATCGAATCGAAGGCCAGAAGACGGCTGCATTCGAAGTCGTAGACCAGTTAGGGAAAGCTCCGGACGTGCTGGCGATTCCGGTCGGCAATGCGGGGAACATCTCCGCTTACTGGAAAGGATTTAAAGAGTACCACGCGGCGGGCAAATCCTCTTCACTACCGAAAATGCTAGGATTTGAAGCGGAAGGTGCTATGGCGATCGTGAAGGGAGAGCCTATTGCGAATCCGGAAACGGTAGCGACTGCCATCCGTATCGGGAACCCGGCCAGCTGGAAAACCGCGGTTGCCGCCGCAGAGGAATCCGGTGGACAGATTAACTACGTAACGGATGAAGAAATTTTGGAAGCATACCGAAAAATTGCATCGCGTGAGGGCATTTTTGCCGAGCCAGGATCGGCTGCCTCCATCGCAGGCGTTTATAAAATGAAGCGAGAAGGATATTTTAAAGGTGGAGAGTCCGTTGTCTGTGTGCTGACAGGGCATGGGCTCAAGGATCCGAATATCGCCATTTCTACCGTGAACGCCGAACCGCTCGTCGTATCGGATACGGAATCAGCCGTAATGGATGCTATTGCTAAGCTTGAAGGAGCTGCACGGGTATGAGTTTGTCTCAAGGTGTCCGGGTGAAGGTTCCGGCCAGTACGGCTAATTTGGGACCTGGATTCGATACACTCGGCATGGCATTGTCTTTATATTCCTGGATCGAGATGAAGGCGTCGGAGCGGACCGTATTCCATCTTCATGGTGATGAGATGGGAGGTCTGCCGACGGATAAGAGTAACCTGATCTACAAGGTGGCTCAGACGGTTTTTGAAGAGGCGGGACAGGCTGTTCCTGATCTTGAGATTTCCATGTATTCCGAAATTCCGCTTACCCGCGGCCTTGGCAGCAGTGCATCGGCGATTGTAGGGGCGCTGGCGGCTGCCAATGCGCTGATCGGTTCGCCGCTGCCCGATTCCAAGCTTTTTGACATGGCGACGGATCTTGAGAAGCACCCGGATAATGTAGGAGCTTCTTTATTTGGAGGGATTATTACGGCGGTATGGGACGGAGCCCATGCGGATTATATACGAATTGAACCTCCAGCTGACCTCGGAACGCTCGTGGTTATTCCCGATTTCGAGTTGGCTACATCCAAAGCAAGGGAAGCGCTGCCCGCCCAGGTCAGTTTAGCGGATGCTGTATATAATATTAGTCGATCCTCCTTGATGACCGCGGCTCTTTCGGCAGGCAGACTGGACTTGATTCGGGCTGCTATGCAAGATCGGATTCACCAACCCTATCGGGTGCCGCTTGTGCCAGGGATGACCAAGATTTTGACCGAAGCGACAAGCCACGGAGCGCTCGGTGTTGCGCTAAGCGGAGCGGGCCCGACGATGATTGCGTTGGTGGATCGGAACGATTCACGGATAGAAGAATTGAGCGCGTATTTAATGGAGACGATGAAGGCGGAAGGAATCTCGTCTTCGTGCTACCAATTGAATCCAGTTGCGGAAGGCGTCCAGCTCTTGGATGATATAAACAATAGATCCTTTTTGGATATGATTAGAGGGGAAGTTACCGCATGAAAAAAATAGCCTTGTTGCCCTCAGGATCGGTATCTCATGAAGCGATACTTTATCTCCTTAACGGTGAGCCGGTGGAGTTTGTCCACCATAAACTGATCTCTGATGTATTTATGTCTACAGTAGAAGGACAAAGCGATTACAGCGTGATCCCGATTGAGAATACCATCGAAGGCTCCGTGAGCCTTCATATGGATTGGTTGGTCAATGAGGTGGATCTGCCGATGCAGGTAGAGTGGGTCTATCCTTCCATTCAAAACCTGATCGGAAATGCTGCCGAGTTCAGTTCCAATGACGGTACGATGGATTACAATAAAATCACAAAAATTTGGTCCCACCAAGTAGCAACGGCCCAGTGCCGTCAGTTCCTCGCGAAGGCCGCACCACAGGCTGAGTTGGAGCAAGTAGGCAGCACGTCTGAAGGGGTTAAGATCGTAAAGGAAAATCCCGGCCAGGGATGGGCGGCGATCGGCACTTCACTTGGCGCAGCCACTCACGGATTAAACCTGCTTGCCGAGCGTATTACCGACCATGATAACAATTACACCCGGTTTGTCTTGATCGGACGCGAGCCGATTTCAGTCAACCGTTCGCCGGAGCATATCAAGACCAGCATTCTCGTGACCCTCCCAGAGGATGTGCCGGGAGCGCTGCATCAGGTGCTTTCTGCTTTTGCTTGGCGGCGCCTGAACCTGTCGCGGATCGAATCCCGTCCGACGAAGAAGAAACTCGGTAATTACTATTTTTATATCGATGTCATGGCCGCAGCAGATTCCGTTCTATTGCTCGCCGCCATGGGAGAGATTGAAGCGCTGGGATGTTTGGTTCGTGTGCTGGGTACTTATCCGGGCTATGCGTACGAGAGTGAGAAAATGGAGGTTAAGTAAATGTCAGAGCAATGGATCTATCTGGATGGAGAATTCGTCACAAAAGAGAATGCAAAAGTATCCGTTTTTGATCATGGATTTTTGTACGGAGACGGCATATTCGAAGGCATTCGGATATATAACGGCAATATCTTTAAGTGCAAGGAACACTTGGATCGGCTGTACGATTCCGCCAAGTCCATCGATTTAGTCATCCCACTGACATATGATGAGCTGCTGGAGGCTACGGCCGAAACGATTCGGCGCAACGATATGCGAAACGGTTACATCCGTATCGTAGTATCCCGAGGTGCAGGCAATCTGGGTCTGGATCCGCGTCGCTGCCCTAAACCAACGGTGTTGATCATTGTGGAACAGCTGGCGATCTACTCTGAAGAAGCCTATCTGAACGGTTTGAAGGCCGTATCCGTAGCCCAGCGTCGTAACATTCCGGATGCGCTCAATCCGAAAATCAAGTCTCTGAACTATTTGAACAATATTCTTGTGAAGATACAATCCAACTTTGCGGGAGCGGATGAAGCAATCATGATGAACGCCCAAGGATATGTGACGGAAGGCTCCGGGGACAATATTTTTATCGTGAAAAAAGGTGTGGTCACCACGCCACCGTGCTACCTTGGTGCGCTTGAAGGCATTACACGTCAGGCGATTATTGATTTGTGCGATAAACTCGGCATTAAATTGAAGGAAGAGCCTTTCAGCATGCATGACGTATATATTGCAGACGAGGTATTTTTTACAGGAACCGCCGCCGAGGTCATCGCCGCTCGCGAAATTGACGGACGGATGATCGGAAAAGGGCAGGCTGGTCCAATTACGCTTCAATTGCTCGAGGAATTCCGCAAAGTTGTGGATCAAGACGGTTATAAAGTGTGGGAATCCTAACGTTTTTGGACAGCTAAATAAACGACTTAAACAATCCTTTCATGTCGATGAAAGGATTTTTTTTGCCCAGAGGGATGTCAATCGCCTATTCCGTGCATAGGATGTAGTAACGAAAGCGGGCGAATTACATGACGCCTAGAAGAGTGTAGGAGGTTTTAGCGGCGTGAAGATACACATCGTCAAGGAAGGCGACACCCTATATGAGCTGTCCAAAAAATACGACGTTCCTTTAGCGAAAATCATCGATGCCAATCCACAGCTGGTGGATCCGAATAAGCTCGATGTCGGTGCCAAAATCAAATTACCGACAGAGCCTGTTCCGGTACCAGGCGGCAGCCAACCCATTATCCATAAGCATACGGTAAAGCAGGGGGACTCCCTCTGGAAACTGTCGAAGGCATGGGGCGTAACCCTGAAGGAAATCATTGATGCCAACCCGCAGCTTAAAAATCCGAATGCCCTGCTGGTGGGAGAGGTCGTGAACATCCCTTCATCAGGCGTATATTCGGAGTCGGGCGCAGATGACGGGGGTTCGATGAGCAGTGGCAGTGGTTCGAACCCGGGCAAGAAGAAGCCGGGCAGCAAGGATTACACAGGAGTAAAGGAAGAAATCACAGCGCCGATCGAGCAGCCTCCGGTTGTTCCGGAAGTTAAGGAGCCCGAGCCGCCGATTTTGCCGAAACTTCCTGAGATTTCGCCTTTCCCCGAGGAGCCAAAGAAATTCGAACCGGAGTACAAACCGGAGATTTTACCTGAAATCAAGAAGCCGGTCATCCTGCCGGAAGTCATGAAACCAGAGATCCTGCCAGAAGTAAAGAAACCGGAAGTCATGCCTGATTTTAAAAAGCCTGCAATCATGCCTGATTTCAAGCCGGAATTTAAACCTGAATTCAAACCAGATTTTAAACCGCCATATAAGCCAATAGAACCTGAGTATACGTACCCTGTTAAGACCATGCCGTTACCTCACCCAATCCATCCCATGGCCGAACCATGTCCGCCATTTGCGGAGATGCCACTTCATATGATGCCGCATCCATGTCCGGAGTTTCCTTTTCAAGAAGCGCCTGCATTTATGATGCCTCCATACGGTGGTTTTCATGAAGGGCCATGTGGTTGCCATGAACCTAAACATTGGCATGGTTCCGATTACGGCACAGCCGTTCATCCGTATCACCATACACCGCAGGAAGCGATGCCCGTTTCCTATAATGAAGGCTGGGGAGATGCAGCTTCGGGATATCCGGGTGTTTCTGAACAGCCAATGAGCTTGGAATATTCCCAGTTCTCGATCACCGAATCGTATACAGGGAATATGGGTTCCGATTACCATCCATATCCTGAGCATCATCATACAGAGCCGACATATGGTTATGTCCCGTCTCCTTGCGGATGCCACGGGGGAGAAGTTAGTCCGCACTATAACATGCCGCAACATGGGCATTATCAGCATACACCGGACATGGCGGTTCCGTATCAACCTTGGCAGGGTGGAATGGACTACAATGCTAGGCCATACGGATATCCGTCCGAACTCATGGGAACTCAAGGAGCATATCCTCCATTTGAAAATCCATATGAACAGAACTGGTATGATCGGCAAAATGACCAGCAGCTCGATTCGGCATTCAATCCGTCGGCTCCATTCGAAGCGAAGCAATCCAATATGTCGATCAGCAGTGAAGTTGAGAACGATACGAAACCATCCGTATCGAGAGATACCGCCATTGAAGAGAATGCTAAGGAAAGAGCCAAAGTCCATCGTCAACAAGCTAATAAAACAAGAACTGCAGCCAAGAAATCACGCAAGCCTCAAGTCTCATCAAAAGGCAAGCGCCACAATCCCTGGATCAAGGGTTAAGACATCATCAATGAATGCCTAGTTATAGCTATACAAAAGGGACCTCATCTTGGTCCCTTTTGTATGCTCGTCCGACATACTGTCTATGAATCTACTGAAATAAAATACTCTAATAGCTATTTATAAAGGAATTATCATTTGGAAGAAATTATATATTGCTATCGGGTTGAAAAATATGATACATTATAAATCCAGTCGCGATAAGCAAGATTGCGATGGGATAGAGGTCAACCGAAAGTAATGAAGCATTTAAGAAGAACTTAAAAAACTTTCTAAAAAAACCTCTTGCATTATCGAAACAAACATGATATATTATAAGAGTTGCTGGTGCGAACGAGATTCGCTGGTAACGAAGAAGTTGATCTTTGAAAACTGAACAACGAGTGAGTAAAACGAACCACTTAGGTGGAACGTTGAAATAGAGAATTGAACAAATTCTCGTCAGTTAAGAAATGAGCAAGTCAAACACTTTATTGGAGAGTTTGATCCTGGCTCAGGACGAACGCTGGCGGCGTGCCTAATACATGCAAGTCGAGCGGACTTGATGGAGTGCTTGCACTCC
>NZ_JBMOSM010000012.1:0-201064 GCF_049316025.1 Paenibacillus sp. NPDC058898 | reverse complement strand
GTGCAGATTGCCGAAGGCTCACTGACTGGTGCGCAAATTGCTGACGGAGCCATCGGCAGACAACACCTAGGACCGGATGCCTTCGATAACTTCACCCTAGACGAAGGATCGGTGACCGGCAGCAACATTGCTAAGGATTCCATCACCGCCGAACACGTTGCGGATGGTTCGCTCACGGGCGTGCAGATTGCCGAAGGCTCACTGACTGGTGCGCAAATTGCTGACGGAGCCATCGGCAGACAACACCTAGGACCGGATGCCTTCGATAACTTCACTCTAGATGAGGGATCGGTAACCGGCAGCAACATTGCTAAGGATTCCATCACCGCCGAACACGTTGCGGATGGTTCGCTCACAGGCGTGCAGATTGCCGAAGGCTCACTGACTGGTGCGCAGATTGCCAACGGGGCGATCGGCAGCAAGCATCTCGGTCCGGATGCCTTCAACGACTTCTCGTTAGCCGATGGCTCCATTGACGGCAGCAAGATTGCTAATGCCTCCATCACTGGCGCTCACGTTGTAGATAGTTCGCTCACAGGCACGCAGATTGCCGACGGAACTATCGGCAGCCAGCACCTGGGACCAGATGCCTTCGATAACTTCACGTTAGCCGAAGGCTCCATTGACGGCAGCAAGATTGCTAAGGCCTCCATCACCAGCGCTCACGTCGCCGACGGGGCGATCGGCAGCAATCATCTCGGTCCGGATGTCTTCGATAACTTCTCGTTAGCCGATGGCTCCATTGACGGCAGCAAGATTGCGGAGGCTTCCATCACCGGCAAGCATGTTGCTGATGGCTCCCTGACTGGTGCGCAGATTGCCGACGGAACTATTAGCAGCAAGCACCTCGGACCGGATGTCTTCAACGACTTCTCGTTAGCCGAAGGTTCCATTGGCGGCAGCAAGATTGCTAAGGCCTCCATCACAGGATCGCACGTTGCTGACGGCTCCCTGACTGGTGCGCAGATTGCTGACGGAGCGATCGGCAGCAATCATCTCGGTCCGGATGCCTTCGATAACTTCTCGTTAGCCGATGGCTCCATTGACGGCAGCAAGATTGCGGAGGATTCCATCACTAGCGCGCACATTGTTGATGGCTCCCTGACTGGCGCACAAATTGCCGACGGAACTATCGGCAGCAAGCACCTCGGACCAGATGCTTTCAACAACTTCTCGTTAGCCGAAGGCTCTATAGACGGCAGCAAGATTGCGGAGGCTTCCATCACTGGATCGCACGTTGTAGATGGTTCGCTCACGGGCGCGCAAATTGCCGACGGAACTATTAGCAGCAAGCACCTCGGGCCAGATGCCTTCGATAACTTCTCGTTAGCTGATGGCTCCATTGACGGCAGCAAGATAGCTGAGGATTCCATCACCGGCAAGCATGTTGCTGACGGCTCCCTGACTGGTGCGCAGATTGCAGATGGAACTATTAGCAGCAAGCACCTCGGTCCGGATGCCTTCGATAACTTCACTCTAGATGAGGGATCAGTGACCGGCAGCAAGATAGCTGAGGATTCCATCACTAGCGCGCACATTGCTGATGGCTCCCTGACTGGTGCGCAGATTGCTGACGGAACTATTAGCAGCAAGCACCTCGGTCCGGATGCCTTCGATAACTTCTCGTTAGCCGATGGCTCCATTGACGGCAGCAAGATTGCGGATGCCTCCATCACCGGCGCTCACGTTGCCGACGCCTCACTCACAGGCGCGCAAATTGCCAATGGAACTATCGGCAGCAAGCACCTCGGACCAGATGCCTTCAACGACTTCACCTTAGCCGAAGGCTCCATTGATAGCGATAAGCTTGCAAACGGCGCCGTCACAAGCACCCATCTGGCCGAAGGAGCCGTTACCGGACAACAATTGGCTAAAGGCGCAGTAACGGCAGAACATTTATGCTTTACGCCAGTGCGCAGCACACCTGGCCAGCCGAAGCTGCAGCAATTCGGCATGACGCCATTTGTATTTGGAGCTGAGGCGTTAACCGAGGTAACCGTCCAATTCGAGGAAGCTTTTGCTGGGATCAACTATATCATTGTGGGGATGAGCAACAATCCTGGCTTCCAAATCTCCCTGAAATCCCAGCGCGAGGATACCGCCGTCCTTGAAGTGAGCCGCCAGCCTAACTGCAATCTCGCCTATGGTTTCATGTCCTGGATTGCGATCGGTCCTTCACGGTAACACCATAGCATTCCAAAAGAGGCCCTCCCCTGGGTAACACGGGAGGGCCTCTTTTACGTCAATTTCTCCACATTCCCAGAATGGTGTACTTACCCTAACTGGCGTTTAAATGTTTTACTGGCGAAGAAGTAAGCGATGACCATGATGCCAACGCACCAGGCAAGCGCGATCCAGATATCGTTGCCAACCGTCCCTTCATATAAGAGGGCACGAATCGCATTCACGATTGAAGTCACGGGCTGGTTCTCAGCAAACGCACGGACAATTTTAGGCATGGTTTCGGTGGGGACAAAGGCCGAACTAATAAACGGCAGGAAAATTAGCGGGTACGAGTAGGCTGTCGCCCCTTCCATAGACCCTGCTGTCAATCCGGGAATGACCGCCAGCCATGTCAGCGCCAGCGTAAACAACCCGAGTATCCCAGCTACCGCGAGCCAATCCAGGATATCGGCGCCGGAGCGGAAGCCCATCAAGAGCGCGACGAGGAAAACCACCACGACAGTAAGCGCATTGGAAACAAGTGAGGTCAATACGTGGGCCCACAATACCGACGAGCGCTTGATCGGCATGGTAATGAAACGCGCCATCAACCCACTCTTTACATCCGTAAACAGCCGCAAGGAAGTGTAAGCAACGCCGGATGCGATAGCCATCAGCAAAATTCCCGGCAATAAATAATTGACGTAATTGTCCGTACCTGTCTCTATGGCGCCGCCAAATACGTAGACAAACAGCAGCATCATCATAATCGGCGTAATCGCCACCGTGATAATTGTGTCCGGGCTGCGCATGATGTTGCGCATTAAACGCCCTAGTAACACCCCTGTTTTGCTTTTCATTTACATCGCCTCCTTGTTGCCGATGATCGCGAGGAAAATTTCCTCCAATGTCGGCTGCTTCTCGATGTACTCCACTTTGGCTGGCGGGAACATCTCTTTGAGTTCGGTAAGGGTACCGGTCGTGATGATTTTTCCGCCATGCAGAATGGCGATACGGTCCGCCAGTTGTTCGGCTTCCTCCAGGTACTGGGTCGTCAGCAAGATGGTCGTGCCGCCGCCGGCAAGCTCCTTGACGGTATTCCAGACCTCAATCCGCGCTTCGGGGTCAAGCCCTGTCGTCGGTTCGTCGAGAAAAATGACGGCTGGTGTCCCGATCAGGCTCATGGCGATGTCAAGCCGGCGCTTCATCCCGCCGGAATATTTATCTGCCCGGCGGCTAGCCGCATCGGTCAGGCTGAATCTTGCAAGCAGATCGTCGGCGACTTGAGCTGGATTGGAAACTCCCCGCATCTTGGCAATCATCATCAGGTTTTCCCGCCCGGTAAGCATGCCGTCTAAAGCCGCGAACTGCCCTGTCAGGCTGATGCTCTGGCGAACATGATCCGGTTGACGCTGGACGTCAAAGCCGCAAATACCTACTTGGCCGCCATCGAGCTTCATCAGCGTTGAGAGAATGTTGACTGTCGTTGTCTTGCCTGCTCCATTTGAGCCCAGCAGCGCGAAAATTTCCCCACGCCGCACTTCAAAATCCACCCCCTTTAAGACTTCCTTGTCTTTAAAGGATTTTTTTAACCCTTTTACAGAAATCGCTGCATTCCTCATATTTTTTCCTCCTCATAATTAGCGCCTTGCGGAGCTAGGTTGCCTGCACCCAACTATTTAGTAATACTGATAATCTGTATAACTTACTACCGGGTTAAAAATTAACTGAATAGCGAAGGTGGCAATTCACATTAGTAACCAGCTAATCAGTCGGTATGATCTATTGAATTTATTTTTTACCCAATCGGTTCATGATACTCTGATTCAAATCTTCCCGATACTTGGCTACATAGGTTTTAGCGTTTGCTACTAGTTCGTCAGCAAAGGACGCCACGTCTTCCCCGGTGATTTCCAGCACTTGTCTGCCTTCAGCTGCTCCGGCTTCGAACAACTCGATTAATTCATACTGCATGTGCAGCATATCCATCCCGTTGCCCGCTGAGAAATTCCACATGTAGTTTTGAATTTTCTTAAATACAAACTGGTAGTCCTCAGGCAGGGCTTCAACCCGTGCCATCATCATTTTGTACTCTTTTTTATCACCAATCATTTTTTTGAATATTTCCAACATATAATTTTCCTCCTTTTATATAAAGCGGAACAAGGCACTCCAAAAATATCGGACGGAATATCTTATGAGGCTAGATTGACTTCAAGACGTTGATTTTTGATGATAAGAAATCCCACCTTTCCCAAAACGATTCAAGCTCCTGGCGGCCAGCCTCATTAAGTGAGTAAAACTTGCGCGGAGGCCCCATGTCTGACGGTTTCTTTTCAATGTTCACCAGCTTTTTCTTTTCTAACCGCACGAGTATGGTGTAGACCGTTCCTTCCACGACTTCGGTAAACCCAAGCTCGTTCAGACGGCGGGTAATCTCGTAACCATAGGTTTCACGGCGGCTGATGATTTCCAGCACACAGCCTTCCAGCGAACCCTTCAGCATTTCAGTTAAATTTTCCATATTCGAAAGCCTCCTCTATTTCGCCCTCCCCTACTTAGTATTACCTATATTCAGTATAACATAGTACCGAAGGAAATTTTTACTTAATAGCATTTGGAAAAACACACTATTAAGTATTACTCATTACACGTACATTGTAATACTGAGTAGCAGGGAGTGTCAACAACTTCTTTAAAATATTTTTTCAACCTCATTGTTCAGTGATGTCGGTATTCAGTGTGACCTACTACGGGTATATCGTAATACGTAGTAGATGGATTATCAACCGGATTTCCAAATATTTTCAAACCAGTATCGCCCCGCGATTTATGCATGCAAAAAAGACGAGCTTTAAGCTCGCCTTTTGTTTATTGATTATTCGATGCCGATCCGTCCTTGTTCAAGCCCCTCCCCTAACTCCGGCAATCTCGTTCGTATCCGTAATGCGTAACATCCCGAGATGAACAATACCGTGGCCGCGATGATGTACGTAGCCCGAACGCCGAATTCATCGGTTATGAACCCAAACAACAGGGTGGATAATCCGAATACCAGCGAAACAAGCGCGCTTTGAGCTGCGTACACTTTTGGCAATACATGGACAGATACGCCCCGCTGCAGTGTAGTCTGAAGCGAGACTGCCTTAAGCTGTTCAAAAACGCCGAAGCCTGCCGAGAACACCAGGGCCATCCAAGGCACCGAGGTCAATCCAAAACCGAACGTCATGATACTAATGCCGAAGGAAGAGCAGATGACGAACTTGCGGATGTTGCGGTCGATCAGCCCCGCGTTTTTCATTCCAAACAGTCCACCCAGCATGAGTCCCAGGAAAAAGCTTGCGTTGATATATCCCCACCATGCCTCCTCCCTGTGCAGCACATCGGCTACATACACGTAGATGGTCGCTGCGATCCAAATCACGCCCGCCATCGTCTCCAATACATAAATCACATGAATTGCCCGAAGAGAAGGCTGTTTCCAAATGAGTGTCCAGCCTTCCTGAATGGAGCGCCAATTCGAAACGCGAGCCTTCTCTTTCTGTTCCTGGGTGGATTCATGCCGATCCTCTATAAGCTTCATGAAGACTGCGGCGGCGAGGGTTAGGGCAAAGGTCAGCCATATTACGTTGCTTCCGCCCAAGACTACGACCAGCAGTCCCCCAACGGCCCAGCCTCCCAGTTGAATTAGCTGATCCACGATGGCAACAAAGCTATTCGCTTTCGTCAGCTCGGTGGCATCCACCAGACGCGGCAGCATGGCATGGCTTGCAGGTGCAGCCCAACCATCAAGCAAAGAGATGAGGAATACGAATCCGAGGATCGCATAGACCGTCACCTCCTGCTCTCCCAGCACATAGTAGGTCATTAACAATAGGAACAACACGGCCGTTTTCCCGATTTGCGACAAAGCAAGCAGCGACTTGAGGCTGTATTTATCCATCAACACGGGCGCAAAGCTCCCGCTTATAAACCGTGCCATCGTCGTGACAAAAGGTATCATGGCCATCAACATGGCGGATCCCGTAATCCCATAGATAATTGCCATCAGGCCGACAATGTAAAACAAGTCGCCGCTATTGGCGAGCGCCTGACCTATCCAGAGATACCGAAAAGATTTCCTCTTCATCTTTCTACCCCAGTTCTGTATTTAGTTGTGTTGGTTAGGGTAGAAAAACCTACATGTTCTGGCCTCCGTACATTTTATATGGTCTTAATATAGTAACACCGTTAAAGACTTCTGTTAAGTTAACGGATTAATTTTTTCAAGCGAATCAGATGGCATATCTCACCAACCGCAACTTTTTTTATCCCTGGCTAAAACTATTTGGCCCGCTCCACGGTCTAATGATCAGTCAAGCGCACTCAAGTACTTGAGCATGATCCAACCCATTAAACCAGGAATAGATCAAAACGAATTCGTGCCATGACATAAAATACTAGCGCTAGTAGTTAGGAGTGAGTGAACTGAGAGCGAAAGAGTCGAAGCCAAAACAGTTCAGTGAAAATATTGAGAAATGCAAAAGCAAGTTATACCGGGTGGCCTATTGCTATGTCAAAAATGAGCAGGAGGCACTCGATATCGTCTCCGAGGCAACCTATAAGGGATTTCTCGCTTACGAGCGAATGAACACGCCGCAGTATTTTGAGTCCTGGATGACCCGGATTGTCATTAACGCTGCCATCGACCATCTCGGTCGCAAGAAGCGGGTAACTTATATGGAGGACCAAACGCAAGACTATGCAGCCGCAGAGCATACCCTACCGCTGGAAGAGAAAATGGATTTATATGATGCGCTGGACAGACTGATGCCAGAAGAGAAAACCTATATTATTCTGAAGTTTTTTGAGGACCTGCGCTTTCGAGAAATGGCGGAAGTGCTGTCATTGTCCGAAAACACGGTCAAGACCAGATTCTACCGCATTATCGGAAAATTAAAATCGTATTTAATCGAGGGAGAGGTCGATAATCTATGACAGGAAAAGAACGCTACGAACACATTGAGATCCCTGCCCAGCTAACCGATGTTATGACCGCAGCACAGAAAAAGGCGGCTGCCCGCAAACGATCCATGCGCTTGACGAGATATTCGTCCGTTGTTGCAGCTGCCATTGCCGTACTATTCGTGGTCAACATCCCGACGGTGGCAAACGCCTTAGCCAAAGTCCCCGTGGTGGGCAGCATCGTTCAGGTTCTGCAGTTCGGGGGCGGAGGCGAGCGGACCGACGGCGTTACCGTGGGTACGGAAGCTTCCGAGGACGTGATTAAGATTCAATTTGATCAGGAAGGCAAGTCCGTTTCCAGTGTCCCGTCCTACACCGTGGATCATCGGGATGCACCAAACCGTCTGATCTTCACGTTTAACGGTGTACGAAACTTTGATTATGAAACCCTCAGGAAAGACATGCTGGCCCTGCCGCTGGTGAAGGATGTCTATGAAAATGTGATTTTGGATGACTCGGCCATGCGTTTTGTCGTTGAACTGAAGGATGGCGTGAAGCATACCGTATCCGAATATAAAGACCCCGGCTATATTGAGCTGAAGCTCACTTCGACCGGCGAGCCGGTAAACCCGCGCGAGGTCTTCTATATCCGCAGTGAAGCCATGCCACAAGGGGAATCCCTTGCTATTCTTGAAGAGATTTATATGGAAGACGACGTGACCTTCATTAAGACCGCTGGCGGTGACTTCATCGCGGTCATCGGCGGGTTCGATTCCCGTGAGGAAGCCGAGCAAAAGCTTGGTGAAATTTCGGCTCGCGACAGCTACAGCGATGATCTGCATATCGACAGCTGGATGAGCAATGAACGCCCGAACTAACCTGGATTATGAAAAGGCACCGCTCCGACAAGTGTTGGAGTGGTGCCTTTTTTATGATGATCAATGACGTTTTTTGGGCAATATTGAACATGCCGGTCTCGCGGCTCTCCCGGCTACAACCATATTATGCGGTTGAATGAGGATAGATCATGACTTTTACGCTGGTGTCCTTGTGCGTGCGAGCAAGCTCTACAGCTTCCTCGATCTGATCCAAGGAAAACTGGTGGGTGATGATATCGCGTATGCGGCTGCCCTTGTTTTGCAGCATCTGTATAGCCGCCGGGTACGTGTTCGCGTAGCGGAACACGCCGTATACATCCAGCTCGGCGTCAACCAAAGCGCCGATATCCACCGGGATGGCATCCTTTGTCGGCAGACCTACATACACGATCCGGCCTCCGCGGTTCACATAACCGATTGAATCAGCGATGGCACCGGCGTTGCCCGACGTTTCAATAATAAGATCAATCCCTTTGCCGCCCGTAAGTTCCTTCAACCGCTGCGGAACGGATTCATTCATCGGATTGATCACGCCGGAGGCTTCCATCTGAAGGGCCAAATTACGCCGGTATTCCACGACGTCACTGCCATATACCTGAGAAGCTCCGGACATTTTAGCCGCCTCCATAGCAAGCAGGCCAATCGGCCCCAGGCCGAGAACCAGCACCCGGTCCTCCGGGTGCATACGCCCGCGGCGTACGGCATGAAGTCCTACGGACAGCGGTTCAAGCAAAGCGCCTTCCTCAAAGGACATTTCATCCGGCAGCCGGAACAGGAAGTCGCTTCGCACCGCGACGTATTCGGCCCAAGCTCCGTCAACCGGTGGGGTGGCCATAAATACAACATCCGGACACAGGTTGTAACGTCCGCTTTTACAATAAGAGCAGCGCCCGCACGTAACGCCCGGTTCCACGGCCACGCGGTCACCGGCGGAGACATTTCTCACCTTCTCCCCCGTCCTTACGACAACGCCGGCAAGCTCATGTCCCAGAATCAACGGTTCCTTCACCTCATATCTGCCAATCCGTCCATGCTCATAGTAATGCACATCCGAACCGCATATGCCGATGCAATACACTTGAATCAAGGCTTCATCCGGCTTTGGCTCCGGAATGGGAACCTGCTTCACCCCAATGGATAAAGGGCGTTCAAGAACGGCGGCAGACATCATGTTTGGTTGTGACAAGCTGCATTCACCTCTCATCTCAAGAAATCGCTTACGAACTTAGTTTACACGATAAACTATCGCTTCATAAGGGTGTAG
The DNA here is from genome assembly GCF_049316025.1 of Paenibacillus sp. NPDC058898. Lineage (NCBI taxonomy): Bacteria > Bacillati > Bacillota > Bacilli > Caryophanales > Paenibacillaceae > Paenibacillus > Paenibacillus sp. NPDC058898. The sequence goes on along the minus strand of NZ_JBMOSM010000012.1, from coordinate 191,815 downwards.
AGCGAATTCGCCGAAACTTCGCTCCGAGCGCTTGTAGTTCGAGAGTACAACTTCCGGTTGATGCTCACGCCACTCGACAGGGAATTGAAAATCCGGTGTTCCGCTATAGAAGTTGAGTACGACCAAGTACATCTCGTTCCCGAGCGACCTGGAATAGGCGAATATTTCCGGATGCTCCTGAAGCACCGCTTCATAGGTTCCGTAGATCAACGCCTCACTGGATTTGCGCAGACGAATCAAGGCCTTATAGTAATTGAGAATGGAATCGGGATCATTTAACTGCTGCTTCACGTTGATCTCATGATAATTCGGATTGCAGCGGATCCACGGCACAACCGTGGAAAAGCCGCCATAAAGCGTGTCATCCCATTGCATCGGCGTTCTTGCATTGTCCCTTGCCCGGTACGCGATTCTGCGCATCGTCTCGGACACGTCCTTCCCGTCCAACAGCCGCTCGCGGTAATAGTTGTAGATCTCCACGTCTCGATAATCGCTCAGCTCCGCAAACTCAACATTCGTCATTCCGATTTCCTGCCCCTGGTAAAGAAACGGCGTCCCCTGCATCAGCATAAAAAAAGTAGCCAGCATCTTGGCCGATTCCTTATGATAGTGGACCGGATCGCCAAAACGGGATACGGAGCGCGGTTGATCATGATTCTCCATATAGAGGGCATTCCAGCCCACGCCTTCAAGTCCCGTCTGCCATTTATGCATGATCTGCTTCAATTCGGCCAAGTCCCAGATCGCATAATCCCAGCGCCCTTCGAGTCCGAAATCAAGATTGACATGCTCAAATTGAAAAATCATGTTCAAGGCCCCGTTCTCTTCCCCGATCCATCGGTCTGCTTCCGATATCGGAATGCCACTCGCTTCGCCAACCGTCATAATGTCATAATGGGCGAACGCTTCGCGTTTGAATTGTTGAAGAAAATCATGGATGCCCGCTATATTCCGATGTCCCGGATTCGAGTCGACATATCGAAGATGATTCGGATTGGGCATATCCGGCAAACCCGGCTGCTTCTTAATATGGGTGATCGCATCCACGCGGAAACCGTCAATCCCTTTATCGAGCCACCAACGGATCATCCTGACCAGATCATCCCTGACCGCAGAATTCTCCATATTTAAATCAGGCTGCTTCTTGGAATAGAGGTGGAGATAATATTGATCCGTTAACTCGTCATATTCCCAAGCGGAACCGGTAAAGATGGATTCCCAATTGTTCGGCTCGGCCCCATCCCTCGCATCCCGCCAGATGTAGTAATCCCGCTTCGGATTAGTCCTTGAGGAACGGGATTCAATAAACCACGGATGTTCATCCGAGGTGTGATTGAGCACCAGATCCATAATAAGGCGCATGCCGCGGTTATGGATTTCGGCCAGCAGTTGATCGAAGTCGGCCATGGATCCAAACTCCGTCATAATATCCTGATAATCACTGATATCGTAACCGTTGTCACTATTGGATGATCGATAGATGGGGCATACCCATATAACATCAATCCCGAGATCCTTCAAATAATCCAGGCGTGATATAACCCCTTGCAGATCCCCGATGCCGTCTTCATTCGAATCCATAAAACTGCGTGGATAGATCTCGTAAGCAACGGCTTCTTTCCACCATACTTTCTGCATTGTCGTATCCCCCATTTACAATAAAGATGCTGCTTATTAGGATTGCAGACCGAGTCATTACACGTACTTCATTAACCAACTTAGTCTGTCGCAGCATACAGTATTGCCGTTTAAGCGATCATATAAGCCTAACAACCATAGAATAGCCGTGCCGCGGGGATATGCGGCACGGCCACTATAAAGTCCACTATGAAACAACTACGGAAATGAATTCGTGCCTGCTCCATGTAACATACTGCATGGGTTTGGTCAGACCCCGATAAGGACCCGCCATTCACTCCACTTCTTTGATCTCCCGCTAACCCCGTACATACTTTGCAGTCAGCGATTGTTCCGCCATGATCAGTTCAGCAGGCGTTCCTTCGAACATGACCCTGCCTCCCCTGCTGCCGCCCTCGGGTCCAAGATCGATGATCCAATCCGCCTGACGGATTACATCCAGATTGTGCTCGATCACGATCACCGAGCTGCCGTTATCGACGAGCCGATTCATCATGTCCAGCAAATGCCCGACATCCGACATATGCAGCCCCGTTGTCGGCTCGTCCATCACGTAGATCTTTCCCTGTCTGTGCAGCTCGCTGGCCAGCTTGATGCGCTGGCTTTCGCCCCCGGACAGGGTGCTTAGCGGCTGTCCGAGCGTTAGATAGTGCAAGCCGACATCGTGCAGGGCCTCCAGCCGCCGTCTGATTTCTTTTTTCTCGAAAAAATCGAGTGCCTGCAGCACCGTCATATCCAGTACGTCGGTAATCATTTTTCCATGGAGTTTATACTGCAGCACATCATCCTTAAAGCGCCTGCCATCACAGGTGTCGCACGGAGACTTGATGCCTTCCATAAACGCCAGGTCCGTATAGATGAACCCGAGACCGTGGCAGTCGGGACAGGCTCCTTTGGAATTGAAGCTGAACAGGGATGGACTCTGATCGTTAGCTTTGGCAAACATGCTCCGGATGTCATCCATGATCCCCGTATAGGTAGCAGGATTGGAACGAATCGAGGTGCTGACGGCGGACTGGTCGATGACGACAGCCTCGGGATGCTGGGACAGGAAGGCATGATGAATCAGCGAGCTCTTGCCTGACCCCGCTACGCCCGTGACCACGGTTAACACGCCTTCCGGGATATCCACCGTTACATTTTTCAGGTTATGATGACTGGCATTGGCAATCCGCATTTGTCCTGTCGGTACCCGGAACTGTTCTTTCATCGGCATGCAGCGTTTCATATACTGCCCGGTTAACGTAGAGTCTTGGCTGCACAGCTGCTCAACCGTACCCTCGAAGACAACTTCCCCTCCCCGGGTACCTGCATTCGGTCCCACATCCACCACATGGTCGGCAATTTCAATCACGTCGCGGTCATGCTCCACGACCAGCACCGTGTTGCCCTTGTCACGAAGCTTCCTGAGCATGTCGTTCAGGCGGTGAACATCCCGAGGATGCAAACCAACGCTCGGCTCATCAAAAACATACATCATGTCCGTCAGACTGCTGCCCAGATGCCTAACCATCTTCACCCGCTGCGATTCACCTCCGGAGAGCGTGGTCGTCTCCCGATTCAGCGTTAAGTAATCCAGCCCCATATCCATCAAGTGCTGCAGCCGCTCGGCCAAACTGGCCACCATACTGGCAGCCACAGGCTCCTTGATATTCAGGATGACCTCTCTTAACTCCCCAATCTCCATGGCCGCACACTCGGCGATATTATACCCGTTGATTCTGCAGCTTAATGCCGCTTGACTGAGCCGTGTCCCCTCGCATAACGGGCATGTGCCATGCGTAATAAAATTTTTGACGTGATTTAAGGTGCGTTCGGACAATTCACTGCTGTCTCTCTGGATATACAGCCGGTTGAACTTCAACACGAGACCTTCGAAGTCAGACTGTACCGGTCCACCCTTGGACGGAAACGTCACCTTTCCCTCCTTGCCGTATAGGAAGAGATCCCATTCCGCTTCCGAATAGTCGGCCAGCTTCTTATCGTTATCAAAGAAACCGGACATGGTGTAATTTTTCATATACCAGCTATCCACTGAGAAAATAGGAAATCGGACTGCTCCCTCATTCAAAGATTTGCTCGTATCCAGCAGTTTATTTAGATCCAGCTCGACCTTCCTGCCGATACCTTGACATTCCGGACACATGCCTTGCGGGTCGTTAAAAGAAAAGACGTTGGAGTATCCCGCAAATGGCTGTCCCACCCTGGAAAACAACAGACGGAGTATGGCGTACAGATCCGTGATTGTGCCTAGCGTGGACCGTGAATTGCCCCCCAGACGCTTCTGGTCGATGACGATGGCCGTCGACAAGTTCTCGATCGAATCGACGTCCGGCTGGCTATGCCGTGGAAGTCGGTTACGAACAAAAGCGGTAAACGTCTCATTCAGCAATCGCTGAGCTTCCGAACTGATGGTATCAAACACGATGGACGATTTGCCCGAGCCAGATACGCCGGTAAAGACCGTGATTTTCCGTTTTGGAATTTGCAGCGAAACATTCTTCAGGTTATTCTCCCTGGCTCCACGTATGTTGATATATTCTTGCGCCATGGCCGCTCCTCCCTTATACCCTGTAGTGTTCCTATTATAAAAGGGCAATCATGACATGTACTGTCATAATGGGTGAAGGTCTCTATTATTAAGTTATTCCCGCAACCGGTAAATATCAGGAAGGTTGTTGACCGTATTAATGCTATACTTAGTTTATAAGAGTTTGGGGAGATAAAATGTTACACCCTCCCATTTTTGATTCCGGTTTGCCAATAAGCATCCTGTCCCTTACAATTACGGAACATCATCGTTTCTTAGAATTCATGTTTACAGGAGAGTAATGACGATATGAGCAAAAAAATAGTCGCCATCGATATGGATGATACCATCTGCCATCTCATACCCAAGGCCATTCACTATCACAATCTGCAGTACAAAGATCCTCAGCTGACGCTGGATCAGATTACCGATTATAATCTGCACCAAATCTGGCATCCTGACTGCTCAGAAGAGTCTTTCTTCGGAAAGCCGGGCTTATATGAAGAACTTGAAATATTTGATGAATATACGATTGACGAAGTCCACAGAATGACGCATGATTATGACGTTATCGTTGTTACCGCAGCCCGTCCCTCCTCGGTGCCCGAGAAGTGGAGATGGCTGCAGCGGCATATGCCTTTTATTCCGTTCGAGAATTTTTTCGTGGCCAAGCGCAAGGATTTAGTCGAATTCGATCTTCTGATTGACGATGGTCCCCATAATGCGATTGCCGCCAGAAAAGCCGGAAAGCAAACCATTCTGATTCCGCGTCCGTGGAACGCGCATATTCAGGATGAATTTATTCTGAAGGATTCCTGGAAGGGAATGAACGAGTTAGTTGACCGTATTTTATCTGATTCTAACCATCAAGGGGATATGAAATAAATGAATACAGACCGCAATAGTCGGTACCTATCGCAAGACATCCATTTTTTCGCGGCCGCACTGTCGGAAACGGTAGTTTCCGTATGGGAAGAGGATCCCGCAAGCGTATACGTGGAGATCGAGCGAGGTTACATTGAATGCTATACACCGGATGTCGTCCGCATCCGCAACGAAGAGACAGGTTATCTGACACACTACAGCCGTGACACCGCTATGTTTCAACGGATGTAATAGATAAAGGCCGCTTCCCTTGCCGGGAGGCGGCCCTTTTATTACTTAAATCATCTTTTAGCTGACAGAACAAGAAACAGGGTTGCGAGCGGGCCTAACAAGAGGGACAGCAGAAACCAGTTTAATCCCGTTCTGTTTTTTCCTTGAGCCAATCCGGCATTAATTAATGCCAGCGTTCCCCATCCCACGTAAAATTCATTATTCATCCTATCTCCTCCGATACCGTGCTCTTTATCTGCTTATTACGTTTTGACATGCTGAATCGTTGCAGGATATACAAAAAAGAGCAAGGAAAGCTCCCTGCCCTGGGCAATTTTAACATGTATAGCAGCAGCCTCAAAAGGCTCCGGCTTTAGCCGCGAAGGCCCCAGTCTCACTTGAGTGGACAATCGATCCTTATGCGTGTTCCAACTCTCTTAACAGCTGAAATATCTGTCCCCGATGATGGGATTCATGCTCAATCAGATGATAGATGACCCATTCGGGCGTTACATCGTACGGTTCCAGTTGTCTGACTCGCCTCCAGTCCGAGAGGTCCATGCCTTTGAAATGGGCAAGCAATTCATGACGTACTCTCTGCATGCGGTGAAGGTGTTCCTCCAATGACTGATCCGGCACTTCAGAAAGACTATTATCCTCGGTACGGTGATCCCAGGGAAAGCAGGTCTTTATTTTCGGGTCCCAAGCGGATTCAAGCACCTCGGCGTACAGCCAGTCCGCTTCAATGTAAGCGATATGGTACAACAGTGAACCGATCGACTGCCGACCGTCCACCTTATGGTTCAAAAACTCATGCCGAATCCCTTCCAGCCGTCTCAATATCGTTTGCCGCACATCTTCAAGTCCCCATATCCACCGGCCGATCTCCGGCTCAAACCCAGGCAATGCCTCAACCGTCAACGTTTTCCTCTGCAAATCTTCACGCTCCCTTACATCATCTCATGAACCTAAGAATAACAGGCTCAAGCGGCAGACTGCCAGGTAAAGTTCGGTTTAGGCAAAAACCACCCTGGGTCATTGAGCCGTTCTTACTTCTTTCTAGTCGCAATCGCCTCTGCTGTTTGTTTAACGGCCTGATGCCCGAATACCGCAAACGCCCCTGCGAGTATGCCTTGAATGATATTTTCCACGCTCCAGCCGATCAAGCCGGTTGTGAACAGAACCGATACGACTATAACCAGATATACAATGCTCCAATTCGGAACCTTGGGGGTTTGCTTCAGCACATATCCGATTACCCAACAGGCAGCAACGACCATGAAGAGCCGCGGGTCAATCAATTGAAAAATGACGCTCCATTCCATGGTAAACCCACCCTTTCCATTCATCTTCTACATCCTATTCCTCGAGCCTATCGATTGGCTTGTATTTATATCCTTATTCTCGTAAGTAAAATAATAGAATCTGCAAAATGGAATTTTCGATAGGTTTGACGATGAGCGGACGCAGCACAAATCGCGGTATTCCTGGGTGGAGGAAATACGCAGTGAGTATCCAATATGAATGGCGCGGTTCTTCATTTAGAGCTTCCCCTGATATATCAGAATATATGGCCCGTTATTTTCCATTCATATTATATAAAAAAAGGCAGCCTCCATACCAACGGAAGCTGCCTTGCTCGAAACCTGTTCTAACATCCCCAATTCCAAACCAAACTTAATGTTATACCTTGCTAACCTCAACTCTATCCTCTACGGGGGCCTGAGCCTCGACAGCGGACTGCTCACCCTGCCATAACAGCTGCATCTCTTCGCTCGTGGCGAGCAGCGCAGACAAGCTGCCCTCCGCTTCGATCCGGCCATCCTTCATGACGATGATATGTTCGGCCTTCGAAAGGGCTGCCCTGCGATGCGATACCGCGATGCAAGTGACGCCCTGCTCCTTGAACAACCCATCCCATACCAGCTGCTCCGTCTCCACGTCCAGCGCGCTGGACAGATCATCAAAAATGAATAAATCCGCGCCCGTAATCAGCATGCGTGCCGTAGCCGCCCGCTGGATTTGTCCGCCCGACAGCATAACGCCCCTCGGACCGACCAACGTCTCCAGTCCCTGATCCAGATTCTCGATATCCTTCTCCATGACGGCCAGACGGATGGCCCTCTCCAGAGCTTCCTCCGTCCGCTCTTTCTTCCCTTGAACAATGTTCTCTCTCAAGGGATCACTAAACAGCCTAGGAACCTGCGGTGTATACGCCGCCCGAGGAGGCATAAGGAAGGTTGCTGGATCCACCTCTTCCCCGTTCCAGCGGATCGTCCCTTCCTGCTTCGGCAGCAGACCCAGCAATGTCCGGACAAGCGTCGATTTCCCCGCTCCGATTCGTCCTGTCACCACCAGGAACTTGCCGCGCTCCAAGCGGAAATTAATATCCGATATGCCATTCTCCGAATTCGGATAATGATATGATAAATTCTTGACTTCCAGCTCCTGCAGCTTCTCCCCCGGTTCTCTGTGAATGACGGGCAGTTCCGGCGGCTCTTCGTTCAGATACGTTTCCCGTGCCTCAATAATCCGGTCTTCCTCACCAGGACGGAACAGCGAGCGCATCCGGTCAAAGGAAACCTTCAGCCGCTTGTGCTGGAACACCATATACCCGAACAAGGAAATACTGAAGCCGATATTAGCCAGGTAAGACGTAAACAAAGCGAAATCCCCGACGGTAAAATGCCCGGCCTGCATTTCAGCAGCGCACATCAGCAGAATTAGTCCCGTACAGATGCTAAGCACATGCTGATTCAAGGATCGCATCCATTGTTTGAACAGATTATCCTTCAGCGCTGCCTGCCGGCGGTCTTCGTTCAGCTTCATGAAGCGCTCATGAACATGATCCTCGGCCTGCCCGAGCTTCAAGGCTTGAACCGCACCGAAGGTTTCCGCGATAAAGCTGGTAATGCGCCCCGTAGCTTCCCGGTTCTTTAGCCCGTAACGACGCGCGCGGTTGCCGGACAGATTGTTCAGGAGCGTGACCACTACGAGCGGCAGCACGGCCACCAGCATGATCTTCCAGTTAATGCTTGCCATAATGACTACGGATACGAGGGCAAAAACGAGGCGCCCCCAGAAATCCACCCAGGATTCCACGTATTCCACAACTTCTTCCACGTCATCGCGGAAGCGACTCATCGCCTCCCCTGGAGAAGCCGGCAAATTCCGCCCCGGCCAGCGCATGATCCCAGCCAGCATGTTCGTGCGCAGAATGGCCTGAATGTGGTAAATATACGTTACCCATTGATAAAAGGCCGCAAAGAACGTCCCCACCCGCGCAACCCTTACTACGGCAATGAAGATCAAAGGAACGGCTAGCCATACATAATCCGTCGAATTCGATGTAGCCCGGTCAAAAAACCACTGCATCCCAAGCCCGATCAATAGCGGCAAGGAATGAAATATGCACCACAACAGACCGTTGAATAAAAATAATGAAGGCTTGAAACGAAATAGGCGCCCTATAAAACCTGTGATGGTCATGCCAGTTCCTCCTCTCTGCCTGTGATCAGCAGTCTGGCATAATGCGATGCCGGATCTTGTGCAAGTGCTTCCCGTGCTCCGAATTCCAGAATTCGTCCGTCACCCAGCACCATAATTTTATCTACCTGCTCCAGCGTAGCCAGCCGGTGCGCGATGATGATGCCCGTACAACTGCTCATCAGCTGATCCACGGCCGTCTGCAGCATCATTTCCGTTGCGGCGTCTAGGCGTGAGGACGGTTCATCCAGAATCACCAGGCTCGGCTGTGTCAAAAATACCCGGGTTAAAGCGAATAGCTGCGCTTCCCCCGCGGATAGCGATGCTCCGCCTGTTGTCAGATGCGTATCCAGACCTTCCGGCTGCGCATCGATCCATTGCCGAAGTCCCAGACGCTCCGTCGTTTCCAGAATAAATGCATTCGACACGCCGTTATCGAACAACGTCAGGTTGTCACGCAGCGAGCCATCAAACAGCTGTACATCCTGCGTGACCATCCCCACCCGGCGGTAAAGCGCAGGCAGCTTCAGCTTCGTGATATCGGTCCCCCCAACGCGGATCACACCGCTGTCGATGTTATACAGTCGAAGCAGAATACGGCTGAGACTCGACTTTCCGCTGCCGGTACGTCCGATAATACCCAGGCGTTCGCCTGGTTTGACCTCAAAGTTGATGTCTTTTAGCACCGGTTTATCCTCGTTATAACTGAAGTTGACGCCCTCAAATTCCAAACCGAGCGCTCCCTCCGGAAGCTCTTCTTGTTCTCCGTCTACAATCTCGCTCTTATTGGACAGCAGCTCTCTGGAACGCAGCATGCCGGATTTTGCCTTTTGGAACTCCTGCACCTGGTCACCCAGCATTTCAATCGGGTCATTCAGCATCTGCGTATATTGATAGATTAGGAAGAGGGTCCCTAGCGTAATTTCACCGATCAAATAATAACGAACCCCTAGTAGCAGGACAGCGGTAACTGCAAGGGCAAACAGAATCACCGTGGTATTCCAAGGGACGACGCGAAGCATCCAGGCTTTTCTTCCTTTCAGGAACACGCTGCGCATCATGCGATGAAACCGATTCATCACATACGGCACATTTCCGTTCGCCTGTACATCCTCAATGCCAGCGATGCGTTCCTCAATTAAGCCAAACAGCGAAGCGCTGGCTTCCCGTTCATTCTTCGAAGAATTGACGCCCATATTCCGGATGAACACCATGAACAAAATAGACAGCAGTGTAAACACCGTCATGACGATCGCGATCGGCAGATTGACTGTGAACATAAATCCTAGTATGCCGGCGAGCAGCACAAAACTTCCGATAACCTGCACGATGAACATCGCAAAGAAGTTCGAAATATTCGTCACGTCGCCATCAACCCGCTCAATCATCTCGCCTGGCGTTTTCACATTATGAAATCGCATATCCAGCCGCAAGCAATGCTTCAAAAGATCGCCGCGAAGCCGGTTCGTGGCGCGCCATGAAATATCGTTCCCCATATAGCTGACAGCCACGGTAATCAGCTGATTAAAAACAGCCACGACCAGAAACAATCCCGCCAGTTGAATCAGCGTGGCTATAACGCCGCCTTCGGCTGCCGTGTCAATAAACCGTTTGACAATCTGCGGATTCAGAAGCTGCAAGCCTGTCGACGTCAGCAGCATCATGATCAGCAGTATCAGCCGTCCTTTAACCGGTTTTAAATACCGCAGCAGCCATGACATTGAAACCTTTTCTTGTTTGGGCACAGTGCCCACCCCCATATGCAAGCAAGTATGTACAGACCTCCATCTCCCCATAAAGCAAGGCATGGCGGCAGTAAATCATTACCAGTCTACATGATATCCACAGTCATTCCTAGGTAAAGAATAATTATAATATGATGTAAATCCCTTCTCCTCCTCTATAAAACTAGCAAGTCAATACCCGCTTCAAAAAAAAGCGAATCCAATAATTCAGCATACTCGTATATGTATAATAGAGTGACGTGCAACTTTTTGGAGGTGGGCATAATGAATACTGGGATCAGTGGATTAGACGGACTGGATGAACAGAAGCTATCAGAAATTCGCGAAAATGCCGCAAGGCTCTCGGACATGAAACAAGAAGTGCCCGTGGAAGAACTGTTCTCGGAATCATTTATTCAAAGACATACCAAGTTTTCTTCAATCGGTCACTTGCTGAAAGCCGCAGGTTATGAGGGAAGCACAGATGAAGAGTTTGACGAATTCATACAAGGACATACGATTAACCCATTTATCGTTGAACATACCCCATTTCGCAGCTGGCAGGATTTTCAGGAGTTAGCCGTATCCGCTTATATCACGAAATGGCTGGGATTCTAAATATTCAATCAGAAATCCGCCTGTACGCAGGCGAGGGAAGATAACCAAAGAAGCCCCTCTAACCGATGTTAGAGGGGCTTCTGATATATTTTTTAAGGGGTGCTTTTATCTTATGCTCCAAATATTAATGGAAGCTTAAATTATGATTAAAGGGACATAAATTGTTCGACGCGGCACAAATAGCCCGTTCTTTTATAATAATCGGGTGTTTATTCGGTTGTAACTGTAGCCGTTTTGGTCTTGTTATCCCAGACAACCTTGGCGCCTAACGCCTCACCGATAGCCCGAAGCGGCACATAGGTCACGCCATTCTCAAGCTTGCCGTCCGCGATCTGCTTCCCGTTTACAATGACATGTACCTTATCCTCCACCGTAACGCCCCCCTCTTTCTTCTGAAGTCCCAAAGATTTAGCAATGCCATTCACATGACCGATCGCAATAGAATCAATCACATCCTGCCGTTTAAGCTTGGCTGCATCTGCCGCCACATCGATAAACAGGTTTTCGGTTAAGACAGCAGGCATCTTAGCTTCACGGACCATATGCAGATTAGCGGCCTTCTGCCCCCGATCGATGACACCGAAGGATTTAATGGTACTCATGATTTCCGCGTGCATAACGTTCTGCAATCTTACCGAAGCCGAGCTTGCCGAGGTATATCGATATGACTCAAAGCCCCCAGCACCGCCACCCGCGTTACAATGGATGCTAACTAGGATATCGGCGCCAGCAGCGTTTGCCTTATGGGTCCGTTCAGCCAATTCAAGGAACACATCTGAGGATCGGGAGAGTAGTACTTGGACATCGCCATATTCCGCTTCCAATCGTTTCTTCACAGCAAGAGACACCGCTAATACGATTTCCTTCTCCTGCAGGTCGTTTCCGGTTGCTCCGGAATCCTTCCCGCCATGCCCTGCGTCAATCCAAACCTTTTTCACGATCATTCACCGCCTTTGTAGGTTGTTGAATAGCCCGGTGATCCATTACAGCGAAGGCAACTGCGGCAATTGCTTCCAACTAATGTTTCAATGGTTATATTAGGCAAGCAACTGTAAGTCCTACTGCAAGGACGAGTATATATATAAGATACTCCTGTTTAGCACATTCGGTGTTTGCTTGTGCCTAAATTGAGCGGCCTAGATCGGTTTCTAGTCACCTTTTGAGTTTAGATACGAGCCCTGCATTTTACATTTAATGGAACCTAAAATTGGGATTTGCGTATTGTCTGTTAAGGGGTTGATTCTATGTTTACCATGTTCGTCGGTGCCATTAATATCTGGCTTGGTCTATTAATATTCAGAAATCCTGAAGAAATGGCAATCCGCATGAATCGGGATGAATACCATGAAATAGATGATAATGATATATTAAAAATGCAGTTTCTCGGAGTATTTGTTGTTGGTTTTGGTGTTATTTTAGCTCTTTTAGGGTTATCTACTTTTTTCTAACTTGTAATATGTATTACTCGCATTTAACTTTTTCATTAAGCCATTGATGAGGGGCTGGTTATATGTCTGGGTTTACACTTATCCTGTTCGCTGTTGTTTTTCTAATACGTGGTCTATTGAGGATACGCAAACCCACATGGGGTTCGTTATATAAGAGTTGGCAGGTAAAACACGAGTCTGAGCCAAGCTCGGACTACATTCAATATATCAAATCCAGTGGGCTTCCCTAGATTGTTCTAGGATCCCTTTTTCTAGTGTTAGGCATTCTCCTTATGATTCTTTGAACACTCCTTTATAGCTTAGTGGCCGGGTGCTCGCGATTCCCGTAATCGATATACTGCCAATTGGTTCACACTGGAAGCCGCCGGTGGCTGACCGCCAACGGCAATTTAATCAGCACAGACCATTCCCCATACTTTACACAAATCCGTTTCTCTCCTAACATCCCGGTAATACATATTCCGTACAATGTCCCTATCACATTACATCGATGAAGGGATATGACAGAATGAAAAAGAAATTTAAGAAATTGCTCGCGCTGCTGTTGCCAGCGACGATGATTGCGGGGCTGCTGTCGGGCTTTCAAGCGTCCGCAAGTCCGGCCACTTCACCAGATAGCGACAATAGCTTCAAAATGGCCATACTGCCGGATACGCAAAAGTATGCGCGTTACAAAAACGAGCTTTGGCTGTCGCAAACGAATTGGATCGCAAAAAACGCGAAAAAAGAAAATATTGTGTTCACCGCACATTTAGGCGATTTGGTCGATCGCGCCGATGAAGAATACGAATGGCGCAACGCCGACGAGGCGATGAAAGTATTCGATAAAGCCAAGCTTCCATACGGTTTTTTGGCAGGAAACCATGATGTGCTCAACTCGCAGCAATACGACAACGAACGGGATTTGGCCAAGGAACCGTTTTTGAACTATTTTTCGACAGATCGGATGAAAAACATCCCGGGTTTTACCGGCCATTCGGAGGACGGATTTAATTCCTACTATATTTTTGAAGGGTCCGGGAAAAAGTACATGGCACTCTTTCTGGATTGGAGAGCATCCGAAGAGACGTTGAAGTGGGCGCAAAAGGCAATCGACAAACATCCTACGTACCCGGTCATGGTGTTCACCCACCAACTGCTGAACATTTCCAACGACAAAAAATCAGCCGTCATGACAGATCACGGGCAATTTCTATGGGACAAGCTGATCGCGAAAAACGATCAAATCTTCCTCACCGTAAACGGTCATCATCATGGCTATGCTCATACGGTCAAGAAAAACAACAAAGGTCACGACGTCATTATGATGGTCGTTGATTATCAGAGCGCCTTTCACGGCGGCAACGGAATGTTACGAACGCTTGAATTCGACATGGAGAAAAACCGCATTCATACATCCTCCTTCTCCCCATGGGTCATGGGATTGCCGGAGGAACAAAGAACCGCGTTTGATGAGGAGAAATTAGTAGACGATTTTAACGATTTTACAGTCGCGATGGATTTTGAAGAACGGTTCTCCGGGTTCCAGCCCATCATTTCCGTCAATAAAGAAGTGCCAAAAGTAGAAGGTACGGTCGCTTACTGGCAAATGGACAACCGTTTGGCCGCTGAAGGGCAAGCTGTGACAGGCAAGGGAGCGGCGGTCAAAGATCTTTCCGGCAAAGGCAACGATTTGTACCGTATCGACGAAGGTGACGCCAAGCCAGGCGATCTGATCTGGTACAAAGGAAATGCGCAAAATCCCCAAAGCAATTCGGGCATTCGCTTTTTCAACAACAAGTCGCAAAAGAAAGGCTCGTATTTGAAAACATCCGATCAAGCGCCTATCAATGCACTGACATTCCCGAACGGATATACGATTGAAGCGGTCGTGAAGCTCGGGCCTGACTTTGACGCCGACAAGCATTCCTGGATGGGCATTCTGGGCCGGTACGGCACCGGACAAGACGTCGGCAAGAAAGAAGGTGACGCCGACGCTCCGCTAGCAACGTTGGCTGTGTCAAGCTTACGGGAAATTCAATGGGCGTCCTTCCCGCTCAATTACAGAAGCGAGCAAACGAGTTGGTCGTGGGAAATGGACGACAGCTGGCACCATATCGCGCTGGTCAACGACGGGCAATCGACAAAGATGTATATCGACGGCGTAGAAGTACTGCGCAATCCCGACACAAAGCTGCAGGGCATCGCCACGACCGGCAAACCGTGGATCATCGGCGCGAGCCAATATGCCAATAAGCTGGACGGCGTATTTAACGGATGGATCAGCGAAATTCGTATCGTCGATCATGCGCTGAACAAGAAAGATTTCTTACAATAGTTAGACATGCGCAAGCGCCGGAATGATTCCCGGCGCTTGAAGCGCTACCTGCTTGCTTTTATGATGATTTCATCTTCCAGATATTTTTGAATGACTTCTGCTGAGATGATCAATGGTTCCTGATTTGGGTAGAAAATTTGGTAGAAGTTCTGGTAGAAGACTACAGCTCGCCGACTAAAAGCTGGCGGGCGATTTTTATTAATATGCTGATACGCTAATAAACGTTATTAGGCTAATAGACAAGAAAGTTTAACAATAATTGCTTTTTTCCTTCGATTTTCATATCCTCCTTGGCCGGGGGATACCCTGGATGACTCTTCCAATAACCAGGAAAAGCGCTCCTTCATCCCAGCGACCAGATATCTTGTTAAGAGCCGTTTTAAAGGAAAAAATGTCATTTCCAAAAAATGGTCGATAATATTGTTATAAGCCATAGGCTCCAGCCCATTGTTGTCTCCTCTATATAGGCTACTGCATAGGATAGATAGAAAATTACGAAACCATGAAGAGGAGATTGAATATGTACCGTTATCCATGCCACCCTTACCAAGGGTATAATCCTGCGCATAACTACTGGAATAACCAAAATTGGAGCGATAATTTGAATTTTCGTTATTCGAGTTGGAACAACAATTGGCATCGTTATGATGAAAATATGAAATTAACTGATTATGGACAAAGGCCTCTTGTGTTGAATATTGATCAAGCAGCTAAACAAAACAATACTTACCGAACCGCCTTATGGACAGGAAAGCACTTTCAAGTGACACTAATGAGCATTAATGTTGGAGATGACATTGGTTTAGAAGTTCATCCTACAACTGATCAATTCATACGAATTGAACAAGGTAAAGGACTTGTTCAAATGGGTGATAGTAAAGATAACTTGGATTTTCAAGAAATGGCCTATGATGACTATGCAATCATGATACCGGCTGGAAAATGGCACAATGTAACCAATATGGGGAATGTACCACTAAAAGTATACGTGATCTATGCTCCTCCAGAGCATCCATATGGCACGGTTCAAGAAACCAAAGCAGATGCCATGTCTGCTAGGTAAAATAAAGGATAGAACCTTTAAAATTAAAATAGCGGCAAACTGGGGTTTTGACATCTCAGTTAGCCGCTGTATTTATTTCCCTTTCAAGCTGAATGCTCTCCGAAGCTGATGAGTATAAAACTGATATCTCTGATATGCCCAACGTTGCTTTTCGATCAGAATCGTGGCGTTAGCCGTCTTATCGGCATGTAGATTCTCCTGATCAATACGGCGAGCTGCTTCGCCATTATGTGGCTTTCGAGCTCGCGGCGTTTACCGGCATGAGGCACAGTGAGATCCTTGCTTTAAGACGAATTGATGTAGACCTAAACATCAGGAGCATATCTGTAAGACAGGCATATACAATTGCTGAGGTTGGACATGACTTTGATGATACAAAAAATGATAGCAGCATTCGATCAATAGCTCTATTTGCTAACACAGTACAAATGCTCCGAGACCATTTTGAAAAACAGCGGATAGAGAAAGAAACAAATAAATTCTACACAGATTCGGGTTTAGTCGTACAAACAATCTTGGGTACCCCTCTTGGACCGCGAAACCTCATGAGGATTACTATAGCATTCTTGACCTGGATCCGTTTAAGGTTCTTGAAGTATTTCTTGGCCGTTAGAAGATTTGTTAGAAGTTCTGTTAGAAGACTGAGGCCCGTCAGCTAAATGCTAGCGGGCAATTTTCTAGTGATCAGAAACAACTTTATCAATCTTTATCCATTGCTTTTCACCTTCAGCTAAAGACAATTTGATTTCTCGTCTGAACGAGTGGATCAGTACGATAATACCTGTTAACTCTATCTTCATACTCATCGAACAGCCACAATGTAATAGTGCATTTTGTTTCAGAAAGCACTATCTGGGAAGATCATCCCCTTTTGTATTTAGAAAAAGCCCTGCTCCTTTAAAAACAGAGCAGGGCTTTTGGATAAGAGCAAATATACCAACATTTAAGAGACAACGAATTGAACTATAAGAGGTGTTCCGGGATCTAACGCATCTCCGCCAGGGATGGTAATCGTCGTTGTTGTAACAGAAGAAACATCAGCCGTTTGCATTATACCATTCACATAAAGGTTGTAATAGTTGAACGTACTCGGAAATACAGTGGCAGCTGTTCCTGCATCATTAGTAAACGCTGTGGCTGCAATTGCGAATGTTGCTCCTGTTCCCGTTCCAGCACCAACTGTAGAAGTGAATCTTCTACTGTTTTGATACGGTGGTACTATTGGCATTTTCATCGCCTCCCTTCTTTGTTGAGGATCATGCTGAAACTCAAGCTGAAATCTTTGAAAGCATGCCTGATCCTCTTATACATTTAATGCAAGAGTTCAGAGATTGCGCAGGCATATTACCAAAAATTGTTAGACAATAACATTAGCCGTTAACTCTACTGTTTCTAAAACGATCGGAGTACCTGCATAGATTGTGCTACTTTGGGCTGGAAAAAATAAGCAGAGCGAATTTACATCGTACGAGTTACTGAGCTGAAGAATTCCATTTATATAAAGATTGTTAAAGCTGTTTGGGCCAAGGGCCGAGAATTCCACCACGGGGGCTCCCATATCGTTCGTGAATTGACCGGCTGGAATCATAGCTGACATAGTTAGATCCAGATCTGTTTCTGGTTCATAAAAATAACGGTTAATTGCAGTAGTGACAGCAACTTCAGGAATGACTACTTCTCCAGGAGGGCCTTGTGGTCCTTGTGGGCCTTGAGGACCTTGTGATCCATCAAGCCCTCTTTCTCCTTGTGGTCCTTGTTGCCCTGGCGGTCCTTGAGGACCCTGTGATCCATCAAGCCCTCTTTCTCCTTGTGGTCCTTGTTGCCCTGGCGGTCCTTGAGGACCTTGTGATCCATCAAGCCCTCTTTCTCCTTGTGGTCCTTGTGGGCCTTGCGGACCTGAAATCTCTTGAATACCTGGCTGGCTTAGGGATTTCTGCATTTCACACAATTTAGCTAACTCAGCTTTCATTTTGGATTTAGCTTCCTGTATTGCAGCTTGTAAGGCTTTCTGGTTAATTAGAGCTTGAAGATTTTGCTTTCTTCTATTTAATAAACACCACTTTGATATGCACCTTTTACAAAGGAGTTTCTTAAGAAAAACTGTTTTTTTAATTCTTTTGGTACATTTGTATTTTCTTTTTGCCTTTAAACATTTGTACTTTCTTTTTGCCTTTAAACATTTATACTTTCGTTTAGCAGCCACCCTTCATTTTCGCCACCTTCTCTTAGACTTTATAACTGTGTGTATAGTCATATCTATATGTCAAATGCACACCATGGGGGTGGACGAATAACTTGTATCAAACAAACCGGAACCATTCCAGATAAAAAATAGGCGTTTTATTTAGGGATATCCTATTTCGTTATACTTAAGTATTGAGCCCAAAAATCAGCGCCGCTATCTGTTATGACATAACTTACCGCCTGATCAGCATATCCTTGAACGTTATAATTATTTCGAGGTGTTTTTCATGTTTATTGAACCGATGCTACTCGCAACAGCCTTTCTCAGATTCGCACTATATATTCGAACCAAAGATTGACGGGCACAGGCTCCTGTTTTCCCAACAGTCCGGCCAGATCCGGCTTTATACTCGTCATGAGACGGAATGTACACAACAATACCCTGAACTCTTGGTTCCGTTTGATGATGACATCCTTCTGGATGGTGAAGTAGCATGTGCCGGTCCCGACGGCGTGGACTTTGAGGAAGTTATGGTCAGGTTTAAAGCAAGTAAGGACCAATGCATCAAGCAGCTGACCATATCTTCTCCAGTTACGTTTGTTGTGTTCGACATATTGCAATACAAAGGGCAAGACCTTCGGAAGATGCCACTGCTGCAGCGCAAAGAGATCCTTGCCGGCATAAAAATGCCAAATCAGCAATTTGGCGTCATTCCCTTCGTGGAAGGCGCAGGCGAAGCTTTATTTGAACAGATGGTGAACCGAAAACTTGAAGGGATGGTCGGCAAACGAAAGAATAGTCTATATGTAAGCAGCCGATCACCAGCCTGGCAGAAGGTTATTAATTGGTCGTATACTAACGTGATCATAACCGGGTATCGAAAAAACGAATTCGGATTACTTGCCGCGGTTCAGAATGAGTCTGGTGGTCTTCGGTCGGCTGGGATTGTCGAATATGTTACAAAGGCAACCAGGAAAGAGTTTTATTCGAAGAGTCAATTCCTTGTCACAGGTGAGGATAAAAAATTCGTTTATTTGAACCCGATGATCCAGGGGCGGGTGAAATATAGAAACTGGTTCAAATCGGGGATGTTGCGAACGCCAGTATTAACGGAACTCAACTATTAATTAAAATTTCGTTTATGTGAAAGAACCCCACCAGGATTTGCAGGTAGGGTCTTTGTTATTCGGGGAGTCTTATACGAAGGCACTTGTAATGATTACCAACAAAATAAAGAGAACAAGAATTGCCCCGACTGAATTATTAACTCCGTATCCCCCAGTTCTTTCATAACCGACTTCGCTCATGTTGTCCCCTCCCCTTTTTTAGTACGATACAAAGTATTCAAAATTTCATGGAATGTCAGGGCGAATATACTTCTTGGAGACAAAAAAGAACCCCACTAGCTTAAGCTAGTGAAAGGTGCAGATGACAAAATTAAAACCCAAGCACTTCCACGATTTTTATCATAGAACGTTATTACCAAATTAGCAGTCGGATCCATTAAAAAGGCCCATGTAATCATCATGGACGCTTTAGATCGAGCCGTGACCTGGGGTGAGATAGTCCAAAACGTAGCAAGATCAGTCGATCTTCCCCAAGGGAAAAAGGCAAAGTTTGAAGTGTGGAATGAAAAACAACTAAAAATTTTCTTGGATACAGCAGCTCATAATCAGTATTACGTCGCTTTCGAGCTCGCGGCATCTACCGGCATGAGGCAGAGTGAGATCCTTGCTTTAAGACGTATTGATGCAGACTTAAACATCAGAAGCATATCTGTAAGACAGGCATATACAATTGCTGAGGTTGGACATGACTTTGATGATACAAAAAATGATAGCAGCATTCGATCAATCGCTCTGTTTGCAAACACTGTACAAATGCTTCATGACCATTTTGAAAAACAGCGGATAGAGAGTAGTAATTCCTCATGAGGTTTCGCGGTCCAAGAGGGGTGCCCACGCTTGTTTGAACGACCAAACCCTAATCTGTGTAGAATTTATTTGTTTTATAGCATTCTTGACAGCATTATTAAGGAACACCCGGAATTTCCGAGGATTCGATTTCATAATCTCCGCCATACCCACGCTACACTTCTTCTAAAAGCAGGTATACACCATAAAATCGTTCAGGAACGTCTAGGCCATTCTTCTATTAATGTAACCTTAGATACGTATTCCCACGTACTACCCAACTTACAAGAAGCTGTTTTTAATACAATCGGTGACTCAATCTTAGGGAACCAAATCGAGGACTAAAAACCCACTTTACTCGACTAAAGGTTAGAAAAATGTTAGAAGTGTAGGTTATTAAACTAAAATGGCGCGATTCCGAAAAAACTCGGAAAACCGCGCCATTATTGACTTTGTAAAGATGCTGGTGAAGGGAATTGAACCCCCGACCTACGCATTACGAGTGCGTTGCTCTACCCCTGAGCTACACCAGCAAATGTGGTTCGATGATATTCCTCACGAAACAACAAAAATTATTATAATACTTCAGCAGCAAAATGCAAGTCCTATTCTTACGGAAATATCCTCCGTAACTGGCGGCATTACCCGCCTAATTTCTCCTGCACGGACTGGATCTTCTGTTTGCTCGAGGAGACTTGATCCCTGCGGTCGTCGATCTTCACGGAAGTCGATACGCGCTTCGCACCGGACAGAAAAGGCGCTTCATGCAAAGCCTCAATCGCCCGCCAGATCATGTTAAGCTCTCCCTCGATGATGGTGCTCATCGAAGTTAGCTCATAGGATATTCCATCCTGTTGTTTCAATATACGCTGCATCTCGGCAACATAAGAACTCAAGCTCGTTGTTGCGGTTCCGATCGGAATCACCGTTACCTCCGCTATAGCCATCTTGAATACCTCCCTCGTTGCATCTCATTAATATGGAATGCTTCCGAATGCGTTAAACTCCCGGATACAGTTATCATATCAATTCTGACCCTCCATATCAAAGTCCGTCTGTCTGTAACTTCATACAAGATATGGTGTATCTTCCTCGTTTCTCCGTACGAATATATCCTATTTTGTCAAAACGATAATATACGTGGTATCTGCGCAGAAAAGGTCGCATTTGGTCACAATTCAGGAAATGTTATGGCCTTTTGGCAGTTTCTTAACTGGCACAATGTCCGCTCGTTTGCTATAATTCTTTTTGCGTTCAATTTTAAGAATATAGTTTACAAACACAATATATTGGGTTAAATTAGATTAACAACAACCAAATATAGTGTATGTAGGTGCCGGATCAACCTATAAGGCAGTCCGGCTTAATAGGGAAGCATGGTGTAAATCCATCACGGTCCCGCCACTGTAAGGGCCTAAGGCTGTTTATGATCTATCAGCCATCCACATACGACATATGCCACCGAGGAACCGGATCAAGGTCTCAGGGGAGGCAATGCTGAGGAAAGTAGCTCAAGTCAGGAGACCTGCCTATATGCAGCAGACACCAACCTACGGGGTTTTAGGTAAGTGTTCGTTAAGCTTGCGTCTGTACATAACATCATGCCCATTCATGGGCTTATGGCAAACGTCATTTTCGAATCACAGCGCACGGACATTTTCAAGCCTGCCCGCGGGTTTTAGAAAATGTTTTTTTGATGTCCTTTTTCATATTTCCCCCGAAGAAAGCGAGGAATTTATTCATGCCCCAGCTCGTAGTTAAACCGAACAACCGTCAGCTCGCCTTTGATGAAATTCGTCTCTCCGTCTATGCCGACCGGACTCTAAAAGGATTGGACATGCTCGATAAAGAGCGCCTGCTTCGCGGCGTCAATGCCAAATTGCGCGGTGAGCAAGTTACCGGCGAAGAAATCAGCAACGCCTTCACGATGTCCGCCCTTGAGCTTGTAACCAAAGAGGAGCCGGATTGGAAGTTTGCAGCTGCGCGTTCGTTTCTGACCTCTTTATATAAAAAAGCGGCCACCAACCGCCGATACAAAGCATACCCGGAAGAACCATACGGTGCCTTCTACCCGCTCATTACAGAGCTTGTACAGAAAGGCATTTATCGCGAGGATCTTCTGACCAGCTACACCAAAGAACAAATCGAAGAACTCGGCGAATGCATCGATCCAAGCCGCGACCTGCTGTTTGATTACATCGGGCTGTTGACACTGGCTGAGCGTTACCTGGCAAACGACTTTGACGGTCGCGTCATGGAACTTCCGCAAGAACGGTACATGGTCATCGCGATGTTCCTCATGCACAACGAGCCAGCTGACAAGCGTCTTGACCTTGTCAAAGAAGCCTACTGGGCCATGAGTAACCTGTATATGACGGCCGCTACGCCGACCATGTCTAACGCAGGTAAAAAAGTAGCCGGCCAGCTTTCCAGCTGCTTCATCGATACCGTGGACGACTCCCTGGAAGGAATCTTCGATTCCAATACGGATATCGCCCGTCTCAGCAAAATGGGCGGCGGCATCGGGGTTTACCTCGGTAAAGTTCGTGCACGCGGCTCTGACATTCGCGGTCACAAAAACACCAGCTCCGGCGTTATCCCTTGGATTCGCCAGTTGAACAACACCGCTGTTAGCGTTGACCAATTGGGAACTCGTAAAGGCGCTATCGCGGTTTACCTGGATGTGTTCCACAAAGACATTCTGTCCTTCCTGGATCTGAAGCTGAACAACGGTGACGAGCGCATGAGAGCACATGACGTGTTCCACGGCGTATGTCTGCCTGACCTGTTCATGGAAGCTGTAGAAGCACGTGAAGAGTGGAGCCTCTTCTGTCCACATGAAGTGAAGAAAATCATGGGCTGGAAAGACGAGAACGGCCGTCCGCTGGGCCTGGAAGACTTCTATGATCAAGGACAAGGCGAAGGCGAATTCCGTCAAAAGTATGCTGAAGCCGTGGCGAGCCCGCTGCTGCCGCGCATTACGGTACAGGCTATCGACATTATGAAGCGCATCATGAAATCCCAGCTTGAAACGGGTACACCGTACATGTTCTACCGCGACACGGTCAACCGTGCGAACCCGAACTCTGCGCATGGCATGATCTACTCTTCCAACCTGTGCACCGAGATCATGCAGAACCAATCTCCGACAGTTGTTGAGCAAGAGGAACTGGTTACGAAAGACGGCCAAACCCGGATCGTAATTTCCAAAATCCCTGGCGATTTCGTTGTCTGCAACCTGAACTCCATCCACTTGGCTCGTGCTGTACCTGCTGGTGTGCTGGAGCGTCTCGTTCCGATCCAGGTTCGCATGCTGGATAACGTTATCGACATTAACAATATTGAAGTTCTGCAAGCTCAATATACCAACAGCCAATACCGTGCGGTCGGTCTCGGCACCTTCGGTCTGCATCACTTGCTGGCGCTGGAAGGCATCCGCTGGGAATCCGACGAAGCCGTTGCATATAACGACAACCTGTATGAGCACATCAACTACCTGCTCGTTAAATCCAGCATGGAGTTGGCCAAGGAAAAAGGCCACTATCCGAAATTCAAAGGCTCCGACTGGGAGAGCGGCGAGTACTTCACGTTCCGCGGTTACACCGACGGCGAGCATGAAGGCAAGTTCGTAACCACCGAACAATGGCGCGAATTGCAGCAAGAAGTACAAGAAAGCGGGGTCCGTAACGCATGGCTGTTTGCTATCGCGCCGAACGGCTCCACATCGATCATCGCGGGTTCCACAGCGAGCATCGATCCATTGTACGAACTTCTGTCTTATGAAGAAAAAACCACTTACAAAGTGGCTAACCCGGCTCCGGATCTGTCCGAAAAAACGATCTGGTACTATAAAACGGCTTTCTTGATCGACCAGCATTGGTCCATCAAAATGGCTGCCGCCCGTCAGCGTCACGTTGACCAAGCGCAAAGCTTTAACCTGTATGTCCGCCCTGATATCCGGGCTTCGGAATTCCTGGAGCTGCACCTGCATGCCTGGAAAGCCGGCATCAAGTCCACTTATTATGTACGCAGCCGTGCGCTGACGATTGAAGAGTGCGAATCGTGTGCAAGCTAACCTTTAATTTCGAACCCACCCAAACCCTCCCTTCCAAGGGAGGGCCCCAAGGGCTCTGCCCTCTGGACACCCGCAAGGTGCTTAGGTTCTGAATGAGGCGCTTCTACGTTACTTTAGTGGCTAGGAGCGCTTTCTCCCTTCGGGAACGCTGGAATTTAGTGCGGAAGCTAATGAGTTACTGCGTGCGATTGGTGAGTTACTGCCTGCTGGGATCGCTCTCCCCTTGGGAATCGCTTCTCATGCGGCGCAGGGACCATTGAGTTACTTCGTGCGATTAGTGAGTTACCGCCTGCTGGGATCGCTCTCCCCTTGGGAATCGCTTCTCATGCGGCGCAGGGACCAGACCATTGAGTTACTGCGTGCGATTGGTGAGTTACTGCCTGCTGGAATCGCTCTCCCCTTGGGAATCGCTTCTCATGCGGCGCAGGGACCAGACCATTGAGTTACTGCGTGCGATTGGTGAGTTACTGCCTGCTGGGATCGCTCTCCCTTTGGGAATAGGGACCATTGAGTTACTTCGTGCGATTGGTGAGTTACTACCTGCTGGGATCGCTCTCCCCTTGGGAATCGCTGGAAGCTTGGTTCACTACAAGCAACGAACGGCTGCATGCGGGTGTTCCCGCTGAGCAGGAGTGAATATGCTTTCTAATAAAAGGCTACAAGGGTAAGGGTATCCAATCGGAAGAGTTTACGTCCGCCTTTGGGAGCCCTTTGCAACCTTAAAAATACATTCAAGCAAAGGGCGGACAACAGCGGCTGGAGAGTGGATACCCGTCCCTCGAATAGGCAAGCAGGTCCCTTCAACCTTCCGCCCTACTATGATATACAAGGAGAGAAAATCGGCATGCAAATGCAAAAGATATTTAATACCGAAGCACCCAACCGCTCCACTCGCGTCATTGAAGGTGAATGCTCCGGGATCTTGAACTGGAACGACATTCGGATGCCTCATATGTATAAGCTGTACAAAGTCCTGCTGCTGAACCACTGGATCGCGGACGAGATTCCGATGTCCAAGGATGCGCAGCAGTTCCCGCGCCTGGACCCTGAAGAGCAGCGCACCTTCAAGATCAACATCTCCCTGCTCGCTGTTCTGGATTCCATGCAGACGATGTTTGTCGGCGACGTGAAGCGTTACTTCACCGATTCGTCGCTCGAAGCCATCTCGGCCATCATCGGTCAGCAAGAGGTGGTTCACAACCAATCCTATTCCTACGTGCTATCCTCCATCGTATCGGAGCAAGAGCAGAAGGACATCTTCGAATACTGGAAACATGACCCGGTACTTCTGGAACGCAACCAGTTCATCTCGAACATTTATCAGAACTTCCGTGACAATCCATCGCCGCAATCCTTCTTCGAAGCGATGGTCGCGGACCTGATCCTAGAAGGAATCTTCTTCTACAGTACGTTTGCCTTCTTCTACAACCTGGCCCGTGACCAGAAGATGATGGCAACCAGCCAGATGATCTCCTATATTCAGCGTGATGAGAACCAGCACTGCTACTTCTTCGCCGAAGTGTTCAAGCAGCTGCTCAAGGATTTCCCTGAGCTGAACTCCAAAGAGAACATCGACTACCTGTACCGCACCATTGACCGTGCCGTCGAGCTCGAAACCAATTGGGCCCACTACACGCTCAGCAATGTGCGCGGCATCGATCTGAACGAATTGGGCGATTACATCAAGTACATCGCGAACCGTCGCATCACCATGATGGGTCTGGAAAAAGCTTACGAAGGTGTGGACGTTAACTGCATGCCATGGATCAAGCCTTTCTCCGATGAAGCCCTTAACGCGACGAAGACCGACTTCTTCGAAGCTAAATCCCGTAACTACGGCAAAGTTGGCGACGACAACGGTTTTGACGATCTATAAAAACCTCTCCAAATACACAAACCTCCGGGATTCCCTTACCAGGGATCTCGGAGGTTTTTTATATCATATGATCGACTACAATAAAATGTAATACAATAATGTGTCATCATTTATGAAGGTGACATTTCTGTACGTGATCGGTTCCGTGCCGCTAAACTGCTGGCCGCGCTGGTTGATTTTCAAATTTCAAATATTGAGGATTATTTCTGCTCCGATATGTGAACACGCTTCATGAAAAGAGAGAAGACGAAACCTACAATCGCAACAACAATAGCAATATCAAAAACATGTTGTATACCTGCTGTCAAAGCAAGCGCGGCGTTAGTTGGGTCCGCCTGGTCTGCCGTTTGCTTCAGAAAGCTGCTCATGCCCACAGACATGATACTTACCGCAACCGCTGTGCCGATCGCACCCGCCACCTGTTGGACCGTATTCATAATTGCGCTACCGTGCGGGTAAAGTGAAGGAGGCAATTGGTTCAGAGCATTCGCCTGTGAAGGCATCCAGACCATGGAGATCCCGATCATCAAGAAGGTATGAAGCACAATGATTTGGGTTATGGCCGTCGTTGTCGTAACTCCTGAGAGAAACCAGAGCACTACGGATATCAAGGCCATACCAGCGGGAACAACCCATCTCGGCCCAAATTTATCGAATACTCTGCCCATAATCGGTTGCATGATCGCATTCACAACCCCCCCGGTCAACAAAACAAGTCCGGCCGAAAAAGCGTTAAGGCCGAGGCCTCTGATCAAATACAAGGGCAACATAATCATGGCTGCCATCATCACCATTACGGCAATCATAAGCATAACAGTGCCAACCGTAAACATAGGCTGTTTGAATGCCCTCAAATCCATCATAGGCTGCTTCATTCGCAATTGCCGTACCGCAAATATCAATAGCGCCAATATGCCGACAATCAACGGAATCACGACCTTGGGTGATCCTAGTCCTCCTTCCCCTTCCCCGGCGCTACTAAAAGCAAATACAATTCCGCCGAAGCCAAGCGTGGATAGGATAAGCGAATAGATATCTATTTTCGGCTTAGTAATCGTCGATATATTTTGCATATATCGCATTCCAAACAGAAGAGAAAACGCCAATACGGGAAGAGACAATCCGAAAATCCAGTTCCAGCTAAGCTGCTCGATCAACAGACCGGAAAGGGTTGGTCCGACAGCAGGAGCAACCACAAGAACAAGCCCGATCAACCCGTAGGTCGTCCCCCTCCTCTCAGGTGGAACAATGACCATCACTGTGTAAAACATCAGCGGCAGGATGAGCGCTACGCCCGCAGCTTGAATAACCCGTGCAATCATGAGCAACTCAAATCCCTGGGCCGCGGTCGCCACCGCTGTGCCGAGTAAAGCAAATAGGAGCGAAGCCGTGAACAATTGTCTGGTTGAAAACCATTGGAGAAACAACCCGGATACCGGAACCAATATGCCGAGGGTCAGTAAGTAACCCGTCGTCAGCCATTGGGCCGTTGCGGCGGTGATATGAAACTGGTTGATTAAATCGCTGAGCACTACGTTTAAAGCCGTCTCGTTAAACATCCCAATAAAACCGCTTAATAGTAAGGAAACCATGATCGGAATAACTTTATATTTTTGCACCGCATTATGCTGTGCTTCTGGCGTCGCTGCTTGCATATTCTCCACTCTCCTCGTAATAATCCAATATTATAGACTTTAAAGATACTAGTTGTCTTTAATTAGTTAAAAAAAGAATTGCTTGTTATGTAACTATATTCAGTTCTCACACAAGATCAGTCATTTTCTGATTTCTCGACTGTTCTTCCATCTCTTCTTCTGCCGATAACACCACCTTTTGAATCGGGCATCTTAAAAGTAATATTTTATTTCGATTTCATTTCCGAAAGTACTCCATGAAATCACTAAGGTTTAGCGAGGTTCATTTTCGGTGGGATATACCCGAGTTGCCTGCCTATTTTTACAATTTGTCCTCTATGATGAAATTCGTGCGTGATGGTGTGCGTAAATAGCCATAATTCGGTTAACTCTACGCTGCCACTCTGCCAGGATGCTTCAACGGCAGGATCCCATTTGTTTTTAAATTCATTTAGAAATTCATAAACCAGGTCATCTGTTTTCTTAAAAACTTCACGCATTTTCTGCACATTGTCAACGGATTCTGGTTTTAATTTTGGAAGTGATTTGCCAAGGCCACGACTCCCCAACCATACCCGATAACAATCAGTTACATGAACATGCAGACTGCGAATAGAAACTCCGCCTAGGGCTTCAACTTCTTTAACATAATCTGTGGGGGACATAGTTTCGCAGTAACGAAATAATGATTCCCTTGTACGCTTAATCAAATCATACTGGCTTTTGAATACATCCATCTTCTCACTCTCCTTTTGATAACAAGCTACGTATGGGTTAAATTGCGGATTTCGCCACCTAGTTAATCGCCATACGTAGCGCACTAAAAAAATACCGCCGTTAATAGCGATGCACGTTATCCTAAAATTAGGATGTCGAATCACTCACTCTTCGCACCCCGGGCAGCCCACATTCCGCTATTCCGAATCAGCTTACGCACGGATTCCACCTGGAAAGATGGAAGATGATGTCCTGGCATCAGATATACCACGCGACCAGAGCCATATGTATGTGCCCACGCAGCAGGCCACCGCTGGTCATCATGCACATATTCGGCAAGTATAACCGCCGATTCATGCGGACTCAGCTCGAACCGAAACGGTTCTTCATCTACCGTGAAATCGCTTAAGTTCTCCACAATTGGGTGACTCCCATGATTATATCGAATTGGCAGTGACGTATATTCCGGATGTCCCGTAACCCTGCCGCCGATTAACTTTTCCAGCTCTTGGCTTTGCTGCAGCGAGATGCCGTTGTGGATAGCTAGCAGCCCCCCGCCGTTTCTCACATAGGATATGAGCGCTTGTACCTGATCTTCGGGTATCTCCAGATCCGAAAAATCCGTGTACGATATGAACAGATCATAGCCCTCCAGCTTATCCTCCTGAAGCACGGCATAATCATCCGTACATTCAACGTCCATAGGTTCAAATATGGTTTGTAATTCGTGATCAATATTCGTAAAAGGATGATATTTCGCTCCCTCGTATTGTCCAAGCGCAATTGCTTTCATATTCATAGTCTCCTCTCCTTCTCGTTTGCCAGGGTCACTCTCGTCCTTCATAATCCAGAAAGATCGGCTGTTCGCCAAGGTACGCCTTTGGGTCCATCACAAGTTTCATGATGCGATCGGCAGACACATCCGGCGGCACGGCCGCTTCTTGATCCAAATTGCGGTTCATGTAGGACAGCCACCCCGGTTAGTTATAAATCGATATTGTAGATTTTAAAGACACTTGTTGTCACTAATTGGCTTAAAAAAAAAGAAGTGTCATATGACTATATTATGTTCCCGCACAAGATCCGACATTTTCTGATTTCTCAACTGTTCTTCCATCTTCTCTTCTGCCGATAACACCACCTTTTGAATCGGGCATCCTGGTCCATGTTCGAAACTGCAATCGAACAAGGAAGCCGAACCTTCAATCGCATGAATAATATCTAGGAACGAAATATTTTCCCAATTTCGTTTGAGTCGATAGCCGCCATTCACCCCCGTTATCGATTCAATCATGCCCGCCTTCACCAACTTGGTCAGTATTTTGGACAAATAGGTTGGAGAGACACTTTGTCGCTCCGCCAACTGCTGTACACCTATTGGTTTTTGGGGCGTCGCCGCAGTAAGAAAGAGCATCGTATGGAGGGCATAATCGGTAGCCTTGGAGTACTTCATTCAACATCACCTCAATTAAGGACTTTACAGATCTATAATAACTATTACGTTTCATTACGTCAAGCATAAAACATGCGCTTGGAAAAGTACTTCTCACAAAAGAAATGAACTTAATCACAATGTTTTTAGGGTTAAATCATCAGGAGAGTGAACAAAATGCGTAATTAAAATCATAAATTATTGCCTGAGATAAAACCTGGTATCTCTACTTTACACTATCCTTTTTGATAGTACCTATCAATAAAGTGCGTACTGTTCTTTTATATTCTTTCATTCTATACTAACTTTACTTTAAGTAAAGGAGAGAAAAAAATGACGAATGTCAAAAGCTATAATCACAGTCTTTGGGATCACGGCATCACCCAGGGTTACTCCGTAAACGGAACTATCTACATTTCGGGACAATTCTCCCACGACACGGAGGGCACGTTCGTTGGCGAAGGCGATATCGAGGCACAGACCCGGCAAACGCTGGAAAATCTTGATCGCGTGCTGGCGGGATTTGATGTCACGAGATCGAACCTCGCTTATGTGGAGATCTATTTGACAAACGCTCAAGAACATTCCGAGCCGGTCATCCGGCTGTTCAAGGAATACGTGGGACAACACCGGCCGGCTGGCAGTCTCATCGGCGTGACATATCTTGCATCCCCTGAGCAATTGATTGAAATAAGCGCAGTCGCACACACGGACTAACTCGCCACCGTGGTCGGCACAACAGCGGCGGTCCGGGCTTCGGATAGGTGCGACCGCCATTGGCGCAAAGCAGAAGGGTTTCGCCAAGTAAGTGTAAAATAGTCTCCATCTGATCGCTAGGTGGGGACTATTTTACAGACTCAGACAAGACCGTCCATGTTGTTTAGACGGTCTCCTTTTGGTTTTCTTAAACTTGGACTTCACTCATTAATGCATGAGTGTTATCTTCTGTATCTTTAAAAAATACCATCCATGTTTCTGTTTGTCCCATTTTCGCTACAACATGTGGTTCGTCGATAAAAGTAACTTCTTTACCGACTAAACGTTCATAAGTATCTTCAATATTCTTTACCTGAAAATAAATAACTGAACTTGATTGGGCGAACTCCTCTTTATCTGGAAGTGTTAACATGAGCCGCAACCCATCGCATTCAAAGAATGCCATACCATCCGTGTTAAATAATAGAGAGAGACCTAGTGTCTCTTTATAAAAATCAAGTGCTCTATTTAAGTCTTTAACTGGCACACCAATTTGTCCGACTTTCTGAATCATTTTAGTTTCCATAATACAATTTCTCCTTTCAAATATCTTATCAATATAAGAATAAATAATTCCCCCTAATATTTCTTATCCAATATCACCTGTTTTCGATATTCTTTAGGAGATATACCAACATGTTGCTTAAACATTTTGCTAAAGGATACAGGGTTTTGAAATCCAAGTTTAAAGGTTATATCGGTCATACTATTATCTATTTCTGATAATAGTTGCTTTGCTTTTTGTATTCTAAATTCTGAAATATGCTGATGGGGTGTTCTACCGTATATTTGGGAGTAAGTTCTTAATAAATGGTTAGGTGACAAACAAGCAACCCTAGCAACTTCATCTAGTTTTAAAGATTTATCGAAATATGATCTAATATAATCATGTCCTATACTTACCCTTCTATATAACTCCTCACGTGTAGAACGACGAATTGCATTTAATGATTCAATTTCTTTGTATGTATTAAAGTGTTCATTTAAAATAGAATGCATAATCTTATGAAATTGTTCCTCATAACCAACCGAATCAATTTCAAGACTAGGGAATATCTGTTTAAAAGTTTCTAGTTGAGAGGATAGAGTATTATTTTTATGGTAGGTTTTTTCAAAAAAGCCAATAGGACTTGTATCCTTAAACGGATCGCTTAGAAGACAATCATTTGTTTTTTTGAAAGAATGAAAGACTTCGGCTGCAAACCCGTCTTTAAAGAAAACACAAAAAGACTCCACATGCTCAATTTCATCAATTGAAATTGTGTATGAACCTTCATTGAGGAGTAGGTATCTACTCTCTTCAACGGCAAAAAAGCCTTTATTAGTCTTATAATGGGCTTTACCATTTGAGAATGTTTTTATGGACTGTTGACCAATTCCATCCCAGTATAACTGGTCACTTTTTGCATGTAAAACGAAATTGGTAGAGTCGTTTTTTGTCATAATACAATCTCCATCATAAACACTTCATTTTTTCCTACCTTTATTATACATAATTTAAGTATGAACATATGTATTACCAGTGAATTTCGTTGAACCGTATCATACTTCGCTCCCTCCATCTCAGGCAATGTGCGTAATTGATAACACATATCAGTTACGGTTAACCATATATGTTCTTATCTTACGTTTATGACAAGAACATATATGGTTAAAAATGCTGCCGAGATGATGTCGATTCGGCAATTAATGGATGTCTTCGTTTCTTTCGTCACGAGTTTGAGCTTCTTTGTGATGGCTCACTACTTATAGATCGGGAAGATTTCCTGATTTGGTTCCCACTCGATATGGCGTCGTCACGCCTTCGTAATTCAACATCATGCTCATGCCCATCGAAGCATGCCTGAGATTGTGGCAATGCACCATCCAGAGACCCGGATTGTTGGCATCCAGGTACAGCTCGTAGGTCTCGCCCTCCTTCGTTAGGAGCGTATCCAGATACACCGGGCTGCCCTGCAAGGCAACGCCGTTCCGGCTTAATACGCGGAACGTATGCCCGTGCAAGTGGAAGGGATGGTCGCCTCCGCCTTCGTTGGAGACTGTGATGAGAACTTGATCTCCCTCCTGCACGGTCATCGGAGGAATTTCGTGAAAGGATTTTCCGTTTATCGACTTAACGAATAGGTTTTGCCCGAGCTTAAGATCGAAATGCCGATCGGGCTTGACTTGCAGGACACGATCGTTAGGTAGTGGGGTACCGTAATCGACGAACGAGAGCAGCTTTCCGCCTTCCGAATACTGCGGCTGGCTTCCGCTGCCTATCGTAATCGGCAAGCTCTTTGAAGCAGGGCCGCTAACGACGACTTGGCCGGACTCCGGAACTGTGATGAGCAGATCATACCGCTGGCCCGCTCCTATCGGAACAATTGTTCCTTCAAGCAGCCCGGGTTCATTCAAATCGTGGCCATCCATCGCCACGATCCGGTAAGGAGCTCCATCGACGTTGAATTCCATCGTTTCATTGCCCGAATTGATCAGCCTTAGCCTGACATGTTCGCCTGGTTTGCCCGGGACCGCCAGCCCTCTCGTGCTTCCGTTCAACAACATGGAAGAATCCAACTGCTGATAGAGCGCCGTCGCCTCTGATGTTGAGGTATCGGACTCGAATCGTTTCTTGGGTTCGACGATCAGCGCGCCCAGAAGCCCCTTGCTTACCTGAATCGAGCTCATCTGGTGGGAGTGGTACCAGAACGTGCCCGGGGTCGTCGCGATAAACGTATACGTAAACTGTCCCCCCGGCCGCACGGTATCTTGCGTTACTCCCGCAACACCATCCTGAGAGCACGGAACCTCGATACCGTGCCAATGAATCGTAATGCCGTCCTCAATGTCATTGTTATGGAGTGTAACGATAACCCGATCACCCTCCGTCACGCGAAGCTCGGGACCCGGGGTTGTACCGTTTAAGGTGAAGGCATCGACGGTTTTACCGTTGTCCAGCCTCAATTTCGTCCAAGTTCCCGTCAGATCGAACTTGCGAGTCGATTCCGATGATTCCTGGGCTGTGATTGAGGCGCAAGACACCGCTCCATCTTCGGAAGAGAATACCTCCATGCTTCCCATATGCTCCATGTGGGCCATTCCCGCCATATCTGTCCTGCCGGCCGACATCTGATGGTGAGCCATGTTGATCTCTTGCGGCTTCTGAAGCCGCATCTGCCAAAAATAAGTGATAAGCGCGGCTCCGACCAGAATTACCACTATCAACGGAAGTCCGATATAGATCAAGCGTTTTGCCGGTTTTCTGTCAGTCAAGATTTATTCCTCCTTATAATAGTCGAGCCATAATGCGCTTTACCGTTAGACTATGCCCTCCTGATACGAGGTGGGCGATAGGCCTCTATATTCGATGCCATAAGCTGCTTGTTCATTCCAGAGTCACTCATAGATCGATCTTAGCGTCTATAATTTTCACTCCATGTACATCTGTTTCAAGGGAGGCAACCCCGGTTATCGCGTTATCGTTTAACCAAATCTAAAGCGATCGGCTTGATGACGGCTGGCTCGAATTGTCAGAAGAGTTTGATGATGATGATCCGGATGAATCGGAATCAGAGCAGTTTATAATCAATTAGTTCTGAATCACGGAAGTATGGCGAATTTCCTTTTTGCTCAGTAGTAACACGACTGGAATGAAGGCGATCAAGAAACAACAGGCGGCGAGAATGGGAAATACGGACATTTCCAAAACGGCGCGGCCGAGATACGTTTGCCAGCCGATTGCTACTAATCCAAGCAAGTAGGCGATACCTGTTAAATGGATAAATCGGCGGGCAGCGGGTACATGTCTTTTTTGTTCCGATAACCAAGCAACAAAAGGTACTACTTGTAGTGCGTGAAAACCAAGACCATGCAGCCACATCATGCTTCCGTGTTTCCCGATGATTCCTTCGATTGAAATCCAAATGCCTGCCGCAAACGATAACATGACCGCAATCATCGCATAGCGGATGCCAAGTACCAGCTTAGGCTGTAGAGAATGAGCCTGTTTGCGGAAAAATGCGATCGCAATGAATACATAATATAAGATGAAGAGAAGTGCCACTACCGTAAAAATTGAACCGATCGCTACGTCAAAAGGTGTGCCATCCTTGACGAACCGCGGGTTCATCCCGCGAAAATTTTGCATGGTCTCTGCTACATAAGAAAAGAGAGCAAGCGCGATGTAAGACCAGCGTATGAATGCCTTTCTTTTCGTTCCCAGACCAGAAAACGGAAGAATGGCTGCTGTGGACAATAAAAATATTCCGAGTGCGGCATTGAATGAAAATGCTTTTGAAATATCGCCATGAGGGGCTACGGGCCCTCCGTACAGCATGACCCAGATCGCGCATATGCCTGCAAGTAAAAAGCCGAGCAGTCCGGTATACACTAACCACTTCTCACCTTGAAAAAACGGTAGAGCTGCATTTCTCCTAACAATAGATTGAATTTTCAATTGAGTTTCGCCCTCCTGTGAAGTTTTGGTAATACAAAGCTTGCAGATCCCGACATTCTTTTCGTTTAACAAACTTGTGGGCCATTTCGTCCGGATCTCGCTGCTTTTCGCAGCAGAAGCAATTTGAGTTCGTGTGCTGCACCAACTTCGTCATTTTGTTCATTACTCCGGCTTGCAGGCTATTCATACACTGCCACTCCTCTCTCTTCTCTCACCTGGGCGATAAAATATTGCTCCAGCGGGAGAACCGGGTTCGCTCGGAGACTCTGCCACCTTCCGGGCGCCTCGCACGAGGATGGCGACGAGCAGAAAGCCGACGGCGAGCATCGCGGTGAACACGAAGAGGGTTGGCACTAGGTGATGGCCGAAGTCGTCCGGAGTGGCAATGGTGCCGCCGCTAGCGAAAACGAGGCCGCCGATGGCGATGCCGAACACGCCGCCCAGCTCGCGGGCCATGTTGCTCAGACCGCTCGCTTCACCTGCCGCTTCTTCCGACACCGAGCTGAGAAGCCCGTGCGAGAGCGGAGTGAAGCTGAGACCCATGCCGGCGCCGGCCGCAATCATGAACGGAACCATGTACCCGAACGGAAAGATCGCTCCCTGGCCAAGGATGATCACGGCGAATCCGGCCAATGCCGCGGCCTGCAGGAACAAGCCGAGCAGCAGCACACGCTTCGAGCCGAACCTTCCTGCGAGCAAGCCCGCCAGCGGTGCAGCGATCATCGTGCAGGCGGTCCAAACCATCTCCCGGATACCGGCGCCGAGAGCCGTATAGCCTTGGGCTTGCTGCAGGAACAAAGTAAGCAGGAAGATCGCTCCGAAGATGCCGGCGTTCAGCCAGAACCCGGCCAACAAATACCCGCTGTAATTCCTATCCCGAAAAAGCTTGATCTGCACGATTGGCTGCACGCGTCTTCGCTCCCACACATAGAAGACGAGTAGCAGCAACGCGCCGCCTGCCATCGATGCCCAGACGCTGAAGGCGCCCCAGCCTTCCTCATTGCCGCGGACCATGCCAAAGATCAAGCCGAACAAGCCGGCGCCAAGCAGTATAATGCCGAACGGATCGATCGGCTTGCGCTCCCCCTTCGACTCCTTCAGCCAGCGCAAGCCGAACAGCAGCGCCAGCGCGCCGATCGGAACGTTGATCCAGAAGATCGCTTCCCACGGCGCCCCTTCGATAATCACGCCACCGACCAGCGGACCGATGGACAGCCCTAGACCGGAGATGCCGGACCAGATGCCGATCGCGGCCGCTCTCTTCTCGGGTGGGAACGCGGCATTCACCAGCGTTAGGCTAATCGGCATGATTCCAGCGGCGCCGACGCCTTGCAAGGCGCGGGCCAATATCAGCTGAATCGAGCTGTCGCTAAACGCCGACGCGAGCGAACCCAGCGTGAACAAGACAACGCCGGTCAGAAACATGCGCTTGCGGCCGAAACGCTCTCCCAGTGTGCTGAACGGGATAAGCAGCACCCCGAACGCCAGTGTGTAAGCGTTGAGGAACCACTGCAGGTCGGACATGCTCGCATGCAGCGACAATTGAATGGACGGCAGTGCTACTCCGATGACCAAATTATCCAGCATGGCCATGAACATCGTAATGCAGGTAATGACCATCATTCGGATTCGATCTGTGGCAGACATCATTTTCCAGTACACTCCTTTTTATTATTTATAGATAAATAAATTAATGTCCAAAAAAGAACGCCGACCGTTCGGCGTAAAAAAAGCGGATTGTCTGAGCGTTGAAGATTCGTACGGTGTGCTTGATGCCGTTCGGCGCAGTCGGTACTTGCAACGGGAGACTGGCAGCCGGCTTGACGCCGTACGATGTATTTCTAGAAGCATTCTCCTGTAATCGCCTTACCTATCGCAATCCGAGCCTCCTAGATTTCCAAACTGCGGAAGCGCCAGCACTTCTGATAACGTGATCACCATTCCGCAGGCGAAGAACAAACTCGCTTGCTGGGCAGGGCCCGGGATTCCAGCATCGGCGAATCGTTTCGTGACGGTGCCGTGAATCATCTCGAACTGCTTGCGCACGTACTCCCGAACGTCGGCTTCCGGCGTAGCGAACGACTGCACGCACAATAAGATTTCGTCTCGGTGCGTTTCCATCAGTTCGTTGAAGGCGTTCCCCATCCGGTCGGCCAACTGCTCCGGCGGCCCCTCGACGGCGCCAAACGCTTCGATCAATCGGTGGAACGCCCGATCCAACACCGCCAAGTACAGCTCTTCTTTGGTTTTGAAAAAATGAAACACATACGGCTGGGTAACGCCGACTTCGGCAGCCACCATCGCCGTCGTCGTCTTGTAGAAGCCGTTGTTCGCGAACAGCGTCGCGGCGGCGTCCAAAATCTGATCCTTGCGATTGGAGGAACCGATGTCCTGATCTTTAAGTCTGGCCATATCGCACCTCGTTTATTTATTTACCAATAAATTAACACCCCAAGGACCTTCTGTCAACCTTGTTTTTCCCGTAAAATGAAAAGGCCGCCCCCGGGTCTTTTACTACCCCGAGAGACGACCCGCGCCATCCATCCGCTTCTTACGGAGCACCCAGGCCCCCATCATATGACCAATTCCGACCCGATCGAATAACTCGAATCGGCCGAGGCCAGAAACAGGACGAGATTCGGCATGAAGTTTTGTTGTATCATAAACTGGGATTCTACAGTCTTCTTGCGAGATGAGCATTCTTCCGCTGATTTCTGCCCGCTCATGAAGCTTTGGGACTCCTCCATGGCGATGGCTTTACGACGTGTAAGCCGGGATTTCAAGCGTTATATAACCGAGTCCCAGCTCGGGGAGTGCCTAGCGGATCGCCTGGGTAAAGAAAGCCTACGATGCACATCTATCGACCATCGATTGTCCGAGCAATGAATATTTTTCAGCAAGTGTGTTCTCTTTTTTCAGTTGGGATCATTCATCGATATTCCCTTTAAAAGCAGCTTGATCGCATTGACATGCAGGGCTGCATATTCATCCCCGCTTAATTTTGGCATCGTTAGGCAGAGCTGCGTTGCTCCAGCTAATGTGGACATCACGCCGAAACTCAACGTTTCGATATCTTCATTAATAAAAACGCCTTGCTCGATCCCTTTTTGCAGCACTTGTCTAATCGCACGATAGGCTACTTCTGTGATCTCTCTCAATGTAGCCAATGCTTCGGATTCGCTTGAAAGTGTTTTAGCATACTCTTCGAGTGCTTGGATTAAGGGACTTTCACAATCTCGTCCGAATAAATCAGCCATTTCAAGCAACTGTTCGCTGGGAGACGTGGATTGCTCGGCCGAACGAAGCCACTTTTGTGACATGTCTTCGGCATGCTGGGTAAGCAATTGGAGAAAGAGTACCTCTTTATTTTTAAAATGATGATACAAATTGCCTTTACTCATCTGTGTCGATGCACATAAGTCGTCCATTGTAGCTCGATCATAACCTTTTTCAATAAATAATAACTTGGCATGGTTCAATATAATCGTTTTTGCTTCTTCTGCCGGCAATCGTCTTCTGGTCATAAAGCTCCTCCCGGAACCTTATGAACGGTTCCTTTTATACTTGAAAAATTGAAAAGCACCATATGAGATAACGATAGCAAAAATCCCAAAGAATGCAAACGGCATATCTAGCGTGTGGCGGTATACCATGCTTTGCAGCCCCATGTTTTCCAATGTCGAAGACCCATACCCCCAAATGGATGTATTAAAAATGTTCGTGGCAAAATGGATCCCGATGGGAGCAGCCAGACCATTGGTGTGGTAGGCAACGATTCCCAGAAAGAATGCCCCCAGCAGGTAATACAACGGTCCAAAAATCCCGTAGTTTAGCATTTCGGGGTTAAAACCATGGATCAGAGCAAAAATTAGGGAAGTGATGAAAATGGACCA
Source organism: Paenibacillus sp. NPDC058898 (assembly GCF_049316025.1). NCBI lineage: Bacteria > Bacillati > Bacillota > Bacilli > Caryophanales > Paenibacillaceae > Paenibacillus > Paenibacillus sp. NPDC058898. The sequence continues at coordinate 152,977 of NZ_JBMOSM010000012.1, read as the reverse complement.
GAATACACCGCCTCTTAATGATCTAAACATACGGTACATATAACCTCGGAACAAAATCTCTTCAGCAGCACTTTGAACCAAAATCAAAGGAGCGGTAACAATGAGTACACCCAACCATGGAAGCGGGTCAAAATGAAGCGTAAAAGCTTGAGGATGCACGACGATATCGACAAGCAAATACAAAATAAGCGCCATAAAATACCACAAGAAATAAATCGCAAACTTTCGGAAATCGGGCCTTTTACCTTCAAACAAAAATGTTCTAAAACGAATTTTGAAGAAATATTTGGTGACAAGGAAGATGCCGAGAATAAGGAATAAAAAAGACAAATAAAGTGTGATTAAACTAGGTAATCCTGAGCGAGTAGCGGGAATCAAAGCATTAACAAGATTTAACCATAATAAAGTGCCGCCTTGCCAAATAATAAAAATAACGATGAACCCTGCTACAGATTTGAAGCTGAATGGTATCGGCGGTTGAAGGCCATATTTTTTTTCCATGACATGCACCCATCTCTCATTGTAGTTACCGACTAAATAGTCGGTAACTACAATATACATACCCAATATATGTCTGTCAACAAAATGAACAAAGATTTTGACGCTTGTTATTGCGTGGTTGCCTATAAAAACCATCACTTCTTTGCTTGATCAGCAGCTAATTTTGTTGAATAAACCAAGGAGCTGAAGATTCGATCTAGCCTCCTGGTCGTTTTACCCCTTCGCTGCCCATACCTCGATCTCTACCTGAATGGACGGCATCGCCAGTGCCGGTACGTAGGCCATCGTCATAGCCGGCGCCTTCCCCCCGTGGAATTTCTCCCATACCTGGTGGAAGTGATCCCAGTCGACCTCCTGAACCGCCCAAATGTTGATTTTGACGATATGATCCGCCGACATCGCTTCCGTTGCCAATAACCTCTCAATGTTCGCCAAGGTATTCTCCACCTGCTGCTTCATATCTTCCGGCAAGTTCCCCTCCCTATCGGTTCCCACCTGACCGGAGAAGACCAACAGCTCAGCCCCTCTCGGAACCTTGGTTACATGGGTATAAGGCCCGATCGGCGGGGCGATACCTGGCGGATTGTACCGCTGAATTGGAGACGGCTGTTCCTCATCGGCTTCATTCAAAATAGCCAGCGTCTGATGGTCTTCCCATGTCCCGTTGATTTTCACGTTTTTCCGGGCAATGCCTTCTTTATGGAATCCAGCTTTCAAAAGCACTTGGATCGAGCCCAGGTTGTGCGGCATCACACCCGCCTCAATTCGGTGAAACTTCAATTCCTGAAAGGCAAACTTCACAATCAATTGAACCGCTTCGGTCATATAGCCCTTTCCGTTGTGGTCTTGGTCCAAAAAGTAACCGATCCAGCAGCTCTGCAGATTCCCCCGCACCACTTCGGTCAGCATAATCTCGCCGATAATCGCTCCGGTGTCCTGCAGTCCAATCACATAAACATACCCTTGATCTGCCTTGCTGACTTCCATGGCCTTTCGGATCCGCTCAAGCTGACACTGATGGGTGTAGAAGCTCTCTTCCCTTAAGCCCGTAAACCGCTGAAAAAAATCCCGGTTATCCTTCTCGAGCTTCAGCAGTGCCTCTACATCCGATTCCTCTACCGACTTGACATAAATCTGTTTCCCTTGCATAAACATGGTATCCTCTCCTTTGTTTGAAGCATTAGAAACACAAAAAAACACCACAGCGCACCTGTGGTGTACATGCCGATCTATGCAACCACAAGCAAGCGACCTGTGGTGTTCAATTCCACTGCATCCTCATCCGGTTACCGAATGGAAGGATCCTTGATCGCTGAATATCCGATTTTGGACACACTTCTCCCATTATCGGACGGATCAAAGAAAACAGCGGTGGAGTATCCCATGCCTTTTGCCAAAGACGCCAATGATCTTTTTTTCATGTGAATACTCCTCCCTTCTGCTTCGCGCGGTTCATCTGTTCCAAACATCTATGTTCATAAAAAATCCCTCGCCTTACAGCTCGAGTCGCAACGTTAGTCTTCCATACCTTAATTAGCCATAGGATACATGATTTCGAATGAATGGTCAAATTCGCTAAACTGGATTTACATGACCGTTCCCTTCGGATTGTCTTTGGCCGGTCCTCTGCCTTGTTTCAGATGCTTCAGCTGAGCCACAATAATGACACTGATCACCACCAGCAGAAACCACGAGCTGATTTTGCCGATATGCACAAGGCTCCATGTCCGCTCCTGACCCGGATAGGTCCAAGCTCCAAGAAACGTAGAAATATTCTCAGCGATCCAGATGAAAAAGCCAATCAGCAGAAACGACAGCACCAGCGGCATTCGTAGGGTTTTTCCGTCCACATCGAAATACACCATGGTTCTGCCAAAAACCACGAACAACAATGCCGTGAGAAGCCAGCGTGCATCCCACACGTAGTGATGGGTAAAGAAGTTGGCATAGATCGCTGCGCTGATCAGCACAGTCAGCACAGGCAGCGGCCAGCCGGTGATGCGCAAATTCATTCGGCGCCATGCCTGGCATATATAACTGGCTACACTGGCGTACATAAAGCCGCTGTACAGCGGGACTCCGCCGATTTTGCTCCAGCCCTCCTCCGGGTAAGACCATGAGCCCATATGCACTTTATACAGCTCCAGCATCAAACCGATGATATGAAAGACACAGATGACCTTCAGCTCATCCCATGTCTCCAGCTTGCTCACCAACATCCCGATTTGTGACAGTACACATATGAGAAGGATGAGATCATACCGCGCCAAACCGGGAATTTCAATCACCTTGGTCAGTCCCAGCGCGCCGAAGATAATCACTGGAAATATGCAGGACAAGGCCTGCTGATAACCGAAAATCCACAGCTTCCGTATAAATTCCATAAGCTCCTCCTACCACCTGCACATTCGTATACTTCACCCTACCACAGACCGCGAATTCAATAAAAGAACAGCATTGTCATAATTCGTCCAATCCATTGGAGGGTGCAAGGCAAAAAAAGAGAGCAGCCCTTCAGCTGCCCTCTCATCGGTTAACGTCCTATTTGACTATAACTTGAGGTTGTGCATGACGCCAATGATGCAGTTCAACCAACCCCGTTCAATCGCTTGATACCTTTCGAGTTACCCTGTCTTGCGCTAAGCTTCAACAGCCCGAAGGATCATCTTCTCCAGTATGGCCGATGAACGCTGGGTCAGAGGGCGACAGGGTGGACCGATTTTTTCTTTTTGACCCGTAACAAAAATGTAAGAGGTATGGCAATAACAGCCACCATCGTTCCGATCATAAACACATCATCAATGCCCATCGTTGTTGCGGCACGCTGGGTCGAAGCCCCCGCTCCCATGTAATAGGATGTTCTGGATACCACCAGTGCGCTGAATATGCCGATCGATAATGAAGCAAGCCCTTGTCGTGCCCAGTTCGTGATGGACGATGCGTGACCTGAATATTCGCTGGACACCGCACTCATTGCTGCGTTCGTTAACGGCATATTGCATAAAGCAATGCCAAGGCAGCGAACCAGCTGCAGCAAGGAAATGTACATAACCGAGGTGTTGGTACCGATTCCGCTGAAAGCGAGCGTGGCTGCCACAATGATGAGAACTCCCGTGATCACCAGCCGGAATGGGCCGATCCGATCATAAAATTTACCGATAAGTGGCGACGCTGCTGCCATGACAATCGCGCCCGGCAGCATGATCAGGCCGGTATCCATCGGGGACAGCTTCAGCACAGTCTGCAAATAGAGCGGCACCAGCAAGGTTCCCGTATACAGGGATATTGTCACGATGCAGTTCAGGATCAAGCTGTACCGGAATCGGGGGAATTTGAATACTTTAAGCTGCAATAACGGGGATGAAATCCGCAGCTCCCACTTAACGAAGAACAGCAGCAGTAAGACTCCGGAGATGAGTAGAGACAGGGTCTTCCAGGATCCCCAACCCCAGTCGTTACCATGGCTGAAGGAAAGCAACAAAAGAGAACTGCCTGCCACCACTGTCAAGAATCCGAGGAAATCAAACGATTTCTTCCCGGTCAGTCGGTAAAAAGGAATGAATTTGCTTACGATGACAATCGAGATCAGGCCGATCGGAATATTTAGAATGAAAATCGATTTCCAGCCAAAATATTGCACCAGCCATCCGCCAAGTGTCGGCCCAATCACCGGTGCCAGCATGGAGGCCAGGCTCCATAGCCCCATGGCATAGGCTTGCCGTTCCCTGGGAAATACCTGGTAGATGATCGTCATCGTAATCGGGATAATCATCCCGCCGAACACACCTTGCGTAATCCGGAACGCAATCAAGGTCTCGATATTCCAGGCTACGACGCATAATAGCGACGAGAGTGTAAAACCCATCAATGCCAGGACAAACAGCCTCTTATAACTGAGCTGGTCCCCCATGTAGCCTACGATGGGAGCCACAATTCCCGTGGCGAGCAGGTACCCGGCCATCAGCCATTGGGTTGTGCTCAGCGTGGCATCGAACTGCTCCATCACAACCGGAAAGGCCACGTTGATGGTGGTGATGCTGAGCACCGCCAGAAAGTTACCGAAAAAGATAGCGCTCATAATAAGCCAAAATGAAGATTTATCTTGTGTATTCACATGAAGCCTCCTAAACAAAGTAACCCCGCCCGGATCTGATTAACAGAGCTGGAGGCGGGATTCGAAGAGTACAGTCCTAGGGTTATGGAAATAACTTTTTGCCAAGCAATCGCAGTAAAATATACAGGTTATCCGCCTCATCCTCATCCAGCTGCTTGAAGGATTCCATGACGGCATAATCCCCCTCGCTGCGCGCATCGAGCACAAGCTGCCGGCCTTCTGCCGTAAGATTGACATAATGGCTTCGTCCATCACTGGGATTGGGCGTTCGAACCACCAATCCCCGCTGTCCCAGAGCGTCTACCAAATACGTGATTGTTGCAGCCTTAAGCTCCATATGCTCAGCCAACCGGTTGGGAAGCAGCGGACCCTGCTGCTCGATCAAACTTAAAATCTTATATTGATTCATCGTTAAATCGTTCTTTCTCAAGTGATTCAAAAAAGATACGACGCGATGCCTCGTCATTTTATCCGATAACTCACGGTACATATCCATGAGTCTCTCCACGCTTGCTTCTCTTCCGTTCTCCAGAGCATTTCACCTCGATCTTATTTTAGTTCAACGATTCTAACTTGTAAACATCATTTTCATGTTTTCATTTCCGAATTTCCCTTTTAATTCATGTTTTATCACTAAACTACTTAGGTTATTCGAAGTTTACTGCGGGGATTTGAGCCGCCTGAATCCCTAAAGAAGACACCCTTCCAGAAAAACTCCCCATGGTATGCCCTTCATAACGATTCGCCTAGTCTAAATCCCCGCTGCTATACAAAAAAGGGGCCCGGTAAGGCCAACTAACGCCTTCGGAACCCTTCACACTCGATATATGGCTATTCTTCATCGTCTGCAAACAATTCATGGAGCATCGCTTCCCGGCGATTCACAAATTCCTTCGTAATCATATAATGATCCGTTTCCTCCAAACTCGACTCTTCCCCCCCTTCGGAAGTCAGCTTATAGATGACGGAATCGGGATAGGCCATAACAATCGGCGAATGCGTGGAAATAATAAACTGCGAATCTTCCTGGACCAGGTCATGGATGCGTCTGAGCAGCGCCATTTGGCGAAATGGGGACAACGCCGCTTCCGGCTCGTCCATGATATACAGGCCATTCCCCCAAAACCGGTGCAAAAAGGTGGCAAAAAACGATTCTCCGTGCGACTGCTGGTGAAGCGATTTGCCGCCGTAGGAATCTTTGATGGGAGGACGGCCGAGGCACTCTTCAGCATCCAACTGGTCGATATTCGTCGCGACGTTATAATAGCTCTCCGCCCGAAAGAAAAACCCGTCACGCGGTTTGCGTACACCTCGGACAGTTCGTATATATTCATGAAGCTTGGAATGCGTCTCCTCGGTTGAGAACGAGAAGTTCATCGTCCCTCCTTCCGGATTAAACCCGAGGGCCGTGGCAATCGCCTCCAGCAGCGTGGATTTGCCCATACCATTCTCGCCCACGATATAAGTGACCTTCGGATGAAAATGGAGTCCGTCCAAAGCCGCAACCGCCGGCAAATTAAAAGGATATTCATGAAATGACGGGACACGGTCCCTCATTAACACAACGCTTCGCAGATAGGCAAGCATAGCAGCGTTATCCAAGCGCTTTCCCTCCTTGATTTATGAAGCCTATAATTCTAGTCTACTATATAACATTCCAGCAGTGGTTCCAATTAGGACCAGAGCCCCTATATCTGAGTATAAGCATGGGACGTTTCCCTGAAGATTGAATATGAGCAGCCTGTTTGCGCCTACGCGTAAACAGGAGGGCATTCCCTGGAGTTGTTTGTTGCCTCATCGATACTCAAAAAATGCGCCATCACAGGGCTCACCGGCACCTGGAATGACGCACTTTTTTATATTATATCGAATGCGGTAGTTCCGATATGCTATTCGCTTACGATAAATTGATAGAGCTCCTCGACCTTCTCTTCCGTCAGATCGCCGCTGTTATCGAATACCTTAATGGACGTCTGAGGAATGTCCCAGTTCACTTCCGGAACGAAATCGACGCGCTTCTTGAAGTCGTCCCAATGATCCAGTTTCCACTGATCCCGCTCGGTCTGTCGGTCAACGATCCGTTCCTTCTGCAAATCCATGTCTTTGAGGGCGACCACAATGACCTTCACGTCAACGTCGCTCTTCGTTAATCCAGCCGATGCGATGACTTCTTCAATCCATTCGCGATTCTTGAGCTCGGCGGTAAACGGAGAAATCATAAAGACATTTTGTCCGGCACCCAGGTTCTCGATGCAAATGTCCTTGGTCGTGTCATATTCCAGATCACGCAGGTTCTCTTTATAAAAGGAAGAGTCGCGATCGTTCGGATCCAGTCCGTTACTTTCCAGGAATTTTTCAACAAAGCGTCCCCCCACCGTATCGCGATCGAGAAATGCAGCCGGTATACGGACTGCAAGCTTCTTGGCTACGGTTGTCTTGCCTGTACCGGCCACGCCGACAAAAAACACTAGCTTTTGCAAATGGTATCCCTCCATATGATCTCTATCGGTTTTATATCCCTGTCGTTCACTCGGGCATTCTTAAACACGTTCTGCCCGGTAACGGGTTTCTTCAATTAACTCCTCCATTGCGGAGGCCAAACGTTCCTGGAGCACTTCCGCTACATCGAATCCGCCCTCTTCAGTACGTGCCACTTGGGCATCCACCGCGTACACGCCTCCTAGAATATGACGGGCTCCGATCGAAGAAAGCACGGGCTTAAGCGAATAATCAATCGCCAGCAGATGCGCGAGACTGCCGCCGATGAACATCGGAAGTACGATTTTTCCGGCCAATCCTTTTTGCGGAATCAGGTCTAAAAATGTTTTCAGAACGCCCGTAAACGAAGCTTTATAAACCGGACTTGCCACAATCACGGCATCAGCCTCGGCCACAAGCCCGTTCGCTTTGACAATATGTTCACTCTCAAACTTGGTATGAATCAAATCCTCAGGCGGGAGCCCAGCCACGTCGATTCGGCTAACCTCGAAATTCGCAGCAGTCAATGCCTGCTCCGCATACTCCATAATCGCATTCAATCGGGATCCGGCTGTGGGACTCCCGTTAATAATAACAGCTTTCGCCATAATCATTCACCTCGGCTTATCTTATAGTGTCGCCATCTCATCCATTCATACGATCGCTATGTAAGATCCTCTCGACTTAAAGTCAGACGGCCATAGCCAACATTTTAGAAAAGGAGGACTTTACAAAGAACCGCAAAGTCTTCCATAAGCAGTCGCTCTTAAATCCGACGTTTACCAATATAAATCAGAGCAAATTTGTCAGAATTAATATCATCGTATCAATGTGTCCGCGCTTTTGTCAATGCAGCAGCACCGGCAATTGAACCTTGGCATTTCGCGAACCACTACGCTCATTTCCTCCCCGAACTTCCTGGGTAATGTGATGATCCCGTTCATATACTTCATAGCGATGCAGCGAAAGCGGTGCTGGATCGCTATTCCGCGATCAATTCCTCGCCACTCTTCTTCATCCATTCCCAATAGCGCCGACACGTAAAAGCACGACCTTTCACCTATTCTGTTCACAAACGGCACCCCGGACTAGGCGAATGCATAGAGATAAAGCATCGACGTTCAACGATAACAACCTAAAAGGAGGAATGAAATGAATCCCCAACAACCCATTCCCTACGTTGGCTCCAAAACAGAATGCAAGGAACAGCCCCTCGCTTTCCCTCCACAGCATCAAAACTGCCAGCCGGGCCTGGAGAGTCTAATGTCTCCGCGTCCGATCAGCGAAGATCCCGCGTACCGAGGCAGCGGTAAACTGGATGGCAAAATCGCTATTGTGACTGGGGGAGACAGCGGTATCGGCAAAGCGGCCGCCATTGCCTTCGCCAAGGAAGGTGCCGATCTGGTCATCCCATACTTATATGAGACTTCGGATGCGGAGGTGACGAAACAACGGATTGAATCGTTCGGCAGACGATGCCTCTTAATGAAGATTGATCTGCGATACAAAAAAAACTGCGAAGCCGTGGTTAACGAAACGATAGCCTGCTTCGGCAAGCTGGATGTTCTCGTGAACAACCATGGCGTCCAGTATGTGCAGCGCAGCATCTTGGACATCACGGAAGAACAGCTCCATCACACCTATCAAACGAATATCTTTCCCTTCTTCTTCATGATCCAGGCAGCGCTGCCCCACATGAAATCCGGGGCGTCGATCATCAACACGGCCTCCATTACCGCCTATGACGGTTTAAAGGAGCTCATCGACTATTCCTCAACCAAAGGCGCCATTGTTTCCCTTACCCGATCCCTGGCCCTTTCGCTGGTCGATCAAGGCATCCGCGTCAATTCCGTCGCTCCGGGCTCAGTCTGGACGCCGCTCATCCCATCCAGCTTCTCCGCTGAAGAGGTCGCCGTATTCGGAACGAAATCACCGATGAAGCGGGCCGCACAGCCCTACGAGCTGGCACCCGCCTATGTTTACCTGGCGTCATCCATCTGCTCATCTTTTGTCACGGGTCAGGCTATTCACGTCAACGGAGGGCAGATGGTAACCAGCTAGCATGGATGCCGCAAGCATCTGAGAATTCTATGAATAACGAGCAGAGGATGTGTACAATGAACACCGAAATTCCCAAACGGTCTGCCCGGATGGACATGGGGTTTTATGCATTAAACAAGCTCGCCAGTGCCGGCATCGTTGTGCTGCTGCTGAGCCTGCTTGATTGGGTGTGGCCTTCCAGCGCTGATCAAGCTTCGGAATGGTTAGGCCTCTATATGCCGCAAGAGCACTGGGTATACGGTTACGCGCTGACCGCGTCTCTTGCAGCGGATGCCATTCTCTCGTTCCTGCCTTCGCTGCATAAGGGTAAACAAGCCGCCGTGTACGGAGCGGTCGGTTTTCTGTTCTTCGCCTTATCCACAGGCGGGAATCCGGAGCAGCTCTGGCTTCGCGCAGCAGCGGGAGCCTTGACACTGCTGCTCTTCTTGTGGGGAAAGCATACGTTCTCCAGCAATTCTCTGGCCACCCCGTTCTTTGCCTTGGCCGTTCCCCTCTTGTGCTGGGTGATCTGATTCATGTGCCCATAGCTTCCTTCCATGCAAAAAGGGCCCTCCGAGGGCCCTTCCCTTGCTCTTCGCTTCAAAGTGCTGCGATGACATCCCCGGCGATGACCGAGGCAGGATGTCCCCGATGCCGCGCGGCTCGCTCGCCGGCACGGCCGTGCAGCCACACGCCAAGCGCGGCTGCAGACGGACCGGCATATCCTTGCGCCAGCAGGCTGGCAATGATGCCGGTCAGCACGTCCCCGGTGCCTCCGGTCGCCATGCCGGAGGTGCCGGTTGGGTTGATGTAGGCTTGTCCGTCCGGCGAAGCCACGACGGTATGCGCCCCCTTGAGCACGAGGGTAACCCCGTGCTCGGTCGCAAACCCTGCGGCGGCACCGATCCGGTCCTGCTGCAGCTCGGCGGTGGGGATATCCAGCATCCGGGACATCTCCCCCGGATGTGGGGTCAGCACCGTTGCCGCACCGCGCGGCTCCCAGGTGCTGAAATCACCGGCTGCGGACAGCATATTTAGCGCATCGGCATCCACCACTAGCGGCCCTTCCCATTCTTCCCACAAACGGCGGAGCCACCTGGCATCTCCGTCAAAGCGGCCAAGCCCCGGACCTACGGCCAGCACATCACGGGTTTTGGCGAGTTCCAGCACCCGTTCCGCAGAGGCCTCATTCCAGTAGCCACCGCTCTCTTCGCCTGTGGCGGGTGCGAGCATCACCTCGGGCGCGGCTCCGCTCAGCGGCAGCACCAGGCTTGCAGGGAGCGCCCAGGTCACCAAGCCGCAGCCCGCGCGAAGCGCTGCCCGGGAAGCGAGCAGGCCTGCGCCGCTCATCGTACGGCTTCCCCCTACGGTCAGGACGTGACCGTAGGTGCCCTTATGCCCGTCCGGCGAGCGGTAGCGGGACACGTCCGCACCCAGCTCGGTCCGAAGCACATGCGGGGTGAGCAGATGCGTGCTGACGCCCTGCTCCCGGCACAGCGATGCCGGGATGCCGATGGAGCGGACCACCACCCGGCCTGCCGCTTCGGCGCCGGGGTACTGCACCAGGCCTCGCTTCAAGAAGGCGAGGCATACCGTCACCGCGGACGAGATGCACGGCTCGTGCCGCGCGCCGGTATCGGCGTCCAGTCCGCTCGGAATATCCGCGGACACAATTGGCAGGCCGCTGTCATTGGCGGCCTGGATCAGCGCGGCGTAAGCGCCGCGGGGCGCGCCGGTCGCGCCCGTGCCGAGCAGCGCGTCCACGATGCCGGTGTACGCGCCGTAGTCCACGGCTTCATGGCCGTGGACCAGAGCCGGGATGCCGAGCGCTGCCGCGGCATCCCGCTGCACCGCCGCCTCGCCGGCAAGCGCGGACGGCTCGGCGGCATAGAGCAGCGTGACGCGCATACCGGCGTCACGCAAATGCCGGGCAGCGACCACCCCGTCGCCGCCGTTATTGCCTTTGCCCACCAGAATGAGCCAGTGCTGCTGCGCTGCAAGCGCGGTGGGCAATCGAGCCTCTCCGTCGATGACAGGCGACGGGCGGCTCATCACCAGAGCATGATCATTCCCGGTAGGAGCCTCCGCCACTTCCGAATGCTCCGGTAATGAGAGCCGTTCTTGCCACCCATCATCCCGTATGAATGACCGAGACTTTCCTGCGGTCACAGCACCTGCAGTGTAAAGGGAGCAGTTCACTCTATCACGCTCTAGGCACAGCTTCAGAACTTCCTCGGCAATCGCCTTACCCGCATTCTCCATCAGCGCAATCGCCGGAATACCAATTCGATGAATCGTATGGTTGTCGAGTGCCCTCATCTGTTCAGACGTTACAACATACATCAAAAGCTCTCCCCTTTGCTTCGATATATCCTACACAAACGTTCCGTCGACTCAGGATACCCCTCTATTAATAAGCAACAGTAAAACGGGACTGAATAAACTGCGGATCATCCAGCTCGTCGATCACGGCTACCGCGAAATCTTCAACCGAAATTCGGCTGCTTCCACTATCATCGGTCACCAGGCGATCCATGCCGATCCGGAACTGTCCGGTGCGTTTCCCCGGCTCGATGATCGCCGCCGGACTGACATACGTCCATTCCAGATCGCTTTCCTTATACAGGTCGTAAGCATCCGCATGCGCACGGGCAAGCGGCCTGATCTCCTCCGGAAATTCCGGGGTGTCCATAAGCGGTACGCCGCTATCGGCAATCAAGCTGCCAGCACCGCCAACGATCAATAGACGGGTAACGCCGCCGCGTCTCGTTCCCTCTACAATCGTGCGTGCGGCTGCAACGAGCTCCTCTTCCTGGCCGAACTTCGGACCAAAAGCGCTAATGACAGCATCATGCCCTTGAATCGCCTCTTCTAATGATGAAGGATCCATGACATCCGCTTTGACTTTCTTTAATCGTTCATGCTCTGAATCCAATCGATCCGGATTACGCAATACCGCCATGACTTCGTGCCCCCGGCGCAGCGCTTCCTCCGTAATTCGTCTCCCGATCGTTCCGCTTGCTCCAATTAATGCTACCTTCATGTTCATCGCTCCTTCGCTTAGAAATTATACTATATCACCCCTGGTGATGAATGGCTCTTTACTGAATCTTAAGTAGTATTATAAACACCTAGTGCCAACTATAGCCGTTCCGGGGTGTCGCACCTCCTATTTACTTATCCCCTTACAGACCTCTTCAAACTCCACTCGTTCATTTTTCCTCAAAACAATAGATCTTTAGACCTATGTATCACAATATTATTTTCACCGATAGAATACATAGATGCATTTTTATGAATATATATATATTGCATAATGACTTAATTCGCATTACTAAGGTCGTGTGTTTGCTGGAATTTGTCGTTTTTCTATGACGTTATCGTAATGTAAAGGAGATTATCCATACAATGAAAATAAAATACGTCCACTTGCTGGCCCTCTGTCTCGCAAGCAGTCTGCTGCTAAGCAGCTTCTCCCTTCAGCCTGATGCGGCTGCAGCCGCATCCCGCCAGAAGGCAACCTGGTTCTGGGATACCCCGCAGATTCAAGATTCGGCTGATGACATTCTGAATTTCGCCACCAGTCAAGGCGTAAATGTGCTCTATCTGCAGATGAACCGTGATGTTCGGCCCGAATATTACCGCAGCTTTATCCGCCAAGCAGGTGAACAGGGGATCGAGGTTCATGCCCTTGGCGGCGCGCCTAACTGGGCGCTGGAAACGGAGCGTCATCGATTAGAAACTTTCATTCAATGGATCGCTGCATATCAGGCTTCCGCTGCTCCGAATGAGCGCTTCACCGGCATTCATGTCGATATCGAACCACATGTGCTGGCCGAGTGGAAAACAAACCAGCCCTCCTTGGTAAAGCAATGGCAAGCGAGCGTCCGCTATCTGGTCCATGAAGCGCACACAATGAATCTACCCATCGGTTCTGACATGACATTCTGGCTGCATGGCTACCAGCTGCCGGATCAGTCGATGTCGATCAGTCGGTGGATGATCCAGCAGTTCGACCAGGTTGTCATTATGGCCTATCGTGATCAGGCAGACAACATTTACAGCGTCGCTGCTGCCGAGCTTAAGGAAGCCGATGAACTTGGCAAGGAAGCCCTGATTGCCGTAGAGACCAAATCGAGCAATGAGGGAGCTTATATTACCTTTTTTGAGGAAGGCACGTCCTATATGGAAGAGCAGTTGTCCAAAGTATGTATCAAAGCGGAGAAGCACCCTTCGTTCTCCGGGTTCGCCATTCATGACTACAGGTACTGGAAGGCATTACATGACTCCGATCGATAACATCGCGATTATTTCATAGTAGGAATAAAAAAGATGGCGTTTCAAGAGGGTGTTTCCTCTGGCGCCATCTTTATATTTTTAGATGAAGGAACTCATCCTCTCCACCCGGGTAAAGGCCTGATTGCTCTTAAACCGTCAACATGAGAAGCAGTACATAACCGACCGTCAATTTCGCGCGTTGCAGCGGCGCTTTTTTTACCTGCACTTCCTTCACCCCGGCCCCTCCCTCTCTTTCGATGCTACCGTCTTATTCATATACTATATGCGGCTCGGTCTCTTATGTTGCCTTGGGGAAAAATTGTTTGCCAAGAAAAAAACCGATTAGCCATGTAATCAGTAGAATACGATTTAAGCTTCCTGCATAGGAAGCAGAACCCGAGCTGCAATGCAGCTCATTCACGATCAGGATAGCGCTTCAAGACCTCCTGCAAATATTGTTCTGCTTCCATTACAAGCTGACGCTCTCCAGCGTTCCATTGATCCCGATTTCTATCGACTGCTAAGAAGGCAGCATGAATCTGTTCATCGCCATGTGTCACACGTTGAACCATCCGATGCCATTCTTGGGCCAAGGTCCTGGCTAAACGGGACTCGATCGGAACGTTTGAAGCCTTATAAGCTGCAGCTTGCAGCGATATTTTTCGGAACGTATTGTAAAAATCCAATGCCGCCTGCTCAGAGTTAAATACCTTTTGAAATAGCCGCCAGTCTTCCTCCGAAAATTCGTATTCTTTCCAAGCCGACATATCGACCTCATTCAACGAACGCATGAGATGGGCTAACAGCTCCCAGGGTACGTTGTAACCTTCTTTCATCATTTCCTTTGCGACATGCAATCCGTCAAGCTTGGCCTGGATACTCTCTTTCTGTGAATAGAGGACCGATGCCTGGTAATCTAGAATGTTCTCGATATCCTGCTCCTCGGTGCCCACGATCAATTGTTCTTTGATCCTTCTTATAGAGAAACCGATGGCTCTATAGAACATAATCTGTTCAAGTACATACAACTGTTTATCATAATATACTCTATGCCCCAGCTCATCTCGCTCCGCATTAAGAATCCCTTCATTATCGTAATACTGAATGGTTCGCGGAGTTATTCCCGACAATTGACTGATTTCTTTTACGGAATATTTTCTTCCCATGAACCCATCCCTTCCCGTCCCTTACTCGATTTTTGCTAAAAAAGCTTCTATCGTTTCCTGTAACTCTTTAGGGTATTCCCCGTTAATTGCATGCGAGGCATCTTCAAATACGACCATCTCGCTATTAGGGTCTTTCAGGGAATCCATCCCCGTTTGATACGACTTTTCAGCATGGTGCATCGTCGATTGTCCAGCTAAAATACCGAGCACCGGTATCGTCAGCTCAGCTAATCGTTCAGGCTTGATGGCTTCCGGCATGGGCAGCTTGCTCTTGAATGTCCGCATACCGGTTTCGATTAATTTGGCGGTCGGGTCGCTGTCATCAACTTCAGCCCCGCCGGATATATAGCTGAGCATTTTCTCCCGGATCGGTTTGGGCACCATGGGCACAGACGCCGGAATGGATACCAGTATCATTTTCAGTGGAATGGGGCCAAACACATAGACAGGGTCCAGCAATATGAGCGATTGAATCTTCTCAGGATGCTTGAGCGCCACATTCGCCGCACTCCACCCGCCGAACGACAGCCCTAACAGGTGGATCTCTGATTCCGGCAGCTGATCCAGCACTTGCCCTAACCATGCTGCTTGGTCCGCAGCAGTTTCAATCCGTCTGGTTTCTGTGCTTAAACCCGGCTCTCCTATCAAATCAAGGGTATATACAGGCCGGTGTTCTAAAAAACCGCTTAGATTGGCCTCCCACATGGGTGTAGCAGATCCTTTTCCGGGAAGCAGCAACAAGGGTGTTTTATGCGGTGTATCGCTCTCCCGGAACTTGTAGAGCTGCACCACGCCAAAATCGGTATTAACCTTAATCGATTCAACCGGTTCTGGTAAGTGATTCATCGCCTCATCATAAGCCACCGCATATTCCTTCTGCCCATCCTCTGTAACAAAACCGCTTAACGACCCGTCATCTCTGAATAGAAAGCCTATTACCGTCAGTATAGCTAGTATCGCAATGAGAATGCTACCTAAGATCACCCATCCTTTTTTTCGTTTCACTTCAATCCCCTCCTAAGATGACTATAGGATATGACGTAACGTTATACGCAACCCCCTATGCTCTCCCTAGCTGCCTGTTACCGAATCGGCTTGAAATCCCTCCCTTGTTGTGCAATAGTGAAAGGTAGAATATTGAAGGAGGGGTCCGCTTGTCCCTTACGGAATGGATGGTTGATATCTTGGGCTCACTGGACACGCTCGTGGCCGTGCTTCTTGCCACTGCAATATTTTCGGGCCTGTACATATACAGTGCATCCCGGCTATTGGGTGCACGGAAGGATTCACTCGCTCGCATTCGTCAATCCTTGACGATTTATACCAGACTGGCCGGACCACTGGGAACCCTCATCAATCGACCGACCCGAACGGCTGTCCCCGACGACCTGTTGATCCGGCTTCTGCAGGAATGCAAATCCGCTGACCTGTTGACGCGGGAGCTCCACGAACAGATTGATACCTTTCTTAGCGATCGTGATGAATCCAGATTAACAACGCTTCACAAACTGCTGGACCGCGAGATCAACAGACTTATGAAGGAGCGCGACGAACTGGTTGGGCGGCTCGAGAAACCCGGTTGGGGTATGGGATTGTGGCTGCTCTTGAAACCTGCCGTACCTGCCCTTTCACTGGGTGCCGCGATCCTATGGACGACGATTCTCGTCCAGGAACTAAGGCAATCCCCTGCCTGGACAAACCCCGAGGTATGGTGTTTATGGCTCTCCAACATGATTGCCACAATCTCCTTCTACCGACTATTGATGGATTCCAGAAGAAGAACGCATGGTGTGATCTATACCATACTGCATCTGCTGATTGTAGCTTCAGCCCTGTTTAATCTGATCTGGAACGAGGCCTCACCATACGTTTTGGCTACCCAATGCTTGCTGTATCTGGCGGGTTTCCGGGTTACAGCCACCCGCAAGCGCCGTGAACGGCCCTATGCCGGACACCCGGAACTAATGGAACAATTCCTTCATCCTACGGGAGAGAATGACCCTCTTAATGAGACGGGAGGTTCCTGCGATCCAGAGATCACTAACAGCCCTCTGCGATCCAGATAAGATAGCAACGACATGAATATTACGAGATACAGCCCGTGCCGAATTCAACGGCCGGGCTGTTATTATATCTTCGCAATCCTTGTGCGGCAGGCAGTCATTACCCGATATTACGCTCTTACCTACCACAATCCTGGATCCCTGTGTTCATACAAAAAAAAGAATTCCCGTATGATTACCGAAGCACACTCCTATAGTCTACATCGGTTAACACTCAGGGTGTTCCCCAAAGTCTACTGGGTAAAGTGTGCTTATGGCATCTAAGGAAATTCTTCTCTCGGTACTCGATAACCCTTTAGGGATCATCTTGCATTCGTTCTTCGTTGTTGGCCAGATGCCCGGGGCGGTCCTGACGTCTTGACCGCTCCGGAGGCCGTATTCTCAAAACGCTTGCGCTCCGTTCGTTCCATCTGAACGATTTGACCCTCATGCACTACAATTTGCAGCGAACCGAATTCCATGTCGTTCAGCAGGCTGGCTATGCGTTCGAGCCACATTTCATCCACTTTTAAAGGTTTAGCCATGGATACGCCTCCTCACCGGGCAAAGCCCAAATATATTTACTCATCCCCACAAGTCGAAGTGACATTTTACCTGCACGCGTGCATTATTCATTCTTTTCCAACCTACATAGTATGAATTAACATTAGCATGGGTTGGAAACGACTGTCAATGGGCATTTTTTCGCGTAAACCAATTTTTCAGCAGCAGGGTTACGACGGCTAATAACAGCAATAATGAGGCCACCGCGAACGATGCCGAAAACTGATACTCATTGTACAAAATTTCGACATGAAGGGGCAGCGTATTGGTCTCGCCGCGGATATGGCCGGATACAACGGATACGGCCCCAAACTCGCCCATGGCTCTGGCGTTACACAATATGATGCCGTACAATAACCCCCACTTAATATTGGGCAGGGTGACCCTCCAGAATATTTGCCAGCCCTTGGCGCCCAGCGTTACTGCCGCCTCCTCTTCCTTCGTCCCTTGGTCTTCCATCAGCGGGATCAGTTCCTTTGCCACAAAGGGAAACGTGACAAATAATGTAGCCAGAACAATGCCGGGCACGGCAAAAATAATCTTGATATCATGGCTTTCAAGCCAAGGGCCAAACCATCCCTGCCGCCCGAAGATCAGCACGAAGATTAAACCTCCGATCACAGGCGATACCGCAAACGGCAGATCCAGCAGCGTAATCAACAGATTTTTGCCTTTAAAACGAAACTTCGTTATGGTCCATGCTGCAATAACGCCGAATATCGAATTCAGCGGTACCGCAATAGCCGCCACCAGTAAAGTCAGCTGAAGCGCAGACAGAGCATCAGGATCGGATAAGGCGGCTACATAGACCTCCCAGCCCTTCTTAAGCGCCTCCGACATCACCGTAATCAGAGGCAGCACAATAAGCCACAGCAGCACAAGCCCAGCCAAGCTTATGAATGTCCATTTCACCCACGGCTTCTCCGTTGCCGCCAGAGAGGACGGCGTGTTTCGTTTCGCTGCAGGAGCGGCAGGTACAGTTCCAGCCATTATTATCCCCTCCTTAACGGGCGGTTTTCCGTGTCCAATGTTGTAGTATATTGATGCCGAGCAGCAGTGCGAAAGAGATGAGCAGCAAGATCAAGGCAACCGCCGTCGCGCCGGCATAATCAAACTGCTCCAGCTTCGTCATGATTAACAGCGGCGCAATCTCCGTCTTCATCGGCATATTCCCCGATATGAAAACCACGGAGCCATATTCACCGATGCCCCTGGCAAAAGCAAGCGCAAATCCGGTCAGCAGCGGCGGAATCAAGGTCGGCAGAATGATGGTGCAAAACGTGCGCCATCGGCGTGCCCCGAGCGTTGCAGCCGCCTCTTCCGTATCCCGCTCCGCGTCCTCCAGCACCGGCTGTACCGTCCGCACAACGAACGGTATGCCGATGAACATGAGGGCCAGCGTGATGCCTAAGGGAGAAAATGCCGCCTTGATCCCCAGCGGCTCCAGCAGCGATCCAATCCAGCCGTTAGCGGAATAGATCGCGGTTAAAGCCACCCCCGCTACTGCCGTTGGCAGGGCGAAGGGCAAATCGATCAGGGCATCCCACAATTTTTTGCCGGGGAAATCATACCGCACCAGCACCCAAGCCAGCAGCAGCCCCAATATCGTATCCGCGAATGCGGCCAGCGCCGCTGTCGTCAGACTAACCCGGTAGGAGGCCAGTACCCTCGGATCGGTTGCAACCGACCAGAACTTCTCCCAGGTTAGTCCGGTTTGATTGAGAAGCAGCGCCGACAGCGGCACGAGCACAACCAAGCTCATATAAAGGACGGTCAGTCCCATGCCGATTCCAAAACCCGGGAGTACGCTGCGATTGTTTCTGCTTTGCTTCTGTACGGGGAGTACTGCCATATCCACTCATCCTTTCCTGCCTTCGGCGGTTATGCCGATCAGCTGCCTGGCACGTAAATCTGATTAAAGATGCCGCCGTCATTGAAATGCTTCGTTTGTGTCTCTTCCCATGTTCCAAACACATCCTTGAGCGTAAACAATTCGATAGCCGGGAATTTCTCCTTGTACTTGTCAGCCACGCTGGTAAGCGTTGGACGGTAGTAGTTCTCAGCCGCAATCGTCTGCCCCTCTTCACTGTATAGATATTGCAGGTAGGCTTCCGCTACCTCGCGGGTCCCACGTTTGTCAACGTTCTTATCCACGACGGCAACCGGAGGCTCCGCCAAAATACTGACGGACGGATTCACGATCTCGAATTTGTCGGGTCCCAGCTCGTTAATCGAGAGATAAGCTTCATTCTCCCAAGCCAACAGCACGTCCCCGATTCCGCGTTCTACAAAAGTGGTTGTCGCACCGCGGGCTCCGCTGTCCAGCACCGGTACGTGGGTGAACAGTTCTTTCACAAATTCCTGTGCCTTCGCTTCATCGTTATTGTTAACCTTGAGTGCGTACCCCCACGCCGCCAGGTAGTTCCACCGAGCACCGCCGGAGGTCTGTGGGTTCGGCGTGATCACCTCCACGCCCTCCTTGATCAGGTCCGGCCAATCCTTGATGCCTTTCGGGTTGCCTTTGCGGACGAGAAAAACGATGGTTGAGGTATAAGGCGCACTGTTATGCTCAAACTTGCTCTCCCAGCCTTCATTGATCAATCCGGCCTGACGGATCGCATCGATATCGTATCCGAGGGCCAGTGTCACCACATCCGCCTCCAAACCGTCGATAACCGAACGGCTTTGCTTGCCTGAACCTCCGTGCGATTGCTTAAATGTTACCTTCTGGCCTTGTTCCTTCTCCCAATGCGCTGCGAACGCTTTATTGTATTGGTCATATAACTCTCGGGTCGGATCGTAAGAAACATTGAGCAGTTCCACGCTCGGCTTGCTTGAACCCGAAGCAGGCGCGTCTCCATTGGCGGTTGCGACTGTCTCTGTTTTCTCTGCACCGCAAGCTGTAAGTGCCGCCGTCAGCATCACTGTTAATCCGATGAGAACCCCTTGCTTCAACACCTTTTTCATATGGATCACTCCCCCTATTATTCTCTACTAAACAGGCCGTATGGCAAAAAAAGACGGAGGAAAGCTCATCAGAACAGAGTCAAGCCGGTTTGCAAACCGTGCCTGCTCTTAGTCTTCGAGCGTTCCTCCGTCGATACGGTGAGAACAATACATTATAATTCCTACCTGTTTAGTATGTTATGTTGCTATTGTAATAAGTCCCTCTCCTGCTGTCAAACCTTTTTTCAAAAAATTTCAAGTTTAGGACCACACGGACCATGGAACCATTTTTGGTGCAACGAACGCAGTCACGACGCGGATTTCCATTTACTGATGGTTGTATGAACCCGCTTCCAACCTTATAATTCTACCCCAAAGGGAGTTGATCACCATAAGAAAGCCAAATCGAAAAATAATTTCTGCTCTTTTCCTTAGTATTCTTCTGTTCATGCCTGCATTTGCCCAAACGACGGAGGCAGCTCCGGTGTTAAAGCCTGGCAATGAAAACGGGGATGTCTGGGAGCTTCAATATCGCCTGAAAACGCTGGACTTCTACACGCAGCCGCTGGATGGCAAATATGGGGCAAACACGAAAACAGCCGTTACCCGTTTCCAAAAAGAATACGGTGTGCCAGCCGATGGAGTTACCGGCGCACAAACCTGGAGACAGCTGAAAAAATATACGTTAAATCAATCCGAAATGGATGTCATGGCCAGAGTCATTTATAGCGAAGCCCGCGGTGAGCCTTACAAAGGACAAGTTGCCGTCGGGGCTGTTGTCATGAACCGCATTCAATCCAGCGAATTTCCGAATGATATTCGGGGCGTCGTCTTTCAAAAAGGGGCCTTTACAGCCGTAGATGACGGACAATACTGGTTGACTCCGAACCGGGCTGCCTATCTTGCCGCATTGGATGCCGTTCGCGGCTGGGATCCGACTTATGAATCCCTTTATTATTTCAATCCGAAAACAGCAACCAGCAAATGGATCTGGTCCAGACCGCAAGTGCTGCAGATCGGCAATCATATCTTTGCGCATTAATGATTCATGGAATGAATCTTTAAACCAATGAATTCCTATAACCTTGCAGCCAGCTTACTCGCTAGTTGGAGATTGAACACCGCGTTCTAGTCCAGTGCTACCCGCAGGACGCTTAACAAAAGAAGCAGCTCAAGTCCCATTTTCGGGTCTTCGAGCTGCTTCTTCTTTATATACGTTAACGTTTATTAGCTTTCGCCTTCTCCACGGGACAGATGCATACCGGGCGCGTAACTTCTAGTGTATAACCCGTAGAAACCAGATTGCCCGTGTCCGGATCGATCCGATAACTTGCGATCAAACCATTGTCCTGATTCGCCGTTAGCAGGAAGCCGTCCGGCATGATATTGAAGTGGCGCGGCGTTTTACCACCGGAAGACACCCAGTTGACGGCACGGAGCATACCGGTCTCCTGGTCGATTACATATTGAACGATGCTGTCATGGCCCCGGTTGGAGGCGTACAGATAACGACCACATGGAGATACCAGCAGATGGGCAGATGTGTTGTTATCCATCACGACGTCTTCTGGTAAGGTCGATATGTGCTGCAATATTTTCAAATCTCCAAATGTTCCATCGTTTGCGTAAGCCGTTACCGTGCTGTTCAGCTCGTTCGTGCCATACACCCACTTGCCTGATGGATGAAAAGACACATGCCTCGGACCCGAGCCTGGCGGCAAACTGATCTCGCGGTGGGTCACCAGCTTGCCTTCCTCCAGCCGATACAGGTTCACATCATCCATGCCCAAGTCACTGACCACGATATACTTGCTGACGGGGTCTTCAAATATTGAATGCGGATGCGCTTCGGATTGACGGTCATCGTGAAGACCGCGTCCGCTGTGCTTGATCTTGGAGGCCAGCTCTCCAACCCGGCCGTCTTCTTCTAATGCCAGCACCGATATATGTCCATCACTATACCCTGTCGTAAGCAGATACTTCCCGTCCGATGTACGGGATACATGACATGCACCGGACGAGCCGGTAGACTGAACGTTCAGCAGCGTTAATTCACCGGTGACCAGATTGGCCGAATAAGCCGACACATCGCTTTCGCCCTTCTCGCTCGCTGCATACAATACAGAGATCGAATCATCGAAATCCAGATAGGTAGGGTTTTCTATTCCAGCCGTACCACCTAAGATACGCAGCTCGCCCGTACCTCGATCCATCGCCCCCCAATGAATTCGATTCTCTTCCTCCGAACCATAGGTTCCTATGTAAAATATCAGTTCCTGTCCTGCTGTCATGTGATCCACTCCTTTGTCTAATGAATGATCCGGTGAACCGGTCTAATTCTTATTATGTATTACCCATCAGGGCTCCGCGCTTACCGTCTTTTTTCAATTCGATCCGGCAAGCCGTCCCGCGTTGCTCTTACCAATTATTATTCATAAAGAAATGTATTGCTAGCATTGGTTTTATCATGTACGATTACCACAATTACCACTCTATTCTATCATTCGTTGAAGGGGATGACAGCCAATTGAAGAAAAAAATCAGCCTACTGACGATCGCTTTCCTGTTTCTGTTCGCAAGTGCGACACAAGCCGCTCCGGCAAAGAATCAAGGGAATATCCGGGTCTACCTCGATAACCAGGAAATCAAATTTCAGGCAGCGCCTATTATGAAGAATGGAGTCACCTTCGTGCAATTCCGCCCTCTGTTCCAGGCCTTGGATTATAAAGTCAATTGGAACAGCACGAATAAACAGGTAACGGGTACATACCTCGATCAGAAGCTGCAGATGACCATCGGACAGAAAACCGCTTATGTCAATGGTGCAACAACCACGCTTCAGATTGCCCCATTCACCGATGGCGGCAACACGCTGGTTCCCCTTCGTTTCGTAGCTGAAGCCACCGGACTCCCCGTGAAGTGGGATTCCAAGGCACGTACCATCAAGATCGACCGTGAGGGTGCAATTGATAAAGCCACCGATGAGGTAAAGAGGCTTTACCATACAATTGAAGAAGCTGGAAGTGCCAAGAAACTGGATGCTGTCATGAGCGCCTTCCATCCGAAATCTCCTGTTTTTGCGGAAATGCAAGAATATTATCAGAACCAATTTAAG
This sequence comes from Paenibacillus sp. NPDC058898, assembly GCF_049316025.1. NCBI lineage: Bacteria > Bacillati > Bacillota > Bacilli > Caryophanales > Paenibacillaceae > Paenibacillus > Paenibacillus sp. NPDC058898. The sequence continues at coordinate 129,733 of NZ_JBMOSM010000012.1, read as the reverse complement.
AACGATCTGCATGTATCTGCTGATGTATGGGAAGTAACGGTAGCCGGAACGTCAATCCATGCCTACACCAGCGTGACCCTCGACCGCACCGGCGGACCTTTTGCTTGGGATGCTACACTCCATTATGAAAATCTCTTGAAGAAAGATGCTTCGGGAGCATGGAAAATCTATGATCTGGTCCATTACGAGACGGAATATCTGGTCGGAGATGAACTGCTGGAAGCTCGTCCAGAAGTGCCAGCAGCGGATCAAACAGCCATCGTGGCTACCATTGATACCCAGTCCAAGGGCTTCAATGAGGAGGATGGTCCACTGCTTATGTCGGTTATTCATCCGGAATCAGCCTACCACGAGATATTCCGAACCAGCATTGCGGAAGGCATTTTTGATGAGGTGAATTTCAACATCAAGTCCGAGGAGATTCGGACGGTCTTTTTCCAAGGGGAAGACGCCGTTGTTTATGCCAAAGAAAGCGATGATGCAGACGGTGAAATCATCCGTTCGACCTCTCTTTACTGGCTCAAGAAAGCCGACGGGAAATGGCTGATCTATGATGTGCTGGAGCTTGAATAAGTCACTGGCATAACGAATGCGTACAAATGAACCGTGAATTTCCCGGCGAGGGAGTTCACGGTTTCTTTTTTGCTGGCTATAAAACGTCGTTCTTCATTAAATCTTCCTCCCTCTTGGTCTACTTCACCAAAGCTGACATATATCATAGTAGTAATCCATAAGAGGAGGGGTTATATGGGTGTTAAATTAATCAAGATCGCCGCTGTATACTTCGTACTGGGGATATTGCTCGGCATGTACATGTCGATCTCCCACAGCTACGATTACGCCTCAGTTCACACACACGTCAACCTTCTGGGCTGGGCATCCCTGGCTCTTGCAGGTGTTATTTATGTTCTGTTCCCCGCAGCCGGAGAATCCACCGCAGGCAAAGTGCATTTCTGGCTGCACAATATCGGTCTGCCTGTCATGATGATCGGTCTCGCACTGCTGGTAAGCGGTATGGGATCGGTAGAGCCGGTCATTGCTGTTGGCGGCGTTCTGGTAACGCTGGGCATTCTCGCTTTCCTCTATAATGTGCTAACCCATGTTAAAAGTACGCATAGAAGGAAACGCTGATTTTGGGCTCGGATCCTCAAGGAATCGTCTCTATTTGGCGGTTCCTTCTTCATGTTTCATGCGCCTCTTTCATCGGAAGATGGGTCATAGTTACCGACTAATGGGTATAAGTAGATACCTTTCTCTTCGAAGGAGGCATCATAGTCATGGAAACAAATTCAGCAATTGAAGTCCAATTTCACTGCCGTCAGTGCCAAGCGGATATCGGGGTTACGTTCAAATCAGAACAGTTCACCACGGTACTCTGCCCGCAGTGCGATTACAGCTATTCACTCATGAGACCAACCATTGGGGAAGAGATCCTACTGGATTGGGAGAAAGAGGCCGTATTCCAAAAAATCCGCGCGGATCAAACCGAGCATGACAAAATGGAACTGATGCTCCTCGTCATCAAGGTCGTCGAGCTGCTGACTTGGCGGGATGAAGGAAATGGCCATATCCGCGCCATCGAAACGCTTCGTGAGTGGCTGCTGCTTAACGGGGTGCCCAAAGCGCTTATTGAACTCCTGGATGCTAAGGGACCTGAAGGCAGCTCCCCTACCGGGCATAAGGAATAGCGAAATCAAGCCATGTTTTATATAAGTTGAACTAAAGATTCTCAGCCCGAGCATCACTACGAATACGGATTATTCTTCCGATCGCTGTTGCCCCCAGATTTCTATCAATCCATTATAAATGGTTGAAATCCGGGTGCAAAGGCGACCGCTATCGCTTCTCCAGAATAATTCCGCCTTCTCCGTTGAGATTCTTCTTTTCATTAGTTCAATCTATATAGGATATAAATACATGATTAAAAGGAACCGTCCTCCGGCCATCATCGTCGGGGGCGGTTCCTTATTCGTGTCCTCAAGTCTGGAGCATAACTTTAAATGAGAACACTCTGTTATTTTACATATGTTGGAACTTCGTTAATTAACCATACGTATTATCTCTAAAGAAAGGAGCTGACTAATCCATGTTCAACTTCATTTTTATCGCATTCATGGGCATCGTACTCATCGCGATTGGTCTATACGCCATCAGAAATCCGCATTCATGGTGGTTCAGAAGAACGCAAGATGATATTGAACTCAGCGATTTGAGAATATGGTATCTAAAATTCGCCGGCAAAATGACCATCGCATTCGGCGTTGTGGTTATCCTGATGAGCTTTCAGCATCTCTAAATTTATTGAATCGGCACCTCGAATGCCTGCTCCATGACACCAGGGTAGCTGCTTAACGTAAACGTCAGTGGCTGCGGGTAATCCCCAGGTTTAAGGTGGATATACTGCGTGATGAGGCTTACGTCGGTATCCGAAGAGGATCGGGACGAGGAACTGAGCCCCCCAGCATCTTCATTGATCCTATGCTTTTTCCCCTCTCCATCCACAAACTCCGGCTCAATCGACACACTGCCCATATGCCGGTCAGTCTGTTCTTCGTATTCAAATGTCAGGGTATGCCCCGTGTACTCTCCGAACCGAAGGTCGCCGTCCGGTGAACGGATGATCTCTTTCTTATCCGTATCCACCACGAGTTTCATCTTGGAGGGGTCCACCGCCTGGAATCCGCTTGCTTTCAGCGTGATTGATTCTGGCTTCTCCAATATATTGCTGTCGAAGAAGTAAGTCATATCCCCTCCCCCGGCACCGGGTAAGAATGCGGAATCACTGTTCAATCTGATCTTCTCGCCGTTAACCACAGCTTCCAAATATACATCCCATAAGCCGGTTACCTTCATCGTATTACTGGATGGGACGTTCGCTTTCAAGACGATTCCGACAGGAGACAACACAGCTTCTTTCAAATAGAACCTCTGGCTCTCAATCTGCAGCATTTTGTTGAGCGGAACGGTGCTGGTATACTTCTGAACGGTCTCCATATCAACGGATACGTTAATATCGAGCACCTGCTCGTTCTCTGTAGCGGATTCATAAACCGTATTCGTCGAATAGGGGGCGATCCTAAAAGATAACGTCAGTTCCTCAGGTATAGGGTGATTCTCGCCCATCTGAATGTCTGATCGGGAACGGAACAGTTCGCCGGGCTTAATCTCAGTTCCACCAGATGACCCGATACTGTAAGGCAGCGATTCGCTGGATTCCCGGCGCTTCATCTCCATCCTCTTTAAGTCTGCGGGATTCTCCGCATGGTTTTGAACCGTATAGAACACCTCCATCTGCTGGGAGCCTACAAGTATCCCGTTCACCGTTACCGTATAATCCCCCTTGGTCACCGATTGATTCACCGGCTGAATCATGCCGTGTTTGTTGGCTGTATTCAGCGTAATATCTTCTCCGAAATCAAACCCGGTCAATGGCGGATACGGCCCTTGAGCCGCCATTTGCTTTTGGGGATTCACCAGCCCTTCGTTCCCGCTCCATACCACGAACAGCAGCGCAGCCGCTACGGTTACAAGCACGGCAGAGACGGTAGCCATTCGTGCCCGGCCCCGCTGCGTGCGCCGTCCTCTTCGCATCCCGCTTCGCACCGCCGCGTCCAATGCTTCATCGGATACAACAGCTGCGCTGATCTCCGCGTCCCTATTCATCTCCTTCAGCATTCGCTCTTCCTTCTCAAACATGGAATATGGCACCTCCTGGCTCGATTTTTTGCCGAAGCATCTTTAATCCTTGATACAGCCGGGTTTTGACTGTACCCTCCGGAACATCGAGAATCTTGGCGATATCACTAATCGTCATGTCCTGATAATATTTCAAAATCAGCACATGGCGGTATTTAGGCTTCATGCGGCTGAGCCCACGCTCAAGATCCAGCTTGCTATCGCTGACCATCTCGGCAGCCGTCTCCCGGCTGTGAACTTCTTCAACCGGAACCATGCGCTTTTTTCGTTTTTGCTCATCCACGCAGCAGTTAATCAGGATCCGAATGAGCCAAGGAACAAATGCCTCCGGATGCTTCAGCTTCCGGCACTTCATCCACGCCCGGCATACCGTCTCCTGCAATACCTCCAGTGCGTCACTCTCGTTATGCAAATAACTGTACGCAATTCCGTATAGGCGCCTTCGGTGCTCCGTAACGAGTGCATAGAACGCTTCCTCGTCCCCTCTGCAGGCAGCAGCCGCAAGCTCTTTATTTTCCATCATCCGATTACCCTTCCCCTCCGACCTACCTCGTTTGTATTCATCTCTGTATATAAGACTGCGAAGCGATTCAAACGGTTTTTTTATTTTCCACACAAAAAAAGTCCGCCCTGGCAGGCAGACTTGAACGTATCTCTCGATTAACTTCGTTTTCTGCGTCCTTTAAAGAAGTAATGGTATCCTAGATATCCGATGCCGCATAACAGCAGCATAAGCGCAGAAAGCCAGATGACAGGAAGCAGATATGGCGTGTGCTGACTGGCTACATACAGAAGTACCGCGGAGAAGGCATACATCACCATCAGAAGTACGATGCGTTTGAAAATATCCATGTCGTCCGCCCCTCACCCTTTATCTCAATAATCTACAATTTTTTCCGTATATCTATCTTTATGGTAACTCAAAATGATGAAAATTGCACTCAAAATTTGGTAAATTTATAAAAATTTTAGGGGTTAAACAAGCCTATTCATGAAAATGTTAAAATTCAGACTTGATAAAACTAATATCATTAGTTATTATGCTAATATGATTAGTTTTGAATGAGAGGGGAATTGTATTATGTTAATAACAACGATTGAACACGTAACTCAAATTTCTTTTCTTCCTCGTCTTTTCCCGGTAAATGTCTATCTTGTAGAAGAAAACGACGGGGTTACGCTGATTGATACAGGCATGTCATTTTCCCAAAAGGGAATTCTTCAAGCGGCCTCCGCTATAGGAAAGCCCATCACCCGGATCGTGCTGACCCATGCTCACGGCGACCATGTCGGGGCGCTCGACGGGTTAAAGAAAGAGCTTCCGCATGCTTCGGTTTACATCTCGCGGCGTGATGCACTGCTGCTAAAGGGAAATGCCGAGCTCCAACCTGGAGAGCTGCAAACTCCGATTCGCGGAGATATTCCCAAAAACATAACCACCGTTCCGGATGTGCTTCTGGGTGACGGGGAATCCGTTGGTTCGCTCAAGGCCATCGCCACTCCCGGGCATACGCCGGGGCATATGGCATTCCTTGATGAGCGTAGCGGTATCCTGATTGCCGGCGATGCTTGGCAGACACGGGGCGGATTAGCCGTATCCGGTGTGTTCAAGCCCTGGTTTCCCTTCCCTGCCATGGCAACCTGGAGCAAGGATCTTGCTCTGGAAAGCGCCAAAATGCTAACCGCACGGAAGCCCGCCGTTCTGGCTGTCGGCCATGGACGGATGCTAAAGAATCCGGCGGCTCCCATGCAGCAGGCCGTTGCGCATGCGGAATCTATTATGAGGAGGAATGCAAAATGAGTCCGAGACCCGGAATTGACCGGCTTCAACTGCTTCAAACCGCCGCCGATCTGGCGGATCAGGATGGGCTTCATACCGTAACCTTGGCCGCACTTGCTGGTAAGCTGGGCGTTCGGTCGCCTTCCCTGTATAACCACGTAGACGGACTGCCCGGTCTGCATGCCGCCCTTATGCTGTATGGCCTCCAGACATTGCATGATCGGCTGCTGAAGGCTGTCGCCGGCCGGTCAGGCGAAGATGCCCTGCGTTATGTATGCCTTACCTATGTTGACTTTGCCAGATCTCACCCCGGATTATACGAAGCCGCATTGCAGCCTCTCCGTCCGGAACAGCAGGAGACGCAGCAAGTAGGCAATCAGATTGTCGAGCTTCTGCTCCAAATCTTAGCTCCTTACCAGCTCAGTGAGCCGGAGGCGCTGCATGCTGTGCGGACACTTCGCAGCCTCTGCCATGGCTTCTCATCTCTGGAACGTGGGGGGCAATTCGCCATGGATTTGGATGTAGATGAAAGCCTCAATTTTATGATCCGGATTTTCATCGATGGACTCCAGTCTTAAAGACAGCTGGTGCTAATAGCGCTGCTCCTCCCACACCTGCCTGATTTTGCCTGGCATCAGAATGTGCTATAATCAGAAGGCAGCACATTGTCATGTCATTTTATTTATGGAAAGAGGTTCTGAATTGTGGTTAATTTCGATTCCCCAATTCTTCAGATAGGCTCTACGATTGTGATGCTGGTTATGGCACTGACCGTTATTTTCATTCGAATGAAAGCGAGTCACCGCCCCGTCACCGTCAAGAAGATCATCATCCCTCCCGTTGCCATGAGCACCGGGTTTCTGATGTTCGTTGAGCCGCAAGTACGCATCCCCATATGGTGGGCGGGTATTGCCTTTCTGGTAGGCTGGTTCATCTTCTCCTATCCACTGATTCGCAGCACCAAATTCGAGAAGGTCGATGGCCAGATTTTCATGCAGAAATCGAAAAGCTTTATTTACATTCTGCTCGGCCTGCTGGCAATCCGGCTTCTGCTCCACGGATATATCGAGCAGCATATTTCCATCCCGCAGACCGCGGCGTTGTTCTTCATGCTGGCTTACGGCATGATTGTCCACTGGCGCATTTCGATGTATCGCCAGTATCAGCAATTTACGACACCAGAAGCGGCTATATAGCGAACATGTTCCATCTTTAACTATATAAGTTGAACTAAAGATTCTTAGCCTAAGCATCACTACGAATGCGGATTATTCTTCCGATCGCTGTTGCCCCCAGATTTCTTCGATACATTCATATCATGGTTAAAATCCGGGGGCAAAGGCGACCACTTCGTTTCTGCGCAAAAAAAGAGTGTCGATGATCACGCAAGCCGGAAGGCTATGACCCTTCCGCTCGCAGAGCTCCCATATGAGGAGGCTTGCGAAGTGCGTAAATTCGACACTCTTTTATTTTTTGTCTGTCAAAAGACTAGCTTTGCTCTTCGCTTACCTTCACCAGCTGTTTCCCGAGATTCTCCCCGGAGAAGAGCCCCAGAAACGCCTCTATAGTCTGCTCGAAACCGTCGACGATATGTTCGGCGTACTGAATTTTACCATCCCTCAGCCATTCGGCCAGTTCATGCAATGCCTCATTGTACCGACTGGCGTAGTCGCCGACCAGGAAGCCCTTCATCAGTGCCGTATTGGTCAGCAGCAGGCTCTGAATTCTCGGACCTGTATCGGGTTTCTGCAGGTTATAGAGTGCGATTTGGCCGCAAATCGGAATTCGTGCATTTTTGTTGATAAGACGCAGCACCGCATCGGAAACCTCACCGCCGACATTGTCAAAATAGACGTCCACCCCATTCGGGCAAGCTTCCGCTAAAGCCGATGCCAGATCTTCGGTCCGGTAATTGATCGCTGCATCAAACCCCAGCTTCTCCGTCAGGTACTTGGTTTTCTCTTCAGAACCGGCAATACCGATCACCCGGGTTCCTTTGATCTTGGCAATCTGCCCGACAATCATGCCTACGGCGCCTGCGGCACCCGATATCACCACCGTCTCGCCTTCCTTCGGCTGACCGATATCCAGCAGTCCGAAATAGGCAGTCAAACCGGTCATCCCCAGCACACCCAAGGCGGTCGATACGGGTGCCAGATCCGGGTTGACCTTACGCAGCGTTCCGGTCCGCACGGCGGCAAAGCGCTGCCAGCCCCATGTTCCTGCAACAAAATCGCCTTCCCGATAGGTCGGGTCCGTCGATTCCATCACCTGCCCTACTGCGCCTCCAGCGATAACCTGTCCTACCTCGTAGGGCTTCGCGTAACTTTTGGCATCGCTCATTCTGCCCCGCATATACGGATCCACCGACAAGTATTCGGTCCGTACCAGGACTTCTCCAGCTTGCGGAACGGGCAAAGGCTGCTCCTCAAAGGTAAAATCCGACTCATCCGGCATGCCTTGCGGCCTTTTGGCTAGTATAATTTGTTCGTTCACAGACATCTGAGTACCCTCCTTTAAGAAAAACCATCATCTTATCTTCACCCATTTTGTCCGTTTACAAATTTCCCAGCCCTTGCCAGGCCCCTTAACGGCAGGTGATCCTTTCGCGTTCAGGTGCATGTTCATTTTCGAGGGTTCCGCTAAATTCAAGTGGTTCCATCATGAGTCGGATACCTGAGGGGAGCGGTTCATCCAGACCTTCACCCTGCCTGCTATTCAAACGTTTACCTGCTCTTCACGAGCAGATTAACGGCATCCTGCACAAGCTTCTCCGTATCCTCACCATTCGCTTCTGCCTGCCGTACACAATCCACCAGGTTGGAGCTGACAACAACGCCAATGGTCCGGTCAATTGCCGTACGCGAAGCGGATAATTGCGTGATGACCTCCCTGCAGTCCTTATTCTCTTCCATCATCTTCAAAATGCCGCGAAGCTGTCCTTCAATCCGCTTGATCCGGTTTTTCATCTGATCGTCGTATTGCATGTGACTGTCCTCCTATAATACGTATCTGCACTGTCAGGCTTATCCTTGTCCTTATATTATACAACAAACGCCCGCTCTTTCCTTACGACCTGCCCCGCCGGCAGAATCCCGCTTGAAAATCTGCATCCTGCTGCTCGCTGCTGCGTAGCATTAGCAACTTCGATATAGGGCTTGTATACGCCAAGAGCGCATGGTATATTTTTAAATAACGAATGAATTCATAGTCATCCAGATCCAAACCTCATAATTTAAAGGCAATGTTATCTTACAAAGGTACAACCTCGGCTATTCATAGTCCTGGCTGTGCCTTTTTTTAATTTCACTTACTTAAGGAGGAATTATCGATGTTCTTGGAAGCCATCTATCACCGTCCGCGTAAGAACTGGTCCTATGCCTATAACGGTACGACCATCCATCTCAGAATCCGCACCAAAAAAGACGACATTACCGAAGTGTACGCCCTCGCAGGCGACAAGTACCTGTGGGATCAGACGATGGAATACATTCCGATGACCAAGTTGTCCTCGGATGAAATGTTCGATTATTGGGAGTGCGAGGCAACCCCTCCTTACCGCCGCTTGAAATACGGCTTCCTGCTCCAGCAGGGCGACGAGAAACGCTGGATGACCGAATATGACTTCCTGACGGAGCCGCCGGCCAATCCGGACCGCCTGTTCGAATACCCGTTCATCAATCCGGATGACGTTTTTCACCCGCCTGCATGGGTCAAAGATGCGATCTTCTATCAAATCTTCCCGGAACGCTTCGCGAATGGGGATACAAGCAACGACCCGGAAGGCGCTTTGCCTTGGGGCAGTGCCGAACCGACGCCGAAAAACTTCTTCGGCGGTGATCTTCAGGGGGTTATCGACCATCTCGATTATCTAAGCGAGCTCGGCGTTAACGCGATTTATTTCACTCCGCTGTTCACGGCAACAACAAACCATAAATACGATACCGAAGACTATATGGAAATCGATCCGCAGTTCGGCGACAAGGACACGCTGAAGAAACTCGTCGATCTGTGCCATGCACGCGGAATCCGCGTCTTGCTGGATGCAGTCTTCAACCATTCCGGCAGAACGTTTGCGCCGTTCGTTGACGTGCAGAAGAACGGTATGAACTCCAAATATAAGGATTGGTTCTACGTTCGCTCCCTGCCGCTGGAAGTGGTGGATGGCATCCCAACTTACGATACCTTTGCATTCGAGCCGCTGATGCCGAAGCTGAACACGGAGAACCCGGAAGTTCGAGCTTACTTGCTCAAGGCAGCCGAGTACTGGATCAAGGAAACGGGTATCGACGGTTGGCGCTTGGATGTAGCCAACGAGGTAGGGCACAGCTTCTGGCGCGAATTCCGTCAAGTCGTGAAAAAAGCCAACCCGGATGCTTACATCCTTGGCGAGGTGTGGCATGAATCCTCCATCTGGCTGGAAGGCGACCAGTTTGACGCTGTCATGAACTACCCGTTCACGAATGCCGTACTGGACTTCTTCATCAATCGTACCGCCGATGCCGAGAAATTCTCCTTCATGCTTGGCAAACAGCTTGCCGGTTACCCAAGACAAGCCAGTGAAGTGATGTTCAACCTGCTGGACAGCCATGACACTGCAAGACTGTTAACGCAGGCGAACGGCGACAAACGCTTGATGAAACTTGCCGCGATGTTCCAGTTCACGTATTTCGGCACGCCTTGCATCTATTACGGCGACGAAATCGGCATGGACGGCGGGCACGATCCGGGCTGCCGCAAATGCATGGAATGGGATGAGTCCAAGCATGATAAGGACCTGTTCCATTTCTATCAAACGCTGATTAAGCTCCGCAAAGAGCATTCCGCTCTCCGTACGGGAACCTTCAAATTCTTGAAGGCCGAGAAGAACGGCGGTAAAATCGCGTACCTGCGCGAGGACGACAACGAAACGATCCTCATTGCCGTCAACAACGACAAGGCGGGCAACACAATGACCGTCCCTGTGCTGGATCATCAGTGGACGAACCTGTGGAACGGCGAAGGCCTTAGCGCGAAGCAAGGCCAGTTGACCGTGAAGCTGCCCGCCTATGGCTTTGCCATCTTAAAGGCCGGTCAATAAAAATCAAACTCCCTTTGAGTGCCATATGGCCCGTGTATGCGGGCTGGCAGTCGAAGGGAGTTTTTTTATCCGAGCAAAAATTGGTCGGCCAAGGTAAAGAGCAGAATCGTCAAACTAATCACCTGATTCAGGTTATAGGATGCCAGATGCATCCGCCTGCGGCTGGAAGGCTTGATGATGCGATGCTCCACGGCAAGCAGTATCACCGAGACAGCAATTCCCGTCAAGTAGAGCCAGCCCAAGCCTTGGATAAAGTAAAGGGAAACCAACAGGATGACCATAATCCCATGCAGCATTCTGGAAATGAGCAGTCCGCCCTCTAACCCAAACGTGCGGGGAATGCTCCACAAGCCGGTGCTTCGATCGAATTCGATATCCTGTGTTGCGTAAATGATATCAAAGCCCGCGATCCACAGCATCACAACGGTACCGATGATAAACGGAATGAAGGCAAATTGCCCCGTTACGGCAAACCAAGCCCCGATCGGAGCCGAAGCAATCGTGAAGCCCAGGTACAGATGGCACAGCCAGGTGAAGCGCTTCGTGTACGAGTACGAGCAGATCAGTATAATCGCTGCCGGTGAGAGCCACAAGCAGAGCTGGTTCAGCATCCCTGCCGCGAGTATGAAGATGGCAAAGTTAACGATGACAAACACGTGCACTTCGCGAGGCAGCAGAAGCTTTCTCGGCATATGGCGGTTCGCCGTTCGCGGGTTCGCGGCGTCGAACTTCAAATCGGCGATACGATTGAAGGCATTGGCCCCATTGCGTGCGGCAACCAGCGCAATCAACGACCACAGCATGACATGCCATGACGGTACGCCGCCCGCGGCCCAGATCATGGAAATGATCGCAAAGGGCAGCGAGAACAGCGTGTGGGAGAACATGACCAGTTCTCCGAACATTTTGGTCTTATGAACGACTTTATTGATCATTTGCATCCGGATCCAACCTCATTCGTTTACAAATTGGGAAAACCCAGCCAGCACTTCGTCCAAGGCGCTGAGCATGGCGACGATATCTTCCTCCGGAATCATCATGGCCGGCTGGAACGCCAGCACGTTTCGGCCGATGCCATTTTTGCCGATAATGAATCCTTCTTCCTTCATGCGCTCTAGAATGATATCCGTCCATGCTGCGCTTTCCTCGTCTGTCGCTCCCCGGATTTCGGCCCCGGCCATAAAGCCCTTGCCTCGGACATCGGCGATCAGCTCGTATCGGCCCTGCAGCTCCCTCAAACCATCGATAAGCCGTCCGCCGACACGCAGAGAACGTTCGACCAAACCTTCCTGCTCGATGTAATCCAATACGGCAAGCGCCGTGGCCGATGACACCGGGTTGCCGCCGAAAGTGGAGGCGGATGGTCGGTTTAGACTGGCGGCAATCTCATCCGTCGTGGAGAAAGCGCCGATGGGCACTCCATTGCCTAGTGCCTTTGCCATGGTCAGAATGTCGGGCACGATGCCGTAATGCTCGATCGCGAACATACGTCCTGTACGGCCGCAGCCTGTCTGGATTTCATCGACAATCAGAAGGATCCCGCGCTCCTCCAGCATCATCTTCAGCTCATGGAAATACCAATCCGGCGGTACGATCATTCCCCCGTTGCCTTGGATCGGCTCTACGATCATTGCGGCGAAGGTGTCTCCTTTCGCAGCGAGCACACTCGCCAACGCATCCAGGGAGCGGCGAGCGGCAGCATCCTGATCCATGGCAGGATCATAGGGACGTGGAATAAACGTAGTTACGTCCTGATCCAGAAAGTCATCGGTACGCCACATCGGGATGCCGGTCACGTTCATGGTCAGGAAAGTGCGGCCATGAAGGCCGTATTCCAGCGCCAGGAAGTTGCGGCGTTTCGTGTGCAAACGTGCGAGAAGGAGTGCGCCTTCATTCGCTTCGGAGCCGCTGTTCACGAAGAACGAACGCTTTAGATTGCCAGGCAAAATGCCGTTTGCTAACCGCTCCGCCAAATCCACCATCGGCTGGGTAAGGTAGATGGTCGACGTATGCTGCAGCTTCTGCAGCTGCTCGATCGTACGGGCAGTAATGGCATCATTGCAGTGACCGCAAGCGACAACCGACACCCCCGTGAAGAAGTCGGCATACGCTTTGCCATCATGGCCGTAAAGCTTATGCATCTTGCCGCTGACGATCTGAGGCGGCTCTTTGTAGAAATTAGCCGTGCAGGGGTAGCCGTACTCCCTACGTTTTGCCACGATAGCTTCGGGACCGATATACGTCGGATCTGCATGCGTCATGGATATTCACCTCTTTGAATTGATCTCGTTTCTCCTATGTTCCGTGAAAATATATCAAAAATGATAGCCATATGCGGGCTCATCTTCATTCTCCGTTTCGGAGCTCATCTCATACTTCGGTCAGCTCAAGCTGCAGGGTATGGCCGAATTGGAGCGAACCCAGTGTATAACCGGCATAGATCGGTGTCATGTCTGCATACAGCCTGCTGCATGAATCCAGATTCAGGGCAGCTTGGCGATATATCCGCACCAGGCCGCGAAGCTGCTCCGTCGTATACGTCTTTCCTTCAATGCGGAAATGATTCACGCCAGCTTCGTGCAGCTCCTTCAAGAACGGCATATTGCACAGCTCTTTCGACAGTGCCAAGTGGTTACGCCCCGAGGCATCCCGGTATACAGGGTTCTCCCCTTTATCCGTAAGCAGTACGAGATGACGGTTATCCACGAATCGGTTATCCTCTTCAGCTATGGGCTCAAACTCTGCCGCATTGGTGTATAAGTCATGCTCCAGATACATCACGATGGGCGATCCGTGAACGATGATCTCGACGGGAATCTCCGGATGACGCAGCAATTTCGTTAAATCATGGAGCTGAAGCTCAAGCGACGGATTGATTCTGGATATGCCATAATGCTTCTGATAGAACGAAGCCGCCATGTGGTTGTATATATTCAGGCTGAAATCGGCAATCATCGGCAGCCCTAGGGATTGAAACTTGTGCATGGCACCGATGTTGGATGCAAGCAAGCCATCAAGACCATAATGGTTATGCTCCTTGCCTGCACTGAGGAATTGATAATACTGCTCCATATGAAGCTCATTCATCATGCGGGGCATGCCAAGAATAATTTCGGCATTCCCTTTATCCGCTGTCAAAGCTTCGATATCTTCACGGCCGAATGGAAGATCCGGTTGGAACACGTCACCTGTCAGGTAGATAACGTTCGCCCCTTCTACGATTGCCGCACGGGCCTGCTCTACCGTGTTGACATGCACCGTAATTTGCGGAATCGACGTACCCGGCTGCTCACGCTTCGCATGACGAAGCGATTCCTTCACCTGAAGCACCCGTTCCTCCTTCATCTCGCGTTCCGCGGTAGGTGTGCTGAACACCTTCCCCGTACTGTAAAACTTGCCTGTTCCTTCATAACGGCGATTGATGAAATCCAGTCCCGGCTTGCCAAAAGCATAAGCTGTCGTGAAATCACGTTTCCGGTTTTTATGCAGCGTATCTGCCCCGGCTTCGCGGTTAAAGCCTATCGGATCCGCAATGTAACGATCGATCGCATCTCCGTAAGCATTAACAACCATCAGCAAAAATTCGGTATCTCTCATGCGTCCTTCAATTTTGAAGCTGGTAATGCCGGACTTGACCAGCTCCGGAATATGCTCGTACATATACATATCTTTTGCAGCAAGCGGGTACTCAGTAGGATAGAGGTATCCATCTTTTTTCACCCGATAATCCCAGCGGCAAGGCTTCATGCATCGTCCCCGGTTGGAGCTGTTGCCAAACAGCATGGAGCTGTACAGACAGTTCGCACCGTGAACGGTGCACATATCGCCGTGCACGAAGTACTCGAACTCCATGCCGCTCTTAGCGTGCAGCACCTCCGCCGTCTTCAGGTCCATCTCGCGGGAAGCCACGATGCGGGAAACGCCCAATGCTTTGACGGCTTCAATCATCTCCAGATTGTGCACGTTCATCATGACCGAGGAGTGAACCGGAATATTCGTGTAGTTCATCTCTTGAATCAGGGGAAACACGGCCAGATCCTGCGCAATAATAGCATCCGGGCCAACCTCGTTCAAAAAGGCGAAGTAACGTTTCGCTTCCTCCAGGTCCTCTTCATCCATCAGGTTGTTCACTGTAATGTAGGCGCGTTTACCGCGCTCATGGGCCAATTGAACAGCTTCTCTGACTTCCTCATAACTTAAGTTATAGCCCTTGCGCATCATGCGCATATTTAGGGATGGTCCCCCGAAATATACAGCATCGCAGTTTGCGTTAATGACGGTTTTGAATATCTCGAATGTTCCGGCAGGAGCCAACAGTTCCACTTCTTTACCGTTAAAATAACGAGCCATTGTCCGTTCCTCCTAATCCGTAAATTTTAATTTTATTGATTGTAACATAATTCACAATCAATAAAAGTGAATTAATTCACAGCTGGATTCGCACGGGTCGTATGCAGGTATTTACGGAGATAACAAAAGCAATATCACCGACAGCCATCCAAGCATGCCCCGAACCACGGATCGTACGCACAGGGAGCAGTGTTGCCTTATAGGATTTTTTTAAGGTATCAACTTTCGAAGCATGTCCTTCCTGATATCGCAAGAAAAATTACAGCTAACCGCGGTCTGTCTTCATGGATGTACGTCGATATACGTTTTTCTTTATCAAAACTCCCTTCGACTACTACCAGGCACGTATTTAATCCGAGCTTGGTTGATCAAAGGGAGTTTTGTAATTAATGCTTTGGTTTTCTGCCATAAACAAGATATAGCGTAACCGCTGAGATGGCCATCAGCACGACAGAGTAAACAAGTACGAGCGCCCGCATATCACCAGATGCCTGAGCATCCGTACTATTCTTGATCACGATGCCGAGCGGTTGGAGCAGCGGGTGATACAGGAAGACGGTCAGATCATAATCGGCTAGCTGTCCATTGAAGTTCAGTGCGAGCACTGCTAATGTCGATGGCAAGATGATCGGAAGCAATACTCTTCTGAAGGTGTAGAATGTGCTTGCACCCAAGCTTTTGGACGCATCCTCCAGTGAACTGTCAATCGTGAAGAACGCAGCTTTGAGCATACGTAACGTAAATGGAATCTGTACAATGACATAAGCGATAAGCAGTACCCACATGGTTCCCGTCAACACGTTGTTGCCCATAATGAACCGCGGAGTATCATACGTAATAATCAACCCAAGGGCAATCAGTGTTGAAGGCAGCAGCCATGGAATCAACATGGAATATTCCAAAGCGGCCGACAATTTATTATTGTATTTATGAAGGATACGTGAGACGACCAGCGCCAGAATTACGACCAGAATGGCTGCCATCGCCGAATAGAACATACTTACCAGATACGGTTTATAAGCATCGGCCTGGGTGAACAGCATAGTATAGTTGTCCAGTGTGAAACGATTCCAGGATAACGTTGCATTTGAAATGCTATATGCATCCGTGAAGGAAAAGATTATGATAAGCACAACGGGAAATACATAGATAACAAACAACAGATACGCTGCTATATGAACGATTATATTTACAAACCTGTTGTTAATCTTCTGCTTCTTGATCTCCGATTTCACTTTGGAGATCGATATGAAGTTACCATTCTTTTCAATTTTCCTCATTAAGGTCAATAAAATTAAGGTAGATACCCCGAGAATAATGGCCAGTAGGGATGCCATGTCTCTGGATGTAACGCTTTGTGCAAAAGACAGGATCATCGGCGTTATCGTTTGGAAGTTCCTTCCCCCTACGATTAATGGCGCAGAGGTGGCACCAAGTCCTGTCAGAAACAGCAGGATCGTAATAGCAAACAGGGTCGGTTTTAATACGGGCAGTACGATTCTTCTTAAAATATAGAATGTGGATGCTCCCATATTTTTGGCCGCTTCAATCGTTTGATAATCCAATTTCTTGATGGCGTTGGACAGAAATATGATGTGATTTGAAGTCACCGCAAACGTCATGACAAACAAAACAGCACCGTAGCCCTGAAACCATGAAGGATTGAAATCAGGGAATACCCCCATCAACGCTTTTGTAATAATCCCCTGCTCCCCGTATATGAATTTGTAACCTGATACCAGCACAACCCCGCCGTATATGAGCGTAGTAAAATAGCCCAAACGCAGGATTCTTGCTCCCTTAATATCAAAGTAATCAACGACAAGCACCAGGAAAATGCCAATAACATTAACGGTAATCACCAAAGAGATCGCCAAGACAAAGCTGTTCAGCAGACTTCTCAGCGCTCTCTCTGAACCAAGCAATTTCTGAAAGGGCTCCAATGAAAATCCGCCGTCTGAAAAAAACACCGATTTGAGCAGGTTAAGGTTAGGGTAGAGTAAAAAGGCAACAACAAACCATGCCAAGCACACTCCAATGACAACTGCAGTCGTTTTGCCGGAAAACAACGCATTCTTCCACTTTGTTATGTTTAACATAAGAAATTATCGTCTCCTAATACTGCAAAATGTCAGCGGCGTTAATAAATAAATCAACATCGTCACCCAGTTCATGTTTGATCATGCCGTCTTCTTTTTCAATATTTCGAATGGTCGACCCGTCCACATCAAACGTATATTTCGTGAACAGACCGTAATAATCGATATCTACAACTTTTGCTTTTAAGTGAGCAAAGCCGGATTCAACTGTTTTTAGAGACGTATGCACTCTTTCGGTTCGTAAATATCCCTCCTTCGTCATATCAAGAGGAACACCCGATTGACGTTGTATCTTATCTACAATGGTTGTATCCAGTTTGTTAATATCGCCAATAAAATTGCAGACAAATTCTGTAGCCGATTTATTATATATTTCAAAAGGTGTTCCAACCTGTTCAATAGCCCCGTTATGAAATACAGCAATTCGGTCGGATAGTGTCAACGCTTCTTCCTGATCATGCGTAACATAAATGGAAGTGATGCCAAACTTCTTCTGCAGCTTCTTCAATTCATTTCGTAATTGTACGCGCAAGCTTGCGTCCAAATTGGAGAGTGGTTCATCCAACACAAGAATACTTGGCTTCAACACAAGCGCTCTTGCAATTGCAACCCGTTGCTGCTGTCCGCCGGATAACTCAGATACTTTTTTCATTAACTGCTGATCGGATAAATCGACCTTCCTTGCGATATCCTTTACTTCCGCATCGATTTGTTGCTTGGATGTTTTTCTTACTTTCAAACCAAATGCAATGTTCTCATACACATTGAGCGTCGGGAACAGCGCATAATTTTGAAAGACCATGCTGATTTCTCTTTTTTCCACGGGCAGGCTTGTCACATTGCGTCCATTCACATAAATATCCCCGCGTGACGGGCTCACAAAACCGACCAGACTCCGCAGCGTTGTCGTCTTGCCACATCCGGAAGGACCTAACAGTGTGAAAAATTCACCTTCTTCGATCTTTAGATTAATATGGTGCAATGCGGTATAATCGCCATACTTCACTTCAACATCTCTAAATTCAATCATCGCGTTCACATCCTCTTTGCGGAAAAAACAAGGCATCTATCCGACAATCCGGTTATTTCGACGGTATATGAAAAACCAGATTGCAGAGAGATGCCGTATTTCCAACTTATTATGGTAATAGCTCAAGCTCAATTTTCTCCACCCATTGATTGATGTTTTTGGCAACGAACGACCAATCGATATCTTGCGGCTTTAAGGATGCCTCCATATCTTTGATCTCTTGCGGCGCATGCTCCAGTGCTTTGGCATTTGCAGGCATGGAAGAGAACGTTTTTGACCATTCGCCTTGTACTTCCGCGCTGCCAAACCAGTCAATGAATTGTTGCGCTGTTTCAAGATTTTTAGTTCCTTTGATAATACCAACTTGCTCAACCACATAAGGTACGCCGATCTCCGGTCTGACAATTCCGGCTTTCACTCCATATTGCTTCTCGCGTTCCGCGATGCCGCTTGACCACATCGGACCGAGTGGAGACTTTCCGCTCGCCAGGTTGGCGTAAAAATCCTCACCTTCCGCAGCATAAAATCCATACTGCAAATAACTCTTCACTTCGTTCCAGCCCGCTTCCGAAATGCCGTATTTCCCATTCGGGTCCTGATGACGGACCAATATTCCTGCAAGTACCGCTCTTGTCGTGCCTCCGCCAAAGCTGGAAGGAGCAGCATACTTGTTATGGAATTGATCGTTGTTCCATAGATCAGTCCAATCCTTCGGGGCTGTGTTCTCGTCATACATCTCCGAGTTGTAGATCAGGAAGATCGCTTGTTTCACCAGGGCATGATAGTAGCCATCCGGATCATTCAGCCCGTCCGAAACCTCCGATGCCCAGACCGGCTTGTACTGCTCAAGCAGGCCCTCTTCTTTGAAATTTTCATAATCTACTGTATTGAGTCCAAAGACGACATCTGCAATCGGGTTGTTTTTTTCGGCAACCAAACGGTTTACAATTTCACCGCCCCCACCTTCAACGATTTCAATGGCAAAGCCTTGCTCCGCCGCTTTCTCTTTTAGCCAATCCCCTCTCCCGTCCGATGCTGAATTTGAATAAACAACAAGAGCTTTCTTTCCACCCTCTGCTTTATTGCCAGAATCTGCTGTGCCATTGCCCATACAGCCAGTCAAAAGGCTAGTGATCAATCCCATTGCAATGATAGCGAACCTCATTTTTTTTGCGTTTGTCTTATTCATAAACCATCAGCCCCCTCAAAATTGGAACGTATCAATTTTTGTTCAAGTTTATTATATTTTGACTCTCAGAGTGCGTCAATACGCCAGAAATGATTTAACACATCTTTTACACAAGCTATACATCGCATTTACAATACAGCAAAATAGCCCCGCAAAGTGGAGCCTATGCTTCGATGATTATTCCAAATACTTTGCGGGGACCCCAAAATATATAAGTGCGATTAAAGAATTGCTTACGCTTCGCTTATTTGACATAGTACGCTTTAATCTCAAAAAAACCGCCCCTTTGGAGGGCGGTTCGCATGAAAGGAATCCCATTATTAAAATTCAAGCGCGAAAGCACGCAATTCCGAATTGATCCAGTCTATGGTCTCGCCGATATCTCCCGGACCTTTCAACATATCTTTAATGGCACGGCCAATGATCTGCTCCATCTTCTTCGTGTTAAAACCGCCTCCGTTCAGAAACTTGGTATCGCGGACACCCTTTTCATTCATATTATGGGCTTCATGCAGCCAAGGGTATAATGTACGAACCGCTTGATTATTGCACACCAGGGAATTGGCTGATGTTCCGCCGAGCAAACTGATTTGCTCCGCCACTTCAAGCCTATTGACCCATTGCAATAAAGCGACTGCTTCCTGAACGTTTATAGCATTCCTGGATATACCTATGACTCCGCCGCCCAGAAGGGGCTTTTCTCCCGGTACAGATGCCGAACCTATAAAATTGCCAATTTCACTATGCGCGATCCGTGATACATGGTTCATAAAGCCGATGACCATGGCCGTTTCGCCTCTGGCAAAGCTGTTTACAGCCTCTCCCCACCATGACTCATCCAATAACTGCGCTGCCTCCATCGTATCCAGGTAACTTTGAAGAGCTTTGGCCGCGATTTTTGTATTTAAGTGCACGCCGTTCTCATCAACCAGTTTTCCATTTGCCGCATAATACCTCGTCAGAAATTCTACAGCAACAATCTCAGCTCTGCCCAATGTCATGCTGGTGCCATACTCGGTTGGCGAATGACTGAAATGAGATTTCGAGAAAAATCGGACCAATTCATTATAAGCATCAAAATCTTGAGGAAGACTTAATTGCTTTTTATTGGCCTCATAATACATCCGTTTAATTTTGGGGTCCTCAAATAAATCTGTCCGATAGAAAAGCATCTGAATACTAGGATCAAACGGTATCGCATAGGGTACCCCTTCGATTTGGGAGTAATTGTCGCGCATATGCGGTGGGAATGATTGTATCAATCGGTCCAAATCATCATTCAGGCCCAGCAAGGGTCGAAATATTTCTTTACCGAACCATGACAGCCAGGCCATATCCATACGGATAATGTCATAATGACTATCGTTGTTCGGATCCGTTAATATTTGATAAATTTCCTCATATGAATGGATAGCCAAGTGTACTTTAATTTCAGTGTTTTTGGTAAAGTGAGGCAGCAGCTTATGCAGCGCATCCGTAGTTGGACTGGGGATCGTAAGGATCGTAAGTGTCTTTTGATCCGCTTGCTGGATGACATGCTCCCAGCTTGCAATTCCGTCGTTTTCCACCATGATTTTAGAGTCAATCTCTCGTTCATGTTTAACTTGCTGAATCATTAAATTCGCAATGTTGTGACCTAACAGATGATAATTTTGACGATAAACCGTGAAAGAATCCATATAAGTAGATGAAGTCGCACCTAGACATACGATTTCAGGAAGTTTCTGTAAGCTTCCCCAAAACTGCGCATTCTTAAGAAGCGAAGCCCTGCTTAAACTTGTAGTAATGATGATTTCTGGCAGTTCTTTCTCAAAAAACTCAAACGATTTGCGATACGATTGGTTCAGAGGAACATGAAGCACCTTCGTATCGATCTCTTTCAAATCCTGAAGAATCGCCTCCACAAACCAACGCTCACAAGAATATTTATGATCATCCGCAAATATGCCCACGGTCGTGTATCCATTGGTTCGGATATAGGAACGAATGTCCGTTCCGGCTTTCTGAAAATCAAAAGAAATAAACTTCTCCGCATTTTGAACTTCCCGATTCACGAAAATGATATGTTCACGCGGGATTTGGATCTCCTCATAATACGCATTGGCATCATCCAGGCAGGATATGGACACAATGCCCGTCACCCGCTCCTCCGCGATTTCCTTGATAATTTTTTTTTCGTTATGGGGCTGATCATAAGTAATGTATAGATGGGTGCGATAACCCAAGGTTGTCAGCGTTTTATCCAAGCCTTTGTACAATTGAATATAAATATCGGATTCGATGCTGGGAATGATGATGGAAACAGAATGGGTCGCTCCTGAACGCAACGATTTCGCTTTATAGTTCATTTTGTATCCTAATTTTCTCGCAGCTTCTTCAACCAATTGAATTTTTTTGACGCTGACATTGCCCTTCCCATTTAATACATTGGATGCTGTTCCATGAGAAACTCCCGCTTCCTTTGCAATATCCTTTATGGTTGGCATATTCCCCGCAGACCTCCTTACGATATTCTCTTACATTCTAGCTCAAATCAGGCTCACCGAAAACAATCATTAAGATTGACACGTTCCAATTTTTAATGTACGATGTCGATATTCAACATCAGGAGCGAGGTAGGTACGCATATGATAGGTAAGTATGAGTATGGTGAAATCAATCATTTGCTGCAAAGAAAGCTAGATGCTCATGGCGTCTTAATTGCGGTGCACAGAGGCAGCTCGGGTGGCAACATTATTGAAAATACGATCCCTGCCTATAAAGTCGCCCTCAAGCAAGGCGGAGATATGCTGGAAGTCGATGTCATCAAATCAACAGACGGGAAATTATATACGTTTCATGACGGACAGGAACGAAAGCTGCTGCACAGAACGGAAAACATTAAAACGATGAGTTCACAAGAGATAGAAAGTCTAACCTATTTTAATAGCATCTACCACCAAACCAGCTATAAAGTTGAGACTTTGAAGGACGTCCTTTCCTATTTTAAAGGCGATACTTTGATAAATATCGACAGAGGCTGGGATATATGGCCAGAAGTGCTGGAGTTATTGGATCAATCCGATATGACAGACCAAATTCTATTAAAAGGGCCAGTAACAGAAGAGCATTTGCAGTTTTTGAATGATTACCCGACAAAATATATGTTTATGCCCATTGTCCATACCATGGAGCAGATCGACACCGTCTTGCAGTATCCACATATCAATTTGGTTGGCATGGAGCTAATCGCCGATACGGAAGCACACCCATTGTTTCAGGATGAAGTGATTGAAAGGCTGCATAACCTGAACCTATTCGTGTGGGCGAATGCAATCAATCTGGATGATGTTACGATGCTGTTTGCCAGATTGGACGATGATACCTCCCTTATGCAAAGTCCGGATCATGGCTGGGGTCGATTGATAGATAAAAAAATTGATGTTATTCAGACCGACTGGCCTGCTTTGCTGTCGGCATACCGCACGAAAAAACGGAAATCATGATGCCTGCTCTTTTATGACAGGCCTTAAATCGATTATAAAAGTGAAGGGTTAGTCATTAGAGCATAACGTACAAGCGGTTACTACAAATATGTAGCTGCATGATCACGTTCGCTCTGATAAGACAGCCCTTCATTTTATTATATCTGACAGTCTTTCCAAATGATCGCAGGTGTGATATAACACCACCCGTATGGCTAGCTAATCTGCCTTGTTAGAGCATCCAATCATCAACTCGGATGTAGGAGGATTCATATTGAATTTTAAATTGACTAAACGTTCATTCAA
Organism: Paenibacillus sp. NPDC058898; assembly: GCF_049316025.1. Taxonomy (NCBI): domain Bacteria; kingdom Bacillati; phylum Bacillota; class Bacilli; order Caryophanales; family Paenibacillaceae; genus Paenibacillus; species Paenibacillus sp. NPDC058898. Next base: position 106,739 of record NZ_JBMOSM010000012.1, on the reverse strand, counting down.
TAATAAAATAAGCCTTATCAAGTGTTCCAAATGATTGGAAATCGATTGGAGGGTATTCTATTGGACCTGCACTACGAAGTTCACGGCAACGGTAAGCCTGTCGTCCTTGTTCACAGCGGTGGAGCGGATATGCGGGATTGGGGCTATCTTGTCCCTCTCTTATCCGAGAACTTTTACGTGATTGCCTTTGACGGCCGCGGAGCCGGACGATCTCCCTCTCCCGTTCAGCCGCCAAACTATGTTGAAGATCTGTTGTCTCTTCTTGATCATCTGAATATTTCGCAAGCTGCGGTTATCGGACATTCTATGGGCGGCCGGATTGCCACGGAGTTCGCGATCCATTATCCTGAAAGAGTATCGGAACTGATTGTCATTGCACCAGCCCTGTCCGGTTTTCCTTATTCTGAGGAAATGCAAACTTACATGCACCGGGTAAGCGCTGCTGCCCCTGACATCGAGAAAATGATCGAGCTATGCATAGAGCCGCCCTCTTATGAAATTACAAGAAACCGTCCCGAGCGGGAGCTTATGATCCATATGCTTCGGCACCATTTTGAACGTACGTTTACCTGGTCTACCTTTGACTCGATTTGGCCGGAGCCGCCGGCGATGGAGCGATTACAGGAAATCTCGGCCAAAACGCTGTTTATCATTGGAGATCATGAACTGCCTGATAACCAGCAGGTAGGAGAACAATTTCGGAGGGTTCCGAGCATTGATTTTGCCACCATTGCGGGAGCGGATCACATGGTCACATTAACGCATCCGGAGGAGTTATCCCGCCATATCACTAAATTTGTGAAGGAATGAAGATTTCATGCCACGCACACCCAGCGAGAATGAGCGCATACGCCAGATAGCAAAAGACAAAATTTTAGAAGCCGCCATGGATTTGTTTATCCATCAGGGCTACCATGCCACTTCCATTAGTGATGTAGCCAAGCAAGCCGGGATATCCAAAGGGCTGCTTTATAACTATTTTTCAGGCAAGGAAGGGCTACTGGCCGCCATGGTTGAGGAGCGAATCGCAGGCGTTGCGGAAGTCATAGAGAATGCCGCTTCACTCCAAGCACCTGCAGAGCAACTGAAATTTATTCTGGAGCAAGCCATCGACAACGTCTATCAGCAGCCGGAAGTATTCCGGTTTTACTTGCATCTTCAAACCCAACCCGAAGCGGATCAAGAGTTGTTCCCCTACAGCAGGCGTCTTGTGGAAGAGGCTGCACGACAGTTTGAGATTCAATGCCGTATATTCGAAAGCCTCGGAGTTCCCGAGCCGCACAAGCGCTCCTTGTACTTTTCTTCTACTCTGCAGGGGATTATGCTGATGATATCCACGTATCCTCAGCACTTCCCCATTGATGAAGTGAAGGAGCAGATGCTGAAGGAGTTTTGCCCGTAACAAAAAAGAGCCGAGGTCGCACCTGTGTTTCAGGACGCCTCGGCTCTTTGCTGCATGAAACTATATCTTCGCACGCGAATGGGGATTTGATCTTTAGAAATTAGCCTAGCCTGATACCACGCACCGTCCCCACCAATTAATCTCCTTGTAACATCGTTCTCCCTGAACGCCTTGCATTCGATTAACTTTTTCAATTTTTCTCTTCCTTCATGTCCTTAATCAGTTATGCTGTTAATAACAGGATCAACACGCGCATGAGGAGGTAATGAATCATGGCTATTCACTGGTTGGCACCGGATATCGCCGAGTGTACCCGAAGAGGAATCGCCTACTTTACATCGGAGCTGGAAATGACGAATGGCCTGCCTTGCAAAGTGTACCGAATTACCGAAAAGTTCGGGAGTTTGTCCGACCATATGCACGATTATCTTCAGATCTGGTATGTCAGCAAAGGTGAATTCATCCATACGCTCTATGGTCAAAAATACCGGATGGTCCAAGGCAACATATTCGTGCTTCCTCCCTATAGCGTCCATCGCGTGGAGATGATACCGGGCAAAGAGCTGGAGGTGCTGGGGTGCGAATTCATGCCGGCCTTCATTAATGAACGACTGAATGAGACGCCGACCGAGGCGCAGCTGTTCGACCTTTCCTTCATCAAGTCTTTTGTTACGACCGAGGATAACGTACCGTTCAAAATTACCTTGACCGGCAGCAGCGACCTCGCCGTGAAGGAGCTCCTAACCGAAATGCTGGCCGAATACGGAAGCCGGGGTCCATTCTTTGATATTTTGCTGAAAGCCAATCTGCTGAAGCTGCTGGCGATCGTGAACCGCGAGTATGCCGAGCAAGGGAAGCATACATCGATCACCGTCGGTAGCGACCAGTACCGGGAGCCCATCCTGGAATCAGTCCAGTATATTCATGACCATTACGACCAGCCCCTATGGCTGGAGAATCTGTGTGCCCGGACGATGATGTCCCGGACTAATTTTTGCCGCCGATTCAAGGAGGTTACAGGCCGAACCTTCAGCCAATACTTGGCCAACTACCGGATACGGATGGCCATGCGGCTGCTCACGGAGCCTGAACTCACGGTAACCGACGTGTGCTTCAAGGTCGGATTTAACGAGCTTCCCTACTTCTGCCGCATTTTTAAGAAATATACGGGGACGACTCCCGCATACTATAAAAAGAATGCTTTTAAAACGGTGGACTAACACCCCGGTACGATAATCCAATAAATAAACACGATAGTGAAATCGAAGCGATCGTTCCCATGCTATACTCGGGGCAAGCAATAACGAAGAATCAAGTGTCAGGCTCATGTTATCCCTGCATCATCAATCCACGACTTTGGAGGAGAACCGATGAACAAAATTACAATTGCCGTGATTGGCTGCGGCACGATTGCGAACAGTGCCCATATTCCCGCCTATATGGCCAACGAAGACGCCGAGATCAAATACTTTTGCGATATCGTCAAGGACCGGGCCGAAACCGCCGTCGCCAAATACGAATGCGGTCAAGCCATTGAGGATTACCAACAAATTCTGAATGATCCTGAGGTCGATGCCGTATCCATCTGTACGCCGAATGACGTCCATGCCTCCATCGCCATCGATTGTTTACGCGCAGGCAAGCATGTATTATGCGAAAAGCCGGCCGCCCGCACCTACCCGGAAGCGCTGGAAATGCAGAAGGTTCAGCACGAAACGGGCAAGACGCTTAATATCGGGGTGGTCAACCGCTACAATGAAAGCGTAAACAGAATCAGAAAAATGATCCAAAACGGCGATCTTGGCGAGCTGTATCACGTATATGCCAGCTTCCGTTCCCACCGCTCGATCCCGGGACTCGGCGGCGCCTTCACGACCAAGGCCATCGCTGGCGGCGGCGCGCTGATCGATTGGGGCGTTCACTTCCTCGATGTCGTGATGTACTGCACGGGCGATCCGAAACCGAAGACCGTCTCCGGGCAGGCCTACTGCAAGCTGGGCAAAGATATGGAGAATTACACCTTCCTCAACATGTGGGCAGGTCCACCGAAATATGACGGCACATATGACGTCGATGATTTTGTCACGGCTCTCGTCCGCACCGAAGGCCCGACCATTTCCCTGAACGGTGCATGGGCGCAAAATATTGGCGCCGAAGAAATGTTCATCGACTTCCTCGGCGACAAAGGAGGCATCCGGCTGAAGTACGGCTCAGACTTCACCTTCTACACTACGGAGGACGGCGCATTGATCGAAACCACGCCGAAATTCAATCTCGGCAGCATGTTCCAGAATGAAATCGACGGATTCATCCGATGCATTCAAACCGGGGAGAAGCAGCCTTCGCATATCGATACGGTCATCCTCTCCTCCCAGATCATCCAGGCGATTTACGACTCGTCCGACCAAGGCGCAGAGGTTTCGCTGCAGCCCGTTGCCCAGAACAGCCTTTAACCTATAGTTTGAACGCCAGGGAGGACCTTTTATCATGAAAAAAATCGGATTCATCGACCTGCATCTGGACCAATTCCATGCGAATAAATATCCTGGCTGGATTGAACAGGCTACGGAAAGTGCCATGAAGGTCGTGTACGCCTACGGCAAAAGAGACAAAGAGAACGGGCTCACTAACGAAGCCTGGAGCAAGGAGAATGGAATTGAGCTGCTGCCCACGATCGAAGACGTGGTAGAGCGCAGCGATTACCTGATCGTGCTGTCCCCGGATAACCCGGAATTCCATGAGGAGTTGTCCCAGCTTCCGCTGCAATCCGGCAAACCAACCTATATTGATAAAACGTTCGCGCCTGACCGGGACACGGCTATCCGCCTGTTCGATCTAGCGGCACAGCATGGAACGCCGATGTATTCAACGTCGGCCCTTCGTTTTGCGAGCGAATATACGGAGCTGGACCGGAGCGATATCCAAACCATCAGCAGTTGGGGCCCCGGTAGATTCGCCAATTACTCGATCCATCAGATCGAGCCGATCGTTAGCCTGATGGGGGCCAGCCCGAAGAGGGTGATGTACATCGGAACGCCTGACTCCCCCGCCCTGCTGATCGATTTTGGGGATGGACGTCAAGCCACCGTGAATCATCTTGGGGAGAACTGCCCGTTTACCTTAGGGATAAAGAATGACGCCGGGGGGTTCAAGCAGGTCACCGCCAATTCGAATTTCTTCGCCTTGTTCATTGAGAATCTGGTGAACTTCTTCGAATCGGGCAAGCCAGCCGTCCACTCAGCGGAAACTATTGCTGTCATCACGATTATCGAGTATGGATTAAAGGCAGCCGACACGCCATATACGTGGGTAGAATTGCCTCAGTAACGTAACCACTGGTTCGTCACACTTAAGAAAACACAGAAAAAGAGCTGCTCCAGCAGGCCGTAAGGGCCTGGGGCAGCTTTTTTTACATGAAAACACGGATTTTCTCGTTCTGGATTACACTTCTTTCCGCTGAAAATAGATGAAGCCCGCGAGAAAGAACAGTAGAAACCCGCCAACCACGACGGTCATGAGACTCTGAAACGGCAGGTTGAATGCGCCGAAATCGGCCTGACCCGCCGGCATCATCGCAAGAAACGGCTGTGTCCACGGATAGAAAGGGGCATATGTCTGCGAGTTGGCTATCAGCATGTTCGGTATGGTAAAAACCACATTCAATGCCAGCGGAGCGGCAAAGCTGCTCCAGGCTGTGGAGACTCCAAGCTGCAGCGCGGCCAGCGGCAAACAGGCAACCCATCCGCCCAGCACGCAGCGCAGCAGCATTTCCCACGGAATTGGAGTTTCCACCTTATGGATCAAACCTGCTCCCAGGACGGATCCCAGGAACAATAACTGCACCACGGCGAGCAGCATGGCTACCACCGAGAATTTCGCAAAATAGACAGCGCCGCGTGAAACCGGCAGGACGAGCAGTTGCTTCCACCCCCCGCCCGTATGCTCATACCGGCACACCATGGCACTAAAAATTCCCGTCAGAATCGGAAGCAGTAGCATCGCATGCAGGATGATCATAATGCTGATTAAATGCTCCCATGGCGCCAGCTCCTCAGGCTTTCCATTTAATATGCCCACCAGCATGACCAGGATCGCACACAGGAAAATCTGCGGCCACAATTTGGACTTTGACAGCTTAAGCCACTCTGCGGACACCGCTCTTATACAGGATGCCATCTTAGTCCACATCCTTTCGGTTAAAATGAATCAGGCCAAGGCACGTTATCACCGCGCCCAGCAGCAAACCTGCTCCGATGACCTTGACTTCCCCCGGCCCCAAATAAGCCAGAAGCGGCCACTTTAGCGGCATCCAATCGGGGAATTGCAGGGCAAACATCGATACAACGGAGGCGGTAACACCTATTCCGACCGCGATCCCCTGGTTCTTGAGCGTCAATGATAGCCACAGCTGAAAGGCCAGCATGGGAAGCGCAGCAATTAATTGTACAAAACCGATGCGCAGCAGATCTAGATACGGCATTTGATCTGCGCCCATCCCCAGTATGATGCCGAGCACGGCGGTACTGATCGACAGAAGAAGACAGGATACGCATAGAATCAGGAAGGCCTGGACGAACTTGGCACTGAATACTGCCGTTCTGGAAATAGGCAATGCGAGCAGCTGTTTCCACGAGCTCAGCTGATGCTCCACGTTGGCCATCAGCGAGCAGACCAGCGTGATCCCAAGAAAGAGGGCAATCGGCACGAAAAACAGTACGTTCTCCAGCAGCCCGCCCCATGGATCGGCCGCGTAGGATTTCATCAGGTAATCATAGCGAAGTCCGAAGTTCAGCCCTTGCATCGCTGCCAGCCCGATGGGACCGAGCGCAGCGAGAAACCAAATGCCTTTGCCCCGGATTTTCAGCCAATCGGCGGAAAGCGCACGGAACATCATACCCGGCTTCCCTCCCCTACGATCTGCATGAAGATATCCTCGAGCGACTTCCGCTGTTCTTCCACTCGGTACACCGCATGCTGATTCTCCACCAGCCGCTTCACGAGCAGCGCGATCTTGGCGTCCTGCATGCTTTCCAGCTCCAGCATCTGGTTCCGCAGAACTCCTTCACAGCCCAGGTCCAGCGCCAATCCGAGCGCTAACTCCGGCTCGGACACCGATAGACGGAAGCCGCTGGACGCCGTGGATACCAGATTGCTGATCGTATCCTGGAACACCATGCGTCCCTCACGGATGATGCCGACTTTATCGGCCATCTGCTCGACCTCACCCAGCAGGTGACTGGATACCAGCACGGTTATTCCGTATTGGCGCGGCATATTCTTGATCAGCTCCCGGATTTCATGAATACCGGATGGATCCAGACCGTTGGTCGGCTCGTCCAGAATGAGCAGCTCCGGATTGTTCAGCAAGGCGGCTGCAATGCCAAGCCGCTGCTTCATCCCAAGGGAGTATCCCTTGACCGGGCGCTTGGCTTCCTTCGTCAAGGAGACAATCTCCAGCACTTCCGAGATGCGGGACTTCGGCCCGCCGGTAATCCGGCGAATGGCTTCCAGATTCTCTATGGCCGTTAAATGGCCGTAATAGGATGGGTATTCCACGAGCGATCCGGTCCGGCGCAAAATGTCCATTTTTTCGCTTTTCAAATCCTTGCCGAACAAATGAATCGCGCCACGCGTTGGTTGAATGAGTCCGAGCAGCATGCGGATGGTCGTTGTTTTCCCGGCACCGTTCGGTCCGAGGAAGCCATAAATGTCACCGCGGGCGATCTCCAGATTCAAATCCACAACGGCTGCGCGCTTTTTGTATATTTTATATAAGCCTTTTGTTTGAATGACGAGTTCCGTCACGTTCATCACCTCAGGTATAAATCCTACATGTCCAAGGTTAAATGCCGGTCGACCTCAAGTTTAAATTTTCTTTAAAAAAGCTATGCGGCTATCGAAGTCTCTTTGAAACGTCTGTTTCATTGGAGAAGTTCTACAGATCATGAAGCTAAGAGTGAGTTCGTGCAGCTAAGGCGCTGCGTGGCCGAATCGTTCTTCCGATCGCTGTTAAAACCGGGAAACTGGAATTTGCCCAGCGGTGGTTTCCCGGTTTTAAAGGCGAACGCTTCGCTTCTCCAGCAACGATTCCGTCCCCTCCGCTGGTGTATCTGCATGAGTTCAAGAGGCAGCCTAGCAGCTGCAGCCTGCCTTGCTTATGAACCCGGTTCACTGACGAGTTAGTGAAACTCGAGCGAAAAGTAATGGTACACAGACGCCTGATAGAATGTCTTTTCCGTTATAGACAGCAAAAAAGAGGAACCGGTAAAAATGCCGGTTCCTCTTTCTATATATTCGATCTAGATGTAATCATCCCAGATATGATGCTTGATAGCCCGGCCCTTGATTCTTCACCGCTTCCAGATGCGGATCCTCGTTCCCTCGTCCGAGCTTTCCACTTGGCATCCAAGTCCCATTTCCCTTGTCAGGTGATCCACGATGGCCAGGCCGATGCCTGTTCCTTTGTTGCCGGAGTCGCTTTCAATTCCCGGTCCGTGATCCGAAATGACAAGCACGCCCTCAAGCCCTTCTCTCTCCTCGGTGTGTATTCCGATGTACTTCCCGGATTTGGCATGGCGGACGACATTTTGGAACAGATTATCAAGAAGCCTTCGGAACCACAGCACGTCCACGTTCCAGCTTAGCGGTTCGTCACGCACCTGGATATCGGGTTCGATCCCCGCCTTCTCCCATACGGGGTACCAGGCCGCTGCGCTTTCCTTGACGATTCGCAGAACGTCGGTCGGCTCCATGCTCAGCTGCACTCTGCCGCTGGTGAGCAGGTTGTAGGACAACAGGTTGTCGATCAGACCGCCTAAATCCGCGATTTTCGATTCGATGAGTGACAACGATGCCTTCCCCTTCTCGCTCAGCGGCTCCCGCTCCATGGAGAAAATATGGCTTCGAATCACAGTCAAGGGGGTTCTTAGATCATGAGATAGATTGGCAATCAGCGACTTGCGCAGCTCCTCTTCCTCGCGCTGGCGGCGCTGACCTTCCTCTAATTGGATGACCATATCGTTATAGCCCGCCTCCAGCTGCCCAATCTCGTCATGCTTGGTTAAGGTAACCGGCTGCGGAATGCCTGTCACCGTATGAGGAGACGTCATGGCAAAGCGAAGTCGCAGCAGCCGCTTGCGGATGCGCACAAAGAACAGCCAGGAGACCAGAATGAACAGGCCGGACATCAAGGCCATGAACAGGCCGTACAGCGCCGTTTCACTGGCAATGGGCTGCTGGACGCTGATATATTTTCTCGGCAGCTGCATGACCATAAAGCCTTCTCCCGATCCCTCTCCCCCGATAAAAGCGACGGATGTGAACGGGTCGCTATCCAGGGAGTTTTTCATAAACTGCACGGTATAGGGCGCGCTCCATACCTCGGGAATGTTAGACTGTACAGGCAGCTGCAGCCTGGTCTCATTGCTGCCGTCCACCCAGAACATGGAGATTTCCGGATACTCCTGCCGTATCGAATTCAGCTTCTGCTCAATAACCTTCGGTGAGGCTCCGCTTAATCCGGCTGCTTCCGCATGCCACATTTTCTCTAACACGGCACCGCTGGTATACTTCCCGACAGGGGCCGGCGGCCGATCCGAGAACGTATCATTCACGAACCAGTAAAAAATCGACGCTAACGGAAACATGATCGGCATGAAGATCATCGCCATTGAGATTAACAGCAGATAACGGTTGGTCAACGAATTGCGGAACCTGCCCTGCTTCCTTCTCCATCTCATGCCCTCACCCGATAACCAAGCCCGCGAACCGTCTCAATAATCTCCGGGTTGGCGGGATCCCGTTCCAGCTTCTCGCGCAGATACCGGATATGGACCATGAGCGTCTTGTCCCCCTCGATATAAGACTCTCCCCAAACCGATTCGTAAATTTGCTCCTTGGTCATGACACGCCCCTGGTGCTGGAGCAGGTACATAAAGATTTGATACTGCTTGCCGGTCAGCAGCGTCTCCTCGCCGGTATCTTCGTTCACGATCCGATTCTCGGCTTCATATACGGATAAATGCTTTACTCTCATGGGCTCCGCTGATTTCACGACAGACCGGCGCAGAAGCACCTCCAGACGGGCAGCCAGCTCGTCCGGGTGAAAAGGCTTCGTTAAGTAATCATCGGCAAACTCAAGCCCCTGCAGCTTATCGTCAATAGAGGTGCGGGCCGACAGCATCAGGATAGGCAGTCCAGGATAGGCTTTTTTGAGGCGCTGCCCTATTGTAAAACCGTCAAGCCCCGGGAGCATGACATCCAGAACAACGACCGCACACGGAGCCGCTTCCTCTACGGCCTTCTCTCCAGTCAGCAGCCACCGCACCTCATAGCCCTTATCCCTGAGAAATTCACTGACCCACCCGCCGATCTCCCGGTCGTCCTCGATATATAGAATGCATGCGCTCATGATCCATCTTCCTTTCTCGTGCCAATATTCATATCCCCTGTGAAGGGGTTCCCTAGATCCTTTAAGGAAAAAAAACGCCCGTATCTATTTATGTATATATGATCCATCATTTGTCATTGTATCATGGGATACCAAGCGTGCAGGCAGCTGATTCGCTAACCTACCTTGATCCTTCATCAACCTTCTCTGAATTTCACTCCAAACATTTCACGCCACTTGATCTTACGACTCTTAGGTGACCCTGGCACCTATGTATCCGCCACTCCGTAATGCAGGCTCAGCTTCCTTGCCTTCTCCCTCAGCATATCCACGATCTCCTGAGGTTCAATGACTTTCGCCTCCATACCCAAACGCAGGAAGACCTGAGCGACATATTCAAAATCATTGCGATCTACGATGGTGTCCACAATGCCCCGGTGCTCATCTTGCATGACCACCTCGTTCTCCAGCCACGGAATGCTCTCGCACTGTCTCGCCCCTTCTCTTGTCAGCTCGGCATATAATCGAACAGGCTCCCGAATGGGATAGTCCTCGAGCCATTCTTGCATGCTAAAGTCCACCTCATAGGTGTGATCGGTTAGGGCTAAGGATTCCATCCGGTCCATGCGGAACACACGCACACCCTCCTTCTCGCGTTCCACCGCGGGCATATACCATAAACCATCCTGAGCATAAACGCCGATCGGCAGCACTTCCCGGTCGCTCGTACCCGATTTGGAACGATAGCTGATCCGTACAGCCCGCTGATGAAGAGCGGCTTCAATGACATCTTTTAGATAAGGGGACCCTGCGGTTCTGCTTGGACTCCAGAACGTCAGCACCGATTCCAGGCGGCTGATCATCATTTTGGTATCCTCCGGAAATCCGGCCAGCAGCTTGCGGGAGGCGGAGTCGATATTCAGCTCAAACGGTAACGAGGTATAACGCTTCAAGGCTTGAAAGGCAAAAAATATAGCAAACACTTCATCTTCATCGAATAAGATCGGCGGAAGAACGCGACTTTTCAATGTACGGTATCCCCCGTGCCGACCTTGCTCCGTATATAAGGGAACGCCCATATCGCTGATTTCGGTAAGATATCGGTGCGCCGTGCGAACGGAAACGCCGAATTCATCGGCCACTTCCTGAGCGGTAAAACTCCTTTTGGCATTGGCGTACATGATGACATCCATAAGCTGTTTCGCTTTTGACATAATACCCACCTCACACGCAATAACTAGACAAGAATTGTCATGTTTATAAGATATGCTATTGCTGTGTCCAGGTCAAAACGATACAAGAAAGGAGCCCTCATGATGTGCAACCACATGGAACAGTTCATCAAGGTAAACGGTGCCCGAAACAAAAACCTGCGTAACGTGAGCCTGACCATTCCCAAAAAACAAATCACGGTATTCACTGGCGTGTCCGGTTCCGGCAAATCCGCCATGGTCTTCGATACGATTGCCGCAGAATCCCAGCGTCAGCTGAATGAGACGTATTCCAGTTTTATCCGTCATCGCCTCCCACATTACGGGCAGCCTGAGGTCGATTCGGTTGAGAACCTGTCGGTCGCGATCGTCGTTAATCAGAAAAGAATCGGCGGTAATGCCCGTTCAACCGTAGGAACCATCACCGATATCCATTCCTTGCTGCGCTTGTTATTCTCCCGGATCGGCCGGCCCTTCGTCGGATATTCGGACGTATTTTCCTTTAACAACCCGCAAGGCATGTGCCCTCATTGCGAGGGACTGGGCAAAGTGAACAGCTTTCGGATCGAGAACTTGATCGATAAGGAGAAATCGCTAAACGAAGGCCCCATCCGGTTCCCGACATTCCGGCCGGGGGAGTTCCGCTGGAAGCGTTATGTCGCCACAGGCCTGTTTGATAATGATAAGAAGCTGAAGGATTACAGCGAGGAAGAATGGGACACGCTGCTGTACAAAACCGGCTTTAAACCGCCGAACCCGACGGAGGAATGGCCGCCCACCTCGTATTATGAAGGCATTATCCCCCGATTCGAGCGGACATTCCTGAGTAAGGATTCACGGGATGCGAGGACATATAGGGAAGCCATCGATCAAGTGGTGGCCGAGACCGCCTGCCCGTTATGCCACGGCGGAAGACTGAATCAGGAGGTGCTCTCCTGCAAAATCAACGGAACCTCCATCGCCGACTGTGCACGGATGCAGGTCAATGAGTTGATCGCCTTTTTGCACACAATCCAGGATCCGGCGGCAGCAACCATCGTGGAAACCTGCATAACTCGGCTGGAGCAGCTGCTTCTGGTCGGGATCGGCTACCTGACGATGGACCGGGAAACCTCGACCCTGTCCGGCGGCGAGTCCCAGCGCATCAAAATGGTCCGCCAGTTGGGGAGCAGCTTGACGGATTTAACGTATATTTTTGACGAGCCCAGCATCGGCCTGCATCCGCACGATGTGCACAACATGAACCGCCTGCTGCAACAGCTTCGGGATAAGGGAAACACGGTCATCATCGTGGAGCATGATCCCGACGTCATCCGGATTGCGGATCATATTGTAGATATGGGACCCCGAGCCGGCACCGCTGGCGGTACGATTGTGTATGAGGGGGACCCGGAAGGGTTGCGCCACGCAAACACACTGACAGGTAAATATTTGAGTCAACGCGCCCGGTTAAAGTCCTCAGTCCGGGAGCCGGCCGGATGGCTGCACATTGAGGACGCCTCCCTTCACAATCTGAAGCAGGTGTCTGTGAGCATTCCAACCGGGGTGCTGACGGTGGTAACAGGCGTTGCCGGGTCAGGCAAAAGCACGCTCATTAACCAGGTGCTGCCAAACGTTTATCCGGAGGCCATCATTATTAATCAGGACATGATCCAGGCGTCCAACCGCTCCAATATCGCGACGTTTACCGACATTTTTGATGCCATCCGCAAGCTGTTCGCCGACGAGAATCAGGTAAGTCCATCCCTGTTCAGCTTTAATGCCAAGGGGGCTTGTCCGGTGTGCAACGGCTCCGGCACGATTACGATGGATCTGGCTTTTATGGACAGCCTGGTTACCGTTTGCGAAGCCTGCCGAGGCCGCCGCTTTCATGATGACGTTCTGCGCTATCAACTTCGCGGTAAAAACATCAGTGACGTGCTCGCCATGACCACCGACGAAGCGCTGGATTATTTTGCGGAAAAGGGCATCGTATCCGCGCTTCAGCGTATTCAGCATGTTGGGCTGGGTTACTTGACGCTCGGTCAGTCCTTAAGCACGCTATCGGGAGGGGAACGGCAGCGGGTGAAGCTGGCGGCAGAGCTTGATAAGCAAGGTGAAATTTATGTACTGGACGAACCCTCGACCGGGCTCCATCTGTCCGATTGCGAGCGGCTAATGTCCATCATCAACCGCCTTGTCCGTCAGAACAGCACGGTCATTGTGATCGAGCATAATCTGGATATCATCAGCCAGGCCGATTGGATTATTGACATGGGACCCGGCGCGGGGCAAGACGGCGGGAATATCCTGTTCTCTGGCAAACCGGCCGATCTGCTGAAGAACGCGCATTCCCTAACAGCCAGATATTTACGGCAGTTTCAAGCCTAGACATTTACGCCTTCCAGGCTCATGCGGAGGGCATCCTAACGGTCAAAAAGACCCCGAGCACACCTCCTTCCAAGGGGCTCGGGGTCTTTGGGTGTTCCACTGCAATAGACAAGCTGCGACCTACTCCAATATGACGGTCGTATAAGGCGGCAGCGTTAAGCTGCTGCCGTTTAATGTCGCTCTATCATCCGTTGTTTTCGACAAGGATTGGAATAGCGATTCCCCGCTCTTTGCCGCCAAATCGACCGTCTGCTCTTCGCCGGACAGGTTATGGACAACAAGGGCTTTGTTGTCCTGGGTACGGCGGATATAAGCCATCACCTGCCCATTGCCGGAAGCATAGGATTCGATCGTGCCGCTGTTCAGCGCAGGCATATCATTCCGCCAGCGGATCAGCGTGCGATAACGGGACAGCAGGGAACCCGGGTCTCCCGTCTGCTGTTCCACGCCCTGCACCTGGTCGTCCCGGTTATACTTAAGTGGCTCCCAGGTCGTCTGCCCCTTATCGCTGCCCGTATTGGACCAGATCATCGGCTCGCGGATTTGTTCGTCCGGCTTCGCACCCTTCATCCCGATCTCTTCTCCGTAATAGATAAATGGATTGCCCGGCATGGTCAACAGAATGCCGGCGGCCATCTTGGCGTGGTTCTCATCGCCCTTCAGCTGCGACATGACACGGTTCATGTCATGATTCGTCAAGAATGCGGCATCCGTAAACTGGCCGCCTGATACCTGGCTGAACAAACCATAAGTCCGCTCCAGGGTGAAGGCCAGGTTGTTATCCTTCTCGTTCATCGCAGCACCGATGATGCTCTCGCCCAGGCTAAAATTGAACCCGGAATCAAACGCTTTATCGAGATACGGGGCAATGACCGCTGCGGAATTATCCCAAACCTCACCTACGATATAAGCGTCCGGGTTCACCTCATTCATGCTGGCGCGGAATTCCTGCCACCAGGCCGTATTCTTGGCCGTGGTTGCCTCGCCCTTATCGGACATCAGATCCTCATAAATATGTTTGGCTGCATCGATCCGGAATCCATCGACACCGAGCTCCAGCCAGAACTTCCCGATATCCTTCATCTCCTCGCGGACCATGGGATGATCGAAGTTTAGATCGGGCATTCCGCCCCAGAACGTGCCCATGTAATGGGCACCGTTCATCTCATGCCAAGGCGAGCCGCTGCCGGCTGCGCTGGCCCCCGAAGGGGTCTTCCCTTGATCCTCGGCCCAGATGTACCAATCGCGGGTCGCCGAAGCTTTGTCTTTCGCAGCCTGCTTAAACCAGGCATGCTCCGTGCTGGTGTGATTGACTACCAAATCCATAATAATTTTGATTCCGCGCTTATCCGCTTCAGCAAGCAGCGTTTTGAAGTCATCAAGCGTCCCGTACTCCGGATGTATGGAGCGATAGTCGGTTACATCATAGCCATGATAGCTTGGCGAAGGATTGATCGGCATCAGCCAAATCCCCGTCACGCCCAGATCGTTAGTAGTGTCTGGATTTCCGTCATTCAGATAATCCAGCTTCTCAATGACGCCTTGTAAATCACCGATCCCATCCCCATCGGAATCATAGAATGAGCGTACAAAAATCTCATAATAGACGTCGGAGGGCTGCTCATCCACCTCCTCTGTCTCCACTGTTGCAGGCGCTTTCGGATCCGACTCTTTCGTTTCCGGCGCCGCTGGCGGCTTGGCCTCCTCTTGCGGTGGAGCCGCTGTACCGCTACAGCCTGCCAGCAGACTTCCGGTAAGCGTAATGGCGGCAAGCCATATAGGCAGAGCTCTGCGTTTTCCCCATGTAAAACGTATCACATTATTTACCTCCTGTTCGCTGCAGCAGCAGAAGTTCATCCAGTTACTGCATTTATGTATTCAAATGTATCTCTTCATATCTCTACAGCATTCCGAGAAAGCGCAAACGTTTGTATTCAAAACCACTAGTGTTTTCCAGTAAAACGGTTACATTTCGTGGTACAACTTGAATTCCATCTTGTTCCGCCGATAGGCGGCCCATTTTTATCCATCCATATCATAACTCACTTCTTTGTTTTGTTAAATCGTTTGCACAATGCCGTTTTAAGTTGTTTTCCGGACTTTTCTGGCCATAATACCGGCCTTTCTCCAGTTTTCTAACCCTTGCTTCTTTTTTGATGCATTTGTGAAATAATTGCGCTGGACTGACTTGGATACGTATTTACAAGCCTATCGATTAACGTTAATATAGCAGTGTGAAACCGTTTAACTTACCGGATCAATATGGCTTTAGATCAATAGGTATCATGTATACTCAGGGCCTGACAGACCCACAATTAAATAAAGCAGAACGGTCCGCGATTAGCGGAAGTTACTCTTCTGAAGCAAGAGAGAACTCCAGTAGTCGCTTTCTTATTTTCAAAAAAACGCAAACGGTTCCACTGGAGGTCCTATTATGTCTGTAACGATTAAAGATGTCGCAAAACGAGCGGGCGTATCCCCCTCCACCGTCTCGCGGGTGCTTTCCAATCATCCTAGAATCAGCCGCGAAACCTCGCGTAAGGTGAAAGAGATCATGGAGGAAATGGGCTATCATCCCAATATTATGGCCAAAAGCCTTGTTTCCAAAACGACGGAAAGCATATGTGTCATTCTGCCGAAACCTGCGGAGGAATTGTTCCTCAACTTATTCTTCATGGAACTGATCCGCGGTATCGTCACCCAAGCGAACCGCTCCGGATACGACGTCGTTCTCAGTTCGGGCGGCAACGAGAAGGAAGAGGTCGAAGCCGTATCCCGGCTGCTTAACGGTCGCCGCGTCGACGGCGCCATTTTGCTATACTCCAGGCAGGACGATAAGGTGGTTGATTTTCTCAAGTCCAACAACTATCCGTTCGTGCTTGTCGGCCGGAGCGAGAAATACCCGGATCTGTTATCCGTCGATACCGATAATGTGCAGGCTGCCTATGATGCAACCAAGCATCTAATCTCCCTTGGACATCAACGGATTGGCTTTGTCAGTGGCCCGCCTAACCTGATCGTATCTCAGGACCGGATGAAAGGCTATGGCAAAGCGCTTGCCGATGCGGGTCTGGAGATGAGAAAAGAGTGGATTGTGGAAGGCGAGTTCCTTCAGGAAAGCGGCTATCGCGCCATGTCCTTTTTCATGAACCTGCCTGAACGTCCGACGGCGCTTGTCATTGTTGATGATATTGTCTCTTTCGGCGTGCTGCGGGGACTGCATGAGCTAGGGTATAAGGTACCCGAAGATGTATCCATTATCAGTTTCAACAATATCTCTTTGACCGAACTATCGACCCCGCCGCTGAGCAGTGTGGACATCGGGATTTATAACCTGGGTTATACCGCTTCCCAAGCGCTGATCCAGACCATTCGAAACGATGACAACACGATACTGCCGCACCGTTATATCATTCCGCACCGGTTGATGATCCGCGAATCCTCGATGTTTTCGCTGCCGAAATCTTAAGGTCCGGATCGAATCGCGGAAGATACACAATGTGTTTCCAAAATGCGGAAGATACACGAAGTATTTCAAAATAAAGAAGCATCGTGGTGCTTCCTTTATTTTTGCAGCTTGGTTCAAACGTTTGCACTAATTCGTTAAGGAGGATGTTCATGTCATCCATATCCGCTTGTTTATTTGATCTTGACGGCGTTCTGGTGGATACCGCCAAGTATCACTACATTGCCTGGAAGCGTCTTGCCGGGGAACTCGGCTTTGAATTCACGGAGCAGGACAATGAACGCCTGAAGGGAGTAAGCCGCATGGCCTCCCTCGATATTCTGCTCGAGGTTGGCGGAGTGAAGCTGGATGAGGCCGCCAAGCTGGCACTGGCCGAGAAGAAGAACGCCTGGTATGTCGAGTATATTTCCAACATGGATGAATCCGAGATTTTGCCTGGAGCCCTCGAATTTATCCAAGCGCTGAAGGACCGCGGCATCAAGGTTGCGCTGGGCTCCGCCAGCAAAAACGCCATGCTGATCCTGAACAATACCGGCCTCACGCCTTACTTCGACGCCATTATCGATGGAACGAAGACTGCCCAAGCGAAACCGGATCCAGAGGTATTTACGATGGGCGCTCATGAGCTTGGCGCCCGGCCTGACGCCTGCGTCGTATTCGAGGATGCTGAAGCCGGTATCGAAGCTGCCACGCGCGCGGGAATGCGCAGCGTCGGCATCGGTTCCCCTGAAACCTTGGGGCGGGCCAACATCGTTCTTCCCTCCCTGGAAGGATTCACAGTGGATCGTCTACAGGAGTTGTAAGCGAATGCGTACACATGCTTACGGCATCCGGTAGTTTCATCCCATATAGATCTGCAACCATTTTTCCTAAAAACAAAGGAGCCGATGATTGTGAAACAATATTTAAAGCTTGATGAATGGTCAATTATTGAGGAGGGCTTTGATCCTCACACGCATGAGATCTCGGAGAGTATCTTCAGTATCGGGAATGGATTTATGGGCCAGCGCGCCAACTTCGAGGAATCCTACAGCGGCTCCTCCCTGCAAGGCAGTTATATGGCCGGCGTGTATTACCCGGATAAAACCCGTGTAGGCTGGTGGAAGAACGGTTATCCTGAATATTTCGCCAAAGTGCTGAACAGCACCAACTGGATTGGCATCAGCATTGAAATCGACGGCGCGCCGCTTGATCTGGCTAAGAGCACGGTGAAGGATTTTGTGCGTGAGCTGAACATGAAGGAAGGCTTCCTTTCCCGCAGTTTCACCGCTGTCATGGAAGACGGCAAAGAACTCAAGGTTGAAGCTGTTCGTTTTGTCAGCATCGTACGCCATGAGATTGGTGCCATCCGTTATGCAGTTACCCCACTCAATTTCAGTGGTGAGCTTACGATTACCCCTTATCTCGATGGCGATGTGAAGAACAAGGACTCCAACTATGACGAGAAATTCTGGCTTGAAGTATTCAAGGAAGCTGCGCAAGGTTCGGCCGCATTGACTGTAAAAACCAAGAAGCTCGATTTCCATGTAACCTCCGTCATGTCTTATGCTATTTTAAAGAACGGCGAGAAGCTGGAGCTTCAAGCGGAACTGGTGGAGAAAGAGAAATATGCGGGGAACCGCGTAGGCATACCCGTGTCTGAAGGTGAAGTCATCACCATCTATAAATATGTGGCTAATGTTACTTCCCGCAATCATGGATACGGCGAATTGGTGGATGCTGCACGTGCTGTGCTGGAGCCGGCGGCCCGGACCGGATTTGAGTTGCTGCTGAAGGAGCAGGCCGATGCATGGGGCGATAAATGGAAGGAAAGTGATATCGTCATTGAAGGCGATGTAGCAGCCCAACAAGCGATCCGTTTTAACATCTTCCAGCTGAACCAAACCTACAGCGGCGAAGACGACCGTCTGAATATCGGGCCGAAGGGCTTCACCGGGGAAAAATACGGCGGCAGTACCTACTGGGATACCGAGGCGTATTGCCTGCCGTTCTACTTGAGCACCGCGGATGCCAGCATCTCGCGCAACTTGCTGATTTATCGTTATAAGCACCTGGAAAAAGCGAAGGAAAACGCCAAGAAGCTCGGCTTTACCAAAGGCGCTCTCTATCCTATGGTGACGATGAACGGCGAAGAGTGTCATAACGAGTGGGAGATTACCTTTGAGGAAATTCACCGTAACGGGGCGATTGCCTATGCCATCTACAACTATGTCAACTATACCGGCGACTTCTCTTACCTCGGCCAATACGGTCTGGAAGTGCTCGTGGAAATCTCCCGTTTCTGGGAAGAGCGCGTGAATTACGTGCCGGCGAAGGATCAGTATATGATGCTCGGCGTTACCGGTCCGAACGAGTATGAGAACAACGTGAACAACAACTGGTACACAAACCGGATTGCCAGTTGGACGATGGAATACACGCTCGACGTGCTCGAATATTTGAAAGAGAACGAGAATTCCCGCTATGCCGAGCTTACGGCGAAGCTTGCGCTGCAGGATGTCGAAACGACCAAATGGCAGGATATCATCAGCAAAATGTACTACCCGGTAGACGAGGAGCTCGGCGTATTCCTGCAGCAGGACGGATTCCTCAACAAGGTGCTTGTTCCGGTGAAGGAACTGGACCCAGTCCACCTGCCCCTGAATCAGAACTGGTCCTGGGACCGCATTCTGCGTTCGGTATACATTAAGCAGGCTGACGTACTGCAAGGATTGTTCTTCCTTGGCGACCAGTACGACTTGGCTACGAAAAAACGCAACTTCGACTTCTATGAACCGTTCACGGTACACGAGTCCTCCCTCTCGCCATGCGTACACTCCATTCTCGCGTGCGAGCTTGGGTACCAGGAGAAGGCGTACGAGATGTACCTCCGTACAGCTCGCCTGGATCTGGACAACTACAACAACGATACCGAGGACGGCTGTCATACAACCAGCATGGCGGGAACCTGGATGTCCGTTGTGCATGGCTTCGGCGGCTTGCGTGTGAAGGATGGCGTATTGCATTTGAATCCATTCATTCCAGGCCACTGGTCTTCCTTCTCCTTCAAAGTGATGTTCCGCGGGTCCCGCCTGAAGGTCAACGTCAAAGGCAAGGAAACCATCATCGTGAACGAAACGGATACGCTGGCTGTCCTGAACGTGAATGGCAAGGAATACAGTATCAGCGGATTTGGAGAGGTAACAGCCGCAAGATAACAAGCAAACTTGTTCAATCAATGGCTACCCCGAACTATATAAAAACAAGAGCCCTGGAGAACACTCCAGGGCTCTTGTTTTTACAGAAAACGGGCTCCTTCAGACATCATCATTACTCCTTCTTGAAGGACCCGTCTTCATCCATGCCAAGCATCTGTATTGTCTGAACTCAGCCAAAGGCTCCGGCAACCAGATACCAAAGCTCCGCATCAAGATGGCGGGGGAATTGCCGATTATGTATGCTATGAATAGATTAGTTGAGAATGAGGTCACGCGGAGGCCGTTCAGATGGCTTCCCAAACAAATACCCCTGCGAGAGCTCGATCCCGATTTCTCGGCAAAAATGAAACTCCTCCCGTCTCTCAATGCCTTCAGCCAGCACCATGGCCCCAAAATCATGAGCCATGTTGGTGATCATTTTGAGCTGCTTCTGCTGGGCGGGATTACGATCGCAATGGTCGATCAGACTCCGGTCGATTTTTACATAATCCGGCTTAAGCTTAATCATCTGTTCCAATGTGGAATACCCTGCTCCTACGTCATCCATGGCTACCGAGATTCCATGACTGCGATAAACCTCGAAAATCGATTGCAAATGCTTAACATCATCAATCTTCTCGGTTTCCACGACCTCAAATACGAAATCCCTCGGATCCAGATGGAGCCTGTCTATGGTATTAAAGGTGTGGCTTAGACACATCTCCGCATCATATATGGAGGATGGCAGGAAGTTCACGAATCGCTTCACGCCGATAGGAAGCCACTCGGCACTGGTCTCAATGGCACTGGTTCGTGCTGCCCGGTCCAGAAATGCATGCAATCCGGTTTTACGGGCTGTCTCAAACAGCTCATACGGCTGGAATCTGGCTCCCCACTCTACCGGACGAAGGAGAAATTCGTAGGCCACGATCTGCTCGGATGTATCCACGATGGGCTGCATGTAGCTCGTAAACTGCTTATGTAAAATGATACTCACCATATCGTAATGCTCCATCTGCAGTTCGAACTTCTGCATAGGGGTCCACGAATGCCGGATTTGCGGAGCTTCTCCACCGGTAACACAGAAGGACAGCTCTTGACGAATCTTCAGCGGAAGGGGCTGCAGACACTTCATCATAGAGATCAGGTCCGCACGTACCTTGTAGTTCACAGCACAACCCTCATTGTTCTCTTGTACCGTGTAGCCGTTCACTGCCAGCAACTGAATAAGCTCACCACTTGCAGGCTTCATATGAATGGTCCCCTGGTCCTCAATCGGTTCAAAGGTGCTGCAATTGTCGCAAATCATGTTCGTCCTCCTTGGCAAGCTAGCTCTCACTATGCTTCTTATCGGCATTTTGAATATGATTTCTTTGCATTTTATGGATTTTATATCGAAGTTATGACCTATTTTAAGAGAAATGCGCAAGATTCGTGCAATGATTGCGCCAAATTCTACAAAAATCGACTTATATTGCTTTTAACAACCTATTGTCGATACTACGGTCATACATTCATCTACTCACCTTTTGATCCAAAAGCTGCAGCAGCATCGTCCGCTCTACATCAAAATGCCAGGGGGCGTTCCGTTCCTTCGCCGCATACATCGCTGCATCCGCTCGACCAATCAGCTCCTGGTCATTTCTGGCATGATCTGGATAAACCGCAATACCGATACTCGGCGTGGTTCGGACCTCATGCCCTTCCAGCTCGTACGGCTCACTAAGCATCGTCCAGATCTCCTCCGCCATCCAGATCAGCTCCTGATCATCGCCGGCCGGATGGATCATGACCGTGAATTCGTCTCCTCCTAAACGGGAAACCAAAACTCCCTTGGATTCGAGTGATTGAAGCCGGTCTGCAACCTTTCGTATCAACAAATCGCCGGCACGGTGGCCGTATCGGTCATTGACTCGTTTGAAACGGTTCATATCCATATACAGCAAGCCTACACGGGAACCTGTGCGGTCCGCCTCCTTCAGCGAACTTGACAGCCTTGCATTAAAATAACGACGATTATACAGCCCCGTAAGATCATCGCGATGTGCCAGGGATTCACTCTGCATCAGACTTTCATGCAGTCGATCCAACAAGCGGTCGTTCTCGAACTGGATCAAAATCTGCCTGAATAGGATCAGGATAACGCACAGGGAAAGGCCGGTAAACAGTCCAGTCCACCCTCCAAAATGCTGCGCCATAAGGGCAAACATCCCGCCGAGCACGCTGTAGGGAAGCAGGTACCTTACGATCAGGTTTCCGGTTGAACGAGGCTCCCGCTCGCCAACAGATGGATTACGGGTATCAGGAGCGGACTGTCCGCCTGCGAAACTAATGAAAAATACCGATAACGTATAGAGTGGATACAGGTAAGAGCGAACCTCGATATCCAAAAGATCAACGAGATAGATGTACAGAACATCTCCGGCCATAAATGTACTTCCGCCAAGACATAACAGGATGGCCGCCCATTTCCTTAACTGTCCGGTATTAAAATACAACACCATTGTAAAAAAAATAAGTACCATTGCGCACAGTGGATACAGCATGTCCACCCAAAGGTTTCCCCATACTGTCTCATGGGCCAGACCCTGAAGCTCAGGCTTGATGAAATATTCCCATCCTACCGTCATGACCGCTATGCCAACAATCACGATATCCAGCATAAACCGCAGCCCCCGAAACGAACCCTGAACATGCCGGAATAAATAAATGAGAGAACTTGCGAACAGGATAAGTTCGATCCCCCAGAACAAATGGGTTAGAACTGACAGGAAAGCGCTCTCTTTTCCAAACCAGATATTGCATGCGTGGAGGGTTCGGGCCACTGCCTCCCCCATCAATCCGAGACTCGCAATAAGCCAAAACCTGCGAAGATGAACCTCAAAACGCCGACGGATCCGCATTAAATAAACGGAAGCGGCTGCAGGAGAAATAATGACTAGTACACGCTGAAGCGATAAAGCATCAGGCATCCACAGAGCGATCATTATCTGAATGAATGCATATATTATGGCGAGTCGAATCCACAGATGATCTGCTGGAGTTGGACTCATAAGCATTCCTCCTCGGCCAAAAGGTAAGCTGGTTCACTTTAAATGTGTTAGGTCTTTTGAATTAACATTTCTATTTCTCATGATACTTTTTGCCCACCCAAAAGTAAAGATGAGGAAATGAAAGAAAAATCATCTTATTCGCCTGTGCACGAACAACATAACACCCACTTGACGTATAGGAATTATATGATAATATTTCAGTCATATCTTATATGAATCGGAAAGGGTGTTGCACCATGTCACAGAAACGATTGGATCATGTTGGTATTGTTGTCCGGGACCTTGAAGCTACAATCGCCTTCTATACATCCGTAGTCGGACTTGAGCTGAAGGACCGCCTGACCCATACTAATGGCGTCATCCAGCTGGCGTTCCTAGGATTTAACGGCAGCAACGAGACGGAAGTCGAGCTTATTCAGGGATACAGCGACACGCTGCCTTCGGAAGGAACGGTACATCATTTTGCAGTCAGCACGGATAACATTGAAGAGGAATATGCCCGTGTGCAGGGACTTGACGTTCCTCACTTGGACGAGGAAATCGTGACGCTTCCGAACGGGTACCGCTATTTCTTCGTGCACGGTCCCGAAGGAGAATGGATTGAGTTCTTCCAGCGCTAACCTCTGCGTAGAAGCCGTATTCAAATACTTTATCTTGTGAAAGGTTCATAGCATCAATTAATTCTCCCATTGCATTAGTGTTCTAACAAAGACCTGTCACGTTCGCGCCTCTTCGAACTAGACAGGTCTGCTGTGTTAGGACTATAATAGCGGATGTAATGATCGAAACTTCATAAATACCGGGGGAGCTGGAATTTGGCCGGCTGAGAGTGTATCCGATATGATACTGACCCTTACACCTGATCTGGGTAATGCCAGCGTAGGAAGCCCATGTTTGCGGCAGCTTTTATTTGCCGTGGTATACACTTACGCCGTCATGCGTCCTGATATCATCAGGGCGTTTTTTTTGTGGAGTTGCGAGGTAATAGAAAGAGAACTTAAAGGAGAGAAGAAACGATGAAGAAGGGAAGATGGATTCCGCTGCTTCTCGCTTGCGTCCTGCTGATGGTTGCGTCCGGATGCGCTACAAGCGGAGAGAACAAAAAGATAGGCGCCGCAGGTGAGGACAGTCAGACTCCCGGGAAGCTCCGTGACGTACAACTGATGCTCGATTGGTCCGCCAATACGAATCACACCGGCCTGTATGCAGCGAAGGAGCTTGGGTATTATGAGGAAGAAGGGCTTAATGTCCAGATCGTCCAGCCGGGAGCAGGCGGAACGGATACGCTGGTCGCATCCGGAAACGTGCCGTTCGGTATCAGCTATCAGGAAGGCGTAACGCTGGCCAGAACCCAAGGATTGCCGCTCGTTTCTATTGCAGCGATCATTCAGCATAATACATCCGGCTTTGCGGCTCCCAAGGATAAAGGCATCTTGAAGGCAGGCGATTTTGAAGGGAAATCCTATGGCGGCTGGGGCTCGCCTGTGGAGGAAGCGGTTATGAAGTCCATCATGGAGATCGATGGTGCCGATGTCAGCAAGGTGAATATGGTCAATATGGGCGATGCCGATTATTTTACGGCCGTCAAACGCGACATTGATTTTGCCTGGATCTTCTATGCTTGGACGGGTATTGAAGCCGAGCTTCGCAATGAGCCGCTTGACATGATTTATGTGAAGGACTACTCCAAGCAGCTTGATTATTACACACCGGTGATCGTAACGAACGAGAAGCAGATCCAGGAAGACCCTGAGCTTGTCAAAGCGTTCATGCGGGCGACTTCAAAAGGATACGACTATGCGATTCAACATCCCGAAGATGCGGCAGCCCTGCTGACGAAGGCTGTTCCCGACCTGGATGCCGAACTGGTTCTAGCCAGCCAGAAATGGCTGAGCCCCCGTTATCAGGATGATGCATCCCGCTGGGGCGAACAGAAAGCCGAAGTATGGTCGGGGTACGCAGACTGGATGTTTGAGCGCAAGCTGCTGGAGAAGGAACTTGACGCTGACAGCGCATTTACCAATGAATTTTTACCGGAGAAGCCATAAGGTTATTTCTATATAAAAGAAGAGAGACGGCCTTTGCAGCAGGCCGCCTCTCTTCCATTACAATACAGCTTGCACGAAAGGATGAGTTTATATGGCGAATACTCTCTTGAGCATTCAAGTAATACCGAGAACGCCAAACGGGACCGACAGCATCCCTTATGTAGATGAAGCGATCAAGGTTATTCAGGAATCAGACGTGAAATACGAGGTTCATGCACTCGAAACGACCATGGAAGGAGAGCTCTCCGAGCTGCTCAGGATCGTTGAGCGCATGCACGAGGCGCTGGTGAATGCGGGCAGTCCCAGCATCATATCCCAGGTCAAAATCGCGCATCATCCAAGCGGCATCAGCATGGATAAGCTGACTGAGAAATACCGTCCATGAGAAGCTGGTGGAGTTCTGTTTGGCCGCCCGTTGTGGCGGTCCTCTTCTTTTTGGTGGTATGGCAGGCGGCAGTATCCGTGTTCGACATTGAACCCTTTATTTTGCCTGCACCGACGGCCATCGGGCATGAGGCCGTTACCGGAGCTTCCGGCCTCTTCCAGCATACAGCGGCCACCCTGCAATTAACCCTGATCGGCTTTATAATCGGTACGGCAATCGGTCTAATCATCTCGCTGGCACTGCACATGGTGCCTTTTCTCAAAACCTCCCTTTATCCGCTTCTTATTCTTAGCCAAAATGTGCCGACAATCGCCCTAGCCCCGCTTCTCATGATTTGGTTCGGCTTCGGCATGCTGCCCAAGGTTATCGTGATTACGCTGGTCTGCTTCTTCCCTGTCGCTGTTGCGGCCCTGGATGGACTCGCACGTACCGACCGCACCATGATGAATTATATGCAGATGGCGGGGGCTACCTCGTGGCAAATTTTCACCAAGCTGGAGCTGCCGCATGCCCTTCCCTCCATCTTCTCCGGGATTCGAATTGCGGCCACCTATTCGGTCATGGGGGCGGTTATCGGGGAATGGATCGGCTCGGACCGGGGAATCGGTTACTACATGATGCTGCAAAAATCCGGCTACCGCACGGATCGGGTATTTGTTGCCATCCTGGTCATCGTCTTGCTCAGCCTGCTGATGGTGCTGCTGATCACCCTGCTGGAGAAGCGGCTCATCCGCTGGAATCGAAAAGGTTGAGCCCCCTGTGAATAGACATTTCGAATCTTATATGAAAGGAGGCCATTTATCGATATGACACATCAAATACCCCTGCCGCTCCAGGACGGGGCTGATCCGTCCACTGCGTCGGTCTCATCAGCACCTGCCCTCGAGGTTCGCAGCCTTCGGAAAACCTTCCGCGACCGGCGCAGCGAAGTGCATGTACTGGATGGCCTTTCGCTTCAGGTACAACCCGGGGAATTCGTCTCCTTGATCGGTCCTTCAGGCAGCGGAAAGAGCACACTCTTCCATATCATCGGGGGATTAACCGCTCCGGATACGGGTTCGATCCTCATGGATGGTCAGGACGTGACCGGGGAAAAAGGCCGCATCGCCTATATGCCTCAACAGCCAGCCCTGTTCCCTTGGCGTACGGTGGAGGACAATGTGCTCCTTCCCGAGGAGCTGAGAGGCACCACGAAAGCCGTTGCCAGGGAACATGCCCGCAGCTGGATGGAACGGGCCGGCCTCACCGGCTTCGAGAAGGCGTATCCGCACACCCTTTCAGGCGGAATGCAGCAGCGGGCGGCTTTTCTGCGCGCACTGATGAGTCCCCAGGAAGTCATGTGCCTGGACGAACCGTTCAGCGCATTGGATGCGCTGACGCGCAGCGATATGCAGCGCTGGCTGCTCGATATCTGGGAGGATACGCGCCGTTCGGTGCTGATGATTACCCATCATATCGAGGAGGCGCTGCTCCTCTCGGACAGCATCTATATCCTGTCAGCCCGGCCCGGAACCATCTTGAAACGGGTAGAAGTCCCTTTCTCCCGCCCACGCCGGGAAAACATCCTGATGGATCCGTCCTTCATCGCATTAAAAACCGAAATTTCCGCCATCATGCGGGAAGAACAGCATAAACGCTGACCGATTAAGGCCAGCGGAATACATACATCCATGATTAGCCAAGCGCTTCGTGGAAGCTTACAAGCGAGGTTATGTAACGATGAAATCATTCATGCAAAGTGAAGCCAATTTCCCACTGTTGGATACTCATATTCATCTGGACAGCTATTCGTTATCCGATCAACAAGCGATTCTCGCGGATATCCGTCATCATGAGGTTCAATCCGTTATCTCCGTCTCCATGCATCTGGCTTCCTGCAAGCGAAACCTGGAGCTGGCCAGGCAGTACGGACCGATGGTGCGGCCGGCTTTCGGTTATCATCCGGAGCAGCACCTCCCTTCCACTAACGAAACCGAAGAGCTGCTGGATTGGATGGCAGAGCATGCCGATGAGATGGTCGCCGTAGGAGAGGTGGGTCTCCCCTATTACGCCAGGCTGGAGGCTGAATCGAAGGGCCGACCTTGGGATAACCGCCCTTACGCCTATCTATTGGAGCAATTTATAGCATTTGCTAAAAAGCATCATAAACCGGTGATTCTGCACGCTGTATATGAAGATGCGGATATCGCATGTGATTTGCTCGAAAAATACGGCGTCACTCGTGCCCATTTCCATTGGTTCAAGGGCTCCCGTGACACCTTGCAGCGGATGGCCGGTAACGGATACTATATTTCCTTCACGCCTGACATCCTCTATGAGGAAGAAATTCGGGATATGGCATGCAGGTATCCGGATCATCTCGTCATGACCGAAACCGATGGTCCTTGGCCGTTCGAAGGTCCGTTCACCGGACAGATGACCCATCCTCGGATGACGGCTGCTGTGGCTGCGGCATGGGCGGAGCTTCAGGGGCTGTCCATATCCGAGGCTCGCAGGATTTTTTATGAGAACGCCGCGAGACTTTACGATCTATAAAAAGAATCTTCATTCAGCTTTAAGTCGGTTGTTTACGCAATCGGCTTGTTTTCTTTAAGAAATCGGTTATATTGATTAATCAACTCATCAAGCACGATCGATTGACCGAGGACTTTAGGATGATTAAAATCACGATACCGCTGCTTCATCTTATGAAGCTTATGCCGTTCTTGCTCGATATTAAACTTTATGCCTTCCTTCGTTTCCATGACTTTATATCCTCCCCTCATGTAATATTTTATGCTTTAATGTAAAATTATAGGATGTTTAATATTAGACATCAGAAATATAACATGGAGGAGCTATTCCTGTTATTCACGCCAAAAAACCACAATGCAAGTTGCAGCATTGTGGTATTGGATTCCATTATTTAACGTACTTCTCCTGATACGCCTTTGACATCTCGTCTGTAATTTCCTTCATCTTCGGATCACTCTTGATCGTTTCGATCAGTTTATCGTACGATTCAACTGGTTCTTTGCCCGTGATGACCATGACCCGCATATCCTCCACCTTCTTGGAAATCTCGGGATAGTATTTGTTATAGGCTTCCGAATACAGCTCTCCCGAAGGATTCGGAACCTTGACCGTCTTGCGCTCTGTGACAATCTCTACGTTTCGCTCATATACTTCATCCGGCATCCCTACCGCGCTGATGGCCATATCGTCGCTGACGAGGTGAATCATATTGTTCAAGTTGCCGTCACCCGTCTTATCCACGGCGGCCTGCGGCGTTGCAACCTTCTTCCCGTTCTCCACATTATAATGGATACCTTCGATTCCGTAGGTCAGCATCTCATTGCCTTCTTGACTATAACCGTAATCGAAAAACTCGAGGATTTTCTTCACTTTCGCCTCCGGCACTTTCTTCGGAATCAGGTACACTCCATAGTACGGCGATCCTGAAGGCGTATACTTCACCCCGTTTGCATTCTCCAAGTAAGCAAGCGGCATTAGATCCGCCTTGGGGTCAACGCCTTTCACGGCTTCGCCGGTCACCCAGGCATGGTTCATGGACATGCCCCCTACCCCTGCCTTGGCGCTTCGCATCGTATCCATCACCTGCGAGAACTTCATGATCGCGAAGTCTTTGGGGAACAAGCCCTCGTCATAAGCCTGTTTGATCCACAGCATGGCCTCCCTTGACTCGTCCGACGTCATAATCGGAGTCAGGGTATTATCGGGTTGAAGCTTCCAGGACCCTTGCGTTTCATTAAATATATTGTAAATATAAGCGAGAGCCCCCGGATTTGCGGCATATGGAATCTCATCGGCCTGTCCATTACCATTCGGATCCTGTTCCTTAAAAGCCTTTAACACGTTATGGAACTCATCCAGCGTTTTGGGCGTTTCCAGCTTAAGGGCATCCAGCCAGTCCTTGCGGATCATCGGGAATACTCCGCCGCCATAGCTAGGATAATAACGAGGAATGACGATGTTCTTGCCATCCACCTTGGTGATTTCCCACATTTCCTTCAGTTCTTGGCGGTTCAAATTCGGATAGTCTTTAAGAAACGGCGTCAGATCCCAGAAGACGCCCTGCTTCAGCATTTTCTGCAGCTGCGGGTTCTGCATCGTTTCCACGAAAGTAACCTCCGGAAGATCGCCGGATGCAAGCATGACATTGATCTTCTCTTCGGCCGTGGACGGCGACAGCCACGTAATATTCAGCTTGGTATTGGTGCGCTTCTCGAGCTCTTTCCATAGTACATTGGTGTTGTCTATGAATTCGGTGGCATAATTCAGGGTCTGTATCGTAATGCTGGTTGGTTCACTGTTGTCTGTTCCGCTTCCGTTATCGCTCGGTGCACTTCCGTCTCGGCTGCCGCATGCGCTAAGCAAGAGCGAGCTTGCCAAGAGCAGCACCCCCGACATTTTTAAAAACGACTTGCCCGGCTTGGTTTCCTTTTTTTTCATCATTAGACCTCCCTTTTAATTTACATCTCGTCTGACTGATCATGATGGCAGTTAGACCGTATATCGGATCATTCCTTGACAGAGCCTACCATCGCCCCTTTGGCGAAGTGTTTCTGCAGGAATGGATACACTAACATGATCGGAACGGTTGCAATCACGACCGCCGCCATCTTCAACGTTTCTGTTGGGACGGGACGGTTCACTTGGAAGGCGAATCCGCCGCCGCTCCCCGATCCCATCGTTGTTGGGTCCACAAGCATATTTTGCAGCAATACTTGCAGCGGCCACATCTTCTGGTCGTTAATAAACATCAGTGCGTTGAAGTACGTATTCCAATAGCCGACGGCAAAGAACAATCCAAACGCCACCAACGCCGGCAGCGACAACGGCAGAATGATTCGCCAGAATACGCCGATATCATTCGAGCCGTCGATCATCGCGGCTTCCTCCAGACTTTCCGGAATGCTGTCGAAGAATCCCTTCATGAGCAGCACATACCATGCGCTGGTCAAGCTCGGCAGGATCAGCGACCAGACGCTGTCAATGAGTCCCACATTGCGGACGACCAAATACAGCGGCACCAATCCCGGCGTAAAGAGAAAGGTGATTAGGATCATAATCATGATGGCCTTGCGAAACCGAAGGCGTTTACGGGACACCGCATAAGCCAAGCCCCCGGTAACAAGCAGGCTGAGCAGCGTGCCAACCGTAGCCAGGAACACGCTCACGGAAATCGAGGTGACAAACAATCCGTTGGACAGTAAATGCTTGTAAGCATCCAGCGTCCAAACCCGCGGCCATAATATCAAGCTTCGTTGATAATATTCCACCGGATCGGTAAACGACAAAATAACGGTATAGTAAATCGGAAATATCGTTGCCAAACCGATGATCAGCAGCAGTCCGTTATTCACAAAACCAAACAGCCTGGTTTTCCATCCTTTCTCATGCATGTTTTACTCCTCCTTGTCTCTTCGCCAATCCTTTAGTACAAGCTTTCTTGACCGTACCGTCTCGCCAACCGGTTGGCCGTGACCACCAGGATGACGCCGACAATCGATTTGAACAATCCGATGGCCGTACTATAGCTGAACTCACCCTGCCGAATCCCCACCCGGTATACATAGGTATCGAACACCTCGGCTACATTGGTGACAGGTGCATTCATCATCAGATAAATCTGTTCGAATCCCGTATCCAGAATCGTTCCCAGACGGAGAATCAACAGAATCAGGATCACGTTGCGCATCGCCGGCAGGGTAATATGCCACATCCGTCTCATACGGCCCGCGCCATCCATGACGGCTGCTTCATATAATTGCGGGTCTACTCCAGCGATAGCCGCGAGAAAGATGATGGTCCCCCACCCGACTTCCTTCCAGATGGATTGTCCCGTCAGCATACCCCAGAAATAGTTCGGGTTGGAGAGAATATCGATTGTCTCCCAATCCATGGAGATGAGCCACTTATTAAACAAGCCCTCCGATTGCGAGAACATGAGGTAGGTTAGACCGTAGATCAATACCCAGGATAAAAAATGGGGGATATACACCAGGGATTGAATGGTCCGCTTATAGAAGGAGTTCCGCACTTCATTCAGCATCAAAGATAAAATGATCGGTGCCGGAAAAAAGAAAATCAAGCTCAGAAAACTGATCGCCAGCGTATTACGCAGCAGCATCCAGAAATCATGGTTGGAGAAAAACCGGGTGAAATGCTCAAACCCTACCCAGGGGCTTCCGAGCACCCCAAAGTATGGAGAATACTCCTGGAAGGCAATTACGAGATTCGTAATCGGAATATATTTGAAAATGATAAAAAAGATCAGACCCGGCAAGGCCAGCACGTACAAATATTTGTCGCGCGAAACATCCGACCATATCCGCCCCCACTTTGTTTTGGATCTCACGGGAATGGGGGGGCTCCCGCTTCCTTTTGCCGACTGAACGGTTTCTTGTGCTTTCATCGATACTCCCTCACTTTCAGCCTTGTCATCTTGTTCAACATACCGTTCACGGAATGTAGTTCTAATGTAAACGCTTGCAGTATTCCCTGCAATTCCACTTTTTTTCCGCCGTTTCCAATAACCCGTATCTTCCTGCACAACACAGGGAATTGCTTGGTCTCTAAGGTATTGAGGACCCTTTCGTTTCCTTGTATTGCACTTTTTTTCCACGACGAATGAACGTCCGCTTCGGTTAAACGATAACGTTGTCCCAACCTCAATTGGGAAGATATGATCTTTTCAACTCATCCACTCATTCGCTATGATAGGAAGTAATCATTTACCGGCTCGCTTTGATTAAGCCTTTGATTTGTCTATGCCAACAGGGGGTTAAACTAATGAGGCAACAGAATCATGAATCCGTTTTCAAAGGTATTATGTATTGGAGAAGCATCGCGCTGGCCGTGTTGTTAACATGCCTCCCCATCTCGGCCATTACGGCCGTTTACCTTTATGTGGGCAACCAGCATATGATTAACCAATATCAGCAACGGAACGAAGAAGCCCTGGTTGACGCTGCGAGACAAGTAGACGAGCAATTTACCCAGTTGGTCCACTACGCCCTCAATATGGTGGTGAAGCCCCATTTCAAGCCTTCGTTGTCGGATATGGACTTTGTATCGAATGTCGAGGAGACAAACGAGCTGTTCAGTACGCTCAACCTAGTGGGGAATGCCGATCCCTTGGTGGATCAGGTCTATCTGTATATCAAAAAGCAAAACAAAATCATGGAGCCTGATCTCGGCCTGCGGACGCTGGATCAGGAACAGGATGCGATAAGCTTCAACAAGCTCATGGAAGGAGATTCGGACATGTTCTGGGTCCATGACCTGGAGCGGCCTTTTAACAAGGATAAATCTTCCCACGCGCTCGTCATGCGACTTCCCTTCAACGGTCATACGCCCTATGGCGCGATCGTCATCTATATTGATCCGTCGAAGCTGCACGTCATTCGCAATAGCGAGAATCTCTCGTTCCTGCTGGACGACCATGGTCACGTCATCGGGGAGTCGGGAATGAGCCGCAGCATGCCGAAAGCGATGAGCGCGATTCAGGAACAGCTAAAGCTTCCGGAGAATGCCCGAAGTTCGAATCATTTGCGGTTGAAGGTTCCGGTGGACCAGGATGTGTTGCTGGTGAACACCGTTCAATTTGAAAAAATGCAACAAAATTGGACCTATGTTTCAGGCACGCCGCAATCCAAGATCATTGCTCCAACGAAGCCGTACACTCATATCATTCTGATTTGCTTTGCTTTTGCGCTTGCGGCATCGCTGGCTGTGAGCTGGTTTGCCTCTAAGAGCATGTATCGTCCTATAAGCAAGATGCTGAATATGATTGGCGGTGATCAGGCCAAACCGAGCTTGCGATACAATGAGCTTGATTTTATTGAACACGAGTGGAAGCAGTACCGATTCTCCCACGATACGCTGCAAAGCCAATGGAAGCGGTCCTTGCCCGCGATCAGGGAGGCTTATATCAATCAATTTTTGAGTGGACAAGCCGCCCACCTGACGGAGCCCGAATACGTGCTCAAGCTGCAAGAGATGGATCTTGACATTACCCATAAACAGTTCTCGGCCATCGTGCTTCAGCAGCATACCCACGGGGAGGATCGGACGCCTCTGACGGAAAACGATCAGCATCTTCTCACCTATGCCGCCCTGAACGTGATCCAGGAGCTGGCAGAGGACATAAGCGCATATATGCATCCCATCAATTTCTTCGACGGCTCATTCGGCGTCATCTTGATCGTTCCGGCTTCCCATCAAGCCGATGAACAGTCGCTTTTGATGAGGGAGCTGTGCGATCAGATCATGCGGGCTTTGCGCGATACGCTCCGCATGTCGGCAACCATCGTATTGGGAGGACCAAGCTCAACCTGGACGGATGTTCCCCATATTCTCGAACAGGCCAAGCGGGCGCTGCATTACCGATCCTTTGATGCAGGCAGTCAGCTGCTGGAGGCAGAAACCGTGCTTTCCCAGAAAAACGACTGGATCGACTTTCCGCTGGAATTGGAGCAGGATTTCATTCACACCTTGAATCTTGGGCTTCAGGGAGATGCGCTGCGTTCCCTAAGCCGCTTCGTAACGGCGCTTCAGGCCGGGGGAGGTTCGGAGTGGCATGTCCACCATGGCCTCATGCGGTTAATCACAAGCGTTCACCGGTCTATGCTGCAGGCTGGCTTAAATCCATATCAGGTGTACAATTTCTCCAATCTGCAGGAACAGCTGTCCCTGCTTCGGGATCCGAAGGCCTGCGTGACCTGGTTCCAGAAAGAAATCATCGAACCCTACCTCGATCAGTTAACAAAGAACTTCAACAGCTCCATGAAATCGCTGGTCGAAAACGTACTGGAGCAAATCGAGCAAAACGGAATGCAGGACTTGTCCCTGGATGCCATGGCCATGGAAGCCGGTGTCAGCGTATCCCAGCTGAGCAAAGCGTTTAAGCAGATGACGGGCACGAATTATATAGACTATCTGACAACCGTGCGCATGAACCGCTGTAAAGAATTGCTGCTGACCACGGATCTTCGCATTCACGAGATTGCGGAGGCCGCAGGATATCAGCCTCCCTACTTCAATCGAATGTTCAAGAAGCTTGAAGGGATCACGCCCGGACAATACCGTCAGCAGGGCATTGGCAAATAGATCAGACTAGGTTCAGCATGCGGAGAAGATGGATTTGCCAACACATGATCCTGATCAGCAATCTCCATATAAAGGAGACCGCTGAAAAGGGGCTGTCCCTTGGTCCGTATTTCATGACCTTTTGGGACAGCCCCGTACTGTGTTATGACTTACGTTCCAGCGTCGTACATGGCGGCACACTTAGCGCCGACCAGTCATCCAAGCATGCCCCGAACAACGCATCGCGCACAGGGAGCAGTGCGCACGATGTACAAAATAGTTGCACATTTTAGCGGACTCAGCGGACCTTATTTTGATCAAAAGCACCATTTTTCGAATGGTAGCGGACATGAGGTCCGTTATTCACCGAATAAGGCTCTCATATTTCGGCTTATACCCTACTTAACGGAACGTGTGTCCGATAGATCCGGCAAAAACGAGCCCATAGCGAAAATAACGGATCTGCTGTCCGATACTGCTACTGCCGGGCCGTAACTCGTTCCGGCGGCTTGGAAGCTACGGTGCAAACTTACGGTGCACTGCGTCTACGACCCCACCAATCCCACGCCAGCCGAGCTTGGTTCCGAAAGCCCACTGGCGTGGGATTGATTCCGAGGCGGGCTTAGTTCCGCGGCCTGGCTTGGTTCCGCGGCCTGGCTTGGTTCCGCGGCCGGGTTCGGTTAGGCGGCCGAGCTTAGTTCCTAGCACCGTACCCTCGAAGAGTATTCCCACGAGAGCAGCCGTACCCGCCTCTCTCTATTGATTTACGAGAGCGCCGTACCGGCTTTCTCTATTTATGTCTAACGCCCCATGAAACCCTTCCCTTTCAGGAAGTCCTTCATGTGCAGCCTTACCGGCTCTGCCAGGCGTTTAGCCATAAGCACCGACCACGGCGTGTTATTTTTGCCATGGGTACGTTGGGACAAGTATTCGGAAGAGGTTCGATCGTAATTCTTCACTTCCTCTGTAGCCGCGCGATGATAGCTGTCGCGGTGCAAAACAGCCTCCACCGGAAGCCGAGGGCGAAGCCCCGGCTCCTGATCCGGGTAGCCCAGGCACATGCCAAATACCGGATAGACCAGTTCCGGCAGTTCCAAAGCCTCGGAGAACTCGGCAATGGAGTTGCGGACCCCGCCTATATACACGATGCCAAGACCGAGCGATTCCGCGGCGATCGCGGCATTCTGCGCAGCCAAAGCGGCATCCACCGTGGCCACGATGAAATTCTCGGTCGAATCTTCATACGTCTCTTGATCAACCACGTGCGACTCTGTGCTTTTTTTCAAACGATACAGATCCGCGCACCACACCAGAAATACCGGGCATTCCACAATATACGCCTGATTTCCCGCTAAAGCTGCCAACCGCTGCTTCTTCTCTGGATCGGTAACGGCAATCACGCTGTATGCCTGGACGTTGCTTGAGGTTGATGCCATCTGACCTGCTGCCACAACTGCCCTAAGCTGCTCCTCGGACACCGGCTGATCCGAATATTTACGAATCGATCGATGGTTCATCAGAAGTGATAGGGTATCATTCATCGAGTTTCCACTCCTTAGGCTCTGAAAGAATTGTTTCATCTATTATGAAACTTCGGCTTGAGCAGTGCAAGTTCACGCGGGAGGTGATTGGCAGCGCAAAAAAACCGGCTTGCTGTCGATCGCTACAGCAGCCGGCTCCTATTTTAGCCAAAGCTCGCGGCTTTGGATTGTTCCAGGGAATCTTTCGTTAGGACACGATATCGTAGCCTTGCTCTTCAATCGCTTCTTTCAATGCTTCAAGGCTGACCTTGGTTTCGTCGTATTCGACGGCCACTGTATTGGATGCAAGATCGACTTTACCAGAAGCTCCCGCATTCTTCAGCGCACCTTCCACCGAGTTCACGCAATGGTTGCAGGACATGCCTTCCACTGTCAATGTCACTTGTTTCATGCTGTCGTCCTCCTATCATATAATATTGTACCATTTAACTTTACTATACCCCCCATAGGTATGTAAAGTTCGATAATTTGCTCTTTTCTGCAACAGAAACACGAAAAAAGTAGGAAGATTTATCCTTTTTATCTGCTATAATATACATAAATCATGAGATTCATACAAGAAGGGACAAGCTTTTTATCCGACCTTCTAATTTTTTTCATAAAATTTGATTTTTGTTGAAGGAATTACCAATTCGCTGTCGAACTATTAATTACAGAGATAATGAACTATGAAAGTAGGAATTCTATCATGGTATTTGACGGCATTATACTCGGATTAATTGTCGGACTGATACGTGGCGGACTCCGTCATGGACTGCAGCAATTCAGTAAGATCCGTCTGAAGGGCGGCTTAATCTTCCCCATACTCCTGATTGTGCAGCTGCTGATATTCCGCTTTCAAGTGAACTCTGATTGGTTGGCAGCCGCAAGTGGCTACGTCTTTATGTTCATCTACGTTGCCGGTATGATCTTTCTCTGGATAAACCGGGATCAGAAAGGTTTTGGCAGCATCTTGGCAGGTGTCTTTCTGAATTTCCTTGTCATGGCAGTGAACGGTGGCAGAATGCCCGTATCGATGAGCGCCACTTCCGTTCTGGATCCTTATTACGTGGACATGCTGAGCAACAGCACCGTCATCACCAAACACTATCTGATGGACGCCTCTACCCGCCTGCCGTTCCTGGGAGACATTATCCCGTTATCCCCGCCATACCCAAGAACACAGGTGATCAGTATCGGAGATATCATCATGAATGTCGGAATATTCTTCTACATCGTCCATCTAATGACTTCCGGGAAGAATACCCCTGTTCAAACCTTAATACGCAAATCCGATACCAATGAACGTGTGGAACCACAAAATTAATCATACATCATACCACCTGGAAAGGAGGGAGAACTGTGAAGAAAACTGATAAAATCAAGTATTCCCGCATCGTATTGAATGCCATCATCGTTGCTTCTGTTGTTGTCGCTCTGACTTCCGGTTACAGATTCGGATAATAGACTTCCATAAGAAACAGGCTGGAAAATTCAGCCTGTTTTTTTACATCTTTTTCGTTGTTTTGCATCGCAATATACCTTAAAATGTGGAGAATACACCATTGATTTTTATTGAGGAGAAATCATTTATGTCCATATTTAAGCGTCCTAGGTTCTCTCAAGGCTTTACGGGACAGCTGTATTTTGTTTTTCTTTCTCTTCTGGGCTGTTCCATCTTCCTGCTGGTGCATCAAGGGGAAATTCTCCATTATACTCCTTCACAGTGGGTATGGGTCTATGCGATGTTAGGCGCCGCCCTCATCTTAAATTACTTCACCTTCCAGCTGCCGCCAGAGGGTAATTTACAGTCCATGGATTCCTCTGTTTACCTGGCATGCATCTTTATCTACGGGGCACCTTTTGCGCTGTCCGTCATCCTGCTCGTCTCCCTTGCCATGGCGCTTTACGACAGAAAAATCCCCTTTTGGAAGCATTTTGTTAATTTCTCCGTGTATACCGTGATGATCGTCGGATCCTCCTTCATTTTCAAAATGGCAGGCGGACAAGCAGGCCCTATTCACAATAATCAATTTGGCGCGTATGTTGCAGCGTTGGTTGTTTATTTTGTTATCAACGTCTTCCTTGTCGGTTTCTACTACTACCTTCTATACAAGGGATCGTTATATGATATTTTGAAAACCTTCATGAAAGATACACTGCTAGTTTACCTCAGCACGCTCATTCTTTCGCTGGTTCTCTCCATACTCATCGTACATAACGGCGTATTCGGACTAACCTTGTTTATAGGTCTCAGCGTGATGCTATCCTATTCCTTCAAGCAGCTCTTCACAATGTATAAACAGGTACAAGAGAAAGCCATCAAGGATCAACGAACCGGATTGTACAATCACAGTTATTTCGAAAATTTGCTGGAAGACGAGATCAAGAAAGCCAAGACCAATGAGACGCCATTGTCACTGGCCATGATCGATATTGATGATTTCAAAAAATACAACGATCAATTCGGACACCTGAAAGGCGACATGCTGCTCGGATTTCTCGGCAATTACCTCAAGGTAGAATCCGAAATGGCCGAGGTGGTAGCCTCCCGTTTCGGCGGCGAGGAATTCACGATTCTCATGCCGGGTTACGATGACAACAAAGCACGCTCCTTCATTAACAGGCTTCGCAAAAAACTGAACGATACCTATTTTGACGGCGTCGAGATTTTTCCCTCGGGGTGTCTCTCATTCTCTGCTGGTGTTGCGTCCTATCGGATTGACATCCATGACAAGTCACAACTCGTCGAGCTTGCCGATCAGGCGCTGTATTATGCCAAGAAGCAGGGTAAGAATAATGTGCATGTATACGGGAGCGGCGCCGAAAAAGAATCCGAGATCGACTTCGCGGAAGACGTCCGCGATATCGAGCAGCAGCTGAAGCTGTTCTTGTATAAAGATGTGGATACGTTCAAACACTCCAAACGGGTATTCCGCTATGCCATGGATATCAGCGAAGTGCTCGAGCTTGATAGTGTGGAGCGACGCAATTTCGTACTCGGCGCACTCATTCACGATATCGGCAAGCTTGAGATTCCTTGGGGGATCTTGAACAAACGGGACAAGCTCACGGCCGGCGAATGGGAAACCGTCAAACGGCATGTCAGCTGGGGGAAACGCATTGCAGAAACGAACGAGAAGTTCAAGGAACTGGTTCCTTACATCGAATTGCACCATGAAAGATATGATGGCGGTGGGTATCCGCACGGCTTCAAGGGCAGCCAAATCCCCAAGCTGTGCCGGATGCTGACCATTATCGATTCGTTTGACGCGATGACAACGGAACGGCCTTACCAGCAAACGAAAACCTTCGAGGAGGGAATTGAAGAATTGCTCCACTGCTCGGGCACGCAATTCGATCCGGAGCTTGTTGAGCTGTTTATCCGTTATTTAAGACTTAAGGCAGAAGCGCAGCAGCAGCCTGCAGCCAGTTCGGAGACGTCTTAAAGAAACCAATCCCCTCCCCTTTTATCGCCTCTTCATGTTTGATACTTCCCCAAATAAGGTATAAAGGTAGTATCACAACGATAAAATGAGGTGAGAAACGGTGGCTGACAAGAAAAAGGATCTTCCGCTTCACAACGGTCCCGGCAACATGGATCACCCTGAACAATACCCGACGGAACAAGAAAGCCTGTTCGATAAGTTTGAGAGTGAACAGCATGTGGACCCGATTCCGATGGAAGACGCCAGGCTGGAGCGCCAGGAAGAGAAGCAGCGGGACGGGACGTCAAAGGATCGTTCATCCAGTAACGATAAGTATCACAGCGGCTTTTAATCGTGGGACAGATCTTGTCGCTGCAGCGTAACTTGAACTTATGGGCTCCGTTTTGGCGGAGCCTTTTTATTTCACCGTTTATTCTTTAATATAAAAGGGTATAAAATCTGATTTGAACCCTAGAGATTATATACAGAGTGGAGTGGACCCTTTGTTTTCCATATGGACGTTAAACCGTGTGCAGCGAAGGATGCTGCTGGTACTGATTGCTGCCGTTCTGGTTATGTCATGTCTGCTGGTTCTTACCGGTCTTGATGAACGTTCCACGAGCATAAGCAGCGTAATCGAAGAACGATATATCCAAAGTGCGGCCATGATCAGCCACCCCGGTGGAGACCTGGAAGAACATGCCTCCAGCG
The DNA here is from genome assembly GCF_049316025.1 of Paenibacillus sp. NPDC058898. Lineage (NCBI taxonomy): Bacteria > Bacillati > Bacillota > Bacilli > Caryophanales > Paenibacillaceae > Paenibacillus > Paenibacillus sp. NPDC058898. Next base: position 66,487 of record NZ_JBMOSM010000012.1, on the reverse strand, counting down.
TCATGCCCGGTGTGCCGCTTATGATTGCCGGACTTACCGCCTTGTTCGGAAGCATGGATGCTGCCTTGATTGCCTACCAGCTGCTCCAATGTCTCTTCCATGCATTTTCCGTCTACTTGGTTTTTGTGCTGTCCCGCTACATGTTTAATACGCGAATCGCTTTTCTGTCATGCATGATCTACGCGCTATTCTGGCCGGCTTACGGCGCCGTCCGGCTGATCCTGCCGGATACGACCATGCAGACCCTAATGCTTCTTCTGGTCTGCGCCGTCATCGGAGCGCTTGAATTGAAGCAGGCTGGCTGGTACGCGGCTGCCGGCGCGCTTACGGCGCTTATGGCTTGCTACAACCTTCAGGCGCTGCTGTACCCGGTATTGTTCATTGCCTTTTGGGTCAAGTACCGCAGTCCGGTCAAAATTGTAACCGGCGGGCTCATTCTTATTAGCGCGGGTTATTTACTCATCTTGTCCCCATGGTGGCTGAACATCCCGCTTTTCAATCGTTTGATGTATATGTCCGGTCCGTGGAACCTTGCCTCTCTGTGGCTCGAATCGAGATACATCGAAGGCAACCCTTTGGTTCATCTCTTCCGGAGCATATTTGCCGGCCGCACCTCCAAATATGCGGCTGCGATCGGAAATGAGGAAGCCCGAAAGGTCGTGCAATCCGCATTGGACGCCGTCCGTCTCCTCATGCTGTTTGCCGGGACTGCCGGTGTCATCTGGTCGGTTTGGAAATACCACCTGAAACGGCAGCTCCCGGTGCTGTTGACCCTGCTGTACTTTATTGCCGCCGAATGGTTGGTTCCCAGCCTCGACGGTACCGGATTTCCTTATTCGGTCTTCCTGCTCCTCTACGCTGCCTTTCTCGCGGACAAAGCGATTATCTATGCACATAAAACCCGACTGCTTCGTAAGTAAGTTTCAACGTGAAGCCTGTCATTCCATCATCATGCACTTCTGCGCCTGAAAGCACTTATACCTTGTGCCTTTAGGCGTTTTTTTCGCATTTTTCTAGAACCTTTCAGGCTGACGAAACGTCTATATTAGTATCTAAGCACCTATATATTCATGCCAGGAGGAATGACAGCATGAAAATAAACCGTAAATATATCACCATTCTCAGCATCGCTGTGGCAAGCGTCCTGACGGTAAGCATCATACTCTTCTTTACGGATGCTTCGAATCGCTCGGGCCAGGATCATCGCATGAACGACAACATGAACGGACAGGCGCTAATTCAAGTTGGTTCCACTTACATCACGCATACCCATTTAACGACCTTTAAGAATAACCTCGCGCATAGCACCGCGCCCCTTCCTGATGACTCTGCGCTTCTTAAAGAAATGGCAACAAAGGAATTGATGCTTCAATTGGCCGATGAACAAGGCGTTGCGGCGAGTCTGGAAGATGATCTGCTACACACCGCGCTAAATGAACAGCGAATTATCGTGCTGGATCCGAGTATTCAATTGAGGTAACACTGTATTGGTATATAATGGTGTAAAAGTCCATATACGCCATGGGAGGATATTATGAAAAAACGTTTCTCTTCTATTCCTGCTTTTGCACTTGGCGCAATCGTCGGCGTGGCACTAACAGCAGGTACGGTTGTTGGCGCTGCCGTTTATCTGAAGGCCGTACCGTCCCATTCCAAGATCCTGGTCAACGGTTCGGAGGCCAAGCTGTCCGAATCCCCCGTTGTCATTCAGAACAAGCTCTATGTCCCTGTCCGGGACTTCTCGGAAGCGCTTGGATATCAGGTCGGCTCTGTTGGTGCCGATCAGATCGGGATTATTCCCAAATCCTCGAATGGAGAGGCAATCCCGGTTGGCCCGACTACGCCTTCCGAGTCCGAAGGAGCACCTGCTCAAGAACGCCATTTGGTGAAAAACCTTGGCAAACTGATCGAAGTGAACGGCGAATTGAATATGCAAAAGATTTATATTGTTATCGCTGCCGGTGAAGCGAAGTTGTATTCCCAAGACGAAGCAACCGGCAACGGCCTGCTGCACTATTTGATTCTAAACGGCGATTCCTCCCTCTACGACCCGTTTGTACAGATGGACGGAAAAGCTGGTGAGCTTGATTACAACCTGCCAAATTTCGATGGTCAGACACCGCTTCATCTGGCTGTCATCCACAAGAATGACTTTTTCATCGACAAGCTGCTGAACCAGCACAAAGTGGATGCCTCCATCCAAGACGCGTCCGGAAAAACAGCGCTGGACTATGCCGAAAAAGACAGCAAGCAGTACAAAACGCTGACGGCCTACATAGACAAGAATAGCAAGTGATTTCCGAATGCTGCAGAGGCGCGTGAGTCCCACCGTTTACGGTAACCCCCTTTTCTACAGCACTTCATATTCTATCGGAAGCCCGCTCATCTGGCGGGCTTTTGTTTTTTGCGACTAAGGGGCTCAATCGCTGCTTCATTTCTTTATAGCCGAAAGTGTAACTTTATGCTCTGGTTAAACGTGTGTTACTTAGAGGGGAGGACATGAAACTGAACAGTCTGGAATCGATATATCAATATTACGTGAAGGACGTTTATCGTTATTTGTACTCTCTCTCCTATGATCACCATACGGCGGAAGACCTGGTACAGGAAACCTTCTATCGCGCTTACCTGTTCCTTGAGGATTGGAAGGAAGAACGAATCAAGCCATGGCTATTTCGGGTTGCCCATAACGCTTATGTGGATTATCAGCGGAAGGCTAGCCGCAGCATCGTGAGGGACGCTGGTTTTTTCGATCAGATGATCGACCGCAATACCCCGGAGAACATCCTGCTTCAGCAAGAAGCCCAAAGAGAAATCGGGCAAATGCTGACGGATATTCCGGAGAAGCAGCGGCAGGCGGTTATCTTGGTGGATTTCCATCAATTCTCCTACCAGGAGGCGGCGGATATTATGGGCATCACCTTATCCCATATCAAAATCACGTTATTTCGGGCCAGGCAACGGCTGCGGGAAATGAAACGAAAGGAAGGGACACTATGAGCGAAGAATTTAAACAGCGGCTGAAGGATTACGCAGATGGCAATTTGAGTGACGAGGAAAAAATCGAAGTAGAGCGGGAAATGGAAAAGCTGGAGGAATACCAGGCTTACCTGGATGAAATGATGGATAACACAAGCTCTATTTCTAATAGCGCTATGCACAAGTGCGCTGACGATCAGACCGGCCTCTCGCCCAAGAAAGAAAAGCGAATCGTGCGCAGGGGCAAATGGAAGGCCCGAATCTCGAATACGCTGACGGTTATTTCTGTGTTTCTGGTTGTATCCATCCTTAGCTCAATTGGTACAGCGTTATTCTACGGTGTCGGCGACCCAAGCCGAAACGATAAATATCGGGATGCCATCGCTTCCGCTATCTCGATATCCCAGCCTAACATCGACGTTCGACTCAACAGTCAGGGCAAAGTCTTCTTCATGCAGGAAGTGTATGGGGATATAGACAAGAAAGTAGGGAAAGAACGAGTGACCGTCGGCAAATATACCGTGAACTTCCTGTTCGGGCTGCCGTCGGTCGAAATGGACTGGAAAGAAGGCAGCTCTGGTATATCACAGATTTTCTACCGGCCGGATAGCTCTGCGGAGACATCTTCCGCAAATCAAGAAGAAGATCCCAAGGAACAGTCGAAAGAACAGCACGCTAGCACCTCTTCCGCCAAGAGCGGTGATTGGTCCAGGCTTGAAAAACTCCCAGAGGGTACCGTGGCCGAGGCTTATGTATCGTTTAACCGCTTCTTCTCGACCGACGAGTTGCTGAAGCAGTTCGAGAACCGGGATATGGAGGCTGTCTGGTTTGCCGTCGATACCGGGCCGGATGACCGATTCGGCGGTCATGATGGAGTAATCACCGATCCTGTCGGCTTTCCGTCTTATCCCGTCTGGCATCATGACGATTTGACGATTACCTCCTATAAGGAAGAAAAACGCGGTTGGTTTGGCAAAATCGTGTCCAGCGGCGGACATTACCCTTCAATAGACACCTATGGGGACGGGGAATTGCGGAATGAGCACTTCGTCAAATCGCTGCGGCTGCTGCAAGAGTATGACCTGATTGCCGACCGGGTGGCTCCGTTTGTTGACGTAGATGCTTCGTTAGCTTACGTGGAAAAGAACGGGGTTCGTCTCTATGGTGCTGTCATTACCGGCCCCGTTAAGGAGCTGTTGACCCTGCGTGAGGTATCCTGGGTCCGCGACCTACGGGTCGGAGAAGTGCGGCTGTGGAATTGGACCGAGTGATGGTCTTTTGGCGAATGCCGTATACTTCAACAGGCTTGCTGACATGAATAATGTCAACAGCCATCCAGGCCTCCCCCGGACTACGCACCGTGCACCACAGGAAGCCATGCTCACGATGTACAAAATCACATAAGGGCAACAGCTATCCCGGACTCCCCTATTTTGAGCCCGGGATAGCTGTTGTTCATATAAATGATTCAGGTCATGAATGATCTGCGCTGTCAGCACTTGCCTCATGTGACCATGGCTCCATTTGCCGCTTCCTCTCCCGCTCCTCCCGGATTCGGCGGTCCCTCTCCATAGCTTCAGCAATATAGTCTCGCGGCTTCAGCTTCCCGTTGATGTTCAGCAAGATCCCAATCATTATGAGCTGCAGAATAGCAATAACAACCAGCATAAGAGTCCTCCTTGAACATGTCTCGTCTCTTCTTTGCTCTTCTAAAAACAATCCTAAATGATATAACACTTTCCCCGGGTGTAAAGTTGGTTCGTATCCGCGGGTTGGGCTGACAGATGTGTCGGAGCAAATCAGCTCAATTCTGGCGTGCGCCTCTGAAATTCACATCATGAATTCATAAGTGTTCGCATCCCGGGGTTCTTATCCATATCCTGCGCTTTGCCAGACTTCCGAGAATCCGGTAAACTGGTAGGACGATAATCGAAATACGAAATGATTGGTGAATTTCATGACATCCATACCCTTCTATAAACGCCCATACGGCGGAGAGCGTCAGGATATTCCGTTTGCCAAGCTGGCTTCCTTCGAGAACAGCCAGGACCTGATCAGCGATGACGCGCCGGATGCGGCTTTTTTTCGCGGCTTGGAATCACAGGGGCTGCTGCTGAACCGCGCCCAAATCCAAGCTGTACGACATACCCAAGGACCGCTGCTTACGCTTGCAGGCGCCGGCTCCGGGAAGACCTCCGTGCTGGTCAGCCGGACAGGCTACCTCATTGCGGCCAAGAAGATCGATCCGTCTTCCATCCTGCTTGTCACCTTCTCATCCAAGGCGGCAGCCGAGATGAAGGAACGCATCATGGCGCTTCCCGGCTTACGGGCTAGCGAAACCGCCAAAGTAACGGCAAGAACCTTCCACTCCTTCTTCTTATACTTGCTGCGTACCCGCGGCTACAGGCAGGAAATCCTAAGCAACTCCAGGCATCAGCAATTTATTATGAAGCGCATCCTGCGGGAGATGGGCTTGCAGGATAGCTACGAAGCTGAGACGCTGCTATCGCTCTGGTCTGCCCATCGAATGAGTATGACCGGACTTGACGAGCTGCCTGTCAAAACACCTGCAGAAGTCGAGCAAAGGCAAATTTTTGCCCGTTATGAAGCGTGGAAGGAAGACCATGGCCAGATGGATTTTGATGATATTCTGGTCATGTCCCACCGTCTGCTGTCTCAAGATCCCGGTTTGCTGGCCTCCCTACAAAGGCGGTACCGTTATGTCATGGTCGACGAGTTCCAGGATACGGGACTGCTGCCTTATGAGCTGCTCAAAAAAATCGTCGCCCCGCACCGCAATTTAATGGTTGTAGGTGACGATGACCAGACCATTTACGGCTTCAACGGGGCACGCAACGAATTCATCCTGGAATTCGACCAGACGTTTCCCGGGGCTAAGGTCGTGACGCTCGATATCAATTACCGCTCTCTCTCCTCGATCGTCGGGCTTGGGAACGAAATTATCCGCGTCAATGAACGGCGCCGCCCCAAGCAGCTGCGTTCGACCCGCAAGAGCAGCAGCGTGCCGCTGTATCTTCGTCCAGGCGATCCAGACCAAGAAGCGGAGCAACTGCTGACCCATATTACCGAGCAGGTCCGGGAGCACGGAAAGCAGTACCGCGATCATGCGATTCTGTACCGGACCGCGAACAACAGCCGGGCTATCTTTGAACAGCTCGTGATGCGGGAGATTCCGTTCATTCATTACGAGAATGGAGATCTGTTCTACGAACAGTGGATTGTCAAACCGCTCATGGACCATCTGCGGCTGTCGCTGGACCGGCGCAATTTCACGGCTATGGAGGGCATGCTCCATACGCTGTACATGAACCGGGATAAAGGCATGGCTTTCATCCGGCAGCAGGATGCTCCGCGTCCCAAGAAAGGGCCTCTATCGCATCTTCAATCCTTTCCTGGTCTGAAGGATTTTCAGATCGAGAATATTAGAGATCGCACAAAGCTCATTAAGGGACTAAAGGCGATGGAGCCCCTTCAGGCGGTACAGGAAATGAGGCGCCAATTCTATGACAAGTTTCTGGAGGCAGACGAGCGCCAGGAAATCACCCTCCATAAGGAATTCATACAGGAAGGTCTGGATGAGTTGGAGGCTTCAGCGAAACGCTTTGGCCATATCGCTGAGTTCGTCGAATTTGTCGATCGGCTGATCATCATTCATAAGGAAATGGCGGCCATGAAACGGGACGAACATGCCGATGCTGTCCGCTTAATGACGATCCATAAATCCAAAGGACTGGAGTTTCCCTCGGTATGCCTGATCGGGGCAAGCGAGGGCATTCTGCCGCATACGTCCGCTTTGGACGCCGAGCGCAGGGACGATCAGCGTCCGCTGTCGGACAAAGAAGATAAGGCGCTGGATGCGCTGGAAGAGGAGCGCAGATTGGCTTATGTCGCTATCACTAGGGCGCGGGATGAATTGATTGTCAGTTCGCCTGGCTTTTATCGGGGGCGAAAAGCGGAGGTTTCCCGCTTCTTCCGCGATGTGTTCGTTACGGACGAGCAGAGCAAGCAAGGCAACAGCTTACCAAGCAAGGGCGGCGGGTCAACGCCTCGATCGACGTTTACGGCAAAGCGTACGGTCCGCATAGAGACCTCAACCTCAGCCAAGCGCTCATCCTTGCCTTCACCTGCTGGGCGGGCAACGGTAAGCACTGCCAGCCAGAGGAGCCAAGGCATTGGTTCAGGATCAGGCTCCGCTCCCAGCTTACAGCATCAGACTGCACCCGCTGCAACGGAGATCGTCGACGTGTGGCTGTGCACTAGCGCCAATTGTAAAGGCTGGCAGCGAGTCAACGCGAGAATCGCCGCTAGCGCACGGGATCGGGAGAGCAAGGCCTGTCCTTTATGCCAGTCGCGCATGAAACAGGGGCGTAAAGAAGTTCCGGTGCATCAGAGGCGCTAGGGAGCAATTAGTCAGCTGTTCGGTGAAACATAGCGGTTCCTGGAATCATTAATACAAACGATTATCGCAGCTTTTGCAATTCTTACGCAGTATGATACCCACCTGCCTTCCAACCGCTGGCCGATATCCAAAAAGGACTGAACCTTTCCCGTTCTTCAGCGAACGATCAGGTCCAGTCCTTTTTTCTATGTCTGATGCTGTTCGATATAAACATCAATTCGAGCCATTACATCTTCCGTAAGCGCAGCGATCTTAGCCTGTGCATCCTCATACCTGCTGCCCTGAACAGCAAAATACAACTTGATCTTCGGCTCCGTGCCGGACGGACGAAGGCAGAACCAGCTGCCGTCGGCAAGATGGAATTTCAGCACATTCTCTTGCGGCAGACCATGCAGTCCCCGGCTGAAATCCTCGGTTCCGATGAGTTCAATCCCCGCCACTTCGCTTGGTGCCGATTCACGCCAAGCGCTCATGATGCCTGCAATCAGCTGTATACCTTGAATGCCCTTAAGCGTTCTCGTCTCCAGCTTCTCGGCGAAATAGCCGTAGGTTCGGTACAACTCTTGGAGCACTTCATATAAAGACTTACCTTGCGTTTTATAGTAAGCACCCGCCTCGGCCATGAGCATGGCTGCAACGACAGCGTCCTTATCGCGAGCATAGCTGCCGGCAAGATAACCGTAACTTTCCTCATAACCAAAAATGAAGGTAAACGCTCCGGTCTTCTCGAACTGCGTCATTTTCTCCCCAATGTATTTAAATCCAGTCAGCGTGTTGAAGACGGTCATGCCGTATGCAGCCGCGATGGCAGCTCCCATTTCGCTGGTCACAATCGTCTTGATGATCGCGCCATTCTCCGGAAGCGTTCCTTTTTTCTTCATGGATTCCAGCAAGTAGTGCACCATGATGGCACCGGACTGGTTGCCGCTAAGGATGAAATACTGTCCTTGATCATTCTGAATGGCAGCCCCCATGCGGTCCGCATCCGGGTCGGTTCCCAGAATGAGGTCAGCCGCGCATGCCTTGGCCTGGGCAATGGCAATCTCAAATGCGGCATGTTCTTCGGGGTTAGGCGATTGCACGGTTGAGAAATTGGCATCCGGTTGTTCTTGCTCCGGCACGATATCCACATGCTGAAAACCTAGATGCTTTAGAACAGCACGTACAGGAACGTTACCGGTTCCATGCAGCGGCGTAAATACGATTCGGTAATTGCTGCTGGCTTCAGGTAGGATTCCGGGATTTTGGCTTATGCCTGCAACGGCGAGGGTATAAGCATCATCGATCTCTTGGCCGAGCCATACGAGCAGGCCGCTCTCTTCCGCCTCTGCCCGGTCCAACTTACGGATTTCTTCAAAAGAAGCGACATGCCCGATCTCCTCAATCACTCTGGCTGCCGTATCGGGCGTAATCTGCCCACCGTCCGGACCGTACACCTTATATCCGTTATATTCCGGTGGATTATGGCTTGCGGTAATCACGATTCCCGCCTCTGCGTTCAGATGCCGCACGGCATAAGACAATTCAGGCGTCGGACGGAGAGCTTGAAATACATAGGCCTTAACGCCATTCCCTGCGAGCACCCGTGCCGCTTCAAGCGCAAATTCGGGAGAAAAATGCCTAGAATCGTACGCAATCACCGCCGAAGGCGATTCGTACTCCTGCTTTAGCGCAGCGGCAAGCCCTTGGGTTGCTTTCCCCACGGTATAGATATTGATACGATTGCTGCCTGCGCCGATCACGCCCCGCAGTCCGCCGGTTCCGAATTCCAGTTCCTTATAGAAACGGTCTGCGATTTCGCTCTTGTTATGTGCAATAGCGCGAAGCTCATCCTTGGACGCTTCGTCAATCACCCCGCTGTTCAGCCATCGTTCATATGCCTGTACAGCTTGTTCTTGTGCTTGAGTGGTCATATTGTGAATGCCTCCATCTCGAAATCATCGAATCATTTATGTTAATTGCGCGGAGCCGATGTCGAATCGCGTTCAATAAGTGTTGTTGGTAGCAGCAGCTCCATATGCGGCGCGTCTGGCTGCTTCATTCGCCAGAACAGCTGCCGGATCGCCGTTTTGCCGAATAGTCTCAGGTCCACTCCCATGGTGGTTGTCTTGGGCGTAGCCAACCTGGAAAGCTGTCCGTTATCAAAGCTGACAATGGAAATATCGCGCGGAATCTGATAGCCCATATTATAAATGGTCGAATTCACGATAAACCCGAGACCGTCATTCACGCAGAACCAGGCAGTAGGCTGTTCGTCCAGCCCCTGCAGCCGCTTCTCCATAAATTCCTGATCTTCCAGCGCGTCGCTAAGAATCCATTTCGGGTGCAGCTCAATGCCGAGTTCATGATGGGCAAGCCGGAACCCTTCCAGACGTTCATAATAGCTCGGGGAGAAGGAAGTATTGCCGACAAAGCCGATGCGTGTATGCCCGAGCTCATAGAGGTACTTAACGACATGATAGGCGCTGAACCGGTTGTTCGTAAGAATAGCGTCGGCTTGCACATCCGGATGGTGATGATCGATGAGCACGGTAGGAATACCGGTATCGATCAAGGTGTTCATATATTCGGTACTAAGATGCGAAAGGATCAAGATCCCGTCGACTTCCCTTCCCTCGATAAAAGGGGGCAGCGTCTGATCCTTCATCATCTGCTGGGAAATGGATTGGATCAGCAGCTTCTTCCCTCTCTTCTGCACTTCATTTTCTATAGTAAGGTAGATTTCCCCGAAAAAGCCCCGCATAGAGAAGGCAAAATCCGTTGCTACTAGAGCAATACTGCCTGTAGATTCTTCCTTGTCCTCTTGATCCGAGGATCGCTTGCGATTTCCGGTATAGATGTAGCCCAGCTCATCGGCCGTTTGCATGATGAGCTTGCGCGTCTCCTCGCTGACACCGCCTTTACCTGATAGTGCTTGCGAAACCGAATTTTTGGAGATTTGCAAGTGGTCTGCGATGTCCTGCATCGTAACTTTTGGCTTGGTCAAGGATAACGTTCCTTTCTCTTTATAGTAAGAATAGTTGTATAGGACGAATGGATTCTCATCATACTATACCGAAAACAAACAGAGATTTGAAAGCTCTTGCCCGAACATTACAAACATTATTTTAACGTTACAAAATAATTATGTAAAGTAATATATTCATGTGATCTACCTCACAGGAATTAATTGTTTGTTGTATTTCGCAGGTTAAAGCGTTGACAAAACTATTAGTCATGAATAATAATGTGAATACAACGCTTTCAGTAATTAGTAATCCTATTTTGTAACGTTACAAAAATAGCAGTGTCAACGTTTGGTAGACATCTTGCATTTAGGAGGAAGGGTCAATATGAAAAAATCAAGAATTTCTTTGCTTCTAGCAATCTCATTGGTAGGTGGAACGGTACTCGCCGCTTGCGGCAACGGCGGCAGCAATGGCGGTCAAAGCGCAGACGGCGTAACCACCGTCGAATTCTGGGCGGCACCTAACCCGCCGCAGCAAGCATTTTGGCAAGAGATGGCCAAAGAGTACGAAACTGTGAATCCGGACGTAAAGGTAAACGTTAGCGCGATTAAAGAATCACCAAGCTCTGAGGCAAGTATTCAGGCATCCATCGCAGGCGGGAATGCACCGACGGTAGCTGAGAATATTAACCGCGGATTCGCCGCGCAGCTATCCAATAGTAAAGCGCTTGTAGCTCTTGATGAACTGCCGCAATTTAAGGAAATGGTCGAGTCCCGTAACATGACCGAAACGATCGCTCCTTGGGAATTCGCGGACGGCCACCAATATGTATTGCCGATCTACTCTAACCCGATGCTGATCGGATGGCGTACGGATTTCCTGAAAGAGATCGGATATAATGAGCCGCCTCAAACGTACAGTGAAGTTCTGGAAGCCACAACGAAGCTGAAAGCGAAATATCCGGATAAATATATGTGGGCTAAAGGCGCCGACCTTGCAGACCCTACGGCCTGGAAACGCTGGTTCGATTTCTTCTTGCTCTACAACGCAGCTTCGGACGGCAACAAATTTATCGAAGGCCAAAACCTTGTCGCGGACGATAAAGCTGGGGTGGAAATGCTGACTTTCGTTGATGACCTTCGTAAAGCTGGTGGTGTATTGGCGCAGAATGCAACCGATCCATTCGAAACCGGTGCGGGGGTATTCACTGATATCGGTCCTTGGACATTCGATATGTGGGCAACAAAATATCCTGAACTTAAATACGGAGAAAACTTCACCCTGACCCTGCCTCCGGTACCGGATCATATGGATCCGGCAGATGCAAAAACCTACGCGGACGCAAAAGGCCTAGTTATCTTCTCCGCAGCTCCGGAAGCATCGCAGCAGGCTGCCGCCGAATTTTTGAAATGGGTTTATTCCAACGAGGAAAATGACGTGAAATGGTTCAAGCAAACCAACCTGCCTCCGGCGCGCGATGATCTGAACGAAGTGGAAGGCTTCAAGCAGATCCTCGCCGAGAAACCGGAACTGGCTCCTTATGCGGAAGCGGTGTCCAAAGGCGTTCCAGCCATGGATAATCCGAAGTTTAATGAGCTTCAAACCTTGATTGGACAAGAAGCATTTAATAAGGTCATCCGCGGAGAAATCGATCCGCAAACCGGTTGGAATAACATGAAGAAAGCGATTGAAGGTGAACTTTAATCATGATTAATAAGCAAAACAATAAGTTGGGCTGGCTTTTTGCCAGTCCCTACATTATTTTCGGATTGGTATTTTTCCTGGGACCGCTCCTTTGGTCCTTATACCTTTCTTTTACGAATTGGGACCTGATTGCTCCTGAATTTGATTTTGTAGGGCTGGATAATTTCCGGAAGGCCATGGCCGCACCCGGGGTGCAATCCGCCTTCTGGGTTACCTACAAGTTCATGATGCTGTTTGTTCCACTGGTAACCGCCATGTCGCTCGCCGTCGCTGTTGTTATTCAGGGATTGCCCAAGTTCAAAAGCGTGTACCTGATCGGCTTCTTCCTGCCGTATCTGTCCTCAGGCGTTGTTGCTTCCCTGATTGTACAAGGCTTCTTGTCCTACAACAGTCCGGTCAATGAATTTTTGAGAGGCACCTTCGGGATCAATATCGACTGGCTCGGCTCACCGTTCTCGGCGCTGTTTATCGTCGGTCTGATTTTGGCCTGGAAGTTCACGGGTTATTACGCCTTAATCCTGACTTCGGGGCTTGAAAGCATTGATAAGGAAGTCTATGAAGCAGCTGCCATTGATGGGGTAACCGACAGGCAGCGATTCTGGAAAATCACGCTGCCGCTCTTGTACCCTGCCCTGTATACAACACTCATTCTCTCGTTCGGCGTAACCTTCGGCATCTTCACGGAAGTTTACCAGCTGACAGGCGGCGGACCGAACTTTGCAACCAATACATGGCAGATGGAAATCTTTAATCAAGCCTTTACGAACTTGCAAGCCGGATATGCGTCTGCGATTGCCATTATGGCATCCATCGTAACGTTCATCTCCATCTTCGTGATTCGTAAACTGCTGGAAAGCTGGGGGAAACGAAATGGTTGGGTCTAAGAAATATAGTAAACGTCGTCTCGCGGGCCGCTATGTACTGGCAACCCTTCTGCTTCTCGTCATGGTGTACCCCTACTTGTACATGGTGCTCAACTCTTTTGCCGATTGGGCGCAGGTAGACAGGCAGCTCGTTCCAAGCAAATTCTCTTTAAAATCTTATGAATGGCTTCTTACCGGGGGCGAGGTTGGCATTGCCCGGCCATGGATGAACGCCTTCTTCAACAGCGTCATCGTCTCGGTAGCCTCCACCTTCCTTATGATGCTGTTCGGAATCATGGTGGCCTATGCGCTGTCCAAATTGAAATTCCGGGGACGCGACACCGTGAATAACTTTGTGTTGTTCCATATGTTCTTCCCGGCGATCATTCTCTTGATTCCGAACTTTCTCATTATCCAGAAGGTCGGACTTTACGATACGTACTGGGCGATGATCATTCCAAAAGCCGTCAGTTTATGGGCGATCTTCATGTACACCAACTTTTTTAAAGCCGTGCCGGATGCTTTTATCGAAGCAGCGAAGCTGGATGGGGCATCGGACTTCAAGATTTTGTACAAAATCATGCTGCCCATGTCCAAATCCATCACTGCAGTGATCTTCCTCTTCTTGCTGATGGAGCGCTGGACCGAGCTTTTATGGGATATGATCGTTGTCCGCAGCGACAACATGCTGACGCTCAACGTACTCTTGTCCCAGATGTTCGGGCCATACGGCAGTTACCCGGGTCCGCTCTATGCGGCATCCGTCCTGCTCACCGTGCCGATTATTATCATGTTCGCGATCTTCGGCAAAAAATTCAAGGAAGGCATGCAGTTCAGTCTCAAATAAAACGCCGTTGGCTTCAAAAGGCGCATCGGAACGTTGCAGGAAGCTCGAATATGAGGGTCTGTACTTTACAACCTGCCTATCTGGGCTTCTCTTAAATAAAGGGATGAAAACAGCTTTCATCTGGGAGTGGAAACGTATGGACAGAAACCAAAAAAAGTGGTGGCAAGAAACCGTCTTTTATGAAATTTACTTGCCAAGCTTCTGCGACGGCAACGGGGATGGCCTCGGAGATTTTAAGGGGATCACTTCCAAGCTGAATTACCTGAAGGAACTCGGCATCGGCGGTATTTGGCTGACTCCCTTCTATCCATCGCCCAAGATCGATAATGGCTACGATATTTCGGATTACTACGCTGTCGATCCGGCATACGGAACGATGGAAGATTTCGATGGTTTCATTCATGAAGCTCATCGGCGGGGCATCCGGGTCATTGTGGATCTCGTGCTGAATCACACCTCATCAGCCCATGCCTGGTTCCAGGAGTCCAAATCCTCTACCCTTTCCCCGAAGCGCGACTGGTATATCTGGAAGTCTCCCGTTCATCAAGGGACACCGAATAACTGGGAGTCCTTCTTTGGTGGCAGCGCATGGGAATGGGATGAAGGCACGGGACAGTATTATTACCATGCCTTTGCCAAGGAACAGGTGGATCTGAATTGGGCCAACCCGGAAGTCCGGCGGGCCATGAAGGATGTTATGGGATTTTGGCTGGATAAGGGAATCGACGGCTTCCGGTTGGACGTCATCAATTTCCTTAAGGTCTCTGGCGATTTCCAGGATAATCCGGTAGATGACAACGGCGAACAAATTCACCGGTACGATCAGAACCAAGACGGGATTGTGGAAGCCATCGGCGACATTTGCCGTTATGTGCATGAGCGGGAAGGCATTTTTATGGTAGGTGAGGTCGGTTCTGAGGATATGGACATCCTGCGCCGTTACAGCGGCAGCGGCCTTCTCGATGTGGTGTTCAACTTCAACCTGGGAAGCCAGGAGCAATTTCGGCCGGAGGATTTATTTAATGAGATTAAACGCATGGAAGACCAGCACGCATCCGATCAGCTCCCTACCTTGTTCTTCAGCAGCCATGACATGCAGCGCCACATCTCGAGATTTGGCAAAGGCGATACGGAGCTTGAGGAGCAGAGAGCCAAACTGATGGCAGCTCTCATGTTAACGGCGAAGGGCATTCCGTTCATCTACTATGGCGACGAGATCGGGATGAGGAACCATATCGCGCACCGGATCGAGGACATGAGAGATATCCAGGGCCTCAGCCACTACGAAGCCGCACTTCAGAATGGAAAAACGGAAGAGGAGGCTTTGGACTTGGCCCGGGTCAAGAGCCGCGACCATTCCCGTTCCCCCATGCAATGGAATGGCGGTCGATACGGTGGCTTCTCTGATCAGGCTCCTTGGATCGGGATGGGGCCAGGGCACGAACACATCCATGCGGAAGCGCAACGGGAGCAGCCGGATTCCATTTATTCTTTCTATAAAACGCTGCTCTCGATTCGAGTCCAACATGCTGCCCTCTCCTCCGGTGATTACGTAAAGCTGGAGCAATTGGAGGGATCGGCAATCGCGTATACCAGACGATCCGGCTGCGAGGAAGCCGTCATTGTCCTTCAATTCGCTGATCAGCCGCTTCAGCTGGACCTATCCAATTGGTCCTCCCAGAGGTTGGAGCTGGCTGCTGCAAGCGGCGAGATGGCATCCCTCGGCGGATCAGTAATCGAAATCCCACCGCACACAGCTGCGGTCTGGGTATCCTAACACGCAATTATTTATGATTCATATAAGGAGGCATCATACGGTGGCATTGCATAAATCCTCTGTAAAAACATGCGCAACCCTGTTGCAAGAATATCAAAACAAGAAATCCACGGTTCAGAACCCGGTCAAGCTTTCGTTTTCGGGTGTAGGCGACAAAGATGTATATAATATCACGGCGCCCTTCCGGATTGATGGAGTCACCGTCATTGCGGGCCGGGTGGAATCGCGAGACAGCGAGCATTCGGAAATCCGCTTCTTCGTGGAGCAGGACGGCATCTGGGTACCGAATGAAGGAGCCCCAGTCTTTACGCTTCAGGATCCGTTCTTCACCTTTATCCATGGCGAACTGGTTCTGGGTGGCGTTGAAATCTTTCCTCACCCCACGATGGAGAATGCGCTGATGTGGAGAACCGTATTCCGGAAAGGCAAAACGCTGAATGAGCTCTCCCTATTCTTCACGGGTCCCGATGCAATGAAGGATTTACGCCTCACGGAGCTGGCCGGCGGCGAAATCGGCGTGTTCACCCGTCCCCAAGGCGAAAAAGGCGGCCGAGGTAAAATCGGGTTTACTAAGGTGAGCTCGCTGGAGGATGTGACGGTAGAACTCGTTAACGAGGCCCCCCTTCTGGCTGACCAATTCATCGATGCGGAATGGGGCGGAGCCAACGAGCTGCACTTGTTGAGCAATGGGCTTGTCGGCGTGCTTGGCCATGTGGCAAGCTTCGACGAAGCCGGGGAGCGCCACTATTATCCGATGGTGTTTGCGCTAGACCCGCAGACAGGCGAGTTTTGCGATATGGAATTGATTGCCGTACGTGCCGAATTCTTGCCGGGTGAAACCAAGCGTCCGGATTTGGTTGACGTCGTATTTAGCGGAGGACTCGTTCGCCATGCAGACGGAACCGCCGATCTCTATGCCGGCATCAGCGATGCGGAAGCGCATCGCATAACCATCCGGGATCCGTTCCTCCAATTTGAACAGTAAGCAGATCGGTTTCCGTTTCCTGCCTTTTAGGGTGCGACGACAAACTCAAAATAAATAAGAATATTGGATAGGGGTAAACAACCATGAATATATACAGATATGAGGAGAACCCTCTGATTACACCGGCCGACGTGAAGCCGTATCATGACGGCTTTGAAGTGATTGGCGCCTTTAACGCAGGCGTTGCCGAATATAACGGCGAAGTGCTGCTGCTGCTTCGGGTCGCGGAGCGCCCGATCAGCGCCGATCCGATGATTGTCAAAGCGCCTGTATTCAATGCAGAAACACAGGAGCTGGACATTTTGGAATTCCGTACCGACGATGCTCGTTATGATTTCTCCGACCCCCGTGTCATTCGCAATGTGAATCACAGCGCTACCTTCGAATATTTGACTTCCTTATCCTATATTCGAGTGGCACGCAGCACGGACGGGCATCGCTTTACCATCGACGACAAGCCGCTGGTATATCCCGCGCAGTCGCTGGAAACCTTCGGTATCGAAGACCCGCGCGTTACACAGATCGGCGATACGTATTACATCTACTTCTCCGCTGTATCTCCGGTAGGCGTAGGTGAATCCATGGTTTCGACCCGGGATTTTGTGAACTTTACGCATCACGGGATGATTTTCGGACCGGACAATAAGGACGTGCTGATCTTTCCTGAGAAAATCGGCGGCAAATACTATGCGCTGCACCGTCCTACGACCAAGAGCACAGGCAACCCGGAAATGTGGATCGCCGAATCCGATAATCTCGTATACTGGGGCAACCATAAACATCTCGCAGGCCTGCGCAACGGCATGTGGGACAGCGGCCGCATGGGCGGCGGTGCCGTACCATTCCGCACGGAAAAAGGCTGGCTGGAGCTGTACCATGGCGCAACGTTGGATCACCGCTACTGCATGGGTGCCCTGCTGCTGGATCTGAACGATCCTTCCAAAGTCATCGCCCGCTCCAATCAACCGATCATGGAGCCGGAAGCCGATTATGAGAAGAACGGATTCTTCGGAGACGTTGTCTTCTCCTGCGGCACTTTGGTCGATGGCGATGTCGTGAAGATGTATTATGGCGTTGCCGATACTTCCATGGCTTGCGCTGAACTGAGCGTGAAGGAAATTCTGGACAGCCTGACCTACGAATAAGATTTTTGCCTGCGTGTAGGCAATGCTAACTGTGACTTCGTAATACGATGATTACCCTAACCCAAGGCCTGTTTTAGCAGGTCTTGGGTTTTTGGCATCTGCATGAGGGCATAACAATAGCAGGCTACGGTTGTATCCCGGATTGACTCAACCGGGCGCTGACTCAGCGAAGAATAACAGCCGGTTTTATTCCTCCGATTTTCCAAATATATATGGAAGCGTATACAGAATAAGCTACAATAGATTTATGAACTCGCCTGATCCTTAAGCGTTGATACATACCAAGGAGGAATGCTGTCATGATTAAAGGAATCGCCCATCTGGCGTTCGATGTCGCCGATATGGAGAAGTCTCTGCATTTTTACTGTGATATTCTTGGTTTCACCCGTGCTTTTGATATTCCTAACGATCAAGGTGAACCCTGGATCGAGTACATTAAGGTGCGTGACGGACAGTTTATCGAATTGTTTTACGGTGGGCAACAGAAACCGGAGCAAGTAGAACGGCCCGTCGGATTCTCCCATCTCTGCCTCGAGGTGGAACATATCGAGCGCATCGCGGATCATCTCCGCAATCAGGGCGTGAAACTCGACGTCCCGCCGGTCCAAGGAAAAGACTTCAACTGGCAGTGCTGGGCCAGGGACCCGGACGGCAATCGGATCGAATTTATGCAGTTGGATCCCAAATCGCCGCAGATGAACTGTTAAGTATTAACTGGAAGCAGCTAACAGCGTGTCTTGACGCGAAGGCATCCCGGCAGCCGATTCCCTATTATTGCAAGGTCATCCCGTAAGCTTTGGGTTGGCCTTGTTTTTTCTTGTCCAGAATGTAGAGACAGGCAGTGCCATTAAACATCTTGCCAACATCTGTTAATCCGGCTACAATATAACCACCGAATTATTCAAATTTGAATAATATGTACATAGTTGAATATGGAAAAGGAGTATTCTTAACATGAATGCACAACAAAGCAACATCAAATTGGTCGTGGCCGGTCTGCTGCTCGGCATCTTCATGGCCGCCATCGATAACACGATTGTAGCCACGGCTTTATCGACGATTATCCGCGATCTCCAGGGCTTTGACCAAGTCGTCTGGGTAACCTCAATCTACATGGTTGCCGTAATGGCCGGCACACCGATCTTCGGCAAGCTGTCCGATATGTACGGGCGGAAACGGTTCTTTATATTCGGATTGGTTGTCTTCTTGATCGGTTCCGCCCTCTGCGGGATGGCCAATAACATGACAGAACTTATTATTTACCGGGCGATTCAAGGAATCGGCGGCGGTGCTCTAATGCCGATTGCGTTTACCATCGTGTTTGACCTGTTCCCGCCGGAGAAGCGCGGTAAAATGACGGGTTTGCTCGGTGCCGTATTCGGTACCTCCAGCATTATGGGACCACTGCTGGGTGCTTTTATTACCGATAGCGTTGGCTGGGAATGGATATTCTATGTCAACGTTCCAATCGGGATTGTATCCTTTATTTTCATCATGACCTCCTATAAGGAGACCCGTTCCCATGCCAAGCAAAAGATTGACTGGACGGGAGCCGCAACGCTTGTAGGTGCAATCATCTGCCTAATGTTCGGTCTGGAACTGGGCGGGCAAACCTATGCATGGGACTCACCGCAAATTCTAGGTTTGTTCGGGGGATTCATCGCTCTGTTTATTGCGTTTCTGTTCGCAGAGACCCGGGCAGCCGAACCCATTATTTCGTTCGAAATGTTTCGTAAACGCCTGTTTGCTTCGAGCAATATCGTTGCCTTGTTCTATGGAGCAACCTTTATCGTGGCAACCATCTACATCCCGATTTTTGTTAGCGGCGTGTACGGTGGATCAGCAACCAATTCGGGCCTCATTCTGATGCCGATGATGCTCGGCAGCGTATTCGGCAGCCAAGGCGGCGGTATGCTGACGACCCGGACCTCGTTTAGAAACATCATGATTCTGTCCGTCTTGTGCTTTATCACAGGCATTTTCTGCCTGAGCACGATAAGCCCAGATACGCCGCGCTACCTGTTGACGATCTTCATGGTCCTGACCGGCTTTGGCGTCGGTTTCTCGTTCTCCACGCTCAGCATGGCCTCCATCCATAACTTTGATGCCAGACAGCGTGGCGCGGCAACATCGACGAACTCCTTCCTTCGCTCCTTCGGCATGACGGTGGGGATTACGATCTTCGGGATCATCCAGCGCAACGGCCTGAACAGCCGACTTGCTGAAGCCGGAGGAAACGCGCCGGCCGGTGCCGAGTTAAATGCGGATGCCGTTCTTTCACCTGAAGTGATGGGGCAGCTTCCGCCGAACGTGCGTGAACAGATTACGACTTCCTTGGCGGATTCCATTGCGAATACGTTCTTGTGGGCGCTTGTCCCGGCGGTACTGGCTCTCGTGTTTGTGCTCATGATGGGCAACGAGCGGGTGACCGTGCCTGCCAAGGCTAAGGGAGCCTAATGTCATGTCGATGAAGCTGGCCATCTTGGGCTTGCTGCTGGAAGGAGACCATCATCCGTACGAGATCCGGATCAAGATGAAGGATCGCGGCATGGATCAGTATACGAAGCTTCAGATGGGCTCTCTCTATTACGCGGTAGACCGGCTTGCCGAGAACGGATATATCGAAGCAGTGGAAACCATACAGAGCGATAGCCGCCCGGACAAAACCATCTACCGGATCACGGATGCCGGACGCAAGCTTTTTGAGCAGCTGCTGCTCAAAAAATTCAGGGACATCGAGCCCGTGCATCACCCGCTCTATATTGCGCTGCCGTTCTCGCGACTCGCGGACCCGGCCGTTCTGGCCCCGATCCTGCAGTCCCGTATCCGGGAA
Organism: Paenibacillus sp. NPDC058898; assembly: GCF_049316025.1. Taxonomy (NCBI): domain Bacteria; kingdom Bacillati; phylum Bacillota; class Bacilli; order Caryophanales; family Paenibacillaceae; genus Paenibacillus; species Paenibacillus sp. NPDC058898. The sequence continues at coordinate 45,986 of NZ_JBMOSM010000012.1, read as the reverse complement.
ACAGAGCATCGGGTGAACCAGGCATATCAATTATACGTGGAACACCAACATATCGTCCCCCGCAGCGCCCAGCATCTGATGATCGGGATGTATGAACATGCCAAGACCGACCTGAACTGGCTGAAAAGATTGCACGAAGATCTAATACAGGGAAAGCTCGGTACGATTGGTGAACCTTTGTTTCCTGTGGATGGGCTCGAAGAACGATAACTGCAAGAGGAACTCTATCCTGATAAATAACGTAAAAAAGAGCGGGCACTTCCCTCATTCCGGGTTGTGCTCGCTCTTTTTATATGGAAGCGAAATTTAGAACAGGACTTCATCCGGATTGGAGCCAAAACGTTTGTTTTGGTTCAAGCCGTCAATGGCTGCCATATCCTCCGCCGAAAGCTCGAAATCGAAGATGCCCGCATTTTCGCGAATGCGATGCTCTTTAATCGATTTCGGAATGACGATGACACCATTCTGAATATCCCAGCGCAGAATGACTTGCGCCGTGGTTTTTCCGTATTTCTCCGCGATCTGCGCGAGCACTGGTTGATCAAGATTGCCCTGCATCAACGGACTCCACGCTTCCAGGACGATATTATTCTCGCGTGCATACCCTAGCAGCTCCTTCTGGGAGAGCAGCGGATGCAATTCGACTTGGTCGACAACCGGTACGACACCCGTTTCCTCGATGATATGCTGCAGGTGGCGGATCTGGAAGTTACTGACCCCGATGGAACGCACGAGTCCTTCTTTTTGCAGATGAATCAATGCTTTCCACGTATCGAGGTATTTATCTTTTCCCGGCCAATGCACGAGATACAAATCAACGATATCCAGCCCGAGCTTCTTGCGGCTCGTCTCAAAGGCTTGCAGCGTCTTCTCATACCCCTGGTCATCATTCCACACCTTGGTGGTGATGAACAGCTCGTCCCGCGAAACTCCGGATTCGCGAATGGCTTGCCCTACGCCCTCTTCATTGCCGTAGATGGCAGCTGTATCGATGCTGCGGTACCCTGCAGCGATTGCTGATTTTACGGACTGAATAACCTCTTCGCCTTCTTTGGTCTTCCATACGCCAAGACCCAGCCACGGCATTTTTACGCCGTCATTCAAAGTAGGCCCATCGGTAAAAGTTTGATTGGCCATTCTGAAATCCCTCCTGTTGATGTAATACAGCGGTTTGTAAAGTCGCTTTCTCCAGTATATCAAAATCCCAGTATCCCGCTCAACGTTACACCACTTGCCAGGTTCCATTCATTTTTTAACTACATTTAACCGGGGTTTAAACTTCGTCCGTTACAATGGAATATATCTTATACGTTACTAGCAGCTAAAACAGGAGGATCCACGAACCCATGGAAACCGCTACGCTCATCGTTGCGATCACTGCACTCGCGCTCATGCTCATTCTATTCATCGGAAATATAATCAACAACGGACTCTCCGCCGTCTTCAACTTGAACATCCGTGCCAAAAAGTACGCCGTGGTGCTGTTAATCATTTACGCGGTGTCGATCAGCGGCTTTGTCCTTCTCACCCAGTGGTGATCTGTCTCAAAATAGAAAAAGGGCCGTCCCTGTCAGAGGCATGTCGCCTCCGGGTTCAGCCCTTCATTCCTATCACGCCATATACAAAAGCATGCGCAGCGAGTCTAGTACCTGCGTCTAAAAATACCGAAGCTCAGCAGTCCGCATGACACCAAGAACAAATACGGCCCTGCCGCCGCCCCTCTTATTGTCTGGCCGAAAAAATCTACGGTTTTGGATGACACGTACGTCATCGTCAAAAATATAGCGACCAGCGCAAAAATGTAGGCAATCAGCTTGTTCATCTTCTTCTCGCGGACCACTTTCAAAAATGGATAGATGAAACATACGATGAAAAACACGCCGCCCTGCAAAAAACCATTCTCTGCAGCCACGCCGATATCCAGCCATTTAAAAAAGAAAGAGGCTATCGCTAAACAGGTGGCTATAAAAATAAACTTGCTCCCCAGATCCCACTGCTTGAACCGAAATTTCATTCCCGTACACTCCCCTAGTGTCAATCGCCCGGATGCCGTAACACCCTTAAGACAAACTTAGGGTTCATTATACCGGATTTTTGCGGTGGAGGGTAGATCAACTACAGGTCTGCAGCACTATTCAGCCATACCGTTTTGTTCGCTGCCGGTTGACGTTTCCCCTGCTTAGGTTCCATATCCGGATAGCCGATGTATAGGAAACCCAGCATTTTATCTTCAGGCTTCAATCCGAACGCTTGATTCATCAGCGAATGGAAACACGGCTCGCCCGTTCTCCACACTGCACCCAAGCCAAGCTCATGAATTTGCAGGAGCATATTTTGAATAGCGGCAAACACCGCTCCGTACTCTTCAAGTTCAATCACCTTGGGGTCCGTGGACGGTTCGACCGCCACACCGATAACAACCGGAGCCCGATACGCCTTCGTACGTCCTGACTCGCGTGCTGCAATTACAGCCTCTTCACTTGTATCATCACCACCTGCCGCCTGAATGTCACCAAGTGCGTTGCCGAGCACGTCGCGGCCCTCCCCTTGCATGACAAAGAATTTCCACGGCTCCGTGAGCTTATGGTTCGGCGCCCAGGTTCCCGCTTCTACGATTTGTTCAATCCATTCCTGCGGTACAGCGTCAGGCTTGACCTTGCCAAGGCTGCGGCGCGTGCGGATAGCTTCACTTACGTTCATATCTTATTTCCTCCTGAGCTATATATAGTTGGTTTTATTTTACATACTCCTAATTGAGAGCCTGTCTCAATTATAACAAAAAGCACACCGTATCGCTTCTAAATTGACCAGTTGAAAATTAATGAGCTGTTTTCAGTTCTAGAGCTTCATTTTACAATCTAGAATTATTGTAATTTCCCCTCTGTTTTACTAGCATTTGGTACGAAACGTTCACATTTCCCCTTTCACTTTTCATCTAGATTTCCATACCATTATCTGGGATAATGATGTTTAACTCACACAAGAAGATTAGGAGGATGATTCATGACTGATAAGCGACTCATAACGCCAGAGGATTTGTACAGGATGCACTGGGTGAATGACCCTGTCGTATCTCCAGCTAGTGGAGCCATAGCCTATGTACATAAATCCGTCAGCGAAAAGTACGACGGTTACCGTTCCCATATCCGCCTGCTTCCTGCAGAAGGAGACCAGGATGTTCCCTTCACGTCCGGCGAGGCGGATGCAGCACCCGCTTGGTCCCCTGACGGGTCGGAGCTTGCTTTCTTGCGCAAAAAGGGCGATAAGCCGCAGGTATGGATCATGCCTGCCAACGGCGGGGAAGCAAGGCCGGTTACCGACATGAAGCACGGTGTCAGCACTTTTAAATGGTCCCCGGATAGCGCACGCCTACTTGTTAGAAGTGAGGCGGAAGCAGCCGAATCTACGGAAAGCGAAGAATCAGACAAAGACGACAAAAACAAGCTCCCTGAGGAAAAAATCATTAATCGCATTAAATATAAAGCCGATGGCGCAGGATTGTGGAATGAACGTCGACATCATCTATACCTCGTAAATCCGGCAACGGAAGAATGCAAGCAAATTACAGAAGGAGATTTTGATATACATGCCTTCGCCTGGTCACCGGACGGCACCCGCATCGCATACAGCACCTGCCTTGCCACCGAGCAATTCCCGAATCCGGATTTTCGTTTGACGGGCGATGTGTTTGTCATGGACCTCGATAGCGGATCCGTAACCGAATTGACGGATGGAACCCTCTCGATCGGTTCCATTGCATTCACCCCGGACGGGCAGTATATGCTCATGCTTGCCAGCGACCTCAGCTGCGGTTTTGCCACCCTGACCAAAATCCACCTGGTTCCGCTATCGGGCGGAAAATCCCGCGTGCTCTTCACGGACATGGATATTCAGCTGGGGCACGCTGCGGTCAGCGACATGAGAGCCGGAGCCGGAACGCCTCCGCTGTTCAGTAAGGACGGCCAATCCGTATACATCCAGCTCAGCCAGGATGGCAGTGTTCATATTGGACGTTTTGCTCTGGACGGTTCATCCTATGAGCTGGTCGTATCGGGCGAACGCGAGGTGTACCAATTCGCTCTGACACCGGAGGAGAACGTGGTGTTCGCCGCTGCCGACCCGCTGCAGCCTGGCGATCTGTTCAGCTTCTCTATCGCTAAGAACGAGGAGAAGCGTCTGACAAACTGCAACGAGGAGCTGTGGAACGAGCTTACGTTAAGCACGCCGGAGTCCTTTACGTTCCGGACGTCGGACGGCTGGCCGATTCAAGGGTGGATCATGAAGCCTGCCGGCTTCACGGAAGGCACCAAGGTCCCAGCCGTGCTTGAGATTCACGGCGGTCCGCAAGCCATGTACGGACATACGTTCATGCATGAGTTCCAGCTGCTTGCTGCAGCCGGCTATGCGGTATTCTACACCAACCCTCGGGGTGGCCACGGGTATGGTCAGGTACACGTTAATACCGTTAGAGGAGATTACGGCGGACGGGATTACCAGGATCTGATGGAAGCTGTAGATTATGTGCTGGATACCTACACCTATATCGACGCTTCCCGTCTTGGCGTGACCGGCGGCAGCTACGGCGGCTTCATGACCAACTGGATCGTCGGTCATACCGACCGGTTCCAGGCTGCGGTAACCCAGCGCTCGATATCGAACTGGATCTCCTTCTACGGCGTCAGCGATATCGGCTACACCTTTACGCAGGATCAGATCTGGGGCAATCCGTGGGACGATCTGGAGAAGCTGTGGAAGCATTCCCCGCTCGCTTACGTGAAGGACGTCCATACGCCGCTTCTGATCCTTCACGGAGAACAGGATCTCCGCTGCCCGATCGAACAGGGAGAACAGCTGTTTATCGCTTTGAAGCGACTCGGCCGGGAAACTCAGTTCATCCGTTTCCCGGGTGCGGATCACAACTTGTCCCGAAGCGGCCATCCGCATCTGCGGGTGAAACGCTTGAGTCATATCGTCCGTTGGTTTGTGGAGCATATCGAAAAATAAAAACAAAAGAAAAACCATCCCTGTGCGAGCTAACGCAATGATCGCTCGCATAAGGATGGTTTTTTGTATTGGTTCCGCCAGACGATGGCCAAAGAGAGTTGTAGTCTGCTGGAGGGCAGCAGATTTGCGGTCCAAAGTCCCATAAAAGGATTTTCTGGATCGGTGAGCGTGACTCTTTGCACTTCTCCAAGTCCCCTGTAAGAATCAGGACGTGTTGTTCGCGGACGCTGTTCATTTTCCCGCAGCCTCCTACACCCTCATATCAAATAGGACCGTACACCGTCTCGCCCGCCACAACTGTCTCCCGGACAGCCATACCCGATCCGTCTGAATCGCAGTCGAACAGCGTCAAGTTCGCCGGATTCCCGATCGTAAGCTCGCCCAATTGCGGCATAGCCAGTACCACAGCCGGGCGGATGGTGACCGCGCTTACCGCTTCCGCCAGCGTCATATCCGTATAGCGGATCGCATTCGCAATGCCAACGTCCAGCGAAGAAGCGGATCCGGCCAGTATCGCCGGATTCTCCACCGTATGCAGGCGCCCGTCTGCGGTCAGCTCGACCTCGCCTCCGATGAGGCTGCTGTACCGTCCGGGAGCCATGCCACCGAACATGACGGCATCGCTGACAAGCAGCGATTTGTCCCGTTTCGCCCGCAGCATCGCTTTCAGCACAGGGGGCGCCAGATGGTGGCCGTCCGGTATAAAGGTTGCCCATAACCGGTCGTCCGCCAACTGATGCCAGATATAGTTGGGGTGGCGCGGCAGAACGGTCTGTGAACCGTTCCCCAGATGAGTCGATACCGTCGCTCCTGCCTGCACCGCCCGATCGATCTGCTCCCCTGTAGCCATCGTATGCCCGATCGCCACAACCACGCCCGCCTTGACTACCTTCTCTATAAAAGGAACCGAGCCTTCGCGCTCCGGCGCGAGCGTCACCATCCGGATAAGCCCGCCAGCGGCATCCTGGAGCCGCTGAAACTCATCCCAATCCGGATTCCGGATATACTCCCTCGGATGCGCCCCTCGACTGCCGTCTTCACCAGATAGATATGGACCTTCCATATGAATGCCGGCAATAGAGGCACTTCCGAACTCCCCGGACTGGACATATCGGGACAACCCGCTAAATGCTTGACGCATCCGGTCATAACTGCCCGTGATGACCGTTGGCAAGTATGCGGCAACCCCTCGCCGATGCAGCGCACGGGTCACGCCTTCAATATCGCTCTGCGACGTCACGGTCCCGTTCAAGTCGTATCCCCCGAAGCCGTTGACCTGCACATCGATCCAGCCGCTGCTGATCCAAGGTAACGCCGTCTTATCGTTCTGTCCCAACCGGCGTATAGCCGCGATCCGTCCGTCTAACGCCGCCTCTACCTCAACCGATTCGCCGGTATGCGGGAGCTTTCCACGCCACAACATAGGCGTCCCCCTAGCTACGCCCATTGATAAATCGGCGCTGCCGATGCTTTATCCAGATATAGCATCCAGCTGGGATGCGTCTTCAAGATGGTAGCTGGCACCCGGTTGTCCACCGCGCCTTGAATGGTATTCTGAATGGCAGCCGCTTTGGCCTGATGAGGCACGACCGAGACGATATGGCGGCTCTTCAAAATCTGTTGGACTGTCATCGTTATCGCTTGCTTCGGCACTTCCTCATTCGATGCAAACCAGCCTTCCCTTACCTGCTGGCTCTTGCACGTATCGCTCAGGTTCACGATGGTATAAGGCAACTCATTATCAAAATCGGCCGGCGGATCATTAAAGGCAATATGCGCATTTTCCCCAATGCCGATCAGGGCCAGATCCACAGGAGCCTTGGCAATCTCTTCATTCAACCGCTTCACCGTTTCCTCAGGATCTCCTTCCCCGTCAATGAGCCATGCCTGGCCGACGTTCGCATATTTCAGAAAACGCTCCTTCAAATACTTACGGAAGCTCGCGGGGTGAGATTCCGGCAACGCGATATATTCATCCAAATGGAACATCTCGATCTTATCCCATTCCATATCCAGCTTCACGAATTGCGACAAAAACTCAAACTGCGACGCGCCCGTTGACAGGACGATGCGCGCTTTTCCTTTTTCCGCGATCGTGTTGCGGAGAATCGCCTCGCAAGCGCGGGCTGCCTCCAAACCTGCTTGATCCGCATGTTCCAATATGTTCAATTGCATAATGATAATTCCTCCTTGTTGTACAGCGTTGTAAATTTAAGCCAGAACGTCGCTATTCATAAATTCCTCCAGCCTCACCATGCGCTTCTCTACGCGGGAACGCTCGGCGGCAAAGGCCATCAGATGACTCTGTATCGACGCTTGGGCAGAAGTTGAGCTGTTATGCTGCCCCTGGGATCTGACCGACTTCACAAAATCCTCAATTAAGCGCATATCCCCGCCTCCATGTCCTACATGTCCTTCCGGATCGACGAGTTGGATCATTTCCTGCTTGCCGCTGCCAAAGCGGCGGATCTCGATCTCGTTGGTTTCCATCGTGGCCCGAATCTCACCCTCAGTCCCCATAAGCTTGATGGTACGGTTGCATTTCTCCGTGAACGCGCTCATCGTGAACACCGCCGTAATGTCATGCTCGAATTCCATACTGACGACCTGGTGATCCACGACATCGTTATCGCAATGGTACACGCACCGGCCAAAAGGACCCTCCAACATCGCTTGGTAACGCGCTTCGTAACTCGGATCGTTGCTCGCGGCCTCGCCCTTCCAACCCGCATTCTCGATCAGATACGTATTCGGCGCATAGTACTGGCATTCATGGGATACCGGGCATCCATCCAGGCAGCGCTTCGGCGCGCCAGGCGGAGCTGATTCCGGACGAAAATGCGACAGGTGGCCATAGGAGGCAACGCTCAGGCATTGTCCTCCCGCCAGCCATTGCATAATGTCGAGGTCGTGACAGGATTTGGCCAGAATCATCGGGCTGGATGACTCGCTGTTATTAAAATATCCCCGCACGTACGAGTGCGCCTGGTGCCAGTAGCCGACGTTCTCATTGTGCTGGATCGACATCAGACGACCGATCCGTCCTTCATCAATCAAACGTTTAAGCTCTTGGAAAAAAGGCGCATAACGGAGAACATGGCAAATCGTTAACGTACGGTCGAAGGCTTCCGCCTGCCGGCCCATATCGATGCATTCCTGCCACTCCGGCGACATCGGCTTTTCCAGCAGCACATGGTACCCAGCGGCCAGCGCCTTCATGGTCGGCTCATAGTGGTCCCGGTCCCTCGTGCAGATGAAGACCGCATCCGATTGGCGGGGCCCAGCAAAAAGCTCATCCCAGCTCGTAAAGCATCGCTCATCCGCTATCCCGTACTTCGCTTGGCAGCGGCTTCGCCGCACCTCATCCGGATCGGCAACGGCAACAATCTGCATCTCCTCCGGTCGCTGGAGCGCATAATCGCTGTATATCATGCCGCGAAGGCCGGCTCCGACCAGCGTGACCGTTAATGGTTTTGGTTTACTCATGTCCTTCCACTTCCTTTCCCTCTAGTTGCCCGCGATATACTCCCCGATTCGTTCAGCTCGGAGGGATCAAGCACCTTCAAAATGCCGGGAAACACAACGCTCATCGCTTCTTCCTCCTCAAACTGCCGTGCCCTGACCAGATCGGCTGCGCTGCTCATAGGATGAATGGCCGTGATCGCACCGATTCTTCGATCAATCTCCGCGGCAAGCTGCACGTAAAGCCCTTCCCGACCCACGGTATAGAACGGGATCGCTCCCCCCTGCCACTCATCAAAGTGGGAGATGACCTCCATGCACCGGAGGACATCGTACGTGCGCAGCGCAGCCAGACTGTCCCCGAGCCAGATCAAATCATCGGCAAGCTTATGCAGCACGCCAAAATAGGAATGCGCAGGTTTTTCGTATATCGGATAAGGCTCATGAGGACCGACCCCGGACATATTCAGCACCAGTACGGCGCGGCCGGATTGACAGGTCTCCTGAATCCAGGCCCAGTGATCCTTCAATCGCCGGGTCCCTCCCCGCCAAACCGCAACGGTCAGCGGCTGCTTTCGTTCGGTTATATCCCCGGCCAGTCGGAATACATAACCGCTGTTCATGATGCCTTCCTGTGACCACCACAGCCGATAATCGGCCTCAAGACCCTCCACTGCGCCCAGCCGAATGATGCGCGGGTTCAATTCGTAAGGCTTGCGGGAGGCGTAGATTCTCTCCAGTAGCCACTGCCTTGCTTGATCCTGTCTTTGCTGCGTCGGCAGCAGCGACCGGGCTGCTGCCAGTTGGTCGCAGCGATCGGCATTGAAGTCCCGGATCGACCTTGCATCAGCCTTATCCCGGTACACCTGACCGCTGGGGCTGCACCATAGTTGTTCCGGGGGCAGTGCCTCTATCTTCATTGCATCATTGACAGTAACCTTCACCTCGAGATGCCGGACGAAAAATGCCGCCGCAGCCGCAGCCAGCCGGTCCGTATAGCGGTGCGTCGAGGCGTCGGTCACAAGCTGCAGGTCATCGCGTTGACCCAGCAGCTCCCAGAAGCGTCTTCCTCGCTCCACGGTACGCCGCGTGCCTTCAATCGGGAAGAAATCGTACTCCGCCGCCAGCACGATCAGCGGCTTCGGCGCAAAAGCGATAAGCAGATCCTCATGGTCGTAACCCAGCCCGGACAGACCCGGCCATACCTGCTCGGCATCCTGCACGCCGCCGGCATGCATGTACAGCTGCCGGTTCATGATGAATGTGGCGGGAGCCGCTGCCGCAATGCGTTCATCGCAAACCATCATCATGCCCGTCTGCGTTCCGCCGCCGGAGTTCCCCGTTACGCCGATCCGGGCTGGATCAACATCGGGCCGTTCGCATAAGTAATCGACGGCACGCATGGCATCGTGAACGAAATAGCGGGCTACGCTGTCGCCGAGCATATGACACTGAACGCCGTATTGCTGATGCTCCTTTGTACCCCATATGACGCTTCCTTCCCGATCTTCGAAATCATGAAGGCTAAGGCGCTCGCCCTGCCCGATCGGATCGATTGCCAACACAATCAGGCCAGCCCGAACGAAGTGCTGGATCACGCGCTGATAATAGGCATCATGCTTCGCCCCCAGCTCGTGTCCGCTCAGAAACAGGACGGCCGCGGAACGTTCTTCCCGGTGATCGGGCAGGTACAGATTCGAAGTGACATAATACCCCGGACTGGACTCGAATATGACCTTCTCTACCTGAAAGCCGGCTCCGCTAACGACACCCGCCGTATGTACATTAAGCGGAGGCTGATGTTTGGCTTGCGCTCCATCATCACCGGTTTCTCCCGCTGCGCGCCCGGAACGGAGCCTGACGAGCGACGCGCCCTCTGAAGTCCCTTCTGCCTTTTTACTGATTCGCCCTGCCGCCTTGTTCGTGTATACATTTGGCAAAGAAACGCCAGGCTGTATCCTCTCCACGAATGACGTCCCTTCTTCCCTTTCCAGGTTGGCAAACGTAAACGTATCAGGAAGCCCGCCGATGGACCTCAGGAAAGCCCCCCTGATCTCCTCCTGCCGCTTTCTCGCCGCTTCGGGTGTGACGATGGCATCCCGAATGACATCCCCGGCTGCAAATGCGGCATCGGAACGTTCAAACACATGCACCTTCAACTGATCCCTCGTGTCGTATAATGTGCAGATATACTGCTCCAGTCCCTGAACGCTGTTCATCTCGGTGAACTCCCGTCGACAAACTTCGGCGAAACGTCCGGAAGTTTCATCGCCCGGCCTTCGGCAATGGAACGATTGGCTGTGGCACCAATCAGAAGGGATTCGGCGCCTACCGAGCTATCGGCTTGTTGACCTAGAGGATCTTCGATTCCGCCTTCGAACAGCGCCTTGCGCAGCTTCGCATCCCCGCCGCCATGACCGGCGGCCGATGTATTGACCTCGACCACCTCTTCCGTGCCATCGGTTCTGAAGATATGAATCCTGCTCGCTTCCCCTTGCTTCATATCCGCGTTGCTGTATATATTCGAGACCTCGATCCGGCCTTTGCTGCCGTTGATCGCAGCGCGCCATCCCTCATAAGGGCTATAGGCGACGAGGGAATAGGTCAGCATTGCATTATTGTCATACCGGACATTGACCGACATCGTGTCATAAATGTCGATCCGGCTGTCAAACAGGCACCGGTCCCGGAAATATCCGTCCGCTTCTTCAGCCTGGCGATAGTATTTTTCAAGAAACGGATCCTTTTCGATATCCATATAGAACTCGCACTCGTCTTTCCGATGGCAAGTAAGGCATCGTTCTCCATGATCCTGCCGATCGTCCCCATACACCCGTCTCGTTCCAAAGGCATGGACCTCCACAGGACGGCTGTTCATCCACCAGTTCATGATGTCGAAGTGATGCGTGGACTTGTGAACCAGCAGTCCGCCGCTGTTCTTCATCTCGGCATGCCATCTACGGAAATAATCCGCGCCATGCCGGCGGTCCAGAAACCACTCCAGATCAATATGGTAGACATCCCCGATGACCTCTTGCAGCAGCAATTCCTTCACGGTCGCAAAATAAGGTGCAAACCGGAGGTTGAACGTAACCGTCACCCTCTTACCGCTATCCTGCTCCGCTTGCAAAATTTCACGGCATTTATCTTCATCAATCGTCATCGGCTTCTCGCTAATGACATCACAGCCGGCTCTCAAGGCTTGCACGATATAGGTATGGTGCGTGTAATCCGTGCTCGCCACAATGACAACATCCGGCTTCACAGCCGCAAGCATGCCGTGGAAATCATCATATACGGGAACTCCCCCGCATTCCTCGCTAAGAAAGCGCGCCCGCACCGGATTGGCATCATACACGCCTTCAAAGGCAACGTTCCCCTTCCAATCGGTTACCATCGGTTTAGCAAACATATACAGCGCTCTTGACCCAGCGCCGACTAGTACGTACTTCTTCATGTCGTAAGTTCCTCCTTCAGCCCTTCATCCCTGTCGAAGCGATACCCTGAACAAATTGCTTCTGCGCGAACAGATAGACGATGACGACTGGAAGCGTCGTAATGACGGCCCCTGCCATCAGCAGCGCTTGGTTGACGTTCTCCGATTTCAGGTAGAGCAAGCCGAGCGGCAATGTATATAATTCCTTGTCTTGCAGGTAAATCAGCGGTCCCAGCGTGTTGTTCCACGCCCCCATGAAAGTGAATACCCCTAGCGCCGCCAGCGCCGGCTTGCACAGCGGCAAATAAATTCTGAAGAATATGCCCGGCGGGCTGCAGCCATCAATCGTAGCCGATTCATACAGCTCTTTAGGCAAAGATTTGATAAACTGATGCATCAGGAAAATACCGAACGCCCCGCCCAGAAAGCTGGGCACGATCAAAGGGTAATACGAATTCAATGCGCCAAATTCCTTCCAGATGAAATAGGTCGGGATCATGGTCACTTGAGACGGAATCATTAAGGTTGCCAGCATGATCATATAGATGAGCCCCCGCAGCCGGAAGGTGAACATCGCAAGTCCAAAGGCCACAAACGCGCAGGAGATCAAGGATCCAACCATCTCGATCGAGACGATGAAAAAACTGTTCAGGGTGTATCGACCGAAGTCGACTTTATTCCATATCGTCACATAGTTATCCCAATTCATCGGATTCGGGATGAGCTGCGGCGGCATCTGCGAGATGGCGCCTACCGTTTTCAGCGATGTGGACAGCATCCATAGGAATGGGAACACCATGAATACCGCACCGACAATCAGTAGCAGGTACATGAGCACCTTAAGTAAGGGGTGAGTAGTCTTAGTCATAATGCACCCACTTCTTCTCAAAATACTTCTGGAACAAGGTGAAGCCTAGAATAATGACAAACAGCAGCCAGGCCGTTGCGGATGCCGGTCCCATTTTGAAGAGCAGGAACGCATCCCGGTACACTAGCAGGTTCGGAACCATGTTTCGTTCCGGAATTCCCGTGGTGATGGAACCGAACAGGCCGAGGAACACATCAAATGCCTGAAACGCCGAGATGGTAGACAGAATCATAACGAGATATACCATCGGCGTTACCATCGGGAACACCACCTTCGTCAACTGCTTCCAGCCGTTGGCGCCGTCGATTTGCGAGGCTTCCAGCACCTCTTTCGGAACATTTTGCATCCCGGCCAGGATCATGATCATGGATTGACCAACGCCCTTCCATACCTGAACAATCGCGATGCTGGAGACGACCATCAGCCAATTGCTGCTATCTATCCATTTCACAGGATCGAGGCCGATGGATTGAAGCACCCAGTTGATGACGCCGTATTGGTAGTTGAACATCCACACCCAGACCACGCCGCCGGCGATCCACGGAGTAACGACAGGCAGGAAATAGAACAAGCGGAACAACCCCTTGGCCCGAATGGCCTGATTCAGCATAAAGGCGATCACAAACGCCATGATCGTCTGAATCGGCACGAAGATAAGTGCAAACATAAAGACATTTCGGATGGATACCCAGAATTCATGTTTGTTCAATACACGCACCCAGTTATCCAGCCCGACCCAGCGCGGTGCGTTAAACAAGTCCCACTCCGTGAAGGAAATATATGTGGAGAATACAATCGGAAATAAGAGGAATACCACGACATTAATGACAAACGGCAATGTGAATATATAGCCCCAGTACCCTTGTTTCTGCATGACACACCTACCTTTCGATAGCGGGAAGAGAGGTGCAGCCCGATACGTCGTCAAGACTGCACCGCTCTTATCCCATGAAGCTATTTACTGGAGTCCAGTACGTCCTGAACTTTGGTATGAATATCTTTCACGCCGTCTTCAACCGAGACATTGCCTACCATGATTTCATTGACCACCTGCTGCACCAGAATGCGCCATTCGCTCCAAGTAGCATTTTCATCCAGGGTAACGCCGCCTTCGTTAATGCCGTCCGTGAAAGCCTCTTTGTTCAGCGGTTTGGTTGTGCTGTCCTTCAATTGATCCAGTGCCGACTTCTTCACGGGAAGCGTGGATCCCGTCTTGACGATCATGTCCTGCACTTCATCGCCGAGGTAATATTTCAGGAACTCCCAGGCGGCATCCTTCGATTCCTGCTTCGCTCTGGAGGAGACCAGCCACGTGTTGGCTACCATCGGAACATAACGTTTGCCGTCAACGCCTTTCGGAATTTTGACAACATCCCAGTTCGTATCGGCAAAACTCTCGTTCATATTCACCTGCAAGCTGTATTGGAGGAAGTACATCGCAGCCTTGCCGCTTGCGAATACTTCGAGCTCGCCGCCGTTCGCTTTTAGAAAGTCGATATCCGCAAAATATCCCTGGTCCAGCCCATCATACAGCTGCTGTAAACCGACCGCAGTCTTGGGATCGTCAAACCGCGATTTCGTCAGGGTATCGTCCAGGGCAGAGCCGCCTGCCTGCTTGATCCAAGGGAACCAGCCATTGGTTATGGAAAAGGATCCGATAAATCCGAATTGGCTCGTTTTGTCTCCTTCTTTGATCGTCAGCTTCTTGGAGGCCTCAATCAGGTCGTCATAGGTCCAATCGTCGGTCGGCACTGGCACGCCGGCTTTCTCAAAAACATCCTGGTTATACGCGAGTGCAATCGGGTTAATACCGTGAGGTACACCCCAGATCTTGCCTTCAGGCGTTTTGGCCGAGAACAAGCCATCGATGTATTCGTCTGCCTTCAGATCAGCTTCAATGTAAGAGGATAAATCCTCTGCTACACCGCGCTGTCCGTAGCTAAGTATGGTGGCGTTCTCTTGGAACCAGACGTCCGGCATGGTGTTGCCTGCAATCTGCGTGGCGATCTTGGACGTAAAGTCCCCCCATGGCGCTTCTTGAATTTCAACGTTGATGTGGGGATGGGAAGCAATAAAGCCATCGATAATTTCCTTACTCGTCACCTCATAACTGCCGGGAAGCCCAATCTTGAGCGTCACTTTGTCTTTGCTGCCTCCCGGTTCGCCCGGCGGAGTTTCCCCGTCGGTTGACCCTCCGGATGAGGAGCATGCCGTGAAAATCATCATAAACGCCAGCATCAGGGTGAATACCTTTACCTTTTTTGACATTGAAAACCCTCCTTTTTGTTTAAAAAACAGGATTGCGTGTTTTCTGCTCCAACTCATTCCAAAAGGCATTATTTTTATAGTAATCGATTTCTGTAACGAGTATAGCATGGAAGCCCTTTCTTGAATAGAGTTTTCTATGCTCTCTTCGATGTTTTTTATTATAAAAGTCTGAGTTCAAGCGTTACATAAGGCATTCTGAGGTTTTAAAGGAATTGTTTCCCACTTGGTTGATTCAGACACGGACAAGTAATTAGTTAGTAATCGATATCTTTTATTGGAAATAAATAAAGCCCGAGCAGTTATGCCCGGGCTTTATGCCATCCTTGTATTCACTTGTTTTCCCGGATATCCCGAACCGATTTTCTCTCCAGCAATTTAGGCTGCAGCATAACATCAAACATCGGACTATCGTCGCCCTGCATCATATCCAGCAGCATTTTGCAGGCCATCTTCCCCATCTCGTAATCAGGCTGCTTAATCGTTGTAAGCGGCGGATGAATCATCTGCCCCACATCAATGCCGTCAAAGCCCATAACTGAAATCTGCTCCGGCACTTGGATATCACGCTGTGACAATTCGTTGATCACCCCGAAGGCCATCATGTCGTTGCATGCAAAAATCGCCGTCGGCTGCGGCGAAGAATGCTCCAGCAATTTCTGCGTGAGCTGCTTGCCCGTATCGAATTCGGTAATCGCATTATACACTTCTTCAGTCGGTGACTCGACCACCAGCGGCTTGAGACCCGCGTCCTTCATCGCCGACATATAACCCTGATGGATGCTTCGGCGACTTGGGCGATCCAGCTTGGAAGTAACGTAACCGATGCGTTCATGCCCCTTCTCCTGCAGATGCTTGGTTGCGATGTAACCGGCTTTGTGATAGTCGAACTCAATCTGGTTAATGTTATCCTCGTCGATCTTCTGATCGATGGCGATGACGTTCAGGCCAAGCTTCATCAACTGAGTCAACTGGCTCTTATCCTTGGAGATCGAGGAGATGACCAGGCCTTTGACCTGTTTCTCCATGATCGTCCTTAAATATTCATCTTCCAGCGCCGGGTCTTGCAGCGAATTGCATACGATAACCGTAAAACTATTCTGCCGAGCCACCTCTTCGATCCCGAATATGACGGAAGAATAAAATGGATTCACAATAGAAGGTATGATGACTCCGATTGTATTGCTGCTATTCTTCTTCAGCTGTTTGCCGAGCATATTCGGAATATAATTGGACTCCTTCGCGATTTGCCGGATGCGCTCTTTAAGCTCCTTGCTGACAGGATAACTGCTGTTGCTTAACACGCGCGAAACCGTCGCCGAAGAAACATTTGCCATCTTCGCTATATCATGTATCGTGGTCGGCTTCTTCATAGGATCCCTCACTTATAGTAATCGTTTACTATTGTAAAGTATACAAATAGCTGACATAGAAAGCAATAAATCGATGAAAATATCCTCAACGCTCACGCCCCTGTTACCATCCGGTTTATCCCGAACTCCTCGGCTATAATCCGATTGGCAGGAATGTTATTTTCAGCCGCTGAATCTGACAGCCGCAAATAGCCATTTGTCCCTTCGTGCTTGCGAACAAAAAAAAGACCGCCAGGTTATCCCTGGCGGCAAATATATTGGTGGAAGGAATTTCATGGTTCAGTAGGAATAAGGAGTAGCCAAATAGAGTAACTAAGATTACACTTCAGGTGTTCCGTAGGTTGTGAACCAACCCTTAATGGTATTGAAATCATCCGTAAAGGACAAGGAGAGCAGCAGCAGAACGCGGGCTTGTTGAGGGCTAAGGTTGTCACCTGTAATGATACCCTCTCCGCCGCCGTATACGCTGCCGGAGCCTGTACGGGTCGTTGTTACGAAAACCACCCCCTTCTCGATAGCATCCTTGCGGGCCGCACTCATCTCTTTCGAGATGCCGCCTGCACCAGTGCCGGAAGTGACGATGCCTTTGGCTCCGTCTGCCACAAAGCCTTTAATCGCACCGCCGCCGGCTTCCTGATAGGAGATCGCAATTTCGACCTTCGCCAGATCCCCTTTCGAGATTTTGCTCAGGTCAAACACCGGTTTGCCTTGACCTTCCCCCTTCATTGCACGGAGGGGAGCCCGGTAGATACGGATATTCTCGTCATCGATATATCCGACCGCTCCCAGCATAGGCGTTTCGAACGTGTCGGTACGGTAGTCATTGGTCTTGGTTACGCCGCGTGCCAGATGAATCGTATCATTCAGCATCAGCACCGTGCCGAAGGACTCCGTACGGCCGCTTCCGGCAAGCTTGATCGCGTTGTACAGGTTCGCTTGGGCATCGGAACCAATCACCGTCCAAGGTCTCATGGAACCCGTGATAACGACGGGTTTGTCGCTTTGCACCGTCAGATCGAGGAAGTACGCGATCTCTTCCATCGTATCCGTCCCCGTCGTCACAACGACGCTATCGTATACCTCCAACGCTTTGTCGACGGTCCGGGAAAGATCGTATAAATCCGCCATGGTATAGGCGCTTGACCCGGAGTTGCCGAACTGGATCGTGCTGATATCCGCAATCTTGTCCGTATTCGGAAGCTCGCCCACCATATCTTCAATCTTCAGCGTACCCGCCCGATAAGATTGAAAACTGGTGGCATCCGTCGATTGGCCTGCCAAAGTCCCGCCTGTCGCAATGACCAGCACGTTCGGCTTAGTCGATTGCTTAGAAGCTTCCGATAGAGGAGGTACCGTCGTATTCCTTCCCGGCGTTGCAGGAGTCTGTACGGGTGCAGCCGTACTAACCGTTCCTTTCACTTCCGTCACTGTGGCAGCATCTGCCGCATAGGCTCCAAGAGGAGATAAAGAAATAACAAAAGCGGTGAATGCAGCGGTACTCCAGACCGCTAAAGGACGTTTTGACTTTGGTTTCATTATGGCACTCTCCTTTTATGTAATAATACATAACATTAAAATATGTATTCGTTAAAGTTATTCTATTTAATGTTATTTAATATAACAAATCGAACATGCAATAGGAAAAGCGTTTCCAATTAAAGATATCCATCATTATCATTTGATTTATAGGCATTTTCAATAAATCAAAAATAATATATCCCAGAATTAGGGAGTGTTCAATATATTCATAGACCTTGGTAATGTTATATAACATTACATATAGTTATCTGCTAGCACTTCTAACCGATCTTTAATCACTTAAAAAGGATAGCCTCTCATCATTCGATTGGACTATCCTTGTTTATATCATGAACTGAAGCTATCTACTTACTGTCAGACTCTGCATTTGTATTGGTCGTAATATGGAATTCCTTCATCATGTTATGAAAACGCGCACCGAAGCCTTCTGAAGCCTCCAGGAAATACTGCTGCTTCACGACAAAGCTGCCGCCCTGCCCGTTATCAAATACGTAATACCGTATAACCGGATCATCCCACTCTTTGCCGCCGGTTCCGCCAACGGCACGCACTTCCCAGCCTTGAATCGGTTCATCCACCGAATTCGACTCGACCTTCGGATACTCTTGCAGCTCCGCCTGGATCCGTTCCGCGGCGGTCTTTGGATCGATGCCCTCCTGTGAAATTTCCATGAACACTTCCGGATAGCGATCATCCGTCGGCTTCTCCTTCAATTCAATGCGGTCCACGCCCGATTCATGAACCATTTTAAACCGGCTCTCATCAATGTAAATGACGTAATCCGCACCCTCATGCAGCTGATCTACGCTTGTTTCCGGCGTGCCCTCAAGCTCCTGCTCGACCGTTTTCTGGGGAGCAAGCCATTCCTTCACCTGATCAATAAACGCCTGAACCGGTGCCGTCTGGAAGCTGACGGTCAGCACAATGGCTGCCGCAGCGGCGGTTCCCACAATCCATACTGCCGCTCTTCGTCCCGAACGGCGGCGCCCTTTCGATTCCCGCGGTGCGAAGGGAGTGTCCGCTTCCGCAGGCCGCCTTGCTTGCTCGCTATGAATCCGCTCCTTGATCGCCATCCAAATCTCGTCTTTATGTCGCATCGCGTCATCCGTACCCTTTTTCAGGCCGTCTTCAATCTCTTGATCCCATGGATCACGTCTCATGCTGATTCCCTCCCCTATTTTGCAGCATCCATTCCTTTAATTTCTTTCTCGCTTTGAACAGCCTGGACTTCACCGTGTTGACGTTCAGCTCCATCATGTTCGCGATATCCTTCTCGGTAACATCATTCAAATATTTCAAAATGACGGGAATCCGGTGCTGGTCATCCAGCCGCTGCACCAGCTCATATACCTCGCCGTGCCGGTCAAAATCGTAGGTGTCGTTCTCCGAGGGAATATCCCTCTCCTCCGAAATCTCGGAAGGCACCACCCTCGCATGTTTCTTCAAATACCGGTTGCACTCGTTATAGAGAATCCGGTTGAACCACGGATCAAAGGGCCTGCTCAAATCATAGGACTCCAGATTGCGGTAAACCCGGATAAACGTTTCCTGGACCACATCGGCGGCGCTTGCCGGACTCCCGGTGATTGCGGTTGCCGTTCGAATCGCCCGATCCGCATATAACCGATACAGTTGTTCAAACAGTTCGTCGCTGTATTCCATCTTTAATCGTTGTATAAGGTCGTTTAGCAAACCGTGCTTACCTCCTTTCACTTGGCCAATCACTTACAATACCCCGGCATGCAGTTGAAAAGTTTTCGAATGCGTTATTTTTATAGTATGGCAAAAAAAGGATACCCCGATGCCGCACGGCCGAAGTATCCTTTTTCTATATTATAGCCCGTCATTACGCTTGCGCCGGGATCGGTTCCATTGGCTGTGCCTGATGGCTCGCCGGCTCTACCTGCTCTGCCTTTCTCAAGTGCTTCTGCCCGCGCCAGCGGAAGAAGGACAGCACGCCCCGCAAATACTCGTCGGCAATCATGCAGGAGTATATGCCGATGAGCCCCCATCCCATGTGAATGCCAAGTACATAAGATAGCACGGTAGCGACCAGCCACATCGAGCCGAGGGAAATATACATCGTAAACCTCGTGTCTCCGACGGCGTTAAGCGAGTTGCCGAGGGCCATGTTGAGCATTTTGCCCGGCTGGAGAATTAGATTCATGCCCAGGAGCGATGCGCCGATCGCAATGATCGTCTTATCGTCCGTAAACAGCCCCAGCAGTTGCTTCCCGAACACATACAGAAGGAAGGCATTGACTACAACATAAACAGCCCCGACGCCCAGCGCGCGATACGCGCTCCGATAAGCCTCCTTGATCCGGCCTGCGCCAAACAGATGCGCGATCTGAATCTGGGCAGCCATCGCAATCGAAGAACCCAGCAAGAAGCAGAAGGATTCCAGTGTATTCATATACGTGCGCGCAGCCAGCTCGGCAGCACCCAGCGTTGCAATGAAGGAATAGATGATCAACTGCGTGAACACCCAGCAAGACATATTGATGCCGAGCGGCCATCCAATCTTCAGAATTTCGCCGAACAGCGGACGGTTGAACACACGGAATTCCTTCCATTTGATCCGATATTCAAATGAACGAAGGAATATATACAGTAGTAAGAGCACAGCGAGCAGACGGCTGACCACCGTCGAGATCGCGACACCGGTAAGTCCCCACTGCGGGAACCCGAAAGCGCCGAAAATAAACCCATAGTTCATAACAACGTGAATGATATTCATTCCGATCGCGACATACATCGGTGCACGCGTATTGCCGGTATTCCGGATGACGGTGCTCATCGTAGCCATCATGGCAATCAGCACCATCCCGCCGCCGACAATGGAGATATACGTTCCGGCAAGCGGAAGCAAATGGTCCGGCAGTTGGAGGACCGAAGCGATGGCCTCCGGCATCGCAAATAATATCCCGCTGCACACCAATCCGATGATCGTGGTGACACTCACCGCCATGATGCCGATCGTTCGGGCATCGCCCGTTTTATGCGAACCGATCTTCTGAGCGATGAGAATGCCGGCACCGCTGGCAACCGTCATGAACAACGTTGTCATAGCCTGAAACAACTGATTGGAGAAGCCAACCACCGCAACCGCATCATCGGAAATCCGGCTGACCATCAATGTATCCACCGCTCCCAGCAAAAACTGCAGGAACAGCTCGATGAATATGGGCCATGCGAGAACCCATAATGTAAATTTGTTTGTGTTTTTATCCAACATTCCAACCTCCGCCCATGATGTAAGGGTTAAACACAATTCATGATGAAACGGTCTTTAACCTTCTCAAATTATAGATGGTATACTGGAGTTATAATATCATTTTCCGAACGAAAACTATCAAAATTCAAACCTCGAGAATCACGAAAGGGCTTTCTTATGACAATCCTGAAATTTACCGTTCCGCCGCTGCCGGAATATATCAATAGCGGGCTCACCCGCGCTCCTATTCATAGCGGACATCCCAACCGTAAAAACATCGGTATCTTTGACCTGCTCGTGGTCATGAAGGGGGAGCTCCATGTCACGGAGAATGGTATTCCTTATGAAATCGAACCCGGCATGTTCCTCATCCTGCGTCCCGATACGCATCATTTCGGCACGAAGGGATGCACGGTGGAGACCGATTATTACTGGCTTCATTTCCAAACCTCCGGGGAGTGGCATGCGGACGAGGCCTGCCAAACGCCTAGAAGAGAAGAGGCTCCGGAGCTGAAGGCGATGACGCCGAACTATTTTTCCGTTAATATCCCCCAATTTGGCACCCTTCCTCAACCGGAAAAAGCCCTGGAGCTCCTGGCTACCATGTCTTCGCTCGTTCAGTACGGTCACCAGGCCAAATTTTTATGGCGGCAGCAGGTGGTGTTCCAAGAGCTCATCGAACAGCTGGCCGCCGCACTGGATACACCGGTGTCCTCCCCTTCCTCTGCCTGTGCCGAGCAGGCCGCGGCGTATGTGCGGAAGCATTACCGTGAGGAGTTCAAGGTGCAGGATCTTGGCGAACGCATTAACTTCCACCCTGTTTATATCGCACGCTGCATGCAGAAGGAATTCGGCTGTTCGCCTGTTGAATATTTGCAGCGCTACCGGATCGAGCAGGCCAAAATGCTCCTCATGCAGACGGACTTCAGCATCAGCCGGGTCGCTGAAGAGGTCGGTTTCAATCATGCAGCGTACTTCACCTCCTGTTTCACGAAGCAGGAAGGGATCTCGCCGCGTAAATACAGGCAGCGGTTCTTTATGAATTAATTCATTTTTACGCAAAAATCTAAGAAAGTGACTTGCAACCTGTGCGGGATCTCTTTATAATGAGAATTAGCCATATGATAATGATTATCATTACCGGGCAAGTGAGAATGTGTTGAGAATGGACGTTTGAGCTCCTACACGCTTCGCTTGGAGAGTTTATATATAAAGGAGAGCCGATTGACTTATGAAGACGACTTCCCGCCGCTGTTCTCTGCAAATCGATGATTATCTGGACCTGCTGAACCTTGCGATCCAGCTTGGAGATGTGAAATGGCAGAAAGAAATCACCCGCAAAATGGAAATGACGCTGTCCACATTAGAGACTGCAGCTCAATAAATAACATGGGGATTACATAATCCTGCATATAGAAAAGACACCCGATCGCGAATTCCAGGTATGTCCCAGGAAAGCCGATCCGGTGTCTTTTTTTTCTGTCATCCATATCGTTCTTCTCTGGGTCCTTGGATTCACTAAATTACTTCTTCGTAGTAAAACCATCCAGATCCTGCTTTAACCGGTTGTTAAGCGCTACCAATTCGCCGTAATCGGAGATGTCCAGGTTGACTTCGCCCCCCTCAACCGATTCCGAAACGTAATAGACCTTGTACATCAGAGGAATCAATGCTTCCGAATCCCGCATAATAATCGCGTATTTCTCGATATCTTCGTCCGAAAAGCGCCCGTTCTCCACATAACTCTCCCTTATGCTGTCAGACAGAGCCAGGAACTTTGCAGCGATGGGGTTAAGCAGCTGAGAACGGACGGCTTCATCCGCTGTCTTGGAATACGCCTCGATAGCTGCCAGCTTCAGCCGTACTTCTGCAAGGCGCGCTTCATGAAGGGGCATGGACTTCAACTCCAGAATGTCGGTGTAATGACTCCATATTTGAAATAGAGATGTGCCCAATATGCTTTGCAAGGTCATTTGTGTCCCCTGTTCGATCTTCTTCTGATGTTCAATCAGAAACACGGTGCATACCAGCACCAATGCTACAATCCATACCCAGATCCATTTCGCTGCATTCGACATTACGCACCTCCGACTTTTCTATTTTACCATATTAAGGAAAAACGAGATGCGATCTATCGTCGCCAGCGTAAAAAATAAAATCGATCCCGCCGATTCAAGATATGCGGCGGGACCATGCCAAAACGTTAGCCGGACTATTCATGCTGCAATCCCGCACCCGTTTGTACCTTGATCCGGTATTCATGCGGCGAGATCCCTTCCAGCTCTTTGAATACGCGCGAGAATTGCTTGGTGTTCTCGAAGCCGACCGCTTTGCCAATGTCAGCAAGCTTCATGGCACCATCCTGGAGCAGGTCCTTGGCCTTCGTAATCCGCAGCTTCTTAAGATATACCACAAAGTTCTCACCCGTATGGGCCTTAAACGCTTCACTGAAATAAGAATAATTCAAAGACACATAATTGCTGACCATCGCCATGTTTAGCGGCCTGTGATAATTCTCCTCCATGTAACTCACCGCTGCCTTGATCTCGGAATGCTCACTGTGGGCGGAACGAATCCCTTTAACATATTCATTCACATGCAGCAGCAAATGCTCCAGATTTCTGAAATAGGTGTGAAAATGACGGTAATTGTCCATCGTTCCCACCTTTCGGTACAGCTTCAACACTTCCACCATGGATTCCCCGTACACACGGAATACCTCATCCAGCACCTGCTCATTGATCCGCTTGCTGACAAACTCCAAATAATCGATGGCCACATGCGGCATATCTCCGATATGAAAAATATCCAGCAGCAGCGCCTGGATCTCCCGCTCCCGCTCCGTGCCGAGCATGTTGCCCAGCTTGCGGATACTCTCTTCCGGCACCGGATACGTGCGCAGTTCTCCCTGAATATCATCATGGCTCATCAGCTTGACGTTGGGATGGATGAATGTATAGCTCAAGGCGTTCAGCGCCTGAATGTAACAGGAGCGGATATCTTCGATCCGGAAGCCTTCCCGGCTAATGCCAACGAAGAGCCCGTCCATCTCCCGCTCGGTAAACTGCCGTGCCAGCTTCTCGAATTGCCCGTCCGGACTGCCGATGAGCACGACCCTCCCCTTGCTGTCCAGAAAGCAAGCGTTGATCCGTCCTTCCACTGAAGCCCTCATGTTATCAATCAATTGCTTCAGCTCATCCTTATTCATGGAATTGCCGTCTTCGTACTTGTATTTTATCACCGCTACCCGGAATGGCTTCACGAATGATTCAAACCCGATTTCGCTTGCGGCAGCCTCCATGTCCATCCCCAGCCCTTGGGGCAGCTCCAGCAGCTCCTTCAGCCGATGGGTCTGCAGCTGCTGAAGATATAATTCACTGGCGGCCACCTGGTTGTTCACTTCCGCTTGCCGGACCAAGGCTTCTTCTGTCTTTCGGAGGGCAGCGAACAGCTCATCCCGTCGAATCGGCTTAAGCAGGTACTCCTTCACCTGGTAACGGATCGCCGCCTTCGCATATTCAAAATCGTCATATCCGCTCAGGATTAGAACGACGGGTTTAACACCCGTTGTTTCTTCCAGTCCAGCAAGCGCCTCAATGAGGCGTATCCCGTCCATGACCGGCATCCGAATGTCTGTAATGACGATCTCGGCCGGTTCTTCGCGGAAGGAATCCAGCGCGTCCTGCCCCTGGGCAGCCAAGCGGATCTCGTATTGATCCGGGAATTCCCGTTCAATCATCGTTTTCAGTCCATACCGGATATTCTTCTCATCATCCACGATCATCAGACTTCTCATGTCCACTGCCTCCTCCTGTTAACAGAACCTTAGGGAATGTCATGGTCACCTGCGTGAACTCCCCCTCTTCGCTCTTCACTTCGATTCCATATTCATTCCCGTAGAACAACCGAATTCTCTGGTGCACATTCCGAAGTCCGATTCCTCCAGCCTGCACTCCACCTCGCCCGTAATCTACGGAGGGGAGTTCCTCGTTGTCCGCCGTTCGCAGAATCTCGCTCAGCCTGCCCAGCCGATAAGGCTCGATCCCGATGCCGTTATCCGTGACGTTAATCGTGATCCGGTTCTCTTCCCAGGCAATAGCATCGATCTTGATCCGCTTCTCCTGATCCGGGAACTCGGGCCAGGCATGCTTGACGGCATTTTCCACGATGGGCTGCAGCGACATTTTCAATACCTCGAGCTCCATGAATTCAGACGGAATGTTAAGTTCAAGCCGGATCGGCTCATCAAACCGGATATTCATGACATCAATATAATTGCGAATATGGCGAATTTCATCCTTCAGTTTGACGTACTCCCCCGACCATTTGAAATTATAGCGCATCATCCCGCCAAGGGAGGTCAGCGCGTCTGAAATCGTCCGCTGCCCCTCGATTTCGGCCAGCATCTTTATATTTTCCAGCGTATTGTATAGGAAATGAGAGTCAATCTGGCTATGCAGCGTTCGCAGCTCCGCTTCTTTGGTCACCGCTTGCTTGCGTACACCCTGGGCAATCAGTTCATTGATGGTGCGGATCAATTTGTTGAAATGATGCGCCAGCTCTCCCACCTCGCCGCCGCCCTGGATGGCAATCGTCGCGGTCACTTCACCCTTGCGGACTCTCTTCATCGTCTCCGTTAAACGGCGTAAACTCTTCAGGATAATGGAATTCAGGTAGTACGTAATGATCGACAGCAGAAAAATCAATATAATATTCGCCGCGATAATCTGCCCCTGGGCTTTGGATACGTTACTTAGCGCCCCTTCCAGTGAAACGACATTCAGCACATGGGCATGAAGCCGTTCCATCGGTGTCGCAATCAGCAGGAACGAGGAGCCGTTTAAACTGAACCGGGCATGTACTGTTTCCTCAAAGTCACCCGCCTGCTGCTTCAGATTGGCGAATTGGATCGCCACCTCATCTCGGAGTCCCTCGTGACTGGTCATAAACGATTGGCTTCTGTCCATGAACAGCTGCCCTTCCTGATCGACAATGGCCATCTGCGAGCTGTCATCCACGATACCGGCAAAGGTCTTCGGAGCAAAGTGCTTGAGCAGCATATCCACCTGGATCACGCCACGGTAACTCCCGCTATGGACTTGGCGAATCAAGGACACCTTCGGCAGCTCCTCGGAGGCATCGGCAGCGTAACGCTGCAGAATATCGGGATCGCTGTAGTTGAATACCCAGAGTTCCCCACCGTTCAAATCCTTGATCTTAGGGAACCACGGCTCGCTTGCGATCCGTTTCTCCTGGAAAATGATCGGCCACATTTCCGTTACATTGGAATTATTCGTATATAACCGTAGGTGCGTGATATTCGGATTGTTGGTTTGGATCCGTTGGATATCCTTGAAGGGCCCCCAAGCCAAATCGATTAACCACGCCGGCTCCGGTTCTTCATTGATCCGGAGATAATCCTTGATCCCGTCATCCGAAATTGCCAGCTGAGCGGCCATCTCAATCGCCTCAATCTGGTTCAGCATGTTCATCTTCTCAATTTCTAACAGGAACGAGTTCTGGTTGAGCGCATCACTGATATAGGTATCGCGGATCTGCTTGAAAAAATAGTTCGATACGATAATGCTCGGAATGAGCAAAATCAAGATATACGCAGCAACCAAACGACTCTGCATCGACCTGCGGCCAAACCAATAAGTAAACGATTGAATAAGCGATCTTATTCGTGTCATCATGACTGTCACTTCCCGTTTTCTATGTATGGCCGCAGCCGAGCCATGAATGGAAAGGCGACATCAGCCGATCGGATACCCTCCTATATTAGCTCGTGATGCGACAAAAGGCACCCTATTTCGACAAAATCGATAATAGGGTACCTTGAGTCTTCATTTTGTTCATCCGCCTGAGCGGATCATCCTTACTTCAAGAATTCCTCAAGCTTCTTCACATTCTCTTCGTATTCTTTCTGTCTGTATTCCTGCACTTTCGCAAACCCCAGCGATTCACGCTTCGCTTGGTAATCGTTCCAAATCTGATCGAACTCGGCATCCGTTTTGGCAAAGATCAGCTTCGGCAGGATTTTACCCCACTCGTTCAACACCTTGTCGTTGATGATGCCTTCCTCGGAGCTTGCATCCGGATCCAGTTGATCAAATTGTGAGAAGCTCTCGGTCTTTCCACGAGTCCAGTCTTCCATCTGCTTGAACGGTTCCACGGCCGGAGGCGCCCAAGGCTGCGTAACGTTGTTATCCATCATCATCCAGAAGGTATGGGATGCTCCATACTTCTTGTCGAATGCGCCGCGGTCGCTGTTCAACAGCTCTGCAACCTCTGGCAGGAATTGATCTTTGCCATCGATCGTATCCCATGTCACGCCTTTCTCGCCAAGGTAAGTATCACGCTGACCTTCTTCGGAGATCAGGTAATCCAGGAAGCGAATGGCACGCGCTTTGTCTTTTACGTTTTTCGAGATCAAGGTTACCGTCCAACCGGAGATCGAAGGACCCGACAGCGTCGGCTGATCCAGATTGGTGTTAGCCGGCCCATCCACAGCGATATAGACGGAATTCGGATCGTTTGCATACAACGCGTTCTGCTGGTTCGCCATATCGCTTCGTTGGTACAGCATCGCGAAATAGCGTCCCTGTGCGATTTTTTCTTCCATCTGCGGACGTTTATCTACGAAAATATCCTTAGACATCAATCCTTTTTCATTAGCAAGACGCAAGGTTTTCAACCATTTTACATATTCCGGATCTGTTGAACGGTCATTCAATTTCCCGTCTTTATCCTGTGGAATGGCAAGGAAGTTCTGCAGGTAACCCTCCAAAGAGCTGTTTCCTTTTTCATGGAAATCATGCAATCCAAACGGAATGAGCGGCTGCCCGTTCACATCCGGGAACATTTTCTTGGCGTCCTCAAGCGCTTTCAGGAAACCTTCCGGTGTGCGCATATTCGGGCTTCCCAGTGCCTCATACATGTCTTTGCGTACCAAGAAGGTTTGGTTCGATGTGATGTTGTCGCCAAACTTCTCATAGTCCTTCGGTGATGAGGAGGCATTCGGATAACCGTAAATGTTACCATCATCCTTGGTGTACCATGACACTTTCGCAGGGTCCGTTACCTTATAGAAATACGGATCATATTGATCAGCCAATTCGTTCAGCGGCAGGACCAGGTCGCCTTCAATCATCTTTTTGACAGCGTCTTCATACCACCCTAGCGTAATAAAATCTGGCAATGTACCGGAAGCGATCATCGTATTCATCTTCTCGGCTTCGTTCCCCGCAGGTACGATCAGATTAAGATTAACCCCCGTCTTTTTGGTTACGTATTGAGAAGTAATGTCCTCGCCCCATTTGTTCGGGAACCAGGCAAAGTTGATGTACCAGTCAAATGTAATCGGGGAGGTATCGACTTCCCATCCCGGCTGATCCTGAGTCAATTTTACTTCTTCTGCCGGCTTTTCTTCCTCTTTTTCTTTTTCCGACGCGCCGCTATTATCACCGCCGGACGAGCATGCTGTTGTAAAGGCCATGACCAGTGCGAACATCAACAACAGAAGGCTCTTTGGCTTAAGCATCTTGCTCATGTGTTTACCCCTTTTCTTATTTAAAAATATGATTATATAGAACTCCCGCCAAATTAGGCAAGAGAAGCTACCTGTAAGAACTTCCCCTCCCCCCGGGAGAGGGAAGCTGCATGATCAGACACCGAGAATTAACCTTTAATGGAGCCAATCATCATCCCTTTGACGAAATACCGCTGCAGAAACGGATAGACGAAGACGATCGGCGCCGTCGTTACAACCATGGTTGCCATTTTGATCGATTGGGAGGTGACCGTCTTGGCAACGCCGCCCGGAACCTGAGCCATCATCTGATTGGAGCTGGATTGTGCGACGACCTTATATAGGTACGTCTGGATCGGCTGCAAATCCGTATTGTTGATGTAGATGACGCCGGTGAAATAGTCGTTCCACTGGAACACCCCATGAAACAACGCGATTGTCGCGATAACCGGCATAGATACCGGCAGCACCACCCTTAGGAAGATCGACCAATCATTGGCCCCATCAATCTTTGCCGCTTCCTCCAGACCGTCCGGAATTTCTCGGAAGAAGGTCATGAAGATGATGAGATCGAAGAAACTGAACATGGCTGGTATGATGTAAACCAGGAAACTGTCAAGCATATTTAAATCCTTGATCAACAGATAAGTAGGAATCAGTCCGCCGCCGAAAAACATCGTTACGGTTCCCAGCAAAATATAGATTTTACCGCCAATAAGACCCTTCCGCGAAAATGCATAAGCCACCATGGCGGTGAAGAGGACGTGAATGAACACGCCGATCACGGTTTTGGTTACGGTAATGCCCATCGCCGTCATGATGCCAGAGCTCTGGAACACCGCGCTGAAATTCTCGAGGCTGAACATCCGCGGCCACCAGTAGATCCCTCCGCGCATGGCATCCTGCCCGTCATTGAAGGCATTCACCAGCACGTACCAGATCGGGTAGATCGTCAGAAAACATACGATCAGCATGCCGAAATTATTGAATATATCGAAGAAGGCTTCGCCTTTGGTTCTGCGTTTAAACATGGATTATTCGTCTCCCTTCTCGCTGGTCTCGCTAGAATAGTGATGTGTCGTTCAGTTTTTTGGTCACCTTGTTCGCGATCAACAGTAGGATAATCGCAATGACGGACTTGAACAATGCAACGGCTTGCGCGTAGGAGTATCGTCCGTTCTGCATCCCGGTGTGGTAGACGAAAATATCGATGACGTTGCTCGCGCTTTCGTTCAGCGTGTTTCGGAGCACCAAAATCTGATCGAAGTTGGAGTTCAGCACACCACCAACCGCAAGAATGAAGAGAATGGATATGGTCGATTTGATACTGGGAAGGGTGATGTACCACATCTTCTGAAACCGACCTGCGCCATCAATCGTCGACGCCTCGTACATTTCAGGCGAAATGCTGGCAATGGCCGCCAGATAGATAATCGCGGACCACCCAAGCTCCTTCCATATATCCGAAGTGATAATAATGCCCCAGAAGTATTTCGGTTCGGCCAGATACGTAATCGGCTCATCGATAATATGCAGAGCCAGCAATAGATTGTTGATAATCCCGATATCCGCAAGCCAGGTCATCAGAATGCCGCCCAGAATGACCCATGACAAGAAGTGAGGCAAATAAGAAATCGTCTGAATGGTCCTCTTGTAGCGAACGGACCGGATCTCGTTCAGAAAGAGTGCAAAAATGATCGGAAGCGGAAATCCGATAAACAGCTTCAGCAAGCTGATACCGAGCGTGTTCCGCATCACGTTTGTAAAGTCCTCGTCTGAGAAAAACTCCTTGAAATGCTCAAGTCCAACCCATGGAGCTTCGCCGATGGACTTCACGATATTGAATTCTTTAAATGCAATGATGACACCGTACATCGGAATGTAGTTAAAGATGATCATCCACGCAACGCCGAGCAGCGCCATAATTTGAAGATGTCGTTGGCCATAGAGCTTTCTGAGCCATCTTTTTCTGTCAAGCTTCTTCTGTACAGAAGGCTCCATTGCGGGACCGACACCGGTTTCGGAAACATCGGCATGAAGTTGATTTTGCATGGTTATGACCTCCAAGTTGATCCTATCATTTTGAAAACCTTTACATTCTCTATGTTTATATTGTAGATCGTCCTTTCTCTGCACGAAAGGTTTCAGATTTCGTTTCAAGGGGCTCATTTTTCGGGTAGGCTTCGGCATTTACGAAAAAATGCATCCTAAAAACGAAATATTGCGCCCTGTGCGTGCTCATTCCTGGCACAAAAAAAGGCATGAACAGCAGCCTCCATAGCTGCCATTCATGCCTTCCCTCTTGCTAACGATTGTTCGCCACAAGCCCCTTGGATCGTCGCGGCGATGTTTATCGTTTATATCCTCAAGTATATCAAACGGTTCCCCAGTTATTCCCCTTTGTCTTCCTCACGTTGTTCCTGTTTGCTTTCGTGTTCCTGTTGGTATTTCTCACGCATCAGCTTTTGCATGATGAATTTCTCCTGATCGTTCAAGCCGCCTTGGTTATCCTGGCTGATCATGTTGTCAATGTTTCGCTTCAGTACCTCGGTTTGCGTGTTCAATACATTTCACTCCTTTGAATTTTGCGTCCCTTATGCTGTAAATCATTCTGAATGAGAACGAAAGGGTACACATATTACTAACCATTCTCCTTCAAATGAAACAGAAATAGACGGATTTACCATAAAATCCGAAGGTAGCTTCAAGAAGAATTTGTGTTTGCCCAGCGCTTTCTCTAGGTATTAGCTGCTATTTGCGCTCGATCTGAATCCCCTTAGCCAGAGATTTCTGTTGTTTATTGGTATTAACTAGCTGCGGCAGGCTTCTCGTTTCTTTGACCATAGGGGATTGACACAAATGGCATACTGGTTCCGTGTCGAACGCAAAATCGTCCCGCATCCACCCTTTGCAGTCTTCCTTCGTGCATGCCCATACTTCTGTTATTTCTTCAGGAATACTCTCCATCGAGTTTTTACGCGAATACATGAACGCTCCTCCTTATTCTCGTCTTAGAAAATAGAAACGCCGTATAAAAGAAAACTGCCCTTAATGTCACACATTAAGGGCAGTCTTCAATTGTAATTACAATTTAACAACGTTCTCAGCTTGTGGTCCACGGTTTCCTTCAACAATGTTGAATTCAACGCGTTGGCCTTCGTCAAGCGTTTTGAAGCCGTCGCCTTGGATCGCGCTGAAGTGAACGAATACATCGTTACCGCCTTCAACTTCGATGAAACCAAAGCCCTTTTCAGCATTAAACCATTTAACAGTTCCTGTTTGCATGGGGGAATCCTCCTTGATATATATTTACATGACCTTTTTTCTTCGCAGACGGAATAAAAAAATTCACATATTGCACAAGGTTACCAGAAATGACAACCCTCTACAATATGTGAATTCAGGTCGATTTCGATATTCATATCTTAACACATTTTACTGCCGATAGCAAATACCAATGCAAAAGATTCTGCGGAAAAATTAAAGTTATTTTCTTCGGCATCATTCCGATTAGGCATGAGTAGGCATATACAACTCCCGGCATATGCCGGGAGCTAGATCTTGAGCAGGTTTTTCACGCCGTAAACGTTTACTTTCGTAATTCCTCCAGCGTTTCCTTCCAGCGCTGCAAGACTTCATCCGGGTCGTGCAGTTGAAACTTCACGGCCGATTTAATATCCGCATACTTCGCGATATCCTCGCGAACAGCCACTACCTCGGCCTCAAAACGCTGCAGCGGATGCCGGGCATCCGGCAGATCGGGAAGCCCTTGAAGACGCAGCCGAACATAATGGGCCGCTCCATCATGAATCGCCACCAACGTACCCTGTCCGGACCGAAGAAGATTGCCAGTCGTAGTCGTCCCCTGCCATAACGCAAGTCGTAGCCGGTTCCGGTCTAAGGCCAAAACCTCCCCCACGCTGAGCATGGCCGTATGCGGCCATCCATCTTCCGTTGCGCTGAGTAGCATCATCGCTTCGTGCTGCTTCGATTCCAGATTACTTCCATCCAGCCATTGGTACAGCCCTTCCGATATTGCGGCCTGTTCCGTCATAATGCCATCTCCCCTTCAACTTATAAATTTAAACGCGCTTCGGTAAATTCCAGCCAATCCAGCTCGATTCGGCCCTTATTCACCATGAACACCAGATCCACAGGGCCTTCCACAATCGGCATAGCCTCAGCCACCCTATGGATGCGCCACTGTCCTTCGCCAGAGTCCGACAAGGAGATAAGCTCAGGCTCCCGATCCCCGATCTGGAGCATCAAATCCACCGTCCCCTCGGGAATGCGTCCCCGAATGTCCAGATGAAAAACGTCTGCGGAAGCGCAATTCGCATCATAAGCGAGCCAATCTCCCTCCCGGAGCTGCACGCATACCAGGTTATCCTCTATCCATGGCTTGCCGCCTTCCGGAGCGTAGCTTGGTTTCTCCGCCTTGCCCGTCATCATCCGCATCGGAACACCGTCATGAACTCGGAACCCGATATCCTGACTGGCCTTCGCCTCAATATGATAAGAGACACCCTCACCCCGATATCCGTAAAACTCTGCCGGAATCTGAATGGGCAGCCGGCGCAGCAATGACCGGGATACGTTCGGATAAGCATCGCAGGCTGCCAGTGGAAGATGATCCAGATATTCGCCCAGAATCGCTTCCGCTTCGGCTGAAGAGGGCTTCTCTCCGCCTTCCAGGTATCCCGTCAGCTTCTCCCAGCCTTCCGGTATGCGGATCGAGAACGGCGAGTTTTGAGTGTTCATCTTCTTCCAGGTCCAGAAGTTCCAGGATATGTTATGATCCTCGAACAACCGGAATGCGCCCGTATACCACTGCGGGTTGTTCTCGCCGCCTTCACCCATGAAGATCGGCACATTCCATTCTTCGCGAAGATCCAGATACTTCTGAATGCTCTCCGTGTCGGGATTATTCCAGTACTTATGGAACTGCAGCATCAGGTTATCGTCAAATTTCTCGTCGAAAATGCTCCAGTCCGTTGACCAGTGGACACCTTCCAAAATGATCATATGGCGCTTGTCCACTTCGCGTATAGCCGCGGTGATTTCCTTATACAGCGGCATCACCCGATCATGATACTCGCTGAACCAGTCAGGCAGCGGCTCGTTAAGCAGGTCGTAACCGGCCACGATCCACTCGTCTTTATAGCGTTCTGCCAGCATACGCCACAGCGCCACGGTTCGCTCCACATTCAGCCGATCCGTGAACAGCTCCGGCAAATCGCGCTCGGAATCATCGATATTCGCGCCGGTCTGTCCGCCTGGCGCGCCATGCAAATCCAGAATAACATACAGCGAATACGTCCTGCACCAATCGATCACCCGATCGATGAGCCTCAGATGGCCTTCATGATAAGCAAACGGCGGATGCTGCCCTTCCTCCATGATAAACCTGGCATTGATCGGCACCCGGATGGAATTGAAGCCTTCCGTGGCGATCTGCCGGATATCGGCTTCCGCGATATAAAGCTCATAATAGGCTTCCCAAAAAGCCGCCGCCTTTTCCTCATCGATCAGGTCCCTAACCATGCCTTCGATGCGCCGAGGTCGGTCTCCCTGCTCCGGCATCTTCCACATGTACCCTTCCGGAAGCAGCCAGCTGCCAAGCCCGACCCCCTGCAGCAGAATTTCCTGACCATCTCCATTAACTATGCGCTTGCCGTCCGCCTTTATGAAACCGTTTACTAAGGAATCTCTGCTATCCTTCATATTGGCACTCCCTCGCTTTTCATGTCTGTAACGAATGTAATTGACCTGTACTTAGCAACGTCTTCGTACCACCCACAGACCGAGTATCAAACCAAATATAGCATGACATCCCAGATGATAAGCCTCATTCCGAAAATCAGGGAATCATCCTGAAATATCGCCACTCGGGCAAAAAGAAAAGGCGCTCTCCTCTTTGCGAAGATTGCGCCTTTTCCACTTTATCGAACTTACGATGATACCTCCGTAACCGGCTGAGCCGGAACAGGAGGATTTGGTGATCTTCCCGTCCGCAAGCTGCCCGGCAGTTTGCCGAAAAGGATCCAGGTCCAGCCCCCGAGACGGCTAATGCTGTAGACCACCACATATGAAACCGCCAGTGCGCAGACGAGCCCGCCGGCATACCAAGCCAGCATCAGCCAGGAATTCTCCGTCTGCGGAGGAAAGTCCCGGTAGAAGAGCAGGACCAGCGGATGCACCAAATAAACGCCGAAGGAATACATCCCGAGCCGTCTGAATCCGTTCAACCACCATACCCTCTTATTCCCGAATACCAGCGCGACCTGGAGCATGACCAGGGCAGTGGTTAACGTATGCACATTCCAGAAGGCATCGTAGAGCAGCGGATGATATTCTGTCCCTAGCAGCCGCTGATTGTATCGCAGGCCGATATGCACCAGGGCGGCGCCCAGCCATATCGCCCAGAGCGCGACCCAGCCCAGCTTGCGCAGGGCCGGTCTTGCGGCATGCTGCGCTGAAGTCAGCCAATCCTTGACCCGGTCATAATAAATGCCGATCCATGCCCCGAGAAAATAATACGACAGAAACGACAGCGACCAGCTGTTCCGGTTCGTTACGTCCCACCAGACATCATTGCCGATATAGAACACCCACTGCAGTACAATGCCGACCAGCACGCAGACCGCCGCGAAGCCGCGGAATCGCTTCAGCAGCATCAGCACGAGCGGGAACAGCAGATAGAACTGGATGTTAATGAAGATGAAATAT
This sequence comes from Paenibacillus sp. NPDC058898, assembly GCF_049316025.1. NCBI lineage: Bacteria > Bacillati > Bacillota > Bacilli > Caryophanales > Paenibacillaceae > Paenibacillus > Paenibacillus sp. NPDC058898. The sequence continues at coordinate 10,562 of NZ_JBMOSM010000012.1, read as the reverse complement.
AAGTGCGTGTAAGATTTCCCCGTGGCCAGCTTGGGCCAGAAGCTCTCCAGCATTGCCGCCAGATTTGACTCCCCCCCGCGATGATACCAGGCCACCGTAAAGAATAACACCGAGAACAGCAGATACGGTACCAGAATATACATCAGCCGGTTCTTGAAGAACCGTGCCAAGTCACGGCCTTTGAACGGGCGGTGATAATAGTTATAGAACAGCACAAAGCTGCTCAGAAATATGAAAGTCGTCGTTCCAACCTTCGAGAATACGTTCAGGAAGTTATACAAGCCAAAAAAATCGTCCCCGCGCATCTGAACTGTGGCGAACGACGTCGCATGCACCATCAGCACGCCCATCATCGCAAAGCCCCGAACCAGGTCGATTTCAGTTATTTTTGCACGTTTATCCATGTGGCCTCCTTCATATGAATACGCCCCCTATTATATCTCACTCCCCACCGCTTGGATACTAAATTTCCCTAAAAGTGGCATGGAACAAGCTCCCTTTGCCATACCAGTGTAAAAAGGGCCTGGCACCAAGACAGGTCACAAGCTTACATGCATGCAAGCGTTCAATTCGAAGTGAATAGGAGGGGATTTCTACTGATTGAATTTAGCCGCGTCAACAAATTTTTCGGAACCTTCCATGTTCTGAAAGAAGTCGACCTCACCATTTCCCAGGGGGAAGTCGTTGTCATCGTTGGACCTTCCGGCTCCGGTAAAAGTACGCTGCTGCGGTGTATCAATCGGCTCGAAAGCATTACGGATGGCGAGCTTGTCGTGAATGGCGTCAAGCTGCATGATCGAAAGATCGACATCAATACATTCAGGCGGGATATCGGGATGGTCTTCCAGCATTTCAACCTGTATCCGCACAAAAAGGTGATCGACAACATCATTCTCGCACCCATGAAGGTGCTGGGGATGTCCAAAGCGGAAGCGACGGAAAAAGCGATGACGTACCTGCAGCGAGTCGGAATTGCGGACAAAGCGGACAGCTATCCTTCCCAGCTCTCCGGTGGTCAGCAGCAGCGGGTGGCGATTGCCCGCGGATTGACCATGAATCCGAAGATTATGCTGTTTGATGAGCCGACGTCCGCACTCGACCCGGAGATGATCGGCGAAGTGCTGGATGTCATGCGTTCACTCGCCCATCAAGGCATGACTATGGCCGTGGTTACCCATGAGATGGGTTTCGCCCGCGAAGCCGCAGATCGAATCGTCTTTATGGATGAAGGCCGGATTATCGAGGATACACCCGCCTCCGATTTTTTCAATCAGCCGCGGGAAGAGAGAGCACGGGCGTTCCTGAGCCGCCTGCTGCATCACTAACCTTGACTTGGTTCGTAGGGGTGGAAAGGAATTGCCGCTTTGCTTTTTAGGATTGTCATGATGGCTGCCGCAAGAGACAAGGAGTCCACGCTCGGACAACGCGCCGTTAGGAGCTTGCTTGTTCAGAGAATTCATATCTTTAAGGGGGATCTGGTGTATGAAGAAAAGATTTACGAGGCCTTTCAGGTGGAGTGCGGCCCTTCTGGTGTTAGTGATGATGCTGGTTGCATCAGGGTGCGGGGGTTCCGGCAATACGGATACCCTCGAGGCGATCAAAAAACGCGGCAAGCTTGTAGCTGGCGTGAAATATGATACGAAGCTGTTCGGATTGCAGGACCCTGCCACCGGCAATGTAGAGGGCTTCGATATCGACATCGCCAAAGCGCTGGCCAAGAAGATTCTCGGTGACGAGACCAAGGTCGAGCTGAAGGAGGTTACCTCCAAAACCCGGATCGACATGCTGAAGAACGGGGACATCGACATCATTATCGCCACGATGACCATAACAGAGGAGCGCAAGGAGCAGGTGGACTTCAGCGATGTGTATTTTGAAGCCGGCCAATCCCTGCTGGTGAAGAAGGGCAGCCCGATCACGGGTCTGAAAAGCTTGAACAAGGATACGAAGGTGCTCACGGTAAAGGGCTCTACCTCTGCGCAAAATATCCGTGAGAAAGCGCCCGACGCCGTCATTCTCGAATTCGAGAATTATCAGGACGCCTTCACCGCACTCAAGGCGGGACAGGGCGATGCCCTGACCACCGACAATTCCATCCTCCTCGGTATGCAGCAGCAGGACCCCAGCTTCGAGCTGGTCGGCGGAAACTTTACGGATGAACCATACGGCATGGCCATCAAAAAAGGGAATCCGGAGTTTGTGAAAACCGTCAATGAGCTGTTGAAGGAACTGAAGGATAGCGGCGAATACGACAAATTGTATGAGCAATGGATGGGCGTGAAACCGGAATAACCGCAAGCATGTAATGGTCGGGCCGGTCCTAAGGCATCATGGCTCCAATCAGGTTCCTCCCTTTTGCGGGGCGGAACTGCCTGGCTTCTTTTGGCCGGCCACCCGATCATCATCCCCCATTGGAGGTGAGGCATTTTGACCTTGTGGGATTTTAACATTCTGGTCCAGCATTGGGATCAATTTATGGCTGGCTTGGGCCAGACCATTCTCGCCAGCCTGCTTGGGCTGATCGGCAGCTTGGTGCTGGGCACCTTGATCGCCATCCTGCGGATTGCCCCATTCCGCATACTGAAAGCCATTGGCGCCATCTATGTAGAGTTTATCCGCAACATTCCACTCCTGGTGGTTGTCTTTTTCTTTTTCCTGGGCCTGCCCTCTCTCGGCATACCGGTTGACCCGTTTACTTCGGGTACGCTTGGGCTGATGGTGTACACGGCTGCTTTCATTGCCGAAGCCATTCGGGCGGGGATCCAAGCGGTGCCCTCCGGACAGTCGGAGGCGGCCCGCTCTTCCGGGCTGAGTTATATCCAGAATATGCGCTACATCATACTTCCGCAGGCGATCAAAATCGTACTGCCGGCCATCGGCAACCAATTGATCAATTTGGTTAAGAATTCTTCGGTCCTCGGCGTTATCGCCGGACTCGACCTGATGTATTATGCCGATCTGATTAACCTGAGCACCTTCAAAGGCATTCCCGTCTATACGTTTGTAGCCCTGTTCTACCTGCTCCTGACCATACCGCTCAGCTTGGCCGTCCATTATATGGAGCGCCGCTTTGCGAGAAGCAATTGACGTTAAACGCAAGTTTGCCCAATAAACAGGAGGTGGCATGAGATGGATTTTATCGGTGCGTACTCCTGGCCGAATCTGCGATATCTCCTTCAAGGCTTTTGGATCACGGTGCAGGTTGCCGGCTTATCCATTGTGTTCAGCTTCATCATTGGAACCGTGCTCGGGACCGTGAGATATACGAAAACGCCCTTCCTGTCGAGGACAACGGCATTTTTGGTGGATATAATCCGCAATCTGCCGCTGCTGCTGATCATTTTCTTCATCGGCATGGTTCTGCCGCAGACCGGGATTCGAATCCCCACTTTCTGGGCGGCCGTCGTCGGCCTGAGCATTTTTGAAGGAGCCATGATCGCCGAAATTGTCCGCAGCGGCCTCGTATCGGTGGATAAAGGCCAGATCGAAGCAGCCCGGGCGTCGGGTCTCTCTTATATGCAGACACTGCGGCACGTGATTCTCCCGCTAGCGCTGCGCCGGATGTCCCCGCCCATGGTGAGCCAGTTCATCTCGCTCATTAAAGACACCTCGCTCGCCGTGATCATTTCGCTGCCTGAGCTGATGCGCAACGTACAAATTCTTAGCGGTTCCAGCTATGACTATGTTATTCCCGCCCTTGTTTTTGCGTCGTTGCTGTACTTCACGCTGAATTATCTTCTGTCCATCATCGCCAAACGGCTGGAAGCAAAGCAGATCTAACTGCTATTCCCGCTCACATGCTGGACCGCTAGTGAAAAAAGCAAACGACCCGCGATACGCGCACCCAGGTTCAATTCTGCTCCGCAGCCATTTTGGCTTGCGGGGTATTTGCGCTTCTGGCAGAAACTAAGAATTCAATACTTAATCCTCCTCGGAGCCATTTTGCGTCGAATTTATTTCCAAGTAACGCTGCAACAATGGTGAAACCCTCCTCGTCTAAATACATAATCATCCCGAAAGGAGGCGTCGATATGAAAAAAGGGTTTCTCGCCATGATCGCTCTTTCCCTTACTGTCGGATTATGGCTTGGCGCAGATCACTCCACGGCATCCGCATTGTCATGCGCGGAGCCTCGAAAGCTTACCGAAGAATTAAAAACCTCGGATGCGGTATTCAGGGGCACGTTGGCCTCGTCCAACCCTAAAGCCGATATATCCAAAAGCAGCTATGTATTTCAGGTTGCCGAATGGTGGAAAGGAGATTCTGATTCCCCTACCGTCACACTTTATTCCAATGGCTGGGAATCCTTTGAAACAGGCAAGGAATATATCGTGTTCGCCGACAAAAACGGGCAGAAGCTCAAGCCCCATCTATGCGGAAATACGGGTTCCTCCTCTTCCGTTGACGTGACTTCGCTGGGGAAAGGCATCCAGCCCCAGAAGCCCGCTCCTTCAGTCGAAAGCCCCTGGTCCGGCGGCATCCTGGCGAGTTTGATTGAGCTTATTCGCTGGCTGCTGGGGAAATATTAATCCGCGAAAAAAATACAACCATTCTCCTGACCATGCGTATACAACGTATAAGAACTGCGTTTAGACGACAGGAGGATGAGAATGATCAAAAGATTATTGTTGATTTCACTGGTATTGGGAGTTCTCTCCGGCTGCTCCTTGGTGGACAGCGTGAACAATTCTTTGGATTATACAAAAGAAGCTACCACGTTTATTAATGAAACATCCCAATTTGCCGAGTCTATTCCGGAGCTTGCCCAACAAGCCGCCACGAATACAGATGCCAAGGAAACGCTGACCAAGGAACTCGAAGCGATGAAAACCCGGATCTCGGAGTTTAACGGCATTGAAGCCCCTGCTTTTGCGCAGAACATCCATGAACAGCTGGTCGGTTTAAATGACACGCTGCTGACTGACATCAACGGCTACATGGATCAAATTCAAAACGGAGTGACCGACTTCCAGAATTCCAACATCGTTCAAACCATTACTAAAATAAACGAAACGATGGATATGCTCCAGAATCTTCAGCCGTAATTCAACCAAGCCCATTGACGATAATATAGCAGCCCTGCTCTTGAACTGTGACCCGATTTGGTCATCGTTCACTTCATGAGCGGCGCTGCTATATTTGTCTTCGCTATGTATGTATTCCATTCCTCACTTGAAAAAGGATTCCAGATTGGCGGTAAGCGTCTGCTTTACCACATATTGAATTCCGTCTTCGCTAGGCGCCATAATCCAGTATGTCCCTTGGTAGCCTGCTTCATGCTTCGGGTCCCAAGCCACAATGAATTGCCATGTGTCGCCAAAGCTTTTATTATATTCTTCTCTATAACTCCCGGCCATATTCTCCGGCGGAACCGATTCGATTGAAATATGCTGCACGCTTTCAAAAGACTTCATCCATTCCGTAAATTCCACCATGTCCCGGGCGTACTGACCCGAAAAGTATCCCTCGCCCCCACCGGACATCGCATAAAAGGTTTCTGCATCCTCCGCCTGCGCTGCCTGGTACAGTAAGGAAACGGTCTGCACCGGGTTCCATACAGGCTGCTTCGCTTTTGCCGCAAGAAATTCCCTATCTTCAGCCGTATACTGGATCTCTATCGCGATAAGTTCTTCCATTGTCGCCTCTCTTCCAAGCTCGTAGGCACCGGGATAGACCGTGGATTGCTCTACCACTTTAAGTCCATCCGTAAACGCCGTCACAAACCACAGGTTATGATCGCCCTGACTAAGCTCTTCCAGCACAATTTCGGCTTGGCTGCCGTACGTAAGAGCTAACATCTGACGGCTCTCCCGATCCAGCCCTTCTCTATCAAAAAGCTCGAACCGTTCCGGTCTCACTTCACGCTTGCCAGCCTCTTCGAATAACACCTTCAGCTTGGCGGGGGACATACGAACGCTCGGAATGTCAGCATAACGGAAATATAATGTAGAATCGTTAGCCTGAAGCGCCTCATACATATTGAGAACTGCTTCAATCGGGTCATAATTGGACTCCCCTTCTGGCGACTCCGCTTCTTGCTTAACCTGGTGATTGCTTTGATTTTCCGACTGGAATGCCGTACGCGAGCTTACCGTTGCCGCTGCCGGCATTTCCGATGGATTCCCAGCTTCTCCTGCGCTCAACTCGGCGGCAGTCGATCTATTTTGCGGTATGGATCCCGGTACCTCCTTCGTGCATGCCACCAGTAACATAATTGTCATGACAGCCAGCACTATGTTCTGTCCGGATCGCTGATACGCCCGCTTCCTCGTCTTCATTTCGTTCACCCCCATATATAATGAATACAATCATATTTAGGATTGGCGCTGCACCGATCTCTTTATATTCATCATCGTCAAAACGGAGAGGATTGTTTATCAAAGCGGATGAAAAAAAGCTCCCGTCAGATCTAAAGACCTGCAGCGGGAGCTCCCTCTCATATCATGCATCATTTAAAATTGATTATAGCTTACAAATTCCAGTACAGGCTTGCGGTAACCCCGGGGACGTGGCTTTCTTGCATCTTCCTTGCCGATCGCGATCAGCATGGCAGGCACATAAGCATCCGGGATATCCAGTTCCTTCTGCAGAGCCACGGGATCAAAACCGATCATCGGACAGGTATCCCACCCCTTGTCCTTGGCCACCATCATCAGCAGCATCGCGGATAGACTGGCATTGCGAATGGCTTCATCCCTCATAAAGGATTCTCCACCCGCTTCATAAAAGTTCGTGACGGATTCAACCGTCATGTCATATTCGAGCTTGTCGATCACGCCCAAATTCAGAAAGCCCTCGTTCATTTTCCCGATTTCCCGGTAGGCCTGCTTATTCCCCAGCACAACGACAACGGCCGATGCAGTGAGTATCTTATGCTGCTTGTTGGCGGCTTCATAAACTTTGTGCTTGATATCGGGATCCTTAACTACAACATAGTGTGTATGCTGCAAATTAAAAGCCGAAGGTGCATATTTAACTTCATTAAATATATCATTCAAATCCTTATCCGGGATTTCAATCCCTTCCATAAACAGATTAGCCGATCTCCGGCTCTTAATTAATGTTGTCAGATCACTCATATCTGCACGCCCCCATTATCGATTAGTTAAAGATTACCGCATCCAGTGAATATGCACCTGCACCCGTGAGTGCCAGTGCAACTGCGACTGCGATCAACAGCAGATTATACTCATATCCATTCGCTGTAGACCAATACCCGTTCCGGCCATGCACCTTCACAATTGCACCCAGCATCGTTAGCGTGATTAGCGCTGCACCGAGCACCGTGAGAAATCCGGCAGCAAACAACAGCCCGCCAACCAGTTCCATCAGACCTGACAACACCGCAATTGCGACACCAGGCTTAATGCCAACCGATTCCATCCAGCCGCCTGTCCCTTTCGGCCCGTAACCGCCAAACCATCCAAACAGCTTCTGTGCACCGTGCGCCATGAACGACAACCCAACCACCAAACGAAGTAACAACAATCCAATATCTATAGCCATTTTATACGCCTCCATATTCATTTTTATTATTTATAGAAATTCATCGATACCATTCATCAATATCTTAATTTAAAGATATATACATATAGAATGATTAACCTGCTTCATCTTCGCTAACGTTTAAATACTTTAAACTTACTCCTTTCAACCAACTAACTTTTATATAGTCACTTAACTTAATATTAAGATATCTGATATACATCCTTCTGTCAACCGTTATTTTAAACGCCAATACAAAAAAGCGTGCAGACGGTAGTCTGCACGCAAAACTCAAAACCCAAAATTCATAACTCATAACTCATAACTCATAACTCATAACGCATGATTGCACTGTGTAAAGTCATTCCGCCAGCTTCTTGATTTCGCTGTCGGTTAGCGCCTCGTTATAAATCCGCACCTCATCCAAGCTCCCGTTAAAATAAGGATCGGCCGCAAAACGGCTTTTACCTAAATAAGCTTCCGTTGCCAGTAGTTCATTCGGATTCAGTTTCATATGATCACCAGATGCAACGACTTGACCGTTCACGTACAGCTTACCGGTATTCCCTTGCAGCGTGACCGCAACATGCGTCCATTCATGGCTCGGCAGCGGTGCCTTTGACAAGAGACTCTGGTCTCCCTCACTGCCATGCAGCGTGAATTGAAGAACGCCCGAATGCTGGGATGGTGTCAGAAACATATGCCTGGCAAGTCCATTCCCTACGTCCAGCACTCGCTGCCAGGGTGCTCCACCCTTCCAATATACCCAAGCCGCAAAGGTAAAGTCCTCTGTATCCGTAACCCGACTCGGCAGCTCAATGTAGCCGTCTGTCCCGCCAAAGTCCATTCCGCCTCCCTGCCGGCTCTTCTCATTCCACTGGGCCCCTCCAAGGACCTTGCCGTGAAATCCATTATCCGAGCTGTCTAATACCGAGCCACCCTCATTCTCACTGAATGGATAATTCAGCAGCAACGGCCCTGCCGACTGCTGCAGCACGGTCACGTCAAAGGCTTTGGAAGTCTTCACTTTACCCTTCGTTATCTGAGCGGTCAGCGTCACCTTCGCGTCCCCGGCCCCGGCAGCAGGACGATGGACCTTACCTTCGGCTGATACAACCTCGGGATGAGAGGAACTCCAGCGAATGACCGCACTGCCGGAAGCCTCTGACGGCAAATCAAGATCATAGAACACACCGCTCACATCCCCGAGGAACAGGTCCTTCTGCACGGCATCCACAAGTTCCCTGTCGCTCCGATCAAACTGACGAACACCCCACACGGCGGTTCCATCGGCCGCGAGGGCCGTAAAGGTCATCGCCTGCCGCTTCGCTTCCGGATCCCACTGCGGAGTTAATACGCCTTTATAACTCTTTCCATCCAGGGTAAGCTGCACATCCCGCTTTCCGCTGATCTTCCATGTGCCTTCTGCTTCGCCCGTAACTTTGCCGTTCTTATGAAGCTCCATTGGCACCGATTCTTTGATGACGGACGAAATATCTTTTCCGTGTTGAATCAGCTTGTAGTCTCCTGCCGCATCATTCGGCGTGATTTTCTTGGATTCCTTGGCTTCTTCACCCGCATAGCGGTATGGAGCGGATACCGGCCAGCCGTCCTGGTTCATATACAATTCATGCACCCGGATTTCATGCTCTTCCCCCCGCTGTAGGAAGCGGCTGTGAAAAATGAGGAATGTTCTTCCATTCCGTTCATCGTAATAGACGGAGTTATGGCCCGGCGATACGGCCCCCGTGCCAATTCCCGTTCCCGGATCGCCGATCAAACGCTTAAACAAATAGTTCCCCATCAGCTTCACGCCATACGGCTCAATCGACCGGTCATCAAAGAGCGGAAGGGAAGGATTCGCCTTCACCTCTCTCATATCGTTACCCTCCGCATCGTAGAAAGGACCGTCCGGATTTTTGGAGCGGACGACCCGCATATTGTAGCCGCCAACCGCATCCAATCCGCCATAGGACAGATACAGATAATAATAATCCGTCACCGGGTTGTAGAGCATGTACGGCCCTTCAATCCGGCTGTGGTTGCCGCCGAGCAGCTTCTTGCCGTATCCCTGCCCAGGCAGCGGTTTTCCGGTCTTCGGATCCAGCTCCATGATAAAAATCCCGCCGGAATAGGAGCCGTATACCATCCACAGCTTGCCGTTCTTATCAAAGAACACATCCGGATCCACCACATTCGGGTGCTTCGTTGCATCATAGATGGTTCCATCCTCACTGATCTCGTCCCACATGCCAGATTTCAGAATAATGCCCGTATCCTTATAAGGCCCCTCAATCTGATCTGCAACCGCAATCCCCATGGCAGATCGCGGAGAATCCCCTTTACAGGCGTTATAGTACATATAGAATTTGCCGTCTGCCAGCTGAATCACATCGGCTGCCCACAAGGTATCACTCTGTGCCCATTCCAGCGTTTCCTTCAATTCCTCCGTCACGTTCGGAATCAGCGGGTTGCCATTCGAGACCCCCGACGCCACCATGCCCCAGCTCATCAGGTCCTTCGATTTGGCGGCGGCCAGGTGGGAACCGAACACATAGTATGTATCCCCTGTTTTAATGACGGACGGATCATGAACGGATGCCTCTCGGAATATAGGCGCCTTCTCCCCCTTCTTTAGCGGCGCTGCCTCCGCGTTTACCTCCAGACCGCTCGCCGAAGGTCCTTGACCTGCAGAGCCTAAACCTCCAACCAGTAAAACTGCCGCTATCCCTGCCACAGCCATCTTACGCACCATGCTCTTGTGCATACGATTCTCCCTTCGTTCCCGATTTCATTCTTGTAAACCCTTTCACAAAAAGAAAAACCAAGATGTCAATGCCCTTAGTTAAGCCTTCAGCCTGAATTTAATTCATATTAATATAAAATGTTTTATATTTAATAAGATATTAACATTGCTCTATGTGAAATATCAATGCAAATTCTTTTTATTTTTCACTATAAATCAATTATTGGTAGGAAAGAAATCATGACCACCCGTCCAACGGGTGGTTTGCACTTGGGGTATAACCCCCTGTTGCCAAACTGCGCCTAAAGACGCTAGCCTGACCACAAATCTG